>NZ_SLXH01000068.1 GCF_004341365.1 Simplicispira metamorpha | reverse complement strand
TTTGAGCTGCGCTACCCGGGGCAGCAGTGGGACGAGGAAACGGGGTTGAGCTACAACCTGCATCGGTACTACGATGCGGTAACGGGGCGGTACACGCAGGCCGACCCCATCGGACTCGAAGGTGGGTGGAATCGGTTTGCCTATGTGGAGGGGAATCCGCTGAGTTGGACTGACCCTCTAGGGTTGGCCACAGGCGTCACTATCTGGCAGCCAGTTGGCTTGGGATCATCGTCGTTTGGACACGTATCCACGACTATCAATGGCACAACATATTCATATGGCCCTGGGGGTATGACCACCTTGCCGCAAGCAAACTATCTTGCGAAAAACGGTTTTAGGGATGGAACAGAGGTTAATTTGAATCTGTCGCCGCAGCAGGAAGCAAATTTGGCAGTCTGCCTTGCTAGGCCACAAGGTGATTACAACGCTGCGACTAACAACTGTGGGATGCCTATTCAACGTTGTCTTGCTGAAGTAGGCATGAACGATTTTTACACCAAGGGAAAATCTACAATTGGAACCAATAGCAGACATGTATTGCCGGTTGATCTTGGCAACGGTCTGCTTTCTTCAGGCTCTTTTGGCGGAACCACTCAGTACCCAGCAAACCGTCCGGTTGGTGGGTTCAGCGCACCCTGGGCAAGATGATGAAGCGAATATTGATTCTTTTGCTGGCTGTAATAGCTGCAATATTAGTTATCTACATTCTGCTTCGTGGGATTGGAAGCTTCAGTCATGGATATTATTGGAAGGAGATGGATTGGAACAATGATGGAGAAACAACTATTGTTGAATTCTTTGAAGCTAGTGATATTGGCCGCAGGGATGTAGTTGTGGATGGCAAGCCATGTATTGAAAATTTTTCGTTCAAAGATGGGCTTGCTGTACGCATAGACTGCTCGGATGCAAAAGAGCAAGGCCAGAAAAATCGCTAACTTAGAATCTATCCATAAATAATATTGAAATGCAGCATGATCTTGCGCAGCGTAATAATGGCAGCAGTGAGGTGGTTATTGACTAGAAATAAAACAACTTGAATCAAGCGGCATATTTGACAGAATCCTTCCCAAAAAACTGCTGCACCTTTTTGGGCGATTTCTGCAA
>NZ_SLXH01000067.1 GCF_004341365.1 Simplicispira metamorpha | reverse complement strand
TATTAATTAGAAACAAAACGACTTGAAATATTTCTGATTACCCGGATGTTGTCTTGATGAAACTGACCGACATGAGAAAGCTCAGTCCTGCGGCGCGGCAAGAGCGGCGCATGCAGGCGATCAAACTGCGCAATCAGGGCTGGACGTACGAAGACATAGCGCGGCAGCTGGGGCTGTCGCGCACCGGGGTGTTCGACATCTGCCAGCGCTACCAGGCCCAGGGCGAGTCGGCCTTGCAGGACAAGCGCTGCGGTCGCCCCTTGGGAACATTGCGCGCCTTGAGCGCAGATCAAGAACGAGAGACTCGCCAGCTGCTGATCGACAAGACCCCCGATGGGTTGCAGCTGGACTTTGCACTGTGGAGCCGCCCTGCGGTGCAGCAACTGATCAAGCAGCGCTGCGCCCTGAAGCTGACGCTGCAAAGCGTGGGCACCTATTTGCGCCGCTGGGGTTTTACGCCGCAAAAGCCCATCGAGCGCGCCTACGAGCAATGCCCGCAGTCGGTGCAGCGCTGGCTCAACGAGCAGTATCCGGTCATACGCGATCGGGCACGGGCCGAAGGTGCTGAAATTCACTGGGCCGACGAGACGGGGCTGCGCTCGGACGATGTGCGTGGGCGCTCGTATGCGCCGGTGGGCAAAACGCCCGAGATACGTATCCGCAGGCGCCGTGAAGGGCTCTCGATCATCAGCAGCATCACCAACCGGGGCAAGGTGCGCTTCAAGGTGTTTGAGGGCGCCATGAAAGCGCCCCTGCTGATCGACTTCATGCGCCGTCTGGTGCGTCAGAGCCAGAAAGAAGGCGCGCCCAAAGTGTTTCTGATTCTGGACAACCTCAAGGTGCACCACGCCCGGCAGGTGCAGGCATGGTTGCAGGACAACAAAGAGCACATCGAAGTGTTCTACCTGCCCAGCTACAGCCCCGAGCTCAACCCCAACGAGTTGCTCAACGCCAACCTCAAGGCGGCCATCACGACCAAGGCCCCGGCGCGGCGCAAGGGCCAACTCAAAGAGGCGGCTATTGGGCACTTGCGCCATTTGCAGAAATCGCCCAAAAAGGTGCAGCAGTTTTTTGGGAAGGATTCTGTCAAATATGCCGCTTGATTCAAGTTGTTTTATTTCTAGTCAATA
>NZ_SLXH01000066.1 GCF_004341365.1 Simplicispira metamorpha | reverse complement strand
GCCGAGCTGGATGCCGCCCGCTGGAAGGTGCTGGAAGCCAACCGCAAGGGGGCTAGCGAATGGGCGAAGGAGCAGCAGGCCCAGCACCACCAAAACCCACAGCCAAAACAGGCTGAAAACCATGCCCAGCAAGCGCAAGCAGCTACGGAAAAAGTAGCAACCAAGCCTGCCCGCCGCACTGTGAACACCAGCGCGCAGCCCATCCAGTAGAGGACACCATGACCAGTTTTCAGAAGCCCGAGCAGTCGGGCCAGGCCGCTGCATTGCCCAAAACCTACGCCCAGCACCCGTTGAGCGCGGCTTTTCCGGCCATGACGACCGAAGAATTCCAGGAGCTGAAGGACTCGATTGAGAACATCGGCGTGCAAAACCCCATCACCTTGTTGGACGGCATGGTGATTGACGGCTGGCACCGCTACAGCGCCTGCATAGCGCTGGGGATGGATTGCCCCGTGGTGGAGCTGGCGCAGGGCACCGACCCGCGCGACTTTGTGATGGCACAGAACCAAGCGCGCCGCCACGTCACCAAGGCGCAGTTGGCCATGGCCACCACTGCGGTGTACGCCTGGAAGCCGCCACACCGAGAGAAAGCTCACATTGAGTGTGACCTTCCTGCAAAAACCAACGCAGAGCTTGCATCCATTGCTGGCGTACACGCCAACACCATCACGCAAGCCAAGACAGTGACCGCCCAGGCAGCCCCCGTCGTGGTGGATGCCGTCAAGCGTGGCGAGCTGGGTTTGCCCAAGGCCGTTGCCATTGCGAAGCTGCCACCCGAGCAGCAGGCCCAGGCCATCAGCAAGCCCCTGCCGCGCCCCGTGGTTGTGGTGCCGCCGCCCAAGACCAGCCAGCCCGAGGATTTCAGCGTGCCCCATGGCGAAGGCCCACCCGAAGGCATGAACGAGGACGACTTCGGCCCCAGCCCCGAGGAGATCGCTGCCGCCGAAGCCGCCGACCGTGCCGAGCGCGAGCTGGTGGCCAAGATCATCGCCGCCGATGACGTGGTGGCCGAGCTGGCAGCCGAGGTCAAGCGCCTGCTTGCCTTGAATGAGGCGCTCAACCGCCGCATCGACAGTTTGCTGAACGAGAAGGCCGATGCCATCCAGTGGATGAAGAAGTTTGAGGCGCAAAACCGCCGCCTGCTCAAAGAGGTGGAGAGCCTCAAGAAAGGCGGTGCCCAATGACCGCCGCC
>NZ_SLXH01000065.1 GCF_004341365.1 Simplicispira metamorpha | reverse complement strand
GCGCACCAAGCCAGCAGGCGCTCGGCCTCGCGCTTGTAGCTGTCAAAGGTGTGGGGGCTGTCCTGGTGCCGCAACAGCCAGCCAGAGACCGCATCCAGGTCGTTGTCTGCGCGGGTGAGCGTGCGCGCACCGGCATTGGCTGCGGGCCGTGCGGACAGGGCAGTGAGTCCGTCGGGTGTCCAGGCAGGTGGCGGGATGGCAGGGGTGGTCATGGTGAGGCAGGTTCAGAGGCTAAAAATGTTTCACGGGCAATTTTTCATGCCGCTGATTTGCTATCAAGTGGTTGATTTTCTTGTACTTTTTTCTTGCGTCTAGTGATTTTTTACCGTGAAACATTCTTTGGTACCGACGTTTTTTGGGGCACTTTTGGTGGTGGCGCCGTTATTCTTTGACATTATGGTAATAATGACTAAAAACTAGCTGGAAGCGTCGCAAAAACAGCGTAATGCGTGCGTAACTACACGCTAAAAACCTACAATAGCCCATCACAGAACGGTTTTTACAGGAGCACGCCCCATGTCACGCCTGACCCAGGTGCAGTATGAGCAGGTGGCCAGCGCCTGCGCGGAGCTTTTTCGCGCGGGTGACTCGGTGAGCTTTGCCAAGGTCTACCAGCGCATCGGCTCGCGCGGCGGCCAGCAGGTGGTCTCTGACATGATTCGCCGCTGGCGCCAGGAGGTGGCCGAGCGGCTTCTCGCTGAGCGTGAACATCCCCAGTTGCCCCCTGAACTGGTACAGGCCTCGGACGGTCTGGTGGCTGCGCTGTGGCAGCAGGCGTTGGGTTCGGCCCAGCAGGGGTATCAGCAGCAGGTGGATGCTTTGGCGCAGCGGGAAGCGGAGTGGCAGCGCAAGCTCGATGCGTCTCAGGTGTATGTGGCTCAGGTGGACCGGGAGAATTTGGAAATCAAGGCGCAACTGGCCCATGTGCAAGGGCAGTTGCAAGCGCTGCAGGCTGCGCACCAGGATCTTTCCCAGCAGAACCATGGCTTGCAGGATCAATTGACCCAGGCAGAAAAGGCGCGGGTGCTTGCCCAGGAGCAGGTGGTGCAGTTGCAGGCGGCGATGGAGTCTGAGCAACTACGGCATGCCCAGGCGCTGGAGGCCTTAAAGGCACCCCTTTCAAGGTGTTTCCCGCCCAGCCTTGATAACCCGCGCGGTTGCCACATGCGAGCGAGCGAGGCTGCCGTCCACGAACCCTTTGGGAGC
>NZ_SLXH01000064.1 GCF_004341365.1 Simplicispira metamorpha | reverse complement strand
CAGCAGAAGGAGAAAAACCCGAAGAAGAAGGCATGCCGCTGGGTGGTTGAGGCGTGCCACGGCTGGTTCAACCGGTTTCGCAAGCTGTTGGTGCGTTACGAAAAGCTGGAGCACACCTTTCTGGCGCTCAACCACCTAGCCGCTGCCATCATTACGCTGCGCAAGATCAGGTTGCCCGTTAATATTATTTACGGATAAATCCTAAGAATTAAGAGAGAAACAGGCCGCTAGCCCGCATAGAAATTGCGCAAGCAGCTACTTATTTTGTAGCAATCCATCCTGATAGTCAGACCCGCAAAGATTGGGCTTGGCTTCGGCTGGTTGCACGATGCAACTCCACGTCACTTTACCCTGATCAAGTGTCGGCTCTTGCAGCACGACCACTGCGAACTTGGTGTTTTGAATCACGATGGCACCGCCTGTTGTCACCCAACCGAAGTCGAATTTCATAGGGGCTAGACCAGACGGTGGAGGCAGTTGCAACGGGCCGGCCTGCGGCACAGGTTTCCCAGGATTCGCTATCAACGACTTGGCAATTTCAATCTTCAATGGCGCAGAGTGACCAACAACCAAACCAACGTAGTGGCGTGGTGTGACTTCATCCACATGATTGCAAGCTGCAACCAGTACAGCCATCAAAAAAATAGCCCACTTCCTCATCGTGTGCATGAGCATCCTGAGTCTCCGTTTTGAAGTGCTTTGTTGTACTGGTCAAGCAGTTGGCGCGTAATCATGGCCTCGGCCTTCGCGTCCAATTGGCGATGCAAAACTCCAAGCGGATTTCCCATCCTGATTCTTGTTATCGCCTTTCCGCCAATGCCTTGATTGACGTGCAGCATTTCATGCGCAAAGGTCTGCAGGAACTCACTTCGAATCATGTCCATTACGGGTGTTTTGCTATCCCCATACAAGTTTGAATTCAAGGTGATGTTGTTGCTCCAGTCGGTCATGCCTGCACCGTTCTCACCCATGTCGGCCATCGTAATTGACCTCGCCAATTTATCGAATTCACCGGGATTCGCGCACCGCAGCGTGGCAACCGCACTTCTGATTTCCTGATCAGTGGCCAAACCAAGCCTGTCGGTACGGGACAGAGGATTTCCGCCCACATAGCTGTACCGATTCCACCCACCTTCGAGTCCGATGGGGTCGGCCTGGGTGTACCGCCCCGTTACCGCATCGTAGTACCGATGCAGGTTGTAGCTCAACCCC
>NZ_SLXH01000063.1 GCF_004341365.1 Simplicispira metamorpha | reverse complement strand
TTGCAGAAATCGCCCAAAAAGGTGCAGCAGTTTTTTGGGAAGGATTCTGTCAAATATGCCGCTTGATTCAAGTTGTTTTATTTCTAGTCAATAAAAAGGGGCTATCAATCCTGTAATGCTGGTTTACTTCCCCTCGGAGGTGACCAGCAACTTATGACCAACAACCTCTTTATTAACCACGACATACAACGTATTGCCGCCTTTAAGTCGATTATTTATCTTGACCGTTATGCTTCTAGCACATGCACAAGAGCTTTTCCCGTAGTCGCTATTAAAAACCAATGTGGCACCACCATTGCGCGCAACAGTAAGATACGGTTTATCAATTTCTGCGCCGCAGGGGAATTCCCAAACAAGATTAACAACCTGCGACGCGCCCAACTCCTTAATTGACACCGAAGATGGCTGTTCCTCAATGCATATGCCAACCTCAGAATCGAGACCAGTTTCAAATGTGAAGGTAGCCGCTTTATCGCCATCCTTTTTGCAGCCCAGCAACAGGGGGGCGACAGAAAAAGCCAGAAATATCCCGACCAACCTTTTCATCTCACGCTCCCGAAGTGAATCCATCGGCCCGGTCGGGAAATATTTGGAACCTGGTGCAAGATAGAGCCGGGGTTATCAGAAATTGGATGATATGGCTCATCACCCAGATCCGTCCAAGTAGGCGCATCAGAACCAATGACCGTCACATTTCTGATACGCGCCAAATGCGATGCAATTGAATTATGTCCGGCCCCTGCATAGCAAGAATTTAACTTGACCGGCAAGGAACCACAGCCACTCTCATCAAGCACCTTATTCAACTCTGGCGCTCTCATTCCATTGACAGAAGTTGGACTGCCATGCGAGATGACAATGCATTTCCCTGGATCATCTGGATAGTCAAGTGCGGCGGAATACCCTGGGTCACGTGGATCCAGAAGAATAACTTTCTTTAATCCTTTAGGGTCAGCATAGAGTAGTGGATTCCCCCCCACATAGGCAAACCGATTCCACCCACCTTCGAGTCCGATGGGGTCGGCCTGGGTGTACCGCCCCGTTACCGCATCGTAGTACCGATGCAGGTTGTAGCTCAACCCCGTTTCCTCGTCCCACTGCTGCCCCGGGTAGCGCAGCTCAAAGCTGACGGCCTCTGCATAGTTGTTGGCGCTGCTGATGCCCGGCTGCGCATACCCTTGCGCGGCCTTTGTCGGTGCTGTTTCTCCAAACCCGGTGATCAACCACTGCCATGCCACTTGCCCTTGCTGGTTGGTCAGGCGCCTGGGCGTGTTCAGGTGGTCGCTGTCGATGGCATACAGCCGCCCGTTGATCTGTGCTGCGATGGGCATGGGGCCGCTTGCCGTGGGC
>NZ_SLXH01000062.1 GCF_004341365.1 Simplicispira metamorpha | reverse complement strand
CCCCATGCGATGCGTGAGGCTTGCAGGCCGGGCAGCGGTTCGCACTGCTCCATGTGGTACTCGAACCCGCCATCGTCCGGGCCGATGTTGCTTTTACCGCGCGCCAGGATGCGAGAGTCCTCGCCGTCCATGCCCTTGACCTTGGCAGCCACCAGCACAATGCGCGCCACAGCAGTGAACGCCACGCTGCCCACCACACGCTGGGCCGGGTCGGTGCCCTGCCCACCCTTGGCAAAGTGCGTGATGCCCAGCAATGCGCAGTCGCAGGCGGCGGCCAAGTCCACCAGGGGCTGCAATGCGCGGCGCACCTCGGTGTTCTTGTGGCTGTCGCCGGTGACGGCACTGACCACGGGGTCAATCACCAGCAACCGGATGCCGCCGATCTTGCGAATGGCGTCCTGCAACTGGCGCATGTCGCGGGCCGGGTCGAAGGGCACCACTTCACCATCGCGGCGAGTGCCTTGGATGAAATGGCAGCGGCTGCGGTCGGCCCCTGCAGCCATCAGGCGCGGCACCAGCGTATCGGCGGGATCGTCCTCGCCTGACCAGACCAGCACGTTGCCCGCCTCGCAGCGTGTGCCATCGGGCCAGCGCCCGCCGATGGTGATCGGTAGCGGCCATCGCCATGGCAATGGTGGTCTTGCCCTGGCCCGGCGCGCCCGCCAGGATGTGCAGTTTGCCCAGCGCCAGCCAGTGGCGCCACAGCCAGCGCACCGGCTCGGGCGTCAGGTCGGCACCGCAGGCCAGCACCACGCTATCGGGTGTGCGCTCGGTGGCAGGCTCCGGCAGCGGCTCAAAACCAGCGCCAGCGCTTGTCTTTCCTGCACCAGAAGCTATTGCATTGATAGCATCCAAGTCCAGCAGCGGGCGCACGGGGCGGGCGGCAATGTCGGCATCCAGCTCGGCCACCATGCGGTTGTAGTCGTCGGGGTTCATGCGAACACCTCCATGATTCGGGTGATGCGGTTGGATGCGGCCAGCACCCGGGCCTTGTCGGCTTCGCTGGGCACGATGCCGCTGGCGATGCGGCTGGCCTCGATGGCCACCAGCGTGACCTCAAAGGCAATGGCCTGTAGGGCTGCGCGCGGGGAAAGGGGCGTGGGCTTGTGCTGAACGGCGGGTTGGCCGTCATCCACCCAGCAACCCAGCGCCTTGGCGGCGTCGATGAACTCGGCGCCCGTGGCCTGCATCTCGTAGGCCAGCACGTCGCCACCGGATGCACCGCAGGCCATGCAGGCGAATGCACCGCTGTCGGTGTTGATGCGCATGGAGTCTGAGCCGCCGTGGAACTCGCAGCGCGTGGTGCGCCACTTGCCTTTCCTCTCGCGGAACACCAGTCCAGCGGCTTCGTAGTAGCCCACCGGCTCGGGTAGGTTGCGTCGGTC
>NZ_SLXH01000061.1 GCF_004341365.1 Simplicispira metamorpha | reverse complement strand
CGGGGTAATGGGCTTGCAGGAACCCACCACAGCCGCGTTCACAGTATCTGCACTGCCCGCCCCCCGGTCGCGGCATCACTGCCTCTCGGTGGCGCTTTGGGACGGTTTCCCGCTGATTGCGCCTATGGCGTGCAGGGGCCAGCCGGGAGCCGGTTCCGGGTAATGGGTCAAGTCCTTAGAAGGCTACACCCCGGTACGGCTGACGTTCAACCACTTGCACGGTTTATCAGCGGGGGATTTAGAATCAACGCATGGCGCGCTGAATGCCCTCGCTGGACTTCTCATTCACCGCCTAGAAACCCTCGCAGGAAATCTCACCCTCCTGCGGGGGTCTTCGCTTTTTGGGCGGCGAAAACCAATGCGGCCATTATGCACGAAGCATTTGCAGCTATTAACTGCACCGCAGCGAGTTAATCCCTAACGCTTCTTTCTAGCGAGCCGCTCCAGCCGCCGACGCTCAGCACGATCAAGAACAACAGGCGCAGCAGTGGCCGGCGCGGATTCAGGAGCTGGAAAAGGCGGCGCCGCCAAAACAGGCTTCTTACGGGGCACCGGCTCAGGCATTGGAGCTGTGGAAATAGAAGCCTCGGAGGTCGTGCAAGTTGCTGGCACTGGGCCAAGCCCAAGCACAGCGGAGGCAGGCTCAGGCCCGCGAAGGTAGGAATCCAGAGCGACACACAACAAGGCGTTAAGGCTTACGCCGAGTCGATCACAGCGTGCGCGGGCGTCAGCTTCGAGGGCGGGGGGGATGCGGAGTGAGAAGGCCATAACGTCATTTTGACGTTACTTTGACGTTATCCGGCAGTTGATATCCCCGTGATTACCATCGGGGACGGCCTACAACCCAGCCAAAGTGGCGTCAAATTGATACCAGGAAAGATGGCAAGGCACAGAGGCAGGCATGGCGCCATGATAGCGCCGCAAGCGGGGGCACGCTGCCGCGCTTCGCTTTCCGTCAACGTGCCCCCGCTTGCTCCCTCCCCCAGACCCCCACCCCACCAGGAGCAGAGAGCGTGCCTGTTCCCCGTGCTGGACAACCTACCTGTCCACACCATAAAGGCGTGGACAGCCCTTCGGGTACGCAGGTTGACCACACTTGAGCTGGAGCCTACGGCCTGACGCGCTTCGCTTGCCGAATACCTTTTGAATAAAACGTACAGGGGACTTGCCCCCCCTTTTCGCTCTCCCCGCTTCGACTGCTGGAGGGAGGGAGGGAGAGAGCTTCGGGAAAGCTTCACCCTACTGCACCGGAGCGCAGTTTGGGAGCTTGCCCGGCGATGACTGCCGTCGGTCGGTCGGTCGGTCGCACACGGGGTAATGGGCTTGCAGGAACCCACCACAGCCGCGTTCACAGTATCTGCACTGCCCGCCCCCCGGTCGCGGCATCACTGCCTCTCGGTGGCGC
>NZ_SLXH01000060.1 GCF_004341365.1 Simplicispira metamorpha | reverse complement strand
CACCCCTTTCAAGGTGTTTCCCGCCCAGCCTTGATAACCCGCGCGGTTGCCACATGCGAGCGAGCGAGGCTGCCGTCCACGAACCCTTTGGGAGCCTTGGGTTTGGGCGCACGCTTGCTGGTTGCCAGCTGTCTGGGCTTGAGGCGAGCGGCCAGCAGCAACAAGCGCTCCATGAGCTGGCACGGCTGCAAGCTGCCAACTTGCGGCAGATGCTCGGGCGGCAATGCCAAAGCCATCGCTTCATAACCACTGTTGATCTCCACCGTCAGGTGGAAGGTGGACACATCGAGCTTGGGGTGCGTGGCCTCGTGTGCCTGCTCGATCACACGCTTGAGCAGGGCCAGCACGTTGTAGGCGAGCACCGCTGCAGCAAACCCCAGCAGGGCCGCGCGGGGATGGCCCAGACTCTTGATCTCGCTGTGCAGCACAGACTCAAGGCGCTGGAACATGCCTTCGATACGCCAGCGCTTGCGGTACAAGCGCGCAATGGTGGCTGCCTCGATGTCCTGGGGCAGGTTGCTCCACAGAGCGATGTGCGTGTCCCCCGACTCTGTGGGCGATGACAGTTCGATCTCAATGCGCCGCCAAGGCTGCTCCTGGCCATTGCAGCTCTTGAGTTTGATACCTTGCTCACGCACGCGCCCTGTCTCGATGTCGGTGCATTGGCCCCATGGGCCACGCTCGGCCAGACGGGGATGGCGCGCATGCTCGCGCACGATGAAGCAGGCCTGGCGCTCGCTCAGGCCGCGCAGCAGCGCTTCGGTGCAAAAGTGCCGGTCTGCGATCCATGCCTGGCGCGCCAGGGCCGACTCAATGAGGGTTGCTGCTGCCACGCGTTCGCTTTGATGCGCATCCTCACACGCCACGATGTCGCACACCAACGCACTGTCCGGGTCGTAGACCACCAGCGTGTGGCCCGGGCGCGCTGCGCCGCGAAAGCCGCGCAGCACGGCCAGCCTCTTGTCGCTGGCGGGCAAGTGGTTGCCGTCCAGCACGCGCAGTTGCCAGCCCGGCAAGCAGGCCTGCCCGGGCAGGCACGCGGCCACCGACGCCAGGCGCTGGCCGCTGCCCTGCACCAGCGCGCGCAGCACTGGCGGCTCGCAGCGATTGACTTTGTCGTACAGCGCCGCCAGTGACACCGGCAGTCGCTCATCGAGCTTGCGCGCCGCCGCGTGCAGCGAGGGCCGCAGGCCCAGGGACACCAGCGTCATCAGCTCCACCACCGTGGAGAACAACAGCTCGCGCGGGTACTGGCGCTGGCGGTGCGTCTCGAACACTTCATCGATCCAGTGCGCTGGCAGTGCCTGCTCCAGGGCCAGGCGTGCCATCACGCTGGCGGGTGCTTGCTGTTCGAAGCGCTCTATCACTGCTTGCCAGACCATCTTGTTCCTGATTCCAGAGAAATCAGGAGACTACGATGGTTTCTTTCCAAACACCTTGAAAGGGGTGG
>NZ_SLXH01000059.1 GCF_004341365.1 Simplicispira metamorpha | reverse complement strand
TTGGCCATGGTCAGCGCCGTGTCTTCAATCATGTCCTCCTGGCCACCGACCATGCCGCGCCGGCCCATCTCCACCAGAATCTCGCGCGCAGGCACGCCGTATTTCTCGCTGGCGCGCTTGGCAAACAGCAAGAAGCTGCCGTACACCCCCGCATACCCCAGCGTCAGCGCGTCGCGGTCGATGCGGATCGGAAAGTCCATGATCGGCAGCACCAGGTCTTCGGCCACGTCCTGGATCTTGAACACGTCCACTCCGGTGTCGATGCCCATGAGGTCGCACACGGCCACCAGCACTTCCATGGGGGTGTTGCCCGCCCCGGCGCCCAGGCCTGCGGCAGCCGCGTCGATGCGGCTGCACCCGGCTTCGATGGCAGCGAGGCTGTTGGCCACGCCCATGGCCAGGTTGTGGTGGCCGTGAAAGCCCAGTTCGGTCTCGGGCTTCAAGGCCTGGCGCACGGCGCCGAGTTTTTCGCTGACGTTGTGCGGCAGCATGTGGCCTGCCGAGTCGGTGATGTAGATGCAGTTGGCGCCGTAGCTTTCCATGAGCTTGGCCTGCTTGACCAGGCCTTCTGCGCTGTTCATGTGCGCCATCATCAAAAAGCCCACGGTGTCCATGCCCAGCTGGCGGGCCATGCCGATGTGCTGTTCGCTCACGTCGGCTTCGGTGCAGTGGGTGGCTACGCGGATGGTGTGTACGCCCAGGCTGTGGGCCATTTTGAGGTGGTCGACGGTGCCGATGCCGGGCAGGAGCAGCGCCGAGACTTTGGCCTGCTTCATCAGCGGGATGACGGCGCCCAGGTATTCCTCGTCGGTGTGCGCGGGAAAGCCGTAGTTGACGGAGCTGCCGCCCAGGCCGTCGCCGTGGGTGACTTCGATCAGGGGCATGCCAGCGGCGTCCAGGCCAGCGGCGATGGTTTTCATCTGCGCCAGCGTCATCAGGTGGCGCTTGGGGTGCATGCCGTCGCGCAGCGTCATGTCGTGCAGGCGCACTTTCTTGCCTTGCAGGGGGGTGGTGGTCATGTGCGGTTCTCCTTAGGCGGCCACGGCGCTGAGGCTCAGGCGGCCAGCGATGATTTCTTCGGCAAACATCTCGGCGGTGCGAGCCGCTGCGGCGGTCATGATGTCCAGGTTGCCGGCGTATTTGGGCAGGTAGTCGCCCAGGCCTTCGACTTCCAGGAAGACGCTGACGCGGTTGCCGTCGAACACGGGGCCGTTGACCAGGCGGTAGCCGGGCACGTACTTTTGCACCTGGGCAATCATGTCGTGGATCGACTGGGTGATGGCGGCCTGGTCGGGCTCTGTCTCGGTCAGGCAGTGCACGGTGTCGCGCATCATCATGGGCGGCTCGGCCGGGTTGATGATGATGATGGCCTTGCCTTTTTTGGCGCCGCCCACTTGTTCAACGGCGCCCGCGGTGGTGCGGGTGAATTCGTCGATGTTCTTGCGCGTGCCGGGGCCGACCGAGCGGCTGGAGACGGTGGCGACGATTTCGCCGTAGGCCACAGGTTGCACGCGCGAGACGGCGGCGACCATGGGGATGGTGGCCTGGCCACCGCAGGTGACCATGTTGACGTTCATCTCGCCTTTGCCCACGTGGGCCTTCAGGTTCACCGGGGGCACACAAAAAGGGCCGATGGCGGCGGGGGTGAGGTCGATCATGAGCGCGCCCTGCTCGTTCACTTTGCGCGAGTTCTCGGCGTGGACGTAGGCGCTGGTGGCGTCAAAGACGATCTGCACACCGTCCGCCTGCATGTGCGGGATCAGGCCATCGACGCCGTCGGACGTGGTCTTGATGCCCATCTCGCGGGCGCGTTTCAGGCCGTCCGATTCGGGGTCGATGCCGACCATCCAGACGGGCTCGAGCACGGGGCTGCGCTGCAGCTTGGCCAGCAGGTCGGTGCCGATGTTGCCTGGGCCTATCAGGGCGCATTTGATTTTTTG
>NZ_SLXH01000058.1 GCF_004341365.1 Simplicispira metamorpha | reverse complement strand
ATTTGCAGAAATCGCCCAAAAAGGTGCAGCAGTTTTTTGGGAAGGATTCTGTCAAATATGCCGCTTGATTCAAGTTGTTTTATTTCTAGTCAATAGCCAGCTCCACTGGCTATCCTTTGCAGAAAAAACTCTTGGTTTTTCTCTGGTCAGTCTGGTCAGTACAGCCATCCTGATTACGGGAGAGAAATCACCAAGATTCATTGGTAACTGAGAACTTTCCAGGAAAGGCAGTGTGATGCGAGGAACATTGCATTCTTTGTGTGCACACGAGCCCTCTTTGACAAATACCGAAATTTTCTGAGACCCATGCGCTCAAGTGCTAGCAATCAACTGCTTAGAGCTGAGCCACAAGCTCGCGTTTCAGCATTGTGCAGTGCATCCTGCTCTGGGAGACTGAACCGTCTGACCAGATTGACCAGATTGACCAGAGTTTTTCGAGAAAACATCTGGCTGATTTTTTAGTGTTCTCCAGAGAAATTCAAAGGTTTTTTTCGTTAATTTGAACTTGCCAGAGAATTGACTTGATGTGAGGTTTGTCAATTTCTTTTGAGTGCGAGAAGAGGCTTATCAGCCACTTCCTGGAAGTTGCTGGAATGCATGAGTCAAATTAGCTACCAGCGAACTGCCTACGCATAACCGGGGCTGTACGCTGAGATTTTGAAAAGTTTTCTGATTTTCTGCGGTCAGTCTGGTCAGTGCGGGCGGCTTTGGTAGGTGAATGCTGAACCCATCACATTTTTGGGACCGTTGAACTTGCCAGAAAAGAAGTCTGGAAACGCAAGGCCTGTGGTGCATCTGTGCTGTGCACTTAGCCGTATGCCATAAACGTCGTGCTTTTTTGGGCCAAAGCTGACCAAACACCTATTTGCAGGGTGTTTTCCCCAAGTCTGCTGCCCAGGGTTATGCAGCAAAACCCCTGATACTTCAGCGCTTCGGAAATCTCATGCGTTTTTGCAGTGAAAGAGACTTACCTGGTAGTCGCGACGGGGTGTACCTGTTCTGCAACTACGTCACCCAGCACGAGCAGCGGCTGTTCGATGGCTTTGTAGCCCTCCTGGCTGGGGATATCGACGAGAGCGTTCGCCTGCGCCTCTTGGATTTCATGCAGGGGCAAGGTGATGGGGACGGCTTGCGCACCCGCTTGGTGAAAGCACTCGAGGAACTGGTGGAGGAGCTGCGCAGCTACAAAAAGCGCAAGAAAGAGTTCGACACCAGCAAGACACGGTTGGAGCAGCGTCCGCAGGACGATGCCACGCGCGATGAGATGAACCAGCTGCTGCGCGAACGCGACAAGATGCTGGAGCTCATCAAGGAGATTGATGGACGCGACCCGCGTGCTTTGAACGCTGCGTTGTACGGCTTCCAGTTGGTGGTGCGGTAGTGGTGCTTGGGGGCTGCAGGGGGCAAACTCATGCTGTGAGCCTACAACCTAGACAATCAGCCTTTGTGGAGCAAAGCCGTCTCGAAGCAGATTTGTGCAACAGAGCCCATTGGCACTAAAAATCATAAACTCACATTCAAAATTATCGTAAATCAAGAAGATGGTAACAAGGCAAAAATCGACTACACGTCGCAGAACATCAAGAAGCTCTATCACCATGGGTCGTGCAGCAGCTTTACTGATAGCTGCTGCAATAGCAGCTTTTCAGGCATCGAGCTGTAGCGAAAAATCCTCCGCCCCACCAGCTGCATCGCAAAAGCATGCTGAATTGAAAACTTCCCCGTCACCAAAAGCCGAACCACAAAAGCAATCAGAGCCCAAGACCTCTCCCGAACCAGACGCTGCACCCCGAAAGAACCTTGAGGGGATTCAGACCAGCTTTAAGGACTGCCGTAATTTTTTTGCTAATGGCGTCCCTCCAATCGTGCCTCATCAGCAAAAGCTGCGTGAGCTTTGCTATGACGCTTTTGCCATCCTGCACTCGGGCGTAAGAAAAACCCCTGTATTTGTCGCTCAAAAGCTCAATCGAGCCCTTGTCGCTGATGCAGACGAAAAGAGGAAGGACAGATTCTTTGCGGATGCACGCCTTCCAGAAGCCGAGCGTGCAAAACTGAGCGATTACAAGAACTCAGGTTATTCTCGCGGTCATATGGCACCAGCAGGCGATATGCCAACGCCCGCAGCGATGGCGCAAAGCTTTTCTTTAGCTAATATGGTTCCGCAAGTTATATCTCACAACTCCGGAGCTTGGAAAAAAATAGAAACAGACACCAGACTCTACGCCAGCAGAGCGATTGGTGATGTTTATATTATTACTGGCCCTGTTTTCGGGGAGCGAGAGACTTTAATAAAGAATAGTGACGTTCATGTGCCGACGCACATTTTCAAGCTAGTTTACGATGAAGCTCAAAATAGAGCTTGGGCCCACTTCCAAGAAAATGCCGAAGGCGTACGTGCAGGAGAGCCCATCAGCTATGAAGATTTGGTGCAGCGCATTGGTATGGAGTTGCTGCCTAGCGTAAAACCAGCGCCCAGGCTTCCCCTTCCCCAATAAGTCAGGTGGCTTTGGGCAATTGCACCCGCTTGGCGAGTTCCTCAGCTGATTCCTTGCGTTCACTGTATCGGTCCACCAGATAAGGGCCAATATCGCGCGTGAGCAAGGTGAACTTCACCAGCTCCTCCATCACATCGACCACGCGGTCGTAGTAGCTGGAGGGTTTCATGCGGTTGTCGGCATCGAACTCCTGAAAGGCCTTGGCAACCGAGGACTGGTTGGGGATGGTCAGCATGGGGTCGCCTCAGAATTCGGAATTTAAAGCACGCTAAGCCGTTGGCATCTCTCTCAAAAACGGAGGTTCACGAGAAGTCCGCCCGAATCTCTGGC
>NZ_SLXH01000057.1 GCF_004341365.1 Simplicispira metamorpha | reverse complement strand
GCCCACCTGCCCGCCCGCCGTGAGATGTTGCAGCGCTGGGCCGATTACCTGGACACGCTGCGCATGGGCGCCCAGGTCATCCCGCTGGTGAAGGTAGCGTAATCGCCCCGTGGCTACTGGCTACAGTGGCTACAGTGGCTACAGCCTGATTTTCCAGCAAAAACCAGCGCCAGCCCTTATGCAGCGGGCGCAAGCAGCTATCGTTTTTGAAGTCCGATAGCCGGACAACAAGGCCCGACCCGTGAGCGCGTAGCCACCCCTGGCGACATGGCGACAGCGGCGACAACGGCGACAGCCCAGCCAACAACACACCCAGGTGCGGCACAATGGCCACCAACACGCCTAGCCATCGGCTGATCCCCGATGGTGAACCCCGGACACCCCCTGACCGGCTGGCGTGTTTTCTCATTTCAGGGGGCGAGACAGGGGGGCGCGATGGAGACATACGACACAAAGAGTTGCAACGATTTAGCCAAACTCCACTATCGGCCAATTGACGCGGCCTTGCGCTGGTGCGGCCTGATTGCGCACGAGATGAAAATCTTACAAGCCGCTGGCGAATCCCAATATCCACCTCTGGGGTCATTCCCGCAATGGCCTTGCCTACGCACAAATATTGAGCGAATCATTGACGCCATAGAAACCGGCGAGCTGCCACACGGACGCGACGGCAAAACAGTGATCCCAGGCGACCACGTTGCAGTTACGAGGCGCACCATCCGGCATAGCGACTTGAAAGCCTGGATGGCAAAGCACCACCCAGACCAAAAGCCAAAGTTTCTCTTTGATGACATTGAGCGCACGGCTCACCCAGCGATTAACGCAGATTCGTTCCGGGCGCTGCAAGCCGACAGAGACGCGCTAAAGGCGAGAATTGAAAAGGCCGAAGAATGGGCCAAGGTAGCCATTGCCGAGAAAAAGGAATGGATTGCTGAACGCAGCGAATTGGTCGCCAGACTTGGCGCAGCCGAACCCCTTTCCACACGCGAGCGCAACAGCCTTCACCGCATCATCGGCGGATTGCTGGAATTGGTGAAAAACCCGAGAGACGGCAGAAGCGACGATGCCGCAGTAATCAGAGAGCTTGTGGAGAACTACTCGGACAAGGAGGGTATCAGCGCGCGCAAGCTGCAAGAAGTTTTCCCGGTGGCAAGGCGTCTATTGAGCGCCGATTGAGTACCGCACCTGCGGTAATGCAGCCCGCACCTGCGGTTACAGGCGAGGGGCAAACAAAGACATTCACGCCATCCCAACCAAAGGAAGGCAAGCAATGTCACCCAAAGCAAACCCGCAGCGCAGCGCCATCGCCAGCGCAGTCACCAGCGCCAGCCCGTTCCCAGTAGCGGCGACCATTACCCCGTTCGACCGGCTACCCGATAGCGCCCTGGTGCGCGAGTCGCAACTGGTGAAGAAGCCCAACAACCCAGCGCCAGTCATCCCCATATCGCCTGCGACGCTGTGGCGCTGGGTTCGCTTGGGGCAGTTCCCTGCCCCCATCAGACTGTCAGAAAAAATCACCGCCTGGCGCGTGGGCGACATTCGCGCCTGGTTGCAATCCCAGGCCGCAGCGTGAAGGGGGCACTGACCATGCACCACACCCCCATCTACGTCCACCCCGAAGGCCACGAAATCACCGTGGGCCAGGGCCTGATAACCGCCTGCACCGCCGAGGGCATTGCCCTGTCCATGCCCATCGGCCCTGACGGCCTGGCCGCCTTGGGCGCTGCGCTGCTGGAGCACGCCACCACCGCCGCCCAGGAGGAGAGTGAACGCGCTGGCGCTGCTTTGGGCACCGACCTATCGAGTGAACTGTTCGCGTTGCGTGGCCGCCCCCAGGCCGAGACGTTCCGCGCCGTGAATGAAGCCCTGCGCGCCCTGGTCAAGTTGGAGCACCCCGACAGCGCCGCTGGTGGCTTTGCCGCAGCCATCGTCAACGTGCTGGAGCTGGGCATTGCGAACCTGCCGAAGTTCGATGGGGAGGCCGCAGAATGAAAAAGCGCCCGACACCACACAAAGCAGCATCGAGCGCACCAGACACCGCGCAGTTTACCGCCATGGCCCGCCTGCTGGCGCTGCGCGACACGATCAACACCGCCGTGCTGCGCGCCTGGTGTACCTCGCCATCGGCGTGGAGCCGTGGCACAATCCGCGTCAAGGCGAAAGCCCCGGTGCTCAAAAACACCTTTTCCGAAGCGGTCGCAACCCTCACCGCAAAGCAGGGTTTTGTCACGCCCAATTTTTGGGGCCTGTGCGCCTGCACAGCCCTATGGTTTTGGAGCGTGGTGGGGGCTATCCGCAAGGACGCCCGCACGGCTTCGGACGTGTTTTTGACCACCACGCTCCACCCGATGCGCTCAAAAACGCAAACGGTGGCCCTTGTCACTCCCGAAGGAGCCAAGACCATGACCGCTATCAACGTGGCCAGCGCCAGCGCGCGCACGCCCATCATCCTGCCCACCACGGGCAACACCACCCACTTCGACAGCACCAGCGAACAGCAAGCCTTTGCCCTGCTGCAAGCCGCCAGCGATGCCACCATGGCCAAGCTGTATCTGAGCCGTGGCAACATCCCCGCTGCCCGCCGCAAGGCTGTCCAGTTGCTCAAGGCACTGCAAGCGCTGGAGGTGACGGCATGAGCACGACCACCCCAGAACTCACGCAAGAGCTGTGCATTCCCTCCTACCACGGCCAAAGCTTGGAGCGTGCAACTGTGCTGGATGGCACGCACATCACCACCCTGAGCGCCGCCCTTGCTGGCATCCATGCCGTGGTGGACTTGCTGCACGACAGGGAATCCCAGCGCGCAGCAGGCGAGGCCACGCACTGCCCGACCCGGAACATGGGACTGCTGGCCGCCGTCCACAGCCTCACCACGCTGGTGCAGTTGCACATTGCCGAGGGCGCAGGCGACGAACCCGCATTCATTCGTGACGCGCAGGGCCTGCAAGAACTGCGAGGCGTCACGTTCACCAGCGACCTGCGCCGCGATGTGAAGGCCGGAGAGTTAGCCAAGTGGGCGCAAGAGCAGCAGACCCAGCACCACCAAAACCCACAGCCAAAACAGGCTGCAAGCCATACCCAACAAGCGCAAGCAGCTATCAAAGATGAAGCGCCGAAGCCTGCCCGCCGCACTGTGAACACCAGCGCGCAGCACATCCAGTAAGGGCACACCATGAC
>NZ_SLXH01000056.1 GCF_004341365.1 Simplicispira metamorpha | reverse complement strand
TGACGTTGCGGTTTTGCACTGCGCTGCCGGGTATTTGCACGCTTTCGCTGTAGCCCTGCAGGCGGTTGCTGCCACTGGTGGTTTGGTAGTTGCGCTGCATCGTGGCCGTGCCGGCCAGCGTGGTGGCGCTGTAGAACACCTGGGTGCGGTTGCCATTGTTGTCCCAGGCATAGCCTGTGGCGTCGGGGCCGAGGGTATCGTTCAGGGACCAGCCGCTGGGCAGGGTGAGCCCTGCGGGGCCACTGTGTGCACTGGCCGTGAGGCGACCGGTGGGGTCATAGGTATAGGCACTGGTGATGGTGGCCTGCTGGGCCTGCGCTGCGCCGGGCAGCATGTGCTGCTGCAGGATCTGGCTGATGCGGCCAGCGCTGTCCCACGTCAGGTCCAGCAGCGCGCTGTGGGCCAGCTGGCCCGCGCTGGTGTAGCTGCGCTGCTCTGCCATCGGCGCGTTGCTCCCCGGGCTGCTGGCAAAGCCGGCCCACTGCCAGGCGTTGGGTTGGCCCAGAGGATTCCAAGTCAGGCTCGTGATCAACGGCTGGCCTGCCCAGGTGAGCCCGGTCAACTGGCCTGTGGCGTCGTACTGGTGGGCAAGCTGCTTGCCGCTGGGATAGGTGATGCTGGCGATCTGGCCCGCGCCAGGCAGGCCTGCGGCGATGTAGCCATAGGCAATGCTGCGGATATCGCCGTTGGCCAGCGTCTGGGTTTTACGCACGACACGGCCCAGCAGATCGCGCTGGTAGCGGGTGGTGACGCCTGGGTCCTGGATTTCGCTCAGAAATCCGATGCTGGCGTTGGGAGCGCCGGGCGCGTTGTAGTCGGTACCGATCAGGTCGTAGCGCAGCACGCTGGCACTGCCGCCGGTGTGTTCGATGCGTGTAGGACGACCCAGCGCATCGCGGGTGATGGTGCTGGCGCGGCCCAGGGCATCAGTGATCTGCTGGGGCAAGCCCAGGCTGTCGTAGGTGGTGGTGACCGTGCCGCTGTCCGGCGTTACCTCTTGCTTGGCGTTGCCCAGGGCATCCCGGGTGTAGTTGGTTCTCACGCTTTTGAAGTCGGTGGCCTGGGTGACCGCATCAAGTGCGTTGTAAGCCAGTTGCGCCGTAGCGTTTTGCGCGTTGGTGACGGTTTTAACGCGGCGCAGCGCATCCAGACCCAGGTTGGTGGTCCGTGCCGTGCCGGCCACGGTCTGGGTTTCGCTCGTGCGTTCACCGTTGGTGTCGTAACCGTAGCTGGTGGTGGCGCCGCCCAGGGTCACGCTGGCCACGCGGTTAAGGCTGTTGATGCTGCGTGCCAACTGCCAGGCTGTGCCGCCCTTGGCATCCTTGACGACCTCGTTCACCCGGTTGCCTATGGCGTCGAGCACATAGGTGCCGCTGGCCCCACGGTTGTCGCTCCAGCCAGTCAGGCGATGGGCTGCATCGTAGGTGTAGTCCACCTGGTAACCCGAGGGCTGCCGGATGCTGGCCAGTACGCCCGTGGGTTGGTAGGTCATGGTGGTCGTCAGACCGCTGTGGCTGATGCTCAGCAGTCGTCCACGCAGGTCGTATTGGTAAGTGGTGACCAATCCTGTGGGGGTCGTCTGGGTGAGCACGCGGCCACCCGTGTCGTGTGTGTAGCTCTTTACCCGCCCCAGGGCATCGGTACTTTGTGTGAGATTGCCTACGCTGTCGTACTGATAACCGGTGGTCGCGGTGTTGGGCTGCGTCTCGGTGGCGACCAAGCCCGAGGGGTGGTAGGTCCACGCCCAGGTGCGCGACTGCGTTGGAGTCACCGAGGTATCAGTGATGGTTTGGCTCAGCATGTTGCCTACGTTGTCGTAGGTGTAGCTGGTCACTCGGCCGGATTCGGTCACCGTCATCGGCAGTCGCCACTGCGGGTGCCAGGTGGTGGCCGTGGTGCGGGCATCCGGAGTGCCTGCGGCTTGGGTGGTAGAGGTTGGCAGACGGCGAGTGGCGTCCCACTGATACGTGGTGCTGGTGCCGAGGAAGTCGGTTTCTGACTCGATCAGGCCTAATGAGTTTTGAGTGCGGCTAAACGCGTCAGGCATTCCCAACGCAGATGGTTTCGATCCAGTAACTGCCGTGACTTGCCCATTGCTGCTGCCGAAGGTAAAGCTGCGAGGAGTTCCTAGAGGATCCGTGACCAATGCAGTGGTTACCTGCCCATCTGTCGCAAGAGTATAGGTAACGCCGTACCTCTCTACGCCACCCGCGTGCTCCGTGCTAATAGCCCGGCCCAGAGTGTCATAGCTGAATGTCGCGTATCTCGCAGCGTTTTCATCCTGTACTCCCGTAAGTAGATGAGGACGCGCTGTGACCTCATAGAGGTAATTTTTACTCTGATTGCCGGGATAGGAAACTGAAGAAAGTCTATTTTGATTGTCGTGAGTGTAGTAAATGTTCTTTCCATCGGGCGTACTCAGGGATGCGAGCCTTCCAGAAGAGTCATAAGTGAGTGCAATTTCTTGATTGAACCTATTCCGCACAACAACGACCCTATCGGAGCCGTCGTAATCAAAAGTTAACCATACGCCATCACGCTTGTGATATTTTTTAATTTTCCTATTGCTTCCAAAGTACCAAGCGTTCCCTTCGCTTGATTGGCGGTAGATGTACTCATTGGCTCCAATATTTATGCCATCCAGTGGGTTATTTAGACTTGGCCAAAAATCTACTCCGGGAAGAACTTGGAATGCCTTTAGTTGACCATCGGGAAACATTATGAATGCATATTGTCCTTTGATATGCAATTCTGTTTGGAAGCTATGCCTCCACAAGCCCAGCACCACAGCAGCAGGGGGGATGCCGTAGGGAGGTGTACTCGATACTAGTGCACTGTCATAAAAACGCTTAAATGTGAGCGCTCCATATCCAGCATCAGAATAATCTGTTTCTGTTTGAGTCTTTTTTGCTAAAGGGTAGACAATAGGATTTCCACCAGATATGCCTTCTCTCGTGCAACTGGGCCCAGAATTTGATAGCCCGGAACTAGGAGAGCCTCCACCCCATGACCCTCCATCGGGAGTCGTGCTTGGAGGTGGGGTATCTGGAGACGGAATTTCTGGAGGTGGATTCTTGATTTTGCAGGATTTTTCATGATTGCTTGAGTCTGCCGTTTCATCTCTTTCAAATCCATCGACGCATCCGCATTCTGTTTCATTTATTAATTTTGCATTTGCAGGACATTGGTAACTATCTGGTTTCTCTACAAAACACCACCAGGTGATATTATATTGCTGGCTAAAGCAGCACCAATCGGGAGGCGCCGGATTCGGGGATACGTACCATCCTCCGGGAATAACGCCCAGCGTGTCATTTAAAATTGGGCAGAGTGCCTCTTTGGTCGGAGCACATAGATTTATTCTGCAGAATTTTGTTCCATTAGGCTCGCCTGGAAATGATTGAAGTAAAGTGGTTTTCGTGAAGTTCCGTAAGATCTCTGAAATTCCCTGAGAGGGTGGCACAATCTCTTGGAGAGTGGGCTGAGATGCTGCCCCCATGGGCGCTACTTGAGCGAATGACAGCGCATTCGCCAAGAGCATCGAGAAAAATATGAAATACCTATGGAACACAGCACCCTCCCTCAACTTGACGTGCCACCAAATTATTGGTGTGGAAATTTAGTCAATCATGAATTTTTATTGCGAACTATGAAGGAATACTTGTTTTTTTGCAAATATTGACTAGAAATAAAACAACTTGAATCAAGCGGCATATTTGACAGAATCCTTCCCAAAAAACTGCTGCACCTTTTTGGGCGATTTCTGCAAA
>NZ_SLXH01000055.1:2691-3958 GCF_004341365.1 Simplicispira metamorpha | reverse complement strand
GCCCACCTGCCCGCCCGCCGTGAGATGTTGCAGCGCTGGGCCGATTACCTGGACACGCTGCGCATGGGCGCCCAGGTCATCCCGCTGGTGAAGGTGGCGTAGGCCCGGCGCCGCCCAGGTGCGGCACAGTGACCACCAACACGCCTAGCTATCGGCTGATACCCGATGGTGAACCCCGGACACCCCTGACCGGCTGGCGTGTTTTTTCATTTCACGGGCGAGATAAGGGGCAGGAGATGGCTCACATCAAAACTTGTATGGGCCGTCTTGGTTGTCCAAGTCGGGAATCAAGCCTCTCCTGAAATAGCTCTTCCGTTGCCGTGATGACTCTAGGCGCAGGTATTCAGCCACGGACAGCCAGCGTTCAATCAGCACCACCCCTTCCGGGAATATCAGCACCTCTTTCTCGTTGGGGGGCCTTGGTTGGCGCGCAGCCTTGTCCAGCCTCTCCCTTGGTGATGGCTCCCACCAGGCGGGAGGTCGATCCCTTCTGTACCTGTCAAAGATTTGCCCACTTTGCTGGCGGATTGGCGCGTACAGACCACGCCTGAGTTTCAGCACTTTCTTCAATTTCACCAGTACGCGCAGGCGGTCATCCACTGTTGTCTCTGGCAGCGATACCGCCAGCACCAGATCAGCGCGTGACACGGGCTGGGGCCGACCTGTACGCATGTGGATGTTCCACAGCGCGGCCATTACCAAGTCACTGGTTGCCCCGTGGGGTAATCGTTTGCCTGACGCTTTGCGCATGGGGAAGAACTCAGAAATAAATCATTGGTAACCCATTGATGTTAGGTCGTTTGGTGTCAATGAATGCCACGAAATCTCAGGAAGCACCAAGATGATCCCCCCTGTAGGGTTTGGCAGAAAGTTTGACAAAAGCTCAAATCCGTGTTGCGCGCACTCTCATGCAATCGCACAGCAAGCAGCCAAAGGCCACGGCTGCTTACTGCGCACCACGGAGCAAATATGACGACAGCAACACTGGCCCCCAAGGCCCGCAAGAAGCAGACCCAAGACGGCACGCCCCAGGTGGCGGCACAGCGCGCGACGGTGGCCATTCCCAGCTTTGACGAGCTGCCTGATTCGGCACTGGTGCGCCAATCGCAACTGGTGCGCGACCCCAAGCACCCGACCCGCCCGGCGCCGCTGCCGTTCAGCCCAGCGACTTCCAGCTTTGACGAGCTGCCTGATTCGGCACTGGTGCGCCAATCGCAACTGGTGCGCGACCCCAAGCACCCGACCCGCCCGGCGCCGCTGCCGTTCT
>NZ_SLXH01000055.1:0-2593 GCF_004341365.1 Simplicispira metamorpha | reverse complement strand
CAGCCCAGCGACTTTGTGGCGCAAGGTGCGCGACCAGTCCTTTCCAGCTCCAGTCCGGCTGGGTGCCGCCATCACAGCATGGAAGGTTGGCGACATTCGCCAGTGGCTTGCCGCTCAGGCCGCAGCGTGAAGGGGGCACTGACCATGCACCACACCCCCATCTACGCCCACCCGGACGGCCACGAAATCACCGTGGGCCAGGGCCTGCTGACCGCTTGCACCGCCGAGGGCATTGCCTTGTCCATGCCCATCGGCCCTGATGGCCTGGCCGCCTTGGGCGCTGCGCTGCTGGAACACGCGACTACCGCGGCCCAGGACGAGAGCGAGCGCGCTGGCGCCGCTTTGGGCACCGACTTGGCGCGTGAACTGTCCGCGCTGCGCGGCCGCCCCCAGGCAGAGACGTTCCGCGCTGTACGCGAGGCCCTGCGCACCCTGACCAAACTGGAGCACCCCGACAGCGCTGCCGGTGGCTTTGCCGTTGCCATCGTCAACCTGCTGGAGCTGGGCACCGCGAACCTGCCCCGATGCGATGAAGGGGCCGACAAATGAAAATGCCCCGTCCCACAAAAAATGCAGAACAGGGCACAGCCGGGCAAGGCGCAGCCATCGTACCGGATACCGCCAGCGCCAGCAAGACGCCCGACGCCCAACCGCTGGTGCTGCCCACCCCCTATGCTGGCGAGTGGGTCTTGAGCCAGTCTTTCAGCGCAGCATCCATGCGCGTTTGCCAGCCTGCACCCGTGGCCTTGAATGCGGCCAACACGTCAGGGCTGTACCGCACTGTCACGGCCACCTTGGTGGGTGCCTTCTGTGGCCCGCGCTCACCGGGCTTGCGCTGGAGCTTGGTCAGCTTGGTATGGGTGGCGGCATCAAAGAAGGCCGACGCCGGTTTGGCGCGGGCAAAGTCTGCCTCTGTCCATTCGGGCGAATCGGTATCCGTGGCAATGGCCGCGTTGATGGCGGCATCCTCTTGCGCATCGGGCAGTGCAATCAAGCGCCCGGACTTGGTTTTAATGAACTGCTGCTGCATACCGTTTTACCTCTCTGGAGTTGGCTTTGCGCAAACTGATGATGCGCACCGCCGTTTCACGCAACGCGAAAACCATCACATACAGCCGGTCGCCAATCAGGCCCATGGCCTCAAATCGGGTTTCACCGTACTGGTGGCGGTGGTCTGCTTTGATGATGGCCGTATCCCATTCAAACCCTTCTGCCTCGTGGAACCAGACCCGATGTTTGGCTACGTTGGCTGCGAGCTTCTGGGGGTCATGGGTCTAGCGGATCGCATTGATTGTAGTTACAAAAAGCTAGAGGGGCATGGACTGCCCACCTTCACCGCTGGCGTTGCTCGTGGCACAATTCGCCCAGGTGCTGAAAAGCACCACGGGCTTGGTCGCCCGGAAATCAGTAGGCGCAGCAGCCGCGCCCAATTTGGACAGCGGCTTTTTTACGCCCATGCGCTGCGCATGGCACACATGGCTTTCCTTTTTGGCGGGCCGTGTGGGGACACCCGCAAGGGTGTGCCGGTTCCTACTGCCGGTCGACCAACCCTGCACGGTCTGCCACCCTTGCTTGGTCGCTGGGGTGGCAGGTTTCAAACCTGTTCAGTAGGAGCCACCATGGCTAACACCCCCCAGGGCCGCACTGCGCCCGCGTCTGCGCACGCCCCCACGGGCAATACCCCCACCCTCGATACCGTCGCCCTGCACTTTGAGGCCGTCAACGCCTGCGCCATGGCGCGCTGGTACGCCGCCCGCCACCAACACGCAGCCGCCGCCCGCAAGAGCGCCCAAGCCCTGACCGCACTGCGCCGCCTGGCCGCGTTTGAACGTGCGGAGGTGGCAGCATGACCGCCGTCACCCTGACCGAACGCCAGAAAATCGGCCTGCAAGCCACCTACCAAACCGAAAGCCTGCTGCACACATTGCTGCGCACAACGCACCATGGCGACATGGAGGAGCTGCCCTTCCTTGTGCAGGCCATGCTGCCGCGTCTGCTGGAACTGAACAGCGTTTCTATGAGCGCGCACGACCCCGGCAGCGACGACTTGCCATCTATTCGTGAGCAGTTGCACGGGGGCTATCAGCACCTGGCACTGGGCGCAAAAGGCGGTGCAGCATGAGTGCGCCCCACAAGAGCATCCCGCACGACAACGCCTTTGACGTGCTGCGCAAAAGCCACGGCGTCATCCTGACCGAGCGTGAAACCGCCCATATCTCCACGGCCCTGCAAGGCATCCACACCATTGCGGCCATCCTGCAACAGCGCGAGCTTGATGCGGAGCTGGAAGACGACAGTACCCTGAGCTTTGGCCCCAGCGTGGCGCAGGGCTTGATTTCTGCCCTGGCCACCTGTGCCAAGTACGCCGAGGGCATTGTGGACACGGGCGGCATCGCAGGCCAATGCGCAATACACGACACCCCAGCCTATGCCGAGCTGGAGGCCGCCCGCTGGCGTGTGCTGGAAGCCAACCGCAAGGGGGCCACACCATGACCTTCGACCGACGCAACCTACCCGAGCCGGTGGGCTACTACGAAGCCGCTGGACTGGTGTTCCGCGAGAGGAAAGGCAAGTGGCGCACCACGCGCTGCGA
>NZ_SLXH01000054.1 GCF_004341365.1 Simplicispira metamorpha | reverse complement strand
TTGCAGAAATCGCCCAAAAAGGTGCAGCAGTTTTTTGGGAAGGATTCTGTCAAATATGCCGCTTGATTCAAGTTGTTTTATTTCTAGTCAATATCAGCGACACCCTTGGCGCACGTGTTGTTAGCAACACTGCGGCATTCGGTAACTTGGCAGCCCCTGCTGCAGGTACTGCGGCAACCGTTTTGACCCCCACCTCGACAGGTGTCGGTCACATCTTGTTTGTGCCTTACTTCACGACACAAGGCAACAACATGACGTTGCTGAACTTGGTCAACACCGACACGATCAACGGCAAGGCTGTCAAGCTGCGCTTCCGTGGCGCGTCCAATTCGGACGACTTGTTTGACATCAGCATCTTCCTGTCGCCTGGCGACGTGTGGACTGCCAACGTGTCTGCTAATGGCGAGCTGTCTGCACTGAGCACCAGCGACACCACCTGCACGCTGCCCAGCATTGAGCAAATCAAGGAAACAGCTGGCAAGTTCTCTACCAACCGCGTTCTGAACAACGCTGCTGCTGAAACCCGCGAAGGCTACGTTGAAATCCTCAACATGGCTGACATCCCTCCAAACACGATCGGTGCTGGTCGCACAAACAGCGCTCTGTACACTGCCGTCAAGCACGTGAACAGCAAGGCTCCTTGCACGCAAGCAGTGATGGATCTGCAAGCCAACCCGCTGGTAGCTGGTGATGTCGTGAATGACCCCGTGGCACGTGGCTACTCTTGGCCCACTGGTGGTCTGACTGCCAACTGGACCATCGTGAACGTTGCCAGCAAGGCATCTTTCTCTGGTGAAGCTGTTGCACTGCGCGCTACCCCTACGAACACCATCGACGTTCCTGGTGCAGCCAACTTGGTGTTCTCGCCACAAACTGGCAACACTGTGGCAAATGCCGCAGCACTGACAGCTGACCCTCTGCTGAAGACTGGCTTGGTTCGTGCTGCCAGCTACGACTTCCCTGATCTGTCTACACCTTACACCACACCTCTGGTCGCAGGTGCTCCTGAAGCACAAGCTAACCAACTGGCTGGCGTTCTGGCTACACGTTCCATCAGCAACGAATACGTGACAGATCCTGCTGTGTCGTTCGCTACGGACTGGGTTTTCTCTATGCCCACCCGCCGTTATGCAGTGGCTCTGAACTACGAAACTAAAACCATCGTGGGTCATGGCGTTGCTGGCTACACCGCAGCTCCTGCTTCTAACTTCTTCAGCGCTGCAGTGGGTGGTAACGCCTCTCTGAACCGTGACAAGACCCGCATTTGTGTTGATGCAGGCCCCCTGACGGCTTTCGATCGTGAAGAAAACTCGCGCACTTCGTTCGTGATTTCTCCTGACGAAATCCTGAAGTTCTGCGGCGAAACCAGCGTGCTGGCTTTCAACGGCAAGGCTTCCGTCCTGAGCGCCAAATTGGCTGTGAACGACATCGCTACCCGCTTCACGGACGGCTGGCTGCGTATCGGCACCAATGGCCTCGGCAACGGTCTGCCCGTGGTCGGCTACGCAGTTGGTAAGGCTATCGGTCCTGACGGTGGCAACTTCGGTGGCACTTGGACGCACCGTACCCAACCCTAAGCAACCAACCTTTCTAATCACTGGTTGATTTAGCTTAGACAAAAGGCGGGGAGCAATCCCCGCCTTTTTTATTTTTCTTTCAATGAGGGCTTGGGGCCCGCTTACCCTTTCACTCCACACTGACAGCGTATGTTGAACCTGCTTTCCTCCCCCCACCATTCCTTGAGTGCCCTGCGTCCCCTGAGTGCCTGCCTGACACTGGTTGCCACCTTGATCGCTGCACCTGCCTTTGGTCAGAACCAATCCAAGGTGCTCATGCAAGGTGTTGGTGCCAAGGTAGAAACCAGCGATGTGCAGGCCGAACTGCAACGAATGCCCGCCGCTGTGCGTGAGCGCGTGCTGACACAGCCTGATACGCTGCGCCAGCTCATCAGCAACCTGTATTTGCGCCGTGCTTTTGCCCACGAAGCTGAGCGCCAGGGCTTGGCCAAAACCACCGAAGTGCAATACAAACTGCAAACTGCCCGTGAAGGTGCGCTGGCCGAAGCACTGGCCGAGCGTATTGCCACCGCCGCCACCCCTGACAGCGTCGCCGCCGACAAGCTGGCCCACACCATTTACAAGGCCGAGCCTGAGCGGTTTGCCGTACCCGCGCAAACCCGCGCACGCCATATCCTGATCCAGGGCACCAGCCCTGAAGCCCGCGCCCAAGCTGACAAACTGCTGGCCGAGCTGAAGGCAGGTGCGAACTTTGAAGAACTGGCCAAGGCCCACTCCGCCGACCCCGGCAGCGCTGCCAAGGGCGGTGATCTTGGCTTCTTCCCCAAAGGCCGTATGGTCAAGTCATTTGAAGAAGCTGTGGACGCCCTGCAAAAGCCTGGCGACCTGAGCGCTGTGGTGCAAAGCAACTTCGGCTTTCACATCATCCGTCTGGAAGAGCGTCAACCTGCCAGCACCAAACCGTTTGAAGAAGTGCGCGAGCAACTGCGTGCCGAAGTCACCGGCAAAGCCCAGCAAGACGCTCGCCTGAAAGAGGTAGAGCGCCTGCGCGCCCAGGCCAAAGGCGACGAAACCGCCTTCGAGGCCTTTGTTTCAGAACAGAAGAAACAGCTGGCCACCACCACAGCACCAACAGCAACGCCCGCCGCCACTGCGGCCCCCGCCAAGTAAACCGCCCTCGGCCACCCTACGCGCACCGGTGCCGGTGCGCGTAGGGTGGCTTGCTGCCCATGAGCGCACTCACCACCGAAGCCGCCGCCCTGTGGCGGGCGCGCGCATTGTGCTGGGTTTTGACCCGCCGCGAAATTGCCGCCCGCTACGCCGGAACCGCCCTGGGCATTGCCTGGGCCTATGTGCAACCGCTGCTCACCATCGCCGCCTACTACCTCGTGTTTGACGTGGTGTTTGCCATGCGTCTGGGCGATGGTGCACCCACCCGCGCCGTCGGCGCCTACCTCATCGTCGGCATGCTGCCGTGGATGGCGTTTTGCGATGCGCTCACGCGGGCCATGACCAGCCTGATCGAGGCTGGTGGCGTGCTGCAAAAAAATGCCCTTCCACCCATGCTATTCCCCACCCGCGCGGTGCTGGCCAGTGGCGTGGTGTATGCGCCGCTGCTGCTGCTGCTGGTGCTGGCCTACGCAGGGCAGCACCATTTCTCAACCGCGCTGCTGGCTCTGCCGGTGCTGTTGGTGCTGCAATGGCTGCTGTGCTCGCTGTGGGGTGCAGCACTGGCAGTGCTGGCGGCAGCGCTGCGCGACACAGTGCAAATCGTCGGTTTCATGTTGTCGATTGGCATCTTTCTATCGCCCGTGCTCTTTCCGGCGCAGATGTTTCCAACCGACTGGCGCTGGGTGCTGTGGCTCAACCCCATGACAGCGTGGGTCAGTGGCTATCAGGCCGTGCTGCTGCAAGGCGCCTGGCCCGCCTGGCCGGTGTGGCTAGCCGCAGGTGTATGGCTGGCAGTAGGTGCGCTGCTGCTGAACGTGCTGCTGCGCCGCAGCCGCGACCAGCTGATTGACTGGCTCTGAAGCCCGGCAAGAATAGTAAAAATGATAGCTGCTAGCGCTTACTGCATAAAGTCTGGAGGCCATTTTGATTGATAAAAATGCCCCTCCCCCCAATACCGCTCCCCTGACGCTGAACGTGGCCCATCTGGGCAAAGAGTACCGCCTGTACGCCTCGCCCCGCCAGCGGCTCAAGGCATTGTTGACGGGGCGCAGCTACCACCGTAGCCACTGGGCGCTGCGCGATGTGTCGCTCACGCTGCACCGGGGCCAGTGCCTGGGCGTGATTGGCGACAACGGCGCAGGCAAAAGCTCATTGCTCAAACTGCTGGCGGGCACTTTGCAGCCCTCTACCGGCAGCATCACCCGCGTGGGCCGGGTGACGGCCATTCTGGAGCTGGGCGCGGGTTTTCATCCAGACTTCACGGGGCGGCAAAACCTGTACTTCGGCGGCAGCCTGATCGGCATCTCCGCCGCAGAAATGGCCACACTGGAACAGGACATCATTGATTTCTCCGAGTTGGGAGAGGCCATAGACCGGCCCGTCAAAACCTATTCTTCGGGCATGACGGTGCGCCTGGCCTTTGCCCTGGTCACCGCAGTAGAGCCGCAATTGCTCATCATTGACGAGGCGCTGGCGGTGGGCGACCAGCATTTTCAGAAAAAATGCGTGGAGCGCATTGAGTCGTTCCGCAACAACGGTTGCACCATTTTGTTTTGCTCGCACAGCCTCTACCACGTGCAGCAGTTGTGCGACACCACACTCTGGCTCAAGGGTGGCCAGGTGCAAGCCTACGGGGCAACCTCCGAGGTATTGGCTGCCTATGAAGTGCATGTGCGCGCACAGGAGCGGGGCGATACGGCAGCCCAGCACACAGCCAACCAGACCGCAGGCACAACCTCTGGCCAGGCCACGCCTGCCAGCGCAGAGAAAACTCCTGCCACGGCCACGCTGTCGGACAACGCACCGCGCCGCGCCGCCCGCATCGAATCGCTCACGCTGGACGCGGTAGACAGCGCCAGCCCACCGCTGCTGCAAACGCCCGATCTGGTCGTCACAGTGTGCGTGCGCATGCCCGATGGTGAAGCACCCAGCATTGGCGTGATGCTGGAGCAAGCCCACGGCGTGGGTATCACCTCAGTGACCACGCACAACGATGGCGTAGTGCCCCAGTTCCTGGGCGACAACCTGTGGCAAGCCCGGCTGCGATTTACCCAACTGCCACTGCATTCGGGCGAATACGTGGTCAGCGCCTATTTGTTTGATGCCAAAGGGCTGGTGGTTTATGAAGAGTGGCTACAGTACGCACGCTTTCGCCACGTGTACCCGTTGTCCATGCCGGGGCTGGTGCGTTTGCCGCACCAGTGGGAGTGAGCCGTGCTGCGCGCGCTGATCCCTTCCCGCTGGCGCCCCCACCTGCGCGAAGCCCTGGAGCTGGTACTGTTGCCCGGACTGGCGGCGGTGCTGCCGTGGGGCTGGTGCTTTCGGGTATTTTGCTGGCTGGCACACCGCTGCCAGTGGCTGTACCGCGAACCCTGCGAACGCGCGCTGCATGAAGTACAGGCACGCGGTTGGGTCACACCGGCACAGGCGCCGCGCTGGCTGGCGCAGCGCCGCCTGGTCACGCTGATAGACCACGCCGATCTGTACCTGGCCGCTACGCGCAGCAACCGCTGGATGCAGCGCCACATGCAAGTGCAAGGACAGTGGCCGACAGTGGGGCAGGCAGGTATTTTGGCCACCTTCCACTGGGGTGCTGGCATGTGGGGTCTGCGCCATGCACAGCAAGCGGGATTGGTGCCGCATGCGCTGGTTGCAGCGCTCAATGGCGCGCATTTTGCGGGGCATCCGGTGTTGCACCGCTATGCCCAGGCGCGTACAGCCTATGTAGCCAAAGCGCTTGGCTGTCCCACGCTGGACGTATCGAGCAGTCTGCGTCCTGCCGTACGTGCCCTGCGCGACCACGAACAGGTGCTGGCGGCCATCGATGTGCCGTCTGACCAGGTAGCCGCCAGCGTACCGGTGCAAATTGCCGGCATGGCAGCACAAGTGCCCAAGGCGCTACTGCGGCTGGCGGTAGAGCAAAAGGTGCCGGTCACGGTGTACCTCACGGGCATCGACATGGACACCGGCCAACGCACGCTGCGCATAGTTCCTCTGCCGGTGCAGAAAGATTTGGATACGCTGGTGGCAGCCGTATTTTCCTACCTGAGCGAGGCCATACAGCAAGACAGCGCTGCTTGGCATTTCTGGAGCGAGGCTCCGCGCTTTTTTGTGCCGCCAGCACCCGCTACGGCGGAGTAATATCACCCCAATCACTCCTGAATTAATAGCTTTAAGCGCCCTCCGCACGGGCGCTTAAAGCACTTTTTGGGGATTGCGAAAAAGGTATTTTTATGCAATCTTTCCGCATTTGTGCGAGGTTCAACAGATGAGTCTGATCTGCCCCCAGTGCCAAAGCA
>NZ_SLXH01000053.1 GCF_004341365.1 Simplicispira metamorpha | reverse complement strand
GCGCAAGTTTGGGGCCCAACTACAGCCCCAGACGGGCGCGCTTGTCAGCGAACGCCTGTGGAATCAGGCTATTGAGATACCTATTTAGCAATCCCGTTTTTGGCCTCTGGCGCTTATGCAGCAAGCGCGAGCAGCTATGATTTTTGATGGTTCTTGGCGGTGATGACGTTGGCGCGGCTGCGGCTGCCGTCCTGCCAGAACGAGAGCTGGCTGTACTGCTCGAACAGGTCGGGCGGCAAGATGGTCTGGCGCGGCTCCAATGCCACCCGGGCGCGCACCTTGTGCAGCCCATGCAGGCCCAGGGCTTCGTCGAAGTCGGTGGCGTCGTACTTCACCTGCTCGAAGTTGTGCGCGTATTCGGGCTCGCCCAGAAACTGGTAGATCAGCGGCAGCACCTTGTGCGGCGCCTGGGCCAGCAGGTCGTAGTCCACCACCAGCAGTGATTCGGCGTGCTCGCCATAAAAGGCCTCCTTGAGCGCCGTCCAGGGGTAGCCCACCATGCGGTTGCGCTGGGCCAGGGTGTCCACGCGGCTGTACACCGTGTTGCGCTCGGTGTCGTCGCTGAACAGGCGTGTGATCTCGTAGGGGTTGGCGCGGTAGCGGCGCTCGATGCTGTCCATCACCCAGGCCACGTTGCGCACGCAGGCAATCAGCTTGGCGCCGGGAAACAGGTCCATGAGTGCGGGCATTTGCGCGCTCCACATGCGGTTGGTGTCAAAAATCACGTCTTTGCTGCCCGCCTGCTCGGCGTAGTAGCTTTCGAACAGGCCACGCGCCAGGCGCCGGCGCTGCTCGGTAGTGACGATGGGACCAAATTCGCTGCCTGCGCCCAGCTGGTTGAGCATGCCCCGGAACAGGCCGCCCACCGGGCTGGTCATGCCCGCATGGAAACGCGGGTTTTGCAGCAGCAAGGCCGACAGCAGCGTGGAGCCTGCGCGGGGCAGGCCGGTGATGAAGTGGTAGCGGGGCGAGGGGGGAGCGGTCATTCGTGGAGCGGATGAGGATGGGTGTTGCAGCAGGCGAGCATTTGGGTGACGGCCAGGGATACGTTGGTGGCGCTGGTGTCTATGCTCAACCAAGGTTCCAGAGGCTTCTCGTAGTAGGCCTGCACGCCGGTCATCTGTGCCAGTGGGTTGGCTCGGGCGCGCATATACAGCCCCTTGGGATCGCGCTGCTCGCAGACTTGCAGCGGCGTGCTGACAAAAATCTCTTTGCAGCGCTGCAAACCTACCGTGGCGTAGGCGGCTGCGCGTGCGTCAGCGGCTGGAGACACCATGGCCACCACGGCGTGGATGGCGTTGTCGTTCAATAGCCGGGCCATGTGGGCGGCGCGGCGCACGTTTTCGGCACGGCTGGCATCGTCAAACCCCAAGTCTTGGCACAGGCCAGCGCGCAGTTCATCACCATCGATCACGCACACCGGTTTGCCGCGCTGGCGCAGCGCATGGGCCAAGGCCTGTGCCAAGGTAGTTTTGCCTGCACCGGGCAGGCCAGTGAGCCACCAGGTGGTAACTGTGCTTTGTGGTGTCATGAAATTGGTGGAGTACCACAGCACCTTGCAGTGCTGTGTGTGATTCGTGGCATCAGCCAAAACAAGTCCCAAACTGGCAAGGAACCGTTTGTAGCGGGCACTTTTGAAGCTGTCACCGTTTTTTGGCACTTTGGGCGATCCGATTGTTTGCGTCACTGGTTCGGCCTTCAGTGAGCCGAGATGCAAGCTCCAAGTTGCTCTGCACATCGCGTCAGTGCAGCCTTGCAGGTCAGGATGCCAGATAGCGGCTCCTGGACGGCAGGCATCACTGCGTACCCTGTACCGACAGAAGTGAGCATGCTGTGGCAAGTGGGCTGTGTGGTGGGGCGACTCGGAGGGCGCCGGAATGTTTCACGGGCAATTTTTCACGCCGCTGTTTTGCTATCAAGTGGTTGATTCTCTTGTGCTTTTTTATTGCATCTAGTGCTTTGTTGCCGTGAAACATTCTTTGGTGCCGACATTTTTTCCGCTGTTTTTTGTGGTAGCGCTGTTGTTCTTTGACATTATGGTAATAATGACTAAAAATAAGGAAAAAACGTTCTGAGAATGGCGTGATGCGTGCGTATTTGAACGTTAAAAACCTACAATGGGGCTTCCCAGAACGGTTTTTACAGGAGAGCGCCCCATGTCACGCCTGACCCAGGTGCAGTACGAGCAGGTGGCCAGCGCCTGCGCGGAGCTTTTTCGCGCGGGCGACTCGGTGAGCTTTGCCAAGGTCTACCAGCGCATTGGCTCGCGCGGCGGCCAGCAGGTGGTCTCGGACATGATTCGGCGCTGGCGCCAGGAGGTGGCCGAGCGGCTTTTGGCGGAGCGTGCGCATCCGCAGTTGCCGCCCGAGCTGGTGCAGGCCTCGGATGGTCTGGTGGCTGCGCTGTGGCAGCAGGCACTGGGGTCGGCACAGCAGGGGTACCAGCAGCAGGTGGAGGCTTTGGCGCAGCGGGAAGCGGATTGGCAGCGCAAGCTCGATGATTCCCAGGTGTATGTAGGCCAGGTAGACCGGGAGAATTTGGAAATCAAGGCGCAACTGGCCCATGTGCAAGGGCAGTTGCAGGCGCAGCAGGCTGCACACCAGGAGCTTGTCCAGCAGCACCAGGGGCTACAGGATCAATGGGTCCAGACGGACAGGGCGCGGGTGCTGGCACAGGAGCAGGTGGCTCAGTTGCAGGGGGTGATGGAGTCTGAGCAGCTACGGTATGCCCAAGCGCTGGAGGCTTTGAAGGTGCAGCATGCCCATGAACTGCGCCAGGTGCAGGTACGGGCCGATGAGGATAGGCGCCACCTGCTGCAGCAGACCGATGAGTTGCGCCAGGCGCACCGGGCGCAGGCGGCGCAGCTGCGTGAGCAGCTCGCTGGTGAGCGCGTGGCGGTGGAAACGAGCCGGCAGCAGCTCAATACAGCCCGTGAGGCGGGTGCGCGCTGGCAGGGGCGGGCCGAGGTGGCGCAGCAGGAGCTGGTTGAGCTCAAGGCGCAAGCGGCCAAGGCCCAGGAGGATGCGTCACGTTGGCAAGGCAGGGCCGATGCCTTGCAGGAGGCCTTGGCGGTGGCGCGGCAGCAGGTCGATGCGCTCAGTGAGCGGCTGGGGGAGCGCAATCCTGCAGAGCAATCCTCGCTGCTACGGTAGGTGCCTATGTCCTCAGAAGACGACGCCTCGTACAAGCTGCTGTTTTCTGCGCCGGAAGTGGTGCGGGACTTGGTGCTGGGATCCATCCCCGACCAGTGGCTGCACAGCCTCGACTACACGACGCTGGAACAGCGTCGGCCCAGGTTCTGTGCTGCCTAACTGGGTGCGTGAGCCCCCATGTCGATGGCTCGGCAGGCAAGTCCAACCACCTTGGGTATGGGACGGCTGCCGGTTCGATACTGGCTAACGGTGCGGCGAGTCAGACCCAGCACGTCAGCGGCTGCAGAAAGCGTGAAGTGATGGCGGTCTTGCCAGTGTCGAAACTCGATGTTTGCCTGCAATCCCGCCTGCTCCATCGCCATTTCCAGCACACGGTCGCTGTCAAGCGAGGCACCGCACTCCCATTCCAACGTCCAGCCCCAATCCGTCACCTGCGCGGTCACGAACTGTTCCGGATTCTTCAGGGGAGCGAAGGCATCGAATTCATCGGCCAGCGCTGATAGATCAATGATGAACTGCCGACCATGGGTGTAGCGGACTTCCAACGTGACCCCGGAGAGCGTCCGGACCGATTCCAGGCGCGGGGCTGTCGATTTGCTCATGGCTTACCTCTTCGTCGGGTTGTTCATGCGGGAGCACTCAGCGGAAATCACTTCCTCATGATCCAGAACCCAGGCCAGCGCCTGCTTGATGACCTTGGCTGGAACGCCATCGTTATTGATACTGCCGTCAAGATCTATCACGGCCTTTCCGTCTGGGTGCAGCACATGGACATGCACAGGTGGATGTTCGTTGCCTTGTACGCGGACAATCCATCCGTCGCCTGTGTGAACTTTACCCATTGACTCATTATAGGGAAATTATTTCTCTACTTTAAGGAAACCCTGCATAACTCAACACCATTTGTGCTTGCCGCATCCGTTTTTTCACCCAGTGCGCGGGAAGCCCCGGGGTTCAGCCCGGGGCTTCCCGCGCACTGGGTGATCGAGTTGTCCACGTGCCGCTGTGCGCGCAGGCCTGCCTCTGGGGATGTAATCTTGGGGAACGGCAGGCACTTGGCGTTCGATGAAGTTTTTTTTATCCCCGACAGGCTTTTCGGCGATGAGTCGCTCACTCATCAAGAATGCGTAGGCTGCGATGCTCAAGCTCGCATGGTGGTGGAACCCTCGCCAGCCGCGCCCCTCGTAGTGCCCCAAGCCGAAGTCCTGCTTGAGGTCTTGGTAGTCGCGCTCGATACGCCAACGCTGGTAGGCGGAGCCGACCAAATCGTTCAAGGGAGTGCTCTCGGGCAGCGTTGACAGGATGTATTTGACTGGCTCGGCCTGCTCCACTGGCCACTCGATGAGCAACCACTCTTGCGGGCGCAGACGCGCCTTGCCCGCATTGCCACCAGCGTGACGCACCCGCACCGCTGCGAACCGTCCCGTGAGTGGCGCGTTGGTGCCCTCGCGCCAACTGATCGTCTGAAACGCCTGCGCCGGTAGCGAGTAACGGAGCTGGCACTTGTTTCTAATTTGTACTGTTCTGGGAACCTGTCGGTACGAATTGGGAACAGGTTTTCCCTGCACCAACCAACAAAAAACCGGCTTTTTTGCCGGTTTTGGTTGGGTTCAGGACCTATTTAGGCTGGCTCCAGACACTCCTCTTGCTGCTGAATTGCCTCCGGGGTGGGAAGTGGCTGCTCCAACGCCTGAACCACCCAGTAGCCGGGCTTTTCTTTTTTGTTCAACGGGATGTACTGCAATGTGAAGCGTGCCTCAACCTCTTGCTGCGTCAAGCATGAGGTGCCGCTGGCCATACCCAAAGCAACCCCAGGTGCAAACCTGACACGGAATTTTGAGAAGTAGCGCCCCTCTTTGCCCTCAAAAACCACCATAGGAAACAGCCTGGCCAAAATTGTGCGCAGCTCGTGCGGCGCCACGTTGGCATCGAACAGCTTGGACAGCAGCTTGCGCGGGTCGACTTGCAACTGCGCTTCAACCGTTGCCGTGTCCAGCACTTGGGCACCCGCTTGCAGCTTGGCCAGTTGCTGCTGCGACGCAATCACCTGCTGGCGCGTTTCTTTGTAGCGTTTCTGCAAGGTTTCATCGTCTCCCTCTGCATCTGCATCTGCGAGCATGCACGAGAGACGCTCTTGAGCATTTTTGAGTTTTTTCACTCGCGCAGCGCACTCTTCGATTTCTGCACTGTTGTCGCTCGTCAGTCGTTGTCGCAGGGATTGCCTAAATGCGTGCAAAAAAGGTCCCGAGATAAAACGCTCCAGGGCTTGGATGAGCATGAACTGCACCCCTGCCACAGCAATCGTTGATGTGAGTCGGTCTGTTGCCCCGAGAGAACTTCTGGCATCGCTGCATACCGGGCAGTACAACGAGCGACAACGCTTCACCGCTGACACCGCAAGCGTTGCACCGCAGCAGCCGCAGGTGAGGACACCGGTCAAGGCATGCTGTCCACCGCCGTAGCCTGATCGGCTCACGGAACGGTTGTTGCACCGGGTCCAGACTTCGTCGCTGACCAGGCGCAGCTCTGGCCGCGGGTACTCTACGCTCTGGACCTCATCGCCAAGTTCTTTCATCTTTTTGGCGTAAGTGCTGGAACCGCGCCACACAAAGATTCCCTTGTAGATTGCGTTTTCCAGCATGTTTTTGACCCGCGCTGGGCGCCAATGGGCCTCTTGTCCATCACGGCCTTTTCTGCTGCAAGCGACATTTTTTTGATTGAGCCAGGCAGCAATCTTGTGCATTGACTCGCCTTTGGCGCGCTTGTCAAAAACTTGACGCACGATGCTCGCGTTCTCCTCATCAATGACCCAATGGCTACCGATGTGATTTTGGTTGCCATCGAAGATACGCTGCAAGCGATAGCCAAATGCGGGGGGTGCAATCATGTACCCACGCTCCAACTGCCCGACCATGCCCCGGTCGACGCGGTAACTCAACTTGCGGCTTTCTTGCTGCGCAATCAAACCTTGAAAGCCCAGCCGCAATTGCCAATCGGGGTCTTGTGTGTCTACGCCGTCTGCGGTTATCAAGCGCACGCGCCGACTTTTTTCCAGGCGCTTTTGCAATACGGCTTGCTCGACACCGTCACGGCTCAGGCGGCTGAACTCATCGACGACAAGGACGTCGAATTTGCCGTTATCCCAATCTTGCCGAAGGCGTCGATAGCCTTCGCGTAGCGCATCGCCTTTGTCCGTGCCCGAGACCGCAGCGTCGGTGTAAATCAAATCCTTGCTGATGGACAGACCATGGCGCTGCGCCAGTTCAGTGCAGCGCCGTATCTGGTCTTCGAGCGAAGTTTCGTTTTGTTTGTCGCACGAGTAACGTGCGTAAATTGCCAGTTGTGTCATGGCTGTCTCCCTACTGCCCTGGTTCTTTGCGGGCAGATTTTTCTTGCATCAATTCATCAGCAGCTATCTGCGCGAGCAGCTCTGCCAAGTCCCGCACCTGGGCCGGCAAGGCTGTGGCCTGTGCCAAAAAACAGGATTGGTTATTAGGTATAGGCACGTCGCAGCGTGTGTTTTCAACGTTTTTGCGGTTTGCGTGAAAAAATTGGGGTTTCAGAGGTGCGCTCATCGAGGATTGCGATAAAAAGAGGGTGAAAGAGAAGGCGCAAGTGCCAACGCACGCGCACGTACCAGCCCTGGCCAGGGCTGGTAGCAAAAAATGGAGGGGGTTAAGCGCCGCAGGGCAGGTGCCTGCGGGCTATTGCGAACGGGGCGTTATGGCCCTGGTGCTGCGCACAAGCCGTGAATTTCTCGGGCAAATGAGGCCGCGGCTTTTTTGAGTAGCTCGTTGTCTGCTTGGAGTTGCCGCAGACGATCTTCGAGCTGTCTCACGCGCTGCTCTGCATCGGACTGCTGGTGGGCAGCTGGGCTGCCGGTACTTTCTGTGCCGCAGAGGCTGTGCAGTCCAGCAGTTTCTTGGGCGCCGAATTCCAAAATCCAGCGACGCACGACGCTATCGACCAAATTCAGGTGTTTGCAGACTTGGCCGACGCTCAGGTGCTGCTCGCGCATGAGTTGGATAACTTGCCGTTTGTAGTGCGTGTCAAAGTAGCGACGGCGGCGGCGTTTTCTGGTGAGCGCTGTTGCCTGCACAGCAGATGCTTCATCCACTTGTGGCGGGGAGTGTGGTGCAACGCTCTCTGCGATGTGCTGGGTGGGCGCAGTGGAGCAGCCCAGCGCTGCCAAGCGTTTGAGTGCCGTCACTCCTCGTATGATTCGACCGATGGCCTGCTGCAGCTCTATGACGGACTTGGGATCGCTGTTGAGCACGTGCAGTGCTTCAGAGAGGCTGTCGATGGCGTGCCGACGTAAAAGCGCGCGGTCGCACTCAATTTGCTCAGCTAAGGTTTTAGGGAGAGGGGATAGAGAATGCGCAGGCAATGGCGCACGGGCATGCAGATGCGGCATATGATGGCTCCGTATCGAGACTTAGATCCCACCCACCGCGTTTCTACGCGCGACAGGTGGACGTGGCGGTTAGAAACACGGGATACGCCGTGCGATCGTCCTTGCGGATGGATCCCACCACGCCCGTAAACCAGAGGGTTGCTGGTGAACCAACAACACGGATTTTGGGCATGACAAAACCCCTCTCTCGGTGGGGATTGCTACCGCGTATCTGAAGGCGTTCCTACGCGCCGAGCTTTTCAGCCTGTTTGTGAGACTATCACAAAGAATCCTAATGTGGCGGTATGAGATGTAAATTTTGTATGCTCGGGCTGCTAGTACTACAGCCGTAGATTCTCTTCAGGAGGAATGCATCCCCGACGCCGGTAGTGGAACAGCTGCGCCCGTCGTTGATGTCGCCTGCGCCAG
>NZ_SLXH01000052.1 GCF_004341365.1 Simplicispira metamorpha | reverse complement strand
GAAGAACTGCGAGCGTTGGCTCAATACCAGTTTGCAATTCATCCATCTAGCATTCTTGGCGCTAATGCTCAAAAGACTTTGAACACGTTCTAAGGCGCTGTCCAAGGTATGCACGCGGTGAACCCATATTGACCGCAGCTGGCGGTCATGGCTGAGAACCAGCTTGCGCCAGGTTTCCAGCGGTGCGGCAAGAGCTCGTTGATGCGGCTGGCTTTTTGCGTGGGCAGTCGGGTGAGCACATCCTTGAGGTAGGCATACGGGTCATGCCCGTTCATGCGGGTCGACTGGATCAGGCTCATGACGGCGGCGGCGCGCTGGCCCGCGCGCAGGCTGCCGGCAAACAACCAATTCGAGCGCCCCAGGGCAACTGGCCGGATCTGGTTTTCAATCCAGTTGTTGTCCGGCGGTAGTTGCGGTTTATCGACGAAGCGCGTGAGCGCACTCCATCTCTTGAGGCTGTAGTCCAAGGCCTTGGCCATGGCCGAGTTGCCCGCCACGTGCAAGTCAAAGAACTTGCGCCGGGCGTGTGCCATGCAACCGGCTTCGGTCACGCCTTGGCTGAAACTGGCCTTGTATCCAGCGTAGTCGTCGCAAATCAGACTGCCGCGCCACTCACCCAGGAAGGCTCGGACGTGTTCGCCAGCGCGCGACTCGCAGAAGTCATAGACCACGGCCTTCATGTCTTCAAACGCTCCCGGGGCATAGGCCCACAGGTAGGCCCGGTGCGTCTTGCCGTTACCTGGCTTGAGCATGACCACCGGGGTCTCATCACTGTGCATCACCCGGTGCCCGAGCACTTCGGTCTTGAGGGCATCGACCAGCGGCTGCAGCCGTGCTCCGCAGGTGCCCACCCATTGCGCCAGGGTCGATCTTGGAATGGTCAGGCCGGCGCGGCCAAAGATGTTCTCCTGACGGTACAAGGGCTGGTGATCCAGGTACTTGGCTACCAGCACCTGCGCGAGCAGGCCGGTCGTCGGGATGCCTTTGTCGATGATGTGAGCGGCCACCGGGGCCTGTGTGAGGCTCTGGCACTGGGCACACGCCCACTTGCCCCGCACGTGCCGCTCGACCGTGAAGACGCCGGGCATATAGTCCAGCTTCTGGGCCACATCCTCGCCAATGCGCTTGAGCTGCTAGGGCAGACGCAGCACCAGTGCGTTGAGCTGAGCGTGCTCCAGCGCCACGTTCGGACTGCCCGGCCAATGCATAGCGGTGGTTCTGAGCGTCTTTGAGCATCGTGTCCACGGAAGGTTGCATGGACACGATCTTCCCCAGACTGACCAGATCATTCAAGATGGGTTCGCCATCCGCTTACTGTCCAAGGCCTGGTTGGTGTGTTGCGCCTCTCGATTTCGAATCCCAGCTCTTGGCCAACCGGTCTGGGTCATGGAAGCGTTTCGAATACCCTCGGTGGAGTTGGTACTGGCCGTGGTTTCCCTTGCTACAACAGTGGCGGGCATGGTCGTCGGACAGTCGTTCAAAACGTTCGTGCAAATGGCCCCTGGCCCGGTTTTCAGTGTTGTTTTTGGTTTTTTTTGGATAAGTTGCCGGCCCCGTCTGGTTGTTTTCTGTAAGACTGTAGGTTTAAAAAACCTTGGATATAGAGCTGTCTGCGCTGACACTTGGTCGCCTCAAAGTTATCCACAGGGACCCTTAGACGCCACGCAGGCGGCCTGCCTCAATGGCCTCCACAAAAGACCGGCAGAACGGCCTTGCCGCCCGCTGCCCGTTGCGGACTTCAATCAGGACACCTGAGTCATCCACCTTCACCACAAGAGTTCGATCCTGGTTCTGGAAGGTTCGGCCTACCAAATCCTGGGCTTTCTGTTTGAGGTATTCGCGCTCTTGGGTCTCTGCCGCGCCACGAGTTTCCTCGGTAGCGCGGAGCCCAAAGTCTTTGCCTTTGCCCAGCAGCGCCCTCAGGTAAGCGTACAGCTCTCGGCCTTGAAGACTTTCGAGATACTTCCTGGTGGCTGCCACAACAGTGGAGAGGCGTTGCTTGGATTGGCCTGCGAGCTTCATGAGGTGCAGCACTCCCGAGCAGTTCATGCCTTGCTCCTTGACCAGCCATGCCAGGTCGCGAGGCAGCAGCACCTTGCCAACACGTTCAAAGGGTGTCTCTTGGTTTGCTGGTCGAGCCGAGCTCTTGTTGGCAACGGCCGCAGGTTCTCCTGCTACAGGCCTCGTTCCTTTTGCTGAGTGAGCCTCGTCCACGCTTGCGCGGGCCACTGCTGACAGCAGTAAAGCGTCCAGGAGCTGCTGGGTGGGAACGAGTGGTGAAGAGGAGCCGCGCAGCGCTGGGCGTGCTCGTTGTTCGCGCTCCACCAGGCCGCGCTCTTCCAGCCAGCGCACCACGCGGTGGACGGTTTCAACAGATTTGCCTGATTCCTCCGCCAATGTGGCGCGGCTGGCCAAAATCGGAGAATTCAACCGTTTCAGGTTGATTTTCTTGACGATTCGCAGAATGACACGGAGGTAGCCGTCAGGCACATCCTTGAACACGGGGGACTCATCCAGGGCGGCACAGGCCCGGCTGATGAGCGACGGGTAAACAACAGTAGGGGCGATAACAGTCATCGCAGTCTCCTCAAAGACACGAAAGTCCTTGATGAAATCCCGCCGTTCCCCTAAGATTTGCTCTGTTACGGAGCTTTTGGCCGATTGGCGTCGTTTTAGGCGAAACGGGCGGAATTCATCAAATTTCCTGAAAACCCTCAGAGTTGACGCTCTGGGGGTTTTTTCATTGGCACGAGCGTTTTTGGCTACTTCATGCGATTTCTCCAAATTTCTGATTCCAAATGCACCGAACCCCGCGTAGTGCGGGGTTCGTGTGCTGTATGTAGATAGACTCGTCGCTTTAAATCTCTAAAGCTGGGACGGCGCCGAACGGGCTGAGGCTGAGAGCACGCTGCAGACCTGGGGTGGCTGTTGGGCTGTCGTCCCAAAGCGTTTAGTTGACTAAACGCTTCCTCGGAAAACGCATCTTTCTGCGTCTGTCCAAGAGGGGCGTGGACCCCTGCGTTTAGTTGACTAAACACTCTGCTCTCGAGCGCTGCACTGGAAAGGGTCGCCTTTGGCAGGTGTCTGATGAGCTCCGGGGTGCCCCAAGCGTTTAGTTGACTAAACGGTCGCAGCGAAGGTGTTGGGCTGCCGGCCAGAATACAGGTGCAGCTCTGGAGAGTGTTTAGTTGACTAAACGCGCAGACCGACCAGTCGGCCAACAGCCCGTCCGCCTTGCCGTGCGGCAAGGGGAGGTGACCGTTTAGTTGACTAAACCGGCTCATGACGAAGCCTGGGGTGCCTCTGGGCTGACGTCATCGTCAGCTGGCTCCGGCTGGATAGCGGCCAGTTCAAGCAGCTCTTCCAGCCCTTGGGCGAACGCCTCGCGTTGCTCGGCAGACACGGTAATGACCAGCTCAAACACATCGCCGCGCTGCTTGTAGACGCCGTTGGCATACCGAATGGTCTTGCCTGAGGTCTTCGCTTTGTGAGCAACAGGATTGAGCAGGGCCTGCACCTGGTTTGTGAGCCAGCGCTGCGTCTGGTCTTCGCTCGCATACTTGTTCGCAAGCGCCACTGCCTTGCGGATGCCCGCTTTGTCGTGCAGCTTGGCCAGCTGATAGACCTCGGTCGCCCCGAACTTGTGGGGATGCAGGCGGACAATCTCAAGCACGTCTTCCGGCAGCTTTGCGTACGCCCTGTAGAAGCTCATCATGGTCTTTGAGACCTTTGCCCGGCGAGCCACCTCGGCGGGGGCCTCACCTGCGGCAATGAGCTTTTCATAGAACATTGCACGGTCGAGGTCGCAGTGCTGTGAGCGCCCTTCGTTTTGCTCGTAGCCGAACCAGGCGGACTCTTGCATGCCGAGCTCAGTGTGAATCTCTGCGAGCAAAGACTCGAACACATTGTGCTCACGGCAGGCCTGCACACGCGTCCAGCCGTCACAGATGATGAAGCGGCCGGTGGCGTTCGGGTTGGGGATGACGTGAATCGGGTCGTGCTGGCCTTGGGCTCGCAGGTCTTCGGCCCGGTTCAGAATCATCTCCGGGGTGTAGACCTCCCGCGGAGCCAGCGGGTTGGGGTCTATCAAGTGGACCCCAAGCATGGTCAGATTTCGCCCGCTGTGAGAGTCCACTGCTGTCGCTTGAGCTTCTTGCGTGGGTGCCTCGTCGGCCGCAGGGGGCGCGTACGGCTCAAGGGGAGCGGATGCGCCAGGCCCGGGAATGTCGGCCAGTTCGTGTGCGGGGGTGGCGGGCACCACCGCGCCTGTCTTTATGAGGCCTGAAAGCTTGGGAGGAGTCTTGGCCATCATTCGTCTCCTGGCAGGCCGGGCATCGTGATGCCGTAGCTGCGAATCAGGCTCTTGGCCACGTCAATGATTGCTGTGGCACCAACAGAGCTCGACTCGAACTCGACCAAGGGACCTACGTCCTTGTCTGAAGGGTTGAGCTGCCGTGCGAAACCGGAGTACTGCGGAACGATGGAGTCGTTCAGCATGGAGCCGTACTTTGAATACAGGAAGCCCATCGACTCGCGCACGTGTTTCAGGCTTGGGTGGTACTTGTTGATTACCACTTCCATGGAGACGTTGGCGCTCGTCACTGCCTTGATTTCAGCCAAGTTGGAGGCAAGGGAGTCAAGGGCTCGCAGGCAGCTGCCTTCGGGCTCAACCACGGTGAGCACCTTGCCGGAATCCTTGGCTGCATACGAGAACGCAAGGCCAATGGGGGTAGTTCCGGGCGCGGTGTCGACGACGATGACGTCGTAGTGTTGGGAGAAATACGTGCTGTTGCGGTTCAAGAACAGCTCTGCCCTGGTGTGACTGGACATCACGGCGACCAGACTGGCGTCTGTCTCTGCCAGGGTGATGTCCGAGGGAATCAGGTCGAGGAAGCCGCCTTCGTAGATGTGCTTGATGGCCCCAGGCAAGTCGGCGTCGGGTGAGTTCGTGGCTTTCTTCAGAAAGTGCCCGATGTGCAGGATGTCGGTGTTGTAGACGGCGGTTTCGATGCCCAGCAGGTTCGATGCCGAAGCCTGGGGGTCTGCGTCGATGACAAGCACGCGGTAGCCCATCATGGCCATCGCAGCCGCCACGTTGACGGAAATACTTGTTTTTCCGACACCACCCTTGGTCATCCGTGTGACGATGACTGGAGGCAACTTGGACATCAGAGGCAACTGGCCGTTGGCGGGAGGCTCAACCCCGGCTGCACGGTAACGCGCAGCGCGGATGTCAGAGGGCATGTAGCGCATGTGGTGCTGGCCTGCCGGCTTCTCGCGGCCGCACAGCTCCTGTAGCTTCTTTGCAGGCACGTCCAGGCCGGATAGCGAGACCGCTACCGACGTCTTGAAATCAATTGCCCGTGCCATGGCTGTACCGCATTGTCAACATGGGCCGCAGCATAGCTCAGGACGGTTTTGTTGGCAAGTTTTTTGCAGTTGGAGGAAAAAAAACTAAAAAATCACCCGGAAAGTTCTAAAACAAAGCCTAAATAGGGTGGCTTGAGAGCAAATTCTAGGGCTCTGCGACCATTTCAAAGTGCCTTGGTCGCTGTGGCCTTGTTCAGCGCTATGAACCGCCCCGGGTTTCAAGGAGGCCAGTTGGTTTAAGTTGACACCTCTGGCGAGGTGTTGCTGTTGGCGAGTTGCCTCCAGTAGTTTGCCTCAGCTTCTGCCGGAGTGGAGTTGGAGTTGCCCCCATTTCGCGGACACTTTCCAACTGAAAGAAAGAGTCCAACATGCCAAGACCTAAACCACCCTACGCGCAAGCCTTTCGCGACCAAATGGTCGAACTGGTGCGCAGCGGCCGCACTCCAAGTGCATTGTCCAAGGAGTTTGGCTGCCACACCACCAGTATCCTGAGCTGGGTGCGTCAAGCTGGTGGAGCTGGCGCCACTGCGCTACCGGCCAGCGCAGCGGCCTTGAACGCTAAGGAGCGCCAAGAGCTCATCGAATTGCGCCGCAAGCTGCGCCAAGTCCAAATGGAGCTCGACATATTGGCAAAGGCTACGGCCTGGTTTGCCGGAAACGGGTTAACTCCAACTCCAAGATGACTGACTACTAGCTATTCATGCCACTCGAATTGCGTCACCCCGTCTTTGCTACGCATTAGCACAGCATCGCGTGATGCTTTGCAAATCCACTCTTGCTTGGAGCCTTCGATCTCTGCACTGTCTCCAACGAGTGCATCTGGCGTAAGTACAGCAGCTAAAGAGCAGGAAGGAGCACGGACGGACTCATATTGAATCCACTGCACGCCTGCATTGATGGCTGCTTCGGCAAGCTTGTGCGTACCGCTGTAGTCTGAGAAATGTTTCCAAAGGTGAGAAAAATCTACCCACGGCGCACCCATCAAATTAATGGCCTGACCTCGCACGGTTGCTTGATAGAACGTGTGCTCTGTCACCACGGCGCTACCACTTGCTAACCCTGCGCTATCCAAAATGAAGCGCATGCGCCAGTAAGCAATTTCGGAACAAGCGCCCGGCAACGTTGATGACCCGTACCATAGACCGCTTTGATGCCCTGGGCGAAAACGTGAACTGTGCTGTGGAAAGTAGCGGAACGGACTCAACAACAGGAAGTGTTTGGGTGTGGCCGAAGGTACTGCCGGAGGTTTGCTTTCTTCCAGCATCTGCTCCAGCAAATCGTACTCTTCCATGGTGTCCACAAGCTTCATAGATGCCGCAATGTATTGCGTCTCTACTCCACGCCATGCACCCACCATGCTGAGTTCCGTACAGTGGGTTTGAAGCCAATCTGGATTCCAACTTTCTGCTTTCATGATGCAGCGCGCATTCCATCTAAATATGCAAGGGTGCGTACTAAGCCATCGGCTTTACGTATCAGTTGGTTAGGTTGGCCAACCAGTGCCCTGTTGTAGCTGCTCATCCATGCTTTGCGCTTACCTTCATCACCACCAATCAGTGGGTCTAGCGAGCGGAACACGCGTATCAGCATCAAAGCCAGCTCACCTTCCTTCGATTTAGGATCAATGGTACGGCCGTGGCTGCCTTTGAGGCGGGAAATAGTTGGCTCACTCACACCGATGACTGCGGCCAAATCAGCATTGCTCAGTCCCAATTGTTCTGCGGCACTCAATGTGGCTTTGGTCAAGACGACCGAGCGATCTGGAGTTGGGCGTGGTTGGGCTGTCATGTGATTTCTCCGCAGTTAGAGGCAGTTGATTGCGTTAGGCGCAATTCGTTTGGTTCGTTATTGAAGCGAATGATACTGAAGAAAGGCTCAATAGAATTTCATTTGAAATGAAATTCAATATTTATTTCAAATAATTTATTTGGCTATCAAAAAAGCGCTACTTACGATGACAGTCATCGCAGCAATCTTGTTGAAAGATTCGCATCTGGCCGGTAGCCACCTGACCTGCGCCCAAACCGAGGTGTGGCCGTGCAATCCTCACCCTGGCCTGAGCCGGTGCTTCTGTGTCTGCGCATGCTGCCGGTCGGGCTCGACGTGCAGGTATCGTTCAGTGGTCTGCACCGAAGCATGCCGCAGGTTGTCGCGCACCACCAAGAGTGGCACCCCTGCATCCAGCTGGTGCGTCGCCGCCGTATGCCGCAGCCAGTGCGTGGTTGCTGCCTGCAACAGCCGGGCTTGCTCTGGATCTGGGCAGGCCTTGGCTGCCGATGCAAACAGCGTCGTCACAATCTGGTGCACCGCCTTGCTCGTCAGCAGCTGGCCCTTGCCGTACAAATCCATCAACAAGGGCTCTGGCTGTAGCGGATCGGGCCAGGCACTGCGCCCGGTGGAGGCTCGGTACGCGCGCAGCGCCTGTAGCGCATCTTCGGGAACCGGCACCGGCAACCCCGTATGTCCCTTGCCACTGACCTGCAGCCACCACTGGCCCCGGCGCTGCACCAGATCCGCCGTGCTCGCCTGCGTGATTTCGCTGCGCCGCAGCCCCGTCAGGTACAAAAACACCAACAAAAACCGTGTGCGCTGGTAATGCGCCACCTGCCGGGCCGTTTCACGCGGCC
>NZ_SLXH01000051.1 GCF_004341365.1 Simplicispira metamorpha | reverse complement strand
CTGCTTTGGCACTGGGGGCAGATCAGACTCATCTGTTGAACCTCGCACAAATGCGGAAAGATTGCATAAAAATACCTTTTTCGCAATCCCCAAAAACACTCAAATAATCCCAAGGAAGACTGCCATGACCGACATTGCCACCACCGCCAGCCCTGCCCGCAGCATCGTCTTCATCGACAGCCGCGTACAAGACGCCGCCACCCTGCTGCAAGGGCTGGACCCCGGAACCGAGGTGGTGTTTCTGCAAGCCGGGCAGGACGGCCTGGCGCAGATGGCGGCGCATCTGCAAGGGCGCACCGGGCTGGATGCCATCCACGTCATCAGCCATGGTGCGCAGGGGCGGGTGCAGCTCGGCAACCTGATGCTGGACCAGGCGGCGCTGGATGCACAGCAGGCCACCCTGGCCACCATCGGGGACAGCCTGAGCGCCGGTGGCGACATCCTTCTCTATGGGTGCGATGTCGGCCGCGGCGAAAGCGGGGCAAGGCTGCTGGCTTCGCTCGCGCAGGCCACGGGTGCGGATGTTGCGGGTTCGAACGACCTGACCGGCAGCAGCGCTGCCGGCGGCAACGCCGTGCTCGAGGTAATCATCGGCACGGTGTCGGCAAAGGCCGCCGTTCACGCGCAAGCGTGGGAGGAATTCGGCACCGTTCTTGCGCAAAGCTTCTCGCCCGGCGCGCTGCCGCTCTCCGACAGCGGCACTACGAACTTCTCCTTTGTGCAGGTCGGCGATTTCGATAGCGACGGCGACATCGACATCCTGACCCAGGAGGGAGGCGTGGCGACCGCCGTAACGCTGTGGCGCAACGATGGCGCCGGCAGCTTCAGCTCGTCGCAAGCCATCCCGGCTGGCGTGACCGGGCTGAACATCAGCTTCTCCAGCGTGCGCGTCGCCGACTACGACAACGACGGCGACCTTGACTACTACCAGCGCATTACAGGCGCTGGCAACGACCTCTACTACGGCAACAACGACGCGCCGCCCACGCTCACATCCTTCACGCCGCCGGCAAACGGTACCGCCAATGCCAACGACAACCTGGTCCTCACCTTCAGCCACAGCACCACGCTGAGCAAGGGGACGGGCACCATTTCCATCCGCATCGACAACGGCGACGGCAATTATGGCAACGACACTGTGTTCGAGGCCTTCGTCGCGAGCGATGCGCGGGTGTCGTTGAGCGGCAATGCCACGGCCTCCACGGTGAGCATCAATCCAAACGGCAGCTTTGACCCCGGCACCAGCTACTACGTGGTGATCGAGCCGGACGCCTTTGTCGATTCCGACGGCAAGGGCTTCGTCACCCGGGTCGGCGATCGCTTCCATGCCGGGCTGCCGGACCCCGCGCTGACCCGGGCGGGCAACTCACTGGACCCGCTGGCCGATCGGACGGTGATGAGCTTCATCTTCGCAAACTCCGCCCCCGCCCTCACCAACCTGAACGGCGACAGCGTGGCCTGGGCGGGCGTGGGCAATACGGTCACGCTGGACGTTTCGAGCAACACGGTGCTGGCCGATACCGAACTGGGCGCGCTCAACAGCGGCAATGGCGACTGGTCGGGCGCGTCGCTGACGGTGCAGCGCGCAGGCTCGGCCGTCAGCGCCGATGTGCTCGGGTTCAACACATCGGGCAGCCTGTTTACCGTCAGCGGGGCCAATCTGCAGATGGCTGGGCTCACGTTTGCCACTTACACCTACACCGGCGGCGTGCTCAATATCAGCTTTACCAGCAGCGACACCGCCGCCACGACCGCGCTGGTCAACGACGTGGCGCGGCACATCACGTACGGCAACGACACGCCCACGGGTGATGCGGCACTGCGCTTCACGCTGAGCGACGGCACCGCCAGCGCCACGGCGGATGTAACGGTCACCAGCGACACCATCTACGTCACCAACGCCACCGACACGGCCACCATCGACCCGAGCAATGGCGTCAGCCTGAGCGAGGCCATCGCCATCGCCGCCGGTGCGACCGGCAGCCAGACCATCGTTTTCGCCCCCAGCCTGGCCGGCCAGACCCTGACGCTGGCGGGCAACGTAGCCCTCAACGAAAGCCTGACGCTGGACCTGAGCGCCGCCAGCGGCGTGACGCTGTCGGGCAGCACGCTGACCGTGGGCGCCGGAGCCACGCTCACCGTGGTCAATGGCGCGGGCAACACCGCCACCATCGACACCGCGCTGGCCGGCACGGGTGCGCTGGTCAAGAGCGGTGCGGGTGCGCTGACCCTGTCGGGCAGCAACAACAGCCATACGGGCAGCGTGGATGTGAACGCCGGCACCCTGAACGCCAGCGGCGGTGCGGCCATTGGCGACACCAGCGCCGTCACTGTGAACAGCGGGGGCACACTGGGCGGCAGCGGCAGCATCGGCGGCAACGTCACCATCTCAAACGGCGCAACGCTGTCCCCCGGCGGCGGCGCAGGCACGGGCGTGCTGACCATCAACGGCAACCTGAGCATGCAAGCGGGCAGCACCCTGGCCGCGCAGATCAACGGCACCACGGCCGGGACGGGGTACGACCAGGTGGTCGTCAACGGGGCCGCCGATGTCACTGGCGCCACGCTTTCGGTGACCCATGGCTACGTGCCAGGCCCAGGCGACAGCTATGTCCTCATCGCCAACGACGCAGCCGATGCCGTGACCGGCACCTTCAGCGGCCTGGCGCAAGCGGGCACGCTGGCGGCGGGCGGCAATGGAACCGTGCTGCGAGCCAGTTATGCCGGTGGCGATGGCAACGATTTCACCCTGCGGGCGCCCGTCAACGATGCGCCCGTCGCCACCACCAGTGGCGGCACCACGGTCTTTACCGAAGGTGCCAACGTCACCAGCACGCCGGTGGTGGTGGACAGCGGCATCACCCTCGCCGACGCCGACAACGCCACGCTGGCCAGCGCCACCGTGGCCATCACCGGCAACTTCCGCAGCGGCGAAGACCTGCTGGCCTTCAGCAACGATAGTTCCACAATGGGCAACGTCGCTGCCAGTTACGATGCGGCAACCGGCGTGCTGACGCTGACCTCAGCCGGCGCAAGCGCCACGCTGGCTGAGTGGCAGGCCGCGCTGCGGGCCGTCACTTACACCAATACTTCGGATACACCGGATACGGCGAACCGCACGCTCACCCTGGTGGTGAACGACGGCAGCACAAACAGCGTCGCCGTCACCAAGACGATCAGCGTGACGGCAGTGAATGACGCGCCGAGCCTCACCGATGCCGGCGGCACCCTGGCCTTTACCGAAGGCGATGCGGCCACGATGATCGACAGCACGCTGACGCTGAGCGACGCCGACGACAGCAACCTTGCTTCGGCCACCGTAACGATTTCGACGGGCTATGTCAGCAGCGAGGATGTGTTGGCCTTCACCGCACAGAACGGCATCAGCGGCAGTTGGAACAGCAGCACCGGCGTGTTGACCCTGAGCGGTTCGGCGACCAAGGCGCACTACGAAGCCGCGCTGGAATCGGTGACCTATCAGAACACCAACACCGACAACCCCAACACCGGCAACCGCACCGTAACCTGGGTGGTCAATGACGGCAGCGCCAGTTCAACCGGGGTGAGCTCAACGATCACGGTGGCGGCGGGGAATGATGCGCCCACCGACATCGCCATCACCAACGCTTCGGTCAACCAGAGCGGCGGTGCCAATGTCACTGTCGGCACCCTGAGCACCACCGACACCGATACTGGCGACACCTTCACCTACAGCCTGGTGGCGGGAACGGGGGACACCGACAACGCCTCGTTCAACCTCAGCGGCAGCAGCTTGCGCGCCAACAATGCCGCCAACCTAGCGGCGGGCAGCTACTTGGTGCGCGTGCAAACCAAGGACAGCGCCAACGCGACCTATGAAGAAGCGCTGACCATCACCGTGGTCGATGACGTCGCGCCGACCTTCAGCAGTGCCACCCCGGCCGATGACGCCACAAATATTGCGGTCAACGCCTCGCCCGCCCTGGTTTTCTCGGAAAACATCGCCTTCGGCACCGGCAATATCACGCTCTACAACGTCACCGACAGCACGACGGTCGAGACCTTCGACGTCACGACTGCACAGGGTAGCGGCGATGGCAAGGTCGCCATCAGCGGCAAGACCCTGACCCTCAACCCGACCGACGCGCTGTTCGCTGGCAAGCAATACGCCATCCAGATCGACGCCACGGCACTGAAGGACAGCGCCAACAACGCCTTTGCCGGTATTGCCGATAACACGACCTACAACTTCACGGCGGCCAGCAACGCCGCGCCGGTGATTACCAGCAACGGCGGCAACGATGCCGCCGCCATCAGCATCCCCGAAAACACCACGGCAGTGACCACGGTCACCGCCACCGATGCCGACAGCAACACCCTGACCTACAGCATCCTCGCGCCCGAAGGCCTCATCAGTGGCCGCACGCTGGCAGCCATCCCGCAAAACGATGACGCTCAGAAATTCCAGATCGACCCCCATAGCGGCGCCCTGCGCTTTATCAGCGCCCCCGACTTTGAGAGCCCGCAGGATCAGGGCGACACGGTCGGCAATAACACCTATGTCGTCACCGTCAAGGTCAGCGATGGCAAGGGCGGTACGGATTACCAGCGCCTCACCGTCACCGTCACCGACGTGGCCGAAGGTGGCGGCGAGCCCCCACCTCCTCCCCCACCCGCCGACAATGACGATGACGGCGTTTCTGCCGAGGAAGAAGACAGCATCCCAGGCATCCCCCCCCAAGACGGCGGCCCCGCAGTGGCCGGCGATGGCAACGGCGACGGCATCAAAGACAGCGAGCAGTCCCAGGTCACTTCGCTGAACTTTCGCCAGACCAGCAGCGTCAGCAACCAGCCCGGCGCCCCTAAAACCCCCGTCACTTTGGTCGTCGGCAGCCAAAACGGTCAGGTGGGTTCCAACGCCGGCAATGTGCAAATCACCAGCATCGGCCAGCAAGATGCGCCCGACGATCTGCCCGAGGGCTTCAATGCGCCGCTGGGCCTGTTGAGCTTTACGGCTACGGTTGCTACCCAAGGCAGCACGGGAAGCTTCAGCTTCTATTTGGATGGTGCGCTGGGCATCAACGGCTACTTCAAGCAAAACACCAGCGGCGCCTGGGTCAACCTGGCCGACCCGGCCAACGGTGGCCGCGTGGTCAACGAGAACGGCAAAACCCGCCTGGACTTTGTCATCGAGGACGGTGGCCAGTTCGACAGCGATGGTGCCGCCGACGGCACCATCACCGACCCAGGCGCCCCTGGCTACCTGCCACTGCCCCCCGATGCCAGCAACAGCGCCCCGGTCATCACCTCGGGCAGTACCGCCAGCGTCGCCGAGAACGCGCCCACCAGCACCGCCATCTACCAGGCCAGCGCCACCGATGCGGATGCAGGCCAGAGCCTGACTTACAGCCTCTCGGGCACGGATGCAGCACTGCTGAACATCGACAGCAACAGCGGCGCCGTCACCTTGAAGGCCAGCGCCGACTACGAGGCCCAAGCCAGCTACCGCTTTAGCGTCACCGCCACCGACAACGCCGCTGCCCCGCTGAGCGCGACCCAAGCCGTCACTGTCAGCGTCACCGACGTCAACGAAGCGCCCAGCGCTGTGGCTCTGAGCCGCAGCAGCACCAGCCTGGCCGAGAACACCCGCATCGCCAGCCGGCGCGAAGTGGCCAGCCTGAACATCACTGACGATGCGCTGGGCAGCAATACAGTGACGCTCTCGGGCAAGGATGCGGGCAGCTTTGAAGTCAGTGTCGGCAAGCTCTACCTCCAGGCCGGCACGGTGCTGGACTTTGAGACCCAGAGCCGCTACGACGTCAGCGTCAGCGTGGCCGACAGCACGGTGGCCGGCTCCAGCCCGGTGCGCACCGACTTCACGCTGCGCGTGACCGACGTCAATGAAGAGGGGCCACCGTCAGCCGACAGCGACAACGACCAGTTCCCCGACGCCCTAGAGGCAGCCCATGGCCTGAGCGTAGGCACCAAAGACAACGACGTCTTTGCCAGCACCAAGTTCTACGCCATGCAGCTGTACCGCGACACCTTGTTCCGCGAGGCCGAAGGCGAAGGACTGGCCTACTGGCAACAAGTGCTCGACAGCGGCGCGCAAAGCCGCGTCCAAGTGGCCCAAGCCTTCCTGGACTCACCCGAATTCCAGACCCACGCTGGCGCCCTGGCCCGCCTGTACTTTGCCGCCTTTGAGCGCATCCCCGACGAAGCGGGCATGAACCACTGGATGGAGCAGATGCTCAGCCAAGGCCAAAGCCTGGAGCAAGTGGCACAGGGCTTTGCCGACAGCAGCGAATTCCAGAACCAGTACGGCAGCCTGGACAACGTGGGATTCCTCGACACGCTGTACCAGAACGTGCTCGGTCGCAGCCCGGACGAAGCGGGTAAAGCCTATTGGCTGGAGCAACTGGGCGCGGGTACCACACGCGGCGAGGCGCTGGCCGGGTTTGCGCAGTCCCAGGAATACCAGGAACTCATGCGCGAAGAAGTCAGCGTGACACTGTTGTACGTCGGCCTGCTGGGGCGCACACCGGAGCCGGGCGGCTACGCGCACTGGCTCGATGCCATTGACAGCCGCCAGGGCGATGCGCTAGGGGCGATTGAGGCGTTCGTGCAGTCGCAGGAGTACCACGATCGATTCCTGCCAGCGGAGGAAGTGAGCACGGCGGCACTGGTGGGGCTGCCATCGAATGCGACAGGGACAGCGCTGCTGAACGACGGGATCGGCTGAGGCGCCATCGGGGGCAAGACGCCCCCCTCTTTATCGCAAGATGCAGAGGGCGGGTGATGACAGCGCAGACAATGCGCCCGGGTGAATGCGTAGCGATTTGGGAATGCCACAATGGCCCACATGCGCTGCCCCGACACCCCCCTGCCCCGCCGCAAGCTGCCCATTGGCATCCAGACCTTTGCCCGGCTGCGCGAAGATGGCTGTTACTACGTCGATAAAACGCCGCACATCCTGCGGCTGATTGATGAGGGCACGCACTACTTTCTGAGCCGCCCGCGCCGCTTTGGTAAAAGCCTGCTCATCGACACCATAGCCGAGTTGTTCGAGGGCAATCAGGCCCTGTTTGCCGGGCTGCACGCTGAAGCGCACTGGGACTGGAGCCAGCGCAGCCCGGTGGTGCGTATCAGCTTTGGTGCTGGCGTACTGCACAGCCGCGAGGCGCTGGACATCAAAATCGAAGAAACCTTGCAGTACCTGCAACAACGCTGGGGCGTAGCCTGTGCGCAGCGCAGCATCTCGGGGCGCTTTGCCGAATTGCTGCAGCAAATCCACGCCCAGACCGGTCAGCGCGTAGTGGTGCTGGTCGATGAATACGACAAGCCCATTTTGGACAACATCACCGATAGCGATACCGCACGGCAGATGCGCGATGGCCTGCGCAACCTGTATTCGGTGATCAAAGACGCCGACGCGCATATCCGCTTTGCCATGCTGACGGGCGTGAGCAAGTTCAGCAAAGTGAGCTTGTTCTCGGGGCTGAACAACCTGCGCGACATCACCGTCTCCTGCGAATACAGCGCCCTGTGTGGCTACACCGATGCCGATGTCGATACGGTGTTTGCCCCGGAGCTGCCCGGTCTGGATCGCACCGAAATCCGCCGCTGGTACAACGGCTACAACTGGACGGGCCAGAGTGTTTACAACCCGTTTGACCTGCTGTTGCTGTTCCAGGAGCGCCAGTTCAAGCCCTACTGGTTCGAGACCGGCACGCCCACGTTTTTGATTGATGTGCTGACCCAGCACCACACCTTCACCCCCGAGCTGGGCCAGACCGTGGCCATGGAAGACTTGCTCAGCACCTTCGATGTCGATGCCCTGGCACCCGAGGCGCTGCTGTTCCAGGCGGGCTACCTGACGATTGCGTCCGAATTTGCCATGGGCGCGCGCATTGAGTACACGCTCAAATACCCGAATCTGGAGGTGCAGGCCAGCCTCAACGGCGCACTGCTCAAGGCCTTGAAGGGCGGCACCTCGGCCACCGACCGCCAGACCGGCCAGCTCTACCGCCTGCTGCAAGCCAACGATTTTTCTGGGCTGCACACATTGTTTGGCGCGTTCTTTGCCAGCATCCCCAACGACTGGTACCGCAACAGCCCGATTGCGCGCTACGAGCCCATCCACCTCATTGGCGTGGAGTTCAGCCAGCAAACGCGCAGCGTGGTGGGCTTTGAGGTGCAGAGCTTGTAGGGCAGGCTCTCTATCTGCTCGACGAAACCAGGACTGCATCCACTTGATGACCACCCCTGCCCTCCTGCCCCCAGCCTGGACATCCGATGGGTTAACTGCTCTGCCAGCACGGCCCGCAGCCAATGCCGGCGCGCGCACGCTGACCCGCGCGGACAACGACCTCGATGCGGTCTCTGGCTGGCTGTTGCGGCACCAGGACAGCCCCCACACCTTTGACAGCTACAAGCGCGAGGCCGAGCGCCTGCTGGCTTGGTGCGC
>NZ_SLXH01000050.1 GCF_004341365.1 Simplicispira metamorpha | reverse complement strand
CCTGTAGCCACGGCTGCACCTCTACCGTCATCTTGACTTGCCACGTTGTTTTGACGCGTGGCACTTTACATCAAGTACTACGGCTGTAGTACTAGCGTCCGTTAGGTATGTGCAGCGCGCCGCAACAGACAGACACTGAACCCAGACAGAACGCCAACGGGCCCTGACCGGCAACCCCGGCACAGTGTTCCAGCCAGCGTCCTGTCAAGGTCGGCCGCCCCGCAGATCCGCTGCGGAAGCTGCCAGTGTTGAGTCCACATCTTGAAGGAACAGTCATGAAATCCCTTGCTTTCATCGCCCTCGGTGTTATCGCTTCCTCTGCCATGGCATTTGGCCCCGTCCCCCCCACCTCGTCAGCCCCCGCCATCAGCATCACGGGCAACTCGACCCAGACCGTGTCACTGACATCGGCATTCGTCAGCAACAAATCGACAGGCTCCAAGAGCGAAGCGATCCAAAACCTGGCCAGCAACTCCGGTGATGTGACCATCAGCGGCAACTCGACCCAAAGCGTCAACGCCAACATGGGTTCGTCGATTTCCAACGAAGCCACGGGCAGCGATGCCTACGCCAGCCAGAACGTGTCGTCCAACCTGGGTGACGTGACCATTGGCGGCAATTCCACACAGTCCACCACCTTGATGTTTGCATCGCTGTCCAACCTGTCCAGCGGCAGCAACAGCAAGGCCGTGCAAAACGTGGCCAGCAACAACGCCTGCTTCACTTGCGCACCTGGTGCCACTGCCCACAACAGCGGTGGCGGCCCTCGCTGATCGCAAACCCGGTGCAGAGCCTTCTGCACCACCTGTCGGCCAGCCCAGCGCTGCCGACATCCACCTTTGAGGGCGGGCCCACCTTGCCTTGCGCGCCGTGGGCCCCCTTCCCCCCACTTATTTGACGGAGGTGCCCCATGACTATCAATATCCTGTCGCAATGGTTGGCTGCCACGGTTCTGGCCTGGTGCGGCACCGCACTGGTCTGGGCCCAGGCCCCCGGCGAAGACCCGGTCATCTTGGGCAAAAAGCTCGTCATCCAGATGATGCCCACCGGTCCGGCGCAGGCATCAGGCAACATTGACGGCAACACCGGCACCCCCTCCTGGCTGCGCGCACGCATTGCCCGCTACGAAGCCAAGGCCTTCTCGGCAGACACCACCGGCATCCTGACCAACAACGATGTGGTCACTACGGCCAATGCCGAAGGCATGCAAAAGACCTGTGTGCAAGAAGTGGGCAGCAACACGCTGTCAGCCAGCACCACCAACACAGCCCGCTACGGCCCCAACCAGGCGCCGCAGGTCGTTGTACTGCGCGGTGATCTGGTCAACATCTGTAAATAAATCGACATCCATACGCCAAACGCCACAAGCGCCTGCACAGCAGGAGAGGGAGCCTTATGCCGTCCACCACTATTGCGGGCGCTGTAGCGCGCCTTTTGAAGCTCGGTCGCTTTCGTTCAGGCACCTTGCTGGCCTTGGCGGGTGCGGTATGGGTCACAGGGTGCAGTACGCCCATGGATGCACGCAATGACGCGGCCTTCCAGAACCAGGCTTCCATCTCGGACAGGCCCGTGGTGCGCCCCACACGCTCGATCTCCAGCTTCTCGGACTCGTTGCAGTGCATGGATGTGATGCTGCGCGACGCCCAATTGCCCACCACGCTGATCACCAGCAAGCAAATTCCCGACTACTCATCGCGCGTGTCGGTGGCCACCAAGGACATGGTGATTACGGCCATCTCGCAGATGTCGCGGCTGAGCAACGCATTTCGCTTCGTGGACTACGAAGTGGACATTGCGCGCCAGGACACGGTGCAAAACCTCACCACCATCTTGCTCAACAACAACCAGATGCAGCTGCAACGGCCTGCGCTGTACCTGTCGGGGGCCATCGCTTTTGTCGATCAGAACGTCATCAACAACCGCTTTGATGCCGGTCTGTCGGGCCCGCGCATTGACCTGGGCTACAGCAAGAACCGCAATGCCACCATCATCGGGCTGGAGATGCACCTGGGCGACTTTCGCACGCGCACACTGATTCCGGGGCTGGACTCGGCCAACGAGGTCATCGTAGGCACTGGCGGCCAAGGGCTGGACTTGGCAGGGCGCATCGGCACCTACGGCGTGCAGTTCAACGTGGGGCGCGACTACACCCAGGGCGCTGGCAGCGCCGTGCGCACCCTGGTGGAGCTGGCCACCATCGAGCTGATTGGCAAATGGGCACGCATCCCCTATTGGCAGTGCCTGACGCTGGAGCAAACCCACCCCGACTTCCAGCGCCAGCTGCGCGACTGGTATGACGAGGGCGATTCTGTCGTTCAACACCAGCTGGTCAAGCGCTCGCTGATCAGCCGGGGCTACCTGAGCGCCGGGGCCGAACAGTTGCCGGACAACAGCCCCATGCTGCGCCTTGCCGTAGCGCGCTTTCAGACCGATCAGGGCATGGTGGTCAGCGGTGTGATCGACTTCACCACCTACGAGCGTGCGCTGCGCAACTTTGTCACCCTGGGCACCGACGGCAAGCTCGCGCGGGTGGGCTGGGCCACCACCAGCGCCACCCCGGTGGCTGCGGCAGCACCGCCCGACGACACAACCTCGGGGACACCTGCGACCAGACTGGCCTATGGCGCAGCAGCCCCAGCGCGCACCATCGACATGCAGATAGAAAACATCATGCTGGAGCGCACTGCTTTTGAGGTGGGCGAGCAAATCTTCCTGTCGGCCACGCTCTCGCGCACCTCCTACCTGTCGTGTTATCTGGCAGACGCCCGGGGCACGGTCATACGCCTGCTGCCCAACAGCGCCAACCCCTCGGGCTGGGTGTCGGCCAACCAGGCCGTGCGCATCCCCGACTGGATGAGCCCCAACCCCGGCTTCATCATGGACGCAGCCGCCCCCGGCACCGAAGGCGTGGCCTGCTTTGCCACCGACGAAGACCGCCAGGCACAGTTGCCCGAAGCCCTGCGTGGCCCTGCGCTCAAGCCGATCACCGGATACAACCGGCTGGAGCAGATCAACCAGGTCTTTGCCCAGGCGCTGGGCGCAGATGGCTACACCGGCAACGCCAAATACTGGCAGGTGGTGCCACGGCGGCCAGCGCCAGCACAACAGGCCAGCAAATGAGCGCGGCGCCCCGCCACCGCCACACCTGCCAAGGCCATTGCCATGCGCCCATCCCTCCTCCCCCGCGCACGCACGGCCAGGGTCATCCCTGCCGTGCAGGGTGGCGATGCAGCCCCTGCCCTGCTGTGTTGCATTGCGTTGGCGCTGTCACTGGGCGGCGTCTGTGCCCAGGCCTGGACGCAGACCATGCCCCAGGTGCAGCACATAGACCCCACCCAGTTGCGCCCCCCCACACCACGCTACAGCGATAACGGCCAGCAGCGCAGCGCCAGCCCCGCCACACCGCAGCACATAGACCCGGAGCAACTGAAAGCCCCTGTACTGCAGCAACCCGGCCCCAGCAACCTGTCCCAGGAGCGAGCCTTGCAAAAACTGCGCGCCACTGCCAATGCCAACGCGGCTTCGCCCAGCCGCCCCCCTGGCGATCCGCCACCGCGCGAAGCGGCCTGGCTGCTGGGGTTGCTGGCTCTGCATGGCCGGGCCATGCCTGCCGACGCCGCAGACGCACGCCGCTGGTTTGAGCGCGCCCAGCTGCTGGGCCACCCGCTGGCGCCTGCCGGGCTGGCCTGGTGCCTGATTGATGGCTGCGCAGCACCGCCCAACCCGGCCGCAGCACGCCCCTGGATTGCCCGGTTGCGCAGCACCGACCCAGGCCGCGCCCTCTACCTGGAATGGCTGGTGGAAACCAAACTGGCCCCGCTGCACATGGCCACCACCGGGACGCGCGACACAACCGCAGCCCCTCCGCCTTGGCGCGAACTGCTGGTGCGCGCTGCCCAGGCAGGCAACGCGCAGGCCCTCAACGAGCTGGGACTGGAGAGCGTGAGTGCCGGTCGCCTGCCAGAGGCGCTGGCACAGTTTCGCGCCGCCGCACAGCGCTCGCCCGCCGCCGCCGCCAACGCCCAGCTGCTGGCCAGCCGCCTGCAAGCGCCAACGCAGTCGCCACCGCGCAGCCAGAACGCAAATGAATGGTTCACCCAGGCACTGCGTTATCACCGCGGCGACGGCGTACCGTCCAACTACGCAGAGGCACTGCGGCTGTACCAGGTGGCCGCTGCCAACGGCAGCAAACCCGCGCAGCGCATGCTGGAGCGCATCTATTCGCGCCCTGCTGCCGATGGCAGCGTGGACATCGCCTGGATGCAGCAGCTGGCCAACCTGGACGTGACCCGCGAAGGCGCCGTGCTCCCCACCCTGTCAGCGCCCAGCCCGCAGCTTTTTGTGCGCGACCCCACGCCGCTCTACGACATGATCCCGCCGCCCTGGCGCGCCGTACAGGACGGCATCCGCCACTGACAAGCGCCCGCGCGAGCCGCCCTTACTGTAAGAAAGCAGGCTTGGCGTAGCCCTGGAACTTGGTGTCCACCACCGCCTTGTATTCCTTGGAGCGGTACACCTCGGCCAGGTCTTTGGCCCAGGGCGTGTCTTTGTCTGCGCGCTTGACGGCCACCACGTTAAGGTAATGGTCGGGCGTTTTCTCCAGCGCCACGGCCTCGGTCAGCTTCAGGCCCGAGGAGATGGCGAAATTGCCATTGATGATGGCGTACTCGCTGTCGCCCAGCGAGCGTGGCAGTTGCGCGGCCTCCAGCGGAATGAACTTGAGCTTGCGCGGGTTCTCGGCCAGGTCTTTTTCCGAGGCGCGCAGCGGGTCGATGCCGCTCTTGAGCTTGACCAGGTTGTGCTGCTCCAGCAGCACCAGGGCACGGGCCAGGTTGCTGGGGTCGTTGGGCAGGGTCACGCGGTCGCCCGCTTTGGCCTCAGCCAGCGACTTGCGGTTTTTGGAATACACGCCCAGCGGCGCGATGGGGCCTTGCACCAGCTCCACGATGTCCAGCTTCTGGTCAGCGGCAAACTTCTTCAGGTACACCAGATGCTGGAAGAAGTTGGCGTCCAGCGAGCCCTGTGCCAGCGCCAGGTTGGGCTGCACGTAATCGTTGAACTCCACCAGCTTGACCTTGTAGCCCTTCTTTTCCAGCAACGGCACGATGCCCAGCTTGAGCTGGTCGATGTTGGAGCCAGCGGTGCCACCGATGACGAGTTGTTTCTTGGTGGCGTCCTGCGCACTGGCGCCCAAAGACAGGCCACCCAGCGACAAGGCAGCCACCGACAAAGCCAGAACAGAACGGCGAAGCAAAAAGTTTTTCATGGGTAAAGCCACAGAGGTGTGAAAGAAACAGAAAAATAGGGTGCAGATGCGGTGTCAGCGCTTGTCCAAGCGGCGCGCCGCCGTGTTGCCGATGAACTGGATGGCCTGCACCATCACCACCAGCAGCGTCACGGTGAGCACCATCACATCGGTCTGAAAACGGTAGTAGCCATAGCGGATGGCCAGGTCGCCAATGCCGCCGCCGCCCACCACCCCGGCAATGGCCGAGTACGACAAAAAGCTCACCGCCAGCACGGTCAGCGCCAGCACCAGGCCCGAGCGCGCCTCCAGCACCAGCACGCGCCAGACGATTTGCAGCTCCGAGGCGCCCATGGCGTGCGCCGCCTCGATCACGCCCTTGGGCACCTCGCGCAGGCACTGCTCCACCAGCCGCGCCAGGTACGGAATGGCCGCAAACGACAGCGGCACCGCAGCCGCCAACGGGCCAATCGACGTGCCTGCAATCACCCGCGTGAACGGCACCAGCGCCACCAGCAAAATGATGAAAGGAAAAGAGCGCACGGTGTTGACGATCCAGTTGAGCACCAGAAACGCGGGCTTGTTCTCCAGCGACTGCCCCGGCCCCAGCAAAAACAGCAGCACGCCCAGCGGGCCGCCGATGAACAAGGCCGCACTCAGGCCGATGGCCAGCATCAGCAGGGTTTGGCCAATGGCCAGCCACAGCTCGGGCAGGATGGCGATGATGTTTTCAGACATAGGAAGGCTCGGGGGTAAAAAGGGGCACTGCTGGCGCGCTGGCCGGGGTGGCGCGGGCACTGGTGGGATGGGTGCTGGCCGGGGCGCTGTGGCGCAGCGCCTCACGCGCGCGGCGCTCGACCAGCTCGTCAATCTCGCGGCCCAAAACCGTTTTGCGCGGGGCGGGCGGATCGGCCAGGGCAAACTGCTCCACCAGATGGCCGCGCTCCAGAATGGCCACCTGGCTGCACAGCGCCTCCACCACCGACAGCTCGTGCGTCACGATGACGATGGTGACGCCGATTTTTTCGTTGATGTCGCGCAGCGTTTGCAGCAGCGAGCGCGTGGTTTCGCTGTCCAGCGCCGAGGTCGGCTCATCGCACAGCAGTACCTGGGGGCGCGGCGCCAGCCCACGCGCAATGGCCACGCGCTGCTTTTGCCCGCCCGAGAGCTGCGCCGGGTAGCTGCCCGCTTTTTCGGTCAGGCCCACCAGCGCCAGGCACTCGTTGACGCGGGCGTGGATCTCGGCTCGCGAATGGTGGCCGTGGATCTTCAGCGGGAAGGCCACGTTGTCGAACACCGTGGCGTTTTGCAGCAAATTGAACTGCTGAAAAATCATGCCGATGTTCTGGCGCGCCTCGCGCAGGTCGCGCCGCGACAGGCCCGTCAACTCGCGCCCGGCCACCCACACCTGGCCCGCATCGGGGCGTTCCAGCAGGTTGATCAGGCGCAGCAGGGTGGATTTGCCCGCACCGCTTTGGCCAATCAGGCCGAACACCTCGCCCTCGGGGATGTCGAGCGACAGCGGATGCACGGCATCGAACACCGCGCCCTTGGGCAAAACAAAGGATTTGCGCACGCCCTGGAGGCGAATCACGGGCGCCTTGGCGCTGCGCTCTGGAACAGAAGAGGTCATAGCAAAAGAATCAAAAGCCTGGGCACATGCCGGTGGGCCCTGCCCATCAAGAGGAGGCGATTCTGACCACGCCCCGGCCCAAAAGGAACGACTTAATCGGATGCTTCTTATTCCCATAACGAATAAAGAAGCTGCACCAAATTTCCAAAAATGCGTTTTTCAGGCCCGCTGCGCCGCGCTGCCACACCGCACCAGGCGCGTCCATTTGCTATAAAGTTGGTAGCTTCTTGCGCCCACCAGACGGTCGTTACAGCCGTTTTTTTCTTAAAAATTAGGCCTGCGAGGCCAAAGGATTTGGGTGCTGCAACGGCCCGCGCGCACTGGCTACACTTCGCCGACACGCCAGCGTTTCGGCTTTGGGCAGAGCGCGCTGGCGGTGTGTTTTTCTACCTACTTTTCAAGGAACGATGCAATGGGCTTGTTTGATATGTTCAAGAGCGACTCGGGCGACAAAATGACGCCCCACCTGGCATTTGCCACCAGCCTGATCTACATGATGTCGGCCGACGGCGAGATCGACCACGAAGAGATCGGCCACCTGCTGTCCGTGCTGGGTGGCGAAGAGCAAGGCAACGGCACCGTGGGCGTGGGCGCCCAGAACCAGGCTTTGCTGGACAACGCCGTCAAGTACCGCCGCAAGAACCCCATCGACACCTTCCTGCAAGAAGCCGCGCCGCTGCTCAGCGATGCACAAAAAATGTGCATTCTGGTCAACCTGATTGACTCGTCGCTGGTGGACGGCCAGCCCGAACCCGAAGAGCAAGCGCTGTTTGGCAAATTCCTGCAAGCCTTTGGCGTGTCGGAAGCGCGTTTCCGTCCATTCTTTGAAGTGATCGTCCTGAAAAACGACCGCTCGGTGTTCACCAACCAGAACCACCCCAAGAACGACGCCAGCTACCAGGTCAAGATCAGCCTGCCCTCGTAAGCGCACCCGCACCGCCTGCGCCCGTGTGGGCGCGGCCCGCTGCCATCACGCCCTGCTCTTGCCCGCCCCTGCGGCGCCAGTGCAGGGCGTTTGCATGGGGGGCCTGCAAGTCGCCTGATAATGGCCCATGGCCCTGTTTGCAGAAGGCATCCTGAACCTTTACTGGGACCAATCGGTACCCGTCAATCTGGCGCGAATCGCCAAAAAAATGGGCATCGCCATCGTCCTGAGCGACACCCTGGCAGAGTGCGCCCGCCTGGACATCAGCCCCCACAACCTGGCCCGCATCACCATCGGCACGCGCCACCCCGTCATCCACCAGCGCTACGCCGTGGCCCAGGCCCTGGGGCACCGCGCGCTGCACCACCTGCGCCCGGGCACGCACCGGCTGATTGCGGTGCAAGACAACTTTGCCGTGGACCACACCCAGCGCAACGACAGCGAGGCCAACGAGTTCGCCCTGGGCCTGCTCGTTCCCGCCCCCGTGCTGCGCTACAGCGTGCAAGCCATAGGCCCGCGCCCCCAGCCCGAGGTGCAGCTGCAAGAGCTGGCCCATGTGTTCAACGTGCCCCCGCTGCTCATCAAACAGCGCCTGGCCGACCTGGACTTGCGCCTGCCCCAGCCGCTGGCGCTGCAAGTCAACCGCATGGCGCTGCTGTAGATCGCGCCCGGCGCGGCCAGTCACAGATTAGATTGCCCAGCGCAAAGAACGTAACGATCTACGCCGTGTTCTTCCTGAGCCCCCCCGGTAGCGCACCTTCACGCACCCGAACTGCTGCTTGAGCACTCTGAAGGAATGCTCCACCTTGGCCCTGATGCTGGCCTTGGTGCGTTCCAACTGATTGATCAACGCCTACAGAGGTTGATCTTTGTCCAAAGCCCGGCGCAGGCCCGGGCGCATGACCACGTTCCGGCATCACTGGGGATTGGTTCATCCCAGTGCGACAGGCCTGCAAAGTCCCGGAAGGCAGGCACGTCGTAAAGGACCTCTTTCATCGCTGGGGCGCTCAGCTTGAACCATTGCTGCATGAAATGGATGCGCAGCAGGGTCTACACCACAAAGGGCTGCTGGCTCCGACATCCGCTCTCGGGAGCGTAGGTGCGTGCTCAGGCTGCTTTACCTCATGCGCTGATTGTTCTGACTTCAGACTTGGTCAAGCACATCTCTCAGGGATTCATGCAGAGATACCCTACAGTATTGACTTTCAGAGCCAACACACGCAAGGATAATCTTATTAATTAGAAACAAAACGACTTGAAATATTTCTGATTACCCGGATGTTGTCTTGATGAAACTGACCGACATGAGAAAGCTCAGTCCTGCGG
>NZ_SLXH01000049.1 GCF_004341365.1 Simplicispira metamorpha | reverse complement strand
GCGCTCTATCACTGCTTGCCAGACCATCTTGTTCCTGATTCCAGAGAAATCAGGAGACTACGATGGTTTCTTTCCAAACACCTTGAAAGGGGTGGGCCTTAAAGGTGCATCATGCCCATGATGTGCGCCAGGTGAGGGTGCGGGCGGATGAGGATAGGCGCCATCTGCTGCAGCAGACCGATGAGTTGCGCCAGGCGCACCGGGCGCAGGCTGAGCAGTGGCGTGAGCAGCACCAAGGGGCCGTCGCTACGCTGGAAGCGGTTCGTCAGCAGCTCGGTGCTGCCCGGGAGGAGGGGGCGCGTTGGCAGGGGCGCTCGCAGGCGCTACAGCAGGAGATAGGCGAGGTAAAAGCACAGGGGGTAAAGAGTCAGGAGGAGACTGCCAGGTGGCAGGCAAGGGCGATGGCACTACAGGAGGTGCTCCAAGCTTCCAAGAGCAAGGTGGAAAATTCTGATTCCAAGTCAGAGTCTGAACTCACTGTGGCAGCGGTAAGGGAGGCTGAGCGCCAGTCTCCGAAGGGGTGGCCCTACGAGACCGATGGGGGGAGCAGTGTTTGAGCAGGGCGTAAAGTGCTGCAATTTCCGGTTCTTCTTCCACGTGATGGCCAGCCTGGCCGAGATGGAGCGCGATCTGATCGTCGAGCGCACCCGCACCGAGCTTGAAGTGGCCCGTCAACTCGGTCGCAAAGGGGGGCGAAAACCCAAGATGACCGCAAGCAAGATCGATTCGGCCAGGAAGCTGCTGGCCAGCAGCATGCCACCCAAGGACGTTGCGCAGAACCTGGGCGTCTCGGTGGCTACGCTGTACCGCTGGCTGCCGGCATCTGGCTCGGATCGGGCTTAACGTACGATTTTTTACGTTTCCTGAAGCGACCCCATTTCCCCTTGTAGCAGTACCGGCAAAAACGAATTGCACTCCTGGGTATGCAAAGTGCCCAAGGCACAGGCAAAAGCAGCCCAGGCATCAGCTAGGCCACTATCGGCAAAGCACAGCATGGCGGGGTCGCGCTCTGGGTCGGTGCTGGGATCGACCTGATGCACCAGCGGGCAATGCGAAGAATGCAGAGCTGCTTCGGGCGCATCGGTGGGGGAGGGCACAACAACAAAAGACTCGGTCATGATTTTTCCTTTCATGGGATCTGGCGCCACTGACAGACCTTCTGTCGGGTCGCATGATCAAGTTCTCATGGAAGGGGCTGAATGCAAATTTTTGCTGGCCGGCTGGTTGCGCACGATCGGCAACACACGCGACTCCAGGGACTCGACTTGGGCATCTTGTGCAAAGCACTGCCGAATCGCCTCTCGCACCTGAAACGGTGATCGCCGTGAATCAGTCGAAATCTGGTGGTGCTACAAACGTGCTACAGCACTGCTGAAAAAATCAGTGCTGGCGTCCACGGTGGGCACGGTCTGGCCGGCGTAGTCCACAAAGAGCTTGTCGCCGGCTTCGTGGGTCTGGCGCATCGAACGCTTCAATCGCCGGGCCCAGGCTTGGTACTTTTCGCAGAAGGCGCTGTACTTGTAGGCCTGACCGCCGTGTTGCTGTTGGTACTCCTCCCACAGCAGTTGCAGGGTGACGCCGGGGCGGCGCAGTTCGCGGGCGGTGGATGTAGGCGAAGTCGGGCTCCAGGTGGCGCGACGCGCGGGGCACTGGCGGTTTGTAGAGCCGGGACTGGAGCTCTTCGTCGCTCAAGGTCTGGGCCAGCGCCCAGTCCACGCTGGCCACGCGCGCGTAGCTGGCGATTTCGCTGACAGTGGATTTGGAGATGCCGAGGGCGGCACCGATTTGGCGGGGGCTCAATGCCACGCCGTGCAGCAGTTGCAGTGTGTGTCGTATTTTGCTCATGGTGACCCTGGGTGTGGGCATCGCTGACTCCGGCGAAAAACCGGGCAGCGTATGCCGCGTTCGGGTCACTCAGAACACCCCTCAGGTGTCCGCCTTCAGCGTGGAATCGTGTCCGCCATGGCGTGGAATACGCATCTTGCCCATGGTCGCTGGAGCGACCTGCACACCGTGCTCTGCCTGCACCCACTGGCACAGCTGCGCCAGCGTCTGCTCGGGCGCCTTGGCTACTTGTGCCAGCAGCGGCTCACTGAGTGCGGCCAGGCGCAGCGGCACATGGTTGCACTGCGCGCCTGCGCTGGTTTGGCCCAGCCGCGGATGGCGCGAACGCACCCTGGTCTTTTACCGGGACGCCCTGGCAAGCCTGCAATCACAGGAATGGCGTCCACGCACTTCTCGAACATTTTGGAGTCATGTCTGTTTGCCCCGCTAACCAAGATCACCAGCGGGATGCCTCTGGCGTTTACAACGAGGTGTCGTTTGGAGCCAAGCTTGCTTCTGTCCGTGGGGTTGGGGCCCGTTTCCTGGCCCCCCGGGTGCTTGGCACCGAGGAGCCCTCAATGTTGGCCAAGATTCAATCGATTTGGTGATTATGAACTGCCACGCAGCCCCTGCAAGGGCATGTGCAGCGCCACCGTGGTCGAGCTGCCCCGCGAATCCACGGCCAGCCGCGCGCCCAGGCGCTGTGCACGGGTCTGCATACTGCGCAGGCCCGTGCCGCCGGGCGGAGGCGGCGCACCCGCTGCGCTGGACTCCAGGCCCACGCCGTTGTCGTGGACTTCCAGCCGCAGGTGCCCGCCCTCTTCGCGAACCAGGGTCACATCCACACGCGTGGCGCGGCTGTGCTTGAAAACGTTGGTCAGCGCCTCCTGCAAAACACGCAGCACGTCCAGGCTCTGGGTTGCGTCCAGCTGCACCTTGTCCAGGCTGGAGACTCGCCAGTGCGCCTCGATGCCGTGCAACTCGAACAACTGGCTCATGCGGTAGCGCAGCGGCGCGAGCAGGTCGGCCAGCGACAGCTCGCCGTGGTGCTGCGCCGAAGCGGTGTCGATGATGAGCCGCAGGTCGTCGCGCATGGTGCGCATCATGTCAAGTACCTGCTGCGGCGGCAGCGGGGCGCGGGTGCGTTCGAGGGTGTTGATGTTGCCGATCAGCATGCCGCCCAGGCCGTCGTGCAGGTCGTGCGCGAGGTTGACGCGCTCACCCAGCCGCGCGTGCAGCAGTTCTAGCGCGTGCTGGCGGGCAAGCGAGGCCTTCAGCTCGGCGCGGGCAGCGGCGACGCTGTGGTGCATCTCGTCGTTGAATCGCTCGATGCGCCGGGTGTTAGCGACGAACGTCCAGGCCAGCGTGAGCGCCATACCGATGGTGGTGGGCCAGGCGGTATAGGACGCGAGGTAGAAGTTGCCGTGGATAAGGGCCGAGAACACCAGCAGGTCATGCACCATCGCCAGCGCATTGGCAGCCATGGCGGCCGACAGCAGGCGCTGCGCCAGGCTGCCGCCGCGCCAGGCCAGGTGGAGGAACACGAGCGCCGTGGCAACGACCAGCGCCGACGATGCCCATGCCAGCGTGTGGCGCACGGTCTTCATGTGCTCGTGGGGTGCGAGCAGCACCGCCGCGCAGGCGACGCAGATCAGCAACCACAGCACGGCCTCGCGGCGCGGCCAGCGCCGGCCCATGAAGCGCAGCACGAACATGGCGCCGCAGCCGTGATAGAGCACGTAGGCCGCCGTGGTGGCTGCGGCGTAGGCATGGGTGTGCGCCAAGGGCCAGGTGCTGGTGTTGACGAAGTTCACCGTGAAGCCCACCCACGCGGCCTGCCGCGCGGCATACCAACCATAGGCGGCCTCTTGCCGGCGCATCAGCCACAGCGCCAGGAAGAAGCAGCCCAGCGTGGCGCCGATGCCCAGGTGCAGCCAGTTCAGGTCCTTGCGTGCCAGCTCGCTCGCACGCTGGGCGGCGCGCAGCGGGCCGGGGGGACCGATTTCCACCTTCCCCAGCGCGGGCTGGTAGGCCGCGTAGCCGCTGACGCGAATCAGCAACTCGTTGCGGCCGGCGTGCAAGAGCGGCGCGGGCAGTAGCAGGAAGCGCGGCCGGTTCCAGGCGCGCGAGAGCGGCTCCACCAGGCTTTCGTCGCGATCCAGCTCCACGCCGTTGACCGAGATGGCGCCAGCCGACATAACGTAGTGCATGTACAGCCCCAGCGTCTGCGGCGCGCCGGCGATGTTCCAGCGCAGGCGGTACCACACCACGCCGTCATGGCCGGGCCAGTGCGCGTTCCAGTTGCTGGGCACCTGCACGGGCCGCCAGCCGGATGCGGGCGGGCGCTCGTCCAGCCAGCCCGAGGGCGCAGCCTCCACCGTGCCCGGCCAGGCCGTTGGCGTGTCCGCTTGCGCGCGCGCAGCCAGGCAGGCCAGTAGCAGGATCAGCGCAGCAAGCCATGCTCGCGCGCACGCCGCAGCGCCTGCGTGCGCGAGCTGACGGCCAACTTGTCGTAGATGTGCCGGATGTGCGAATCGATGGTCCATCGGGAAAGGTTCAGGCATTCGGCCATCTCGCGGTTGCTCATGCCCGCGGCCACGTGGTCGAGGATCTGCCGTTCGCGGTCGGTCAGGGCGTCGTTCAGCGCGTTGGGCAGCGTGGGACCAGGGCCGGGCACCGGGGCATGCGGGCGGCCCGCCAGATCGAGGATGCGCCGGGCGATAAAGGGATCGATGGGCGCACCGCCCTTGAGCACGTTCTTGACCGACAGAGCGATCTCCACGTCCTCGCGCTCCTTGAGCACATAGCCGTTGGCGCCCACGCGCAGCGCGCCCATCAGCATCTCCTCGGTGCTCCAGGCCGAGATCACCAGGATGGGCAGCGCTCCGGCGCGCTCGCGCAGCCAGGCGATCAGGTCGAGGCCGCTGCCATCGGGCAGCCCCAGATCGACCAGGGCCATGGCCCATGACGGCTCGCCCGCCGCTAGCTCCCGGGCCTGCGCCACCGAATCGGCCTGCCGCAGCCGCTGCGGCGCGATGCCGATGGAGCCCAGTACCTCGGCCAGCCGCACGAGCATGGGCGGGTCGTCATCGACCATCAGGATGGGTAGGGGCGGGGTGGACATCGGTCAAAGTATGCGGTTTGAAAAATGGCCCCCACGCTTGCTCACTGCGTGTAGCCCCTGCCCCCCGAGGGGGCCGATTTTCATCTTGGGGCGGCCCGGCGATGAAAAATGCCACAGCTACCGTAACGATAGCTGTTGGCGCTTGCTGTGAAATGGCTAGTGTAGTGTTCGCAGGAAAGTTTCAGTGCTTTCTACGCAGCCCAGCCAGTGCCGCCAGGCCCATTCTCAGCAGTGCCATGGAGCAAGCCGAGAAGGTTGGCACAGGCGTAGGCGTAGGTGCGGGCAGAGCGCCAGCCGCGATGGCTGCGCCCGTGTCGTCGTAGCAATACTGGTTGATCGTTGCCGGGAAGTCGCTGGCAGCACTGGTATTCAGCTGTATCCAGCCGTAATTGATGGCCGAGGTGTTTTCGTTGTAGAAGCGCAGCCCAAAGTATTTGCCGGTTTGCGTTGTCCGCCAATTGACGGCGTTTCCGCCGCCAGCTTGGGCAAGGTAGGCTTGAGCGGGGCCGATGGTGTCGCCGCTGTTCAACACGTGTGCCTGCGGAGACGCACTGCAGTGCCAGCCGGCCAGTTGAAAGCCAGTTGCTGCGACCCACTCACCGCATAGGGGTTGATGTCCCAGCCTGGGACGCCCGCATCCGTGGCTGAAGCAACGCCCGTCTGAAGATTGAGATAGGTGCCATCAAAAGTGGCAGGCACCGACACTGCAAGCGAAGGAGATGAGCAGACGATGGCCGCCATGCTGGAAGCGGGTGCGCCAGCGAGCGCAAGTACGCCGATGGCGATGCCCAACGCGCGCTGTGCAGGAGGCGGGAGCGAAGTGTTGCGGGTGTCTTTCATGTCAGTAGCGGATTTTGCCCAAGTCCGACAGGCTCCTAGGAGCCCAAAAGGCTTGAAACCAGCGCAATGCAGGCAGGCGAAGCCCGGCGCAACGCCCAAAAAACAAAGGAGAAACCTTTGCAAATGGCGCGGCGCTGGAACTAATAAAAACCTGCATGCCAAATTATTTACAGCGGCAAATAACCATCTGCGCCTTATCGTTGTCTGCCGCGTTAAAACGAGGCGTATCGCTGGTGTACGACTTGAATGGCATCACGGAACCCTGCTGCATTTTCAGGCTGCCATGCAGCTCCACAGTGCAACCTGCTGCAACCTTGACCGATGAGATTGAATTATTCCAACTCTTGTCATAAAAAACACGATACCCCACCTTGTTGGACAGAAAGCCAACCAAGTCCGCTGGAGCATTGGCTTGGTCCGTAAAAATAACGGCATCTCCCTTCTGCTGGTTTCCCACCACATTACCCGATGCGCCTTTGTAATCGAAATCACGATAAATTTCGCAGGTGCCAGGGTTTGCCGTTTGCGCATTGCTTATCGTAGAAACAAACCCCAGACAGATCGCACTCGCACCGAGCATGGCTCGAAAAATAGATTTACTCACAGCTCTCTCTATGTATCAAATCAAGAAATAGTTAGAAAACAGACGATGACGCTTGCACTAACGTGGGGATTGTCCCGCACGGCGGGCGCGGCGCCATCACGCATTTACGTGATGCGCGCGGGCGCGGTTCACGAAAGAATCGGCCCGCAGCGCCCTATGAGCGATCGTGAGCGGCTATCAATCAAGGAGTGTCAGGATCCAATAATTTAGGACACCTCGATAGGAGCCATTTCCCCCTCCTGAGTAGAAACGAATATGACAGAAACAAAGCCTCGCAGAGCCTTTGACGCAACCTTCAAGTTGCAAGTGGTCAAGATGGTTCGAGACCAAGGCCTGAGCGTTGGCCAGGTCTGCAAAGACCTCAACTTGGTCAACAGTGCTGAGCGCCGTTGGCTGACGCAGTTTGATGAAGAGATGGCCGGACGCTGCGGCATTGGCAAGCCCCTCACAGCCGAGCAGCAACGCATCCGGCAGCTTGAAGCAGAAAACCGCCAACTCCAGTGCGATAACGCGCTGCTAAAAAAAGCCTCGGCCTTCTTCGCCCGGGAAATGCAATGATGCAGGCCCTGGTCAGCAGCGTAGTCGATGCGAAGAAGGCCAGCACAGCGCAGTGCTGTAGGGCGCTGGGAGTGAGCCGCTCAGGACTGTACGCAATGGCCTCAAAGGCCAAGCGTTTTCAGGGTGGTGTCCGTGGAATCCGAAATACCTCGCGAGTTTTCAAATTCGACTCGGAATGGTTTTGCGCAAAAATAGTTGACCCATGGCAAATGCCATGGGATAGGATGGCTCGGACATCCTATCGTCCAAAGGATGCATATTCCGGCAGTATGCCGTAAATAGCACCTCCTGCCTCTTTCCCCATTATATATTAACGTCACCAAGTCATAGGTAATAAAAAATGAAATCATTTAAAAAGTCTGTCACATATTCAGGAATTGCCACATTATTAATACTGGCACTAAACCCTGTCACACATGCCCAACAACAGGGAGCAGTAGCAGACCGGGAGGGTAATAAATATAAGACTGTGGTAATTAATGGAAAAACATGGATGGCCGAAAATTTACGGGCCACCCAGTTTAATGATGGCACTCCAATTAAAACGGCAAACATCGGAGCGCAAGATGCTGGACCAGCCATGTACTGGTATGAAAATAACAAGAACAGTGCCCAGAGCAAGAAATATGGCGCCTTTTATAACTGGAAAGTAGTTACCAGCAAAAACGTTTGCCCGACCAATTGGCACGTATCCACACTGGAAGAGTGGAATGAACTTATCAATATCTATCCAAAAAGCGATAAAGCACGTGGAGAGAAAGACGGCAAACATGCTGCTTATCCACTAAGAGCAACCGGCGACTCCTGGCCCAACAATCAAGCTGCGAATAATTCCTCTGGCTTTTCCGCTTTGCCTGGCGGTTGGATTGCAAATGCCGGACACATGACTTTTGTCGGCGAGCGCGGCGCATGGTGGGCACCAAAAAATAACAACACACAACCAGCCTTCGGAAAAATCGCCATGGGCGATGACGGTGCCTGGACTCTCGACGCCAACGTGATTGACATCTTGACGATTCGGTGCGTTAAAGATGCTGGCGGTACGCAGTCTGCTGCTAAGGCAAGCGTCCCAGTTATGCCGCCAAAGTTCAAGCTCCATACTTGGGCGATCAGTGGCGAAAGGGATGAAAAAACGCCTTATTGGATGGGCTACGACGGAAGCCGCAAACAAGTAATCATCCTGCAAGCCCAGCCTGGCGGTGACAAGAGCCTGCTTCAGTTGGCACAAGTGAGCTTAGGTGACGGCACAGTTGCGCTCAAATTGACCGATCAAGGCAACAGTGATGCTTATCTCAACGTCAATGCGAGCAATATGGTTGAGATTTGGTCAAAGGGCAAAGAGCTTCCCCCTCAAAGCGCCCGATTCAAAATCCGTCCGCCGGTTCAAACCAAGGCCACAGCGAACTTTGTTTCGTTTGAATCCGCTGCCAAGCAAGGCTATTACCTCCGGCATCAGGGTTTTGATGTGAAGATTTCCCCCATGGAAACCAATGAGGTCTTTCTTGGAGATGCCACCTGGTTATTTCAGTCAGTAAACTGATCTGCGTTGGTATATATTGACAGCCATCTGCCCCAAAAATTGATGCAGCAGCATTAAATTTTGGGGACGATGGCTATTTTTTGGAATTGCATCCGACCATATCGTGCTTCCATTGAAAAATGGCTCAGCATGGTTTAAATCAGATAGCCTTCGGATGAAAACTCTTTATTTTTTCGTCATTGCATTGTGCACAAGCTTTTCTACCCAGGCAAATGAGCCGTGGCTTCTTAATTCGAAAGGGTATGGGCCTGTCAAGGTGGGGATGACTATCGCTGAAGCAGAAAGTTTGCTGAAATTTAAGCTGAATACTTTTGAAAATAAGCCGCTTGATTCAGAGTGCGATTATGTTTCTGCGAGTGGCCGCCACGAGGGACTAGATTACATGATCCAGCAAGGAAAAATTAGCCGAATAGAGGTTTCCGATCACGCAATAAAGACCAAATCCGGCGCGAAAGTTGGGGACTCAACATCGAAACTCAAAGAACTTTTTGGTTCACAGCTCGAAATAGAACGTCATAAGTATGACGATACCGGGTTCTATTACTACATCTGGGAAATTGGTAAGCGTCACGGTGTGAAATTCGAGATTGCTGCCGATAAAGTGAGAAAAATATACGTTGGCGATGAGTCGATTGACTTGGTGGAAGGGTGTTTTTAGAGCATGTGCAGATCAATGCCTTGCTCCTGCGCAGCCGGCATCTTCACCTGTGTATACCTGATCCGCCCAGGCCAGTTTGACTGTCCCAGAGATACCGCGCTCATGACCCAAAGGCCTGATCAAGCTGCTGTGACCGCCAACTCGAACCAGGTGATGCCCGGGGTTTTCTCGACCAGGATGCGCTCGCCGTCTAGTACTACAGCCGTAGATTCTCTTCAGGAGGAATGTATCCCCGGCGACGGTAGTGGAACAGCTGCGCCCGTCGCTGATGTCGCCTGCGCCAGGCAGACCAGCGCAGGATATGGTCTGCGCCGTGCGATGCGACCCACAGCAGCCTCGACAGCAGGCGCCTGAGTTCGGGCACGCTCAGAGGTGTCAGCCCTGGGTACACTTTTTTTGGGCTTGTGCCCGCAGTGCCA
>NZ_SLXH01000048.1 GCF_004341365.1 Simplicispira metamorpha | reverse complement strand
TGGAAGAACTGCGAGCGTTGGCTCAATACCAGTTTGCAATTCATCCATCTAGCATTCTTGGCGCTAATGCTCAAAAGACTTTGAACACGTTCTTATTCGCAAACCTGCTCTACCTTTCGGACTGCTGGCGGGGATGGCCCCGCAGCACGAACAAGTCTGGGTGGTGTAGTTTTCGTTGACTACTTCAAAGACGACACCGGCCTGGTGGCTCTTGTATTCCAACATCGTCTTGAGCATTGACCAACCCGCGTCCAGCGTGCTCTTGGCCATTTTGGTTTTGACCAGCTTTGCGCTGGTTACGTCGCCCACGAAGATGGTGGCGTTTTCTCGCACCAACTTCGTGCTGAATTGGTGCAGCAGGTCTTTGCGCTGGTTGGCAATTTTTGCGTGGATGGCGCGTACGCGCTGCTTTTTGTGCGCCCGCTGGGCAATGCCGAGCTGGCATTCAAGCTTGCGATAAAAGCGTCCCTCAATGCGCTCACCCGAGGAAGTGACCGCCGCTTCCTTCAGGCCCAAATCAATACCGACACTGGCTGCACCCGTCGTAGATTGAGGCTCAACCTTGACCACCACATTCAAGTACCAGCGCCCCCGGCTGTCTTGGCTGAAGCTGCCTGCGCGCAGTTCGTAGTCCGCCAAGCCGTAGCTGTCCCACAGCGAAAAACGTTGGCCAGCAAAAGCAATTTGCCCTGCTTTGTATTGCAAAGCTTGCGCTTTGAAGGGAATCCAGCCCAAGCTGTATTTGCTGCTTTGCGGGTTGCTCACACGCCAGCGCAGCTTGGCCTTTTTGAATTGCTTGCGTGCCTTGGCGTAGTCCTCACAGACTTGCTGCACGGTGGATGAGCCAATCTGCACACCGTCGCACTTGCTGAACCCCTTGGTCAGCTTTTGCAAGTCGTAGCCCGAGAGCCACTGGTGGCGCTCGCGGATAGCGCGATGGCTGGTTTCGTTGCAAAAATTCCAGACCTGATTGACCTCGCGTGCCATCGCAGACAGCACTTTTGCGTGCTTGTCTTTGATGCGCAGGCGCAGGGTTTTGGTGCAGTCCATGGCGCAGATTATTTCATCGAGTCGCCACTGAGGGCGGCTACGCCGTCCGCGCTCTTGACCTCGGGCTCAACCCCGAGGCTTTGCGCGCACTGGTAAATGCGCACTGCCTGCCCCGAAAGGGGCGGGCTGCACAGGTCAGAGGACGGGCGGCACCGGGTTGGACACCAGCTGCGCCAGATCGCGTTCCAGCAACTCGGCGGCGCCCAATTGCCACTCAATCAGGCGGCGCAGGTGCGTGATGCTGTCCAGGTCCATGTGCAGGCAGCGCAGGCCAGTGTGCTGATCGTGGCCGCGCGCCACCTCGACCGACATGGTGATGTGCTGCGGCGAGGGCGCCAAGGTCAGCTTGAGCTGGCACAGTGTGCCCGCCTCTAGCTCTACGCCAGCGGGCAAATCCACCAAGGCGCCTTTGAGCGAAAGGTCATGCACATGCACCTGGAAGGTGCCATTGGTGGTGGTCAGCGAGGCGGGCGCATCGAAGCTGACGCGAATGAACTGGCGGCGTTCGTAGGCCATGTGCGCTCCCGAAAGTACAGAGGCGGCAGTGTAGCGCCCCGAATAGGCCCCGAGGGCCCACTGCCCTGTGCGACACTGTGCCCACAGCGCAAATACCGATCATCTTGCCCATGGCCACGCCCACTTTTTTACCACCCTCGTGCTCCCCTTCTGAAGTCATTGCGCGCTTGCAGCAGCGCGGTTTTGCCGTGCTGCAACCGGCCGATGTGGCCGCCTGGGCCGGTTGCACGCTGTCCGATTTGCAGGCCCTGCAATCCGACTGGAACGACCTGCCCCCCGACCTGTACCTGAAAGACGGTGGCCGCTACCGCCGCAGGCGCCACGCCTCCATGACGGTGCAGGGCAGCGCCGTGCAGCAGGTGCCCCACCGCGCCCACTGGCAGCCGGTGGAATACAACGCCCTGCACGGCGGCATGGAGCGCTGGTTTGAGCCCATGCGGCCCCAAACCCTGGCCGCCCCGGCCTGGAACGGTGTGCTGCGCGCCTTGGCCCGCGTGTGCGATGCGGTGTTTGCTGCCCCCGCGCAGGCACAGTGGTTCGTCGAGGCGCACCAGTTCCGCATCGATACCGTCGATGGCATTGGCCGGCCCACGCCCGAGGGTGCGCACCGCGACGGTGTGGATCTGGTGGCTGTGTTTCTCATCGAGCGCGAAGGCGTCAAAGGCGGGGAAACCCGGGTCTTTGAGGCCGCCGCCCCTGCCGGTGAGCGCTTTACACTCACTGCGCCGTGGTCGCTGCTGCTGCTGGACGATGCCCGCATGGTGCACGAGACCACGCCCATACAGCCAGCCGCACCGGGCGGGCACCGCGACACACTGGTCATCACGTACCGGCGCGGTGGTTTTCAGGACAGCCCTGCTGCCTGATACGCCAGCGTTCCAACGCGCTCTGTTTTACCCATCCCCAAGGAGAAAAACCATGTTCAAGCACATCCTCGTCCCCGTGGACGGTTCGCACACTTCCATGCTGGCAGTGTCCAAGGCCGCCGGTCTGGCCAAGGCCTTTGGCAGCGCCGTGACGGCGGTGTATGTGATTGATCCGTACCCGTTCACTGGCGTGGGTGCCGACTTTGCCTATGGCCAGGCGCAGTACCTCAGCGCCGCCACCTCCGAGGCCAATGCGGCGCTGGACGCCGTCAAGCAAGCCATGCAAGAGGCTGGTGTGGAAGTGACCGCCGTAGTGGGCGAAGGCCATGCCGTACACGAAGGCGTGGTGCGCGCCCTGGAGAGCACCGGCGCCGACCTCATCGTCATGGGATCGCATGGCCGCCGGGGCCTGGAAAAGCTCATGCTGGGCAGCGTGGCCCAGCGCGTGCTGAGCGCGGTGCATGTGCCCGTGATGGTGGTGCGCGAGTAAACACTCCGACGCTGCCCGTGCAGCCTCTGCGGTAGCGGCGGCTGCGCACAGCAAAAAGGCTCCTGACCACAGGAGCCTTTTTGTTGGTGGCGCGCCCGCCGCAGGGCAGCGGTACAGCAGCCTGCTATTCGATCTTGGCGCCCGAGGCCTCGACGATGCCCTTCCACTGCACATACTCGGTCTTGAGCAGCGTGGTGAACTGCGCGCTGGTCATGGCCTGGGGCTCGGCGCCCTGGGCCAGGATGGCGGCCTTCACTTCGGCGTTGCCCAGCAGCTGGTTGACGCGCGCGTTCAGGCTGCTGACCACGCTGGCGGGCGTGCCTGCCGGGGCAAACAGGCCATACCAGGTGCTCACGTCAAAGTCTTTGTAGCCCGACTCGGCAATCGTGGGCACATCGGGCAGCGAAGAACTGCGCTTGCCCGACGTGACCGCCAGCGGGCGCAATTTGCCCGCCTTGATCTGGCCCATGGCCGAGGGCAGGGACGACACCAGCAAATCCACGTTGCCCGCCAGCGCATCCAGCAGCGCCGGGTTGGAGCCCTTGTAGGGCACATGGCTGAGCCGGATGCCTGCGGCTTTTTCAAACAGGTCGGCTGACAGGTGGATGGACGTGCCGTTGCCCGGCGAGCCATAGGTGATGGTGCCGGGCGCCGCGCGCGCTGCCGCAATCACATCGGCCAGGCTTTTGAAGCGCGAGTTGCTGGCGGTGGCAATCAGCACGGGCGTGTAGGCCACATGGGCCACTGCCACCAGGTCTTTGGTGGGGTCCCAGGGCAGGTTTTTGTACAGCCAGGGGGCAATGACCAGGTTGTCCTTTTGTCCCATCACGATGTCGTAGCCCGTGGGGGCGGCTTTGGCGGCTTCGCTGATGCCGATGGTGCCGCCCGCGCCCGCCTTGTTGTCGGCCACCACCGTCCAGGGTGCTTGTTCGGAGAGCTTGTTGGCTACCAGGCGGGCCAGGATGTCGGTGCCGCCGCCGGGCGGGAAGGGCACGATCATGCGAATCGGCTTGGCCGGGTAGGCGGCGGTGGCCACAGGGGCGGGGCTTTGCGCCAAGGCGCTGCCACCCAGCACCAGGGCCGTGGCAGCCAATGAAAACTGACGACGCAACATCGGGATCAATCTCCTGAAAAATACAAAAAAACCGGGCCAGCGCCGCGCGTTGTGCAGCGGCGCTGGCCCGGTGGTTGGCTTACATGCGCTCAAAAATGGCGGCAATGCCCTGGCCGCCGCCGATGCACATCGTCACCAGCGCGTAGCGGCCCTGGATGCGTTGCAGCTCGTGCAGCGCCTTGACCGTGATCAGCGCGCCTGTGGCGCCAATCGGGTGGCCCAGCGAGATGCCCGAGCCGTTGGGGTTGACCTTGGCCGGGTCCAGCCCCAGGTCGCGCGTGACGGCGCAGGCCTGGGCGGCAAACGCCTCGTTGGCCTCGATCACGTCCAAATCCTGCACGGTGAGGCCCGCTTTTTTCAAAGCCAGTTGCGTGGCGGGCACTGGGCCAATGCCCATGTATTGGGGATCGACACCGGCGTGGGCGTAGGCCACCAGGCGCGCCAGCGGCTTGGCGCCACGGGCCTGGGCGGCTTGCGCGTCCATCAGCACCACGGCGGCGGCGGCGTCGTTGATGCCCGAGGCGTTGCCAGCGGTGACGGTGCCGTTTTCTTTCAGGAACACGGGCTTGAGCTTGGCCATGTCGGCCAGCGTGCAGTTGGGGCGGTAGTGCTCATCCACCTCGTAGGCCACATCGCCCTTGCGGCTCTTGAGCATGACCGGGACGATCTGGTCTTTGAAGTAACCCGCTTCAATGGCGCGCTGGGCGCGGTTGTGGCTTTCGACGGCAATGGCGTCCTGCTCGTCGCGGGAGATGCCCCACTTGGCGGCGATGTTTTCTGCCGTCACGCCCATGTGGATGTTCTGGAACGGGTCGTGCAGCGCGCCGACCATCATGTCGATCATCTTGGTGTCGCCCATGCGCGCGCCAAAGCGCGTGGCCAGGCTGGCGTAGGGGGCGCGGCTCATGTTTTCGGCACCGGCGCCGATGGCGATGTCGGCGTCACCCAGCTGGATGCTTTGCGCTGCCGAGACGATGGCCTGCAAGCCCGAGCCGCACAGGCGGTTGACGTTGAAGGCAGGCGTGCTCTCGGCGCAGCCCCCTTTGATGGCCGCCACGCGCGAGAGGTACATGTCTTTGGGCTCGGTGTTGACCACATGGCCGAACACGACGTGGCCCACGTCTTTGCCCTCGACGTTGGCGCGTGCCAGCGACTCGCGCACGACCAGCGCGCCCAGCTCGGTGGGGGGAATATCTTTGAGGCTGCCGCCAAAGGTGCCGATGGCGGTGCGCACGGCGCTGACAACTACGACTTCACGGGTCATGGAGAACTCCTTTAAAGATCAAATTGGCCTCTAGCGCCCACGGGTATTGCGCTATCAGCTATGAAAAAGATAGTGAATCACGGTGCCTCAGGGCTCGCGTACATCGGCCACGGGGTGGGTGCCGAAGTCTGACCGCTCCAGCCAGGCCAGCACGCGGGTGGCGGCGTCGGCGGGGGTGGTCAGCATGCCGGCCGTTTTGAGGCTGGCAAATTGCGGGGCATCGGGAAAAGCGGCCGGGTGGGCGCTGCGCAGCTGGGTCTGCATGTCGGTGTCGATCACACCGGGCGCCAGAGAGCATACCTTGGCGCCGTGGGGCTTGAGCGCTTCTTCCAGCGCCAGGCAGCGGGTGAAGTGGTCCATGCCGGCCTTGGCGGCGCAGTAGGGCGCCTGCGACGCCATGGCCCGGCGCCCCAGCCCCGAGGAGATGTTGAGCACTTTGCGCGGCACCGCCCAGCCCTCGGTGGCGGCCAGAAAGGCGGCGCACAGCAGCATGGGCGCCTCCAGCCCCACGCGCAGGGCCTGCGCCAGTGCGGCGGGGTCGCTGGCCGACAGCGGCGCAATCGGCGGAATCAGGCCGGCGTTGTTGATCAGCGTGGCACTGGCAAACGGGCTGGCAAGTGGGCTGGCAAGTGGGCTGGCAAGTGGGCTGGCAAGTGGGCTGGGCGCCGCGCTGCCAGCGCCGCCCGCCAAGGCGATGGCGCTGTGGGTTTCCAGCCAGGCTTGCAGGCGCTCGGCGGCGGCGGCGTTGGCGCTGCCCAGGTCGTGCTGCCACTGCTCCAGCGCCACGCCGCTGGCCAGGGCCGCCTCTTGCAGATCAGCGTTGCTGTGGCGCGAGATGCAGACCAGCGCATGGCCCGGGCGCAACAGCTGCTGCGCCATGGCCAGGCCCATACCGCGCGAGGCGCCCGTGAGGATGAAAAGGTGTGGTTTGTGCATGGCCCGGTGGTGTTGGTGGTATGAAAAGGGGTGGGTGATTTATACAAAAATGATAGCTGCTTGCGCTTTACAGGTGGGCGCTAGAGCCTGTTTTGGCTTAAAGTTTTGCGCCGCTAAAAATCCGGCGGCAGCGCAAACTGCACCCACTCGCCGCTTATCGGGTGTTCCAGCGCCAGCCGCGTGGCGTGCAGCAGCAGGCGCGGGGCGCGTGCCTGGGTGGCGGCGTCGGCATACAGCGCATCGCCCAGGATGGCGTGGCCCACGGCAGCCAAATGCACGCGCAGCTGGTGGGTGCGGCCCGTCACGGGCGCCAGCTCCAGCCGGGTGGTGTGCGTGGCCGCGTCGCTGGCCAGCACGCGCCAGCGGGTGTGGCTGGGTTTGCCGCGCTCGGCATCCACCACGCGCAGCGGGCGCCGTGCCCAGTCGGCGGCAATGGGCAGTTCGATGTCGCCCCAGCCGCCGCCGGGTGCGGGGGCCATGCAGCCTTGCACCACCGCCTGGTAGCGCTTTTCGATGGTGCGCGCGGCAAAGGCGTTGCCCAGGGCGCGTTGCACTTCAGGAGTGCGCGCCATCAGCACCAGGCCCGAGGTGGCCATGTCCAGCCGGTGTACGACCAGGGCCTCGGGCCAGTGCTGCTGCGCGCGGGCGCTCAGGCAGTCTTGCTTGTCGGGGCCGCGCCCGGGCACGCACAGCAGACCGGCGGGCTTGGCCAGCACCAGCAGCGCCTCGTCGGCGTACAGGCAGGTGGGGGCGCTGGCGGGGTGGTCGGGGCTGGCGCTGCGGGCGCCGGGGGCGTTGCCGGGCGCACCCTCAGGCGCGGGCGCGCCGCTGAGGGCGGCAGATTCAGTCATGGCCGCTGATGAGTCGGTGTACGGTGGCACACAGCTCCTCCACGTCGTTGGGTTTGTGGATGAGGGCGCGTGCGCCTTCGGCCAGGGCGGCCTGCTCGATTTCGGCGGTGACGTAGCCCGAGGCCAGCGCCACCGGCAGATCGGCGCGGATGGTGCGGGCCTCGCGCACCAGATCGACGCCGCAGTAGCCGGGCATGTTGTAGTCGGTGACCAGCAGGTCGTAGTCGTGCGGCGCGGCGCGCAGGGCCGCAGCGGCCTCGTGCGGATCGGTAAACCCGCTGACGGTGTAGCCGCGCCGGCGCAGCAGGCGCTGCACCAGAAACACCAGCGCCTTGTCGTCGTCCACGTACATCACATGGCGGCGCGGCGCGGGTGGCGTGGGCAGCGCAGGCGCTGCGGCCAGGTCGGCGGATGGGGTTGCAGCGGGCAGGGCGGCGGGTGGTGTGTGCGCTGGTGGTGTTCCTGCGCTGGCGTGGGCCGGTGGCTGCACTGCGGGGGGCTGGGCTGCGCTGGGGCCAGCGGCGTCGGTGTGGGGCGCAGTATTGGTATCGGCATCGGCATCGGCATCGGCATCGGCATCGGCATCGGCATCGGCATCGGCATCGGCATCGGCATCGGCATCGGGCGCGCAGTCCGGGTCGGGCAGGGCGGTTGCCGCGTCTGCGCTGGCCGATGGCGCCACGGGAAAGTACAGCGTAAACCGGCTGCCCAGGCCCGGCGCACTGTGTACGTCCACCGCGCCGCCGTGGGTGCGCATCACACCATGCACCACCGACAGCCCCAGCCCCGTGCCCTGGCCCACTGGCTTGGTCGTAAAAAAGGGCTCAAAAATGCGCTGCAAGGTGGCTGCATCCATGCCGGGGCCGCTGTCGCGCACGGTCAGCAGCACGTAGTGGCCGTGCGGCAGGCCCAGGCGCTCGCACAGGCGCTGGTCTGGCTGGGCCGCTGCCAGCTCGACATAGACGTTGCCACGGCCCTCGCCAATGGCGTGGATGGCGTTGGTACACAGGTTGAGCACGGCCTGCTCCACCTGCGTGGGGTCGGCCAGCACGGGTGGCAGGGGGGCGGCGGTTTGCAGGCGCAGGTCAATGGCGGGCGGCAGGGTCACGCGCAGCAGGCGCTCGGTGTCGTGTATCACCTCGGCCAGCGCTACGGCGGTGCGCTGGGGCGGCTCGTTGCGGCTGAAGGTGAGGATTTGCCGCACCAGATCGCGCGCGCGGCGCCCGGCTTTCTCGATCTCGACCAGGCTCTCGTAGGCCGGGGAGTGCGGCCCGCAATCGGCCTTGGCCAGATCGGCGTTGCCCAAAATGGCGCTCAGGATGTTATTGAAATCGTGCGCAATGCCGCCCGCCATGGTGCCCACGGCCTGCATCTTGTGCGACTCGCGCAGCTGCGCTTCCAGCTCGTTGCGCTGGGCTTCGGCCTTTTTGCGGCTGGTCAGGTCGCGGGCAAAGACGGTGGTGGTTTCGCCCTCGCCGTGGCGCTCGAACGACATGCTCACCTCCACCGACAGCTCTTTGCCGCTGGCGCTCAGGGCCGTCATCTCGCCCAGCATGGCCTGCGTGGTGAGCTGGGCAAAGGCCAGGGCCTGCTCAGCGTCGGGCAAAAAGCGGCTGATGTGGCTGCCCAGCGCATCGCTGGCGGCGCACTGGAACAAAGCAGCGGCGGTGGGGTTGAACACCGTGATGCGCTGGTGCTGATCGACGCAGACGATGGCGTCCAGCGAGGAGTTGATGACCGCCTCCAGCCGCCGCTCGCTGGCGTGCAGCTGGGCGTTGCGCTGTTGCAGCGTTTGCGCGCTGTGTTGCAGGGCCTGGCGCTCGGCCAGCAGCGGGCCTTGGTCAATCACGGCGCACAAAAATTGCAGCAGCGGCGCTTCGCCCTCGGCCTGGGGCGACTCGATGCGGGCAATGTGCAGGTCGCCGGTGATGTGGCGTTCGGGGCTGATGGCAAACACCACTTCGGTGGCCTCGCCATGGCCCTCGGCGCGGGCCAGGGCAAAGGCCTGCTGCACGCGCTGGGCGTGCTCGGGGCTGACGAAGGGTTGCAGCTCGGTGAGCGGGCGGTCGTTTTCAGTGGGCTGAAAACTGCGGTGCGCCATCGAATTGGCCTGCACCACCATGTCGTGCTCGTCCAGCACCATCAGCGCCAGGGGCACGCTGGAGAACAGCGTCTCGAAGCGCTCCGAGGCGCTCTCAGCGGCCGACTGGCTGTAGCGCAGCACCTTGTTCTGCGCCTCCAGCTCGGCCTGGTAGGCGCGCAGCTCGGCGATCAGCCCCGTGACCGCGCCCGGCATGGGGCCGACCAGCGGGCCGCTGCTGTCAGGGGGCTGGAGCGTGGGTGTGCCAGGGGCGCTGGCGCCCGGAAACTGGCTGGGCGCATCGCCGGGCATGTCGTGCGCGGGTTCTGGCTCGGTGCTGCGCAGTAGAAATAAAAGGTCGGGGCGGCTCATGGCAAAAAACGCTCCCGGCAGGTGCTGGCCCAAGAAGGCGGCGCAGTCTGCCAAGGGCTGTGGGGCCTGTGCGGGGTCGCGGGCGCGCCAGTGTACGCGCGCGGGCTGCGGGGGCAGCGATGCAGGGGGGCGGTGTGCCGGGTGGGCCAGCGGTCACGGCCAGCAAGCAGCCCGGTCAAGCGTGTGACAGCAACGGGAAATGATCTGGACGACGTATCGAGTCCACTGACAAATCTGCATTCAGCAACGGCCAGTACAAATGGTCGGGTGCTGGATGTAATCGTCCGGGATGCGACAACTAGTATCCAGAATACTCATAGACCTTGTGTTGAATGTTCTGGTAATTTGAGCCATAGCCGCAGGGGCGCACTGGCAGCTTGATTGGCAATATTAATTAGAAACAAAACGACTTGAAATATTTCTGATTACCCGGATGTTGTCTTGATGAAACTGACCGACATGAGAAAGCTCAGTCCTGCGGC
>NZ_SLXH01000047.1 GCF_004341365.1 Simplicispira metamorpha | reverse complement strand
CCTGTAGCCACGGCTGCACCTCTACCGTCATCTTGACTTGCCACGTTGTTTTGACGCGTGGCACTTTACATCAAGTACTACGGCTGTAGTACTAGGCAAAGGCCCGTCAAGATTCAGAAAAGCTTGGGGGCCAGCCCATCAAATTCGCGTCAACGCCGGTGGGGCGCGATGCCCATTGCGGCGCATTTTTCAGAAACATAGATGCCTCATCAAATTTTTACATAAAATCATTTTTATCATTAAAATATGATAACTTTGGCAAAAATTGCAAAAGGTGGCGCTATGAAAAAAACCTCTTCTGCCCCCGCTCGCTGTCCCGGATGGGGGGTGCTTGTGCGCCATCGGCACGTGCGGCTGCATCGCTCCCACCCTTGAAGAAGAAACCCTCCCACACAGGGCCTGCCGTTGTCACGAAAGCCCTGGATTTTTCAAAGAAGATTCCCATGAGCAACCTGAAAATATCCACCCGCCTGACGGGACTTCTGGCCGTGCTGTGCTGCCTGGTTTTGCTTGTCGGGGGCATCGGTCTGCTGGGCATGGGGCAGTCCAATGCCGGGCTCAAATCGGTGTACGAAGACCGGGTGATTCCCCTCAAGCAAATCAAGATCGTGGCCGACATGTATGCGGTCAACGTGGTAGATGCCGCTCACAAGGTGCGCGATGGGGGCATGACCGCCGCGCAGGGCCTGCAGTCGGTAGCGGAGGCCCGCAAATTGATCGAGACCAATTGGAGCGCGTATCTGGCGACGAAGCTGGTGCCCGAAGAGAGCCGGCTGGTGGAGCAGTTAAGGCCGCTACAGGCCACGGCAGATGCAGCCACTGAGAAGCTGATAGGGCATTTCAAATCTGGCGATATGGCCGCTTTGACCACCTTTGCCGCCAGCGAGCTGTACCCGGCAATGGACCCGCTGCAAGACGTGCTGGGGCGGCTCATACAGGTGCAGCTCGACCAGGCCCGGATGGGCTACGACCAGGCAGCCGCCACGTACCAAACCATCTGGGTGCTTACCGCCGGCGCAGTGGTGCTGGGCCTGCTGTTGGCCATGCTGGTGGGCGGCTCCATGGTGCGCCAGATTTCGCGCCAGCTGGGCAATGCCGTGGACATTACCGATTCCGTGGCGCGCGGCGACCTCACCGTGTCCATCCATGTTCAGGGGCGCGACGAAATCGCCCACCTGCTCACCGGCCTGACCACCATGCGCGACAACCTGGCGCATGTGGTGTCAGGCGTGCGGGACAACGCGCAGGGCGTGGCCTCGGCCAGCGCCGAGATTGCCTCCGGCAACAACGACCTGTCGATGCGCACCGAGCAGCAGGCCAGCGCGTTGCAGGAAACCTCTGCGTCGATGGAGGAACTCAGCTCCACCGTCAAGCAAAACGCCGACAACGCGCGCCAGGCCAATCAACTGGCGGTCAGCGCATCTGCCGTGGCCGCGCAGGGCGGTGACGTGGTGGCCGAGGTCATCACCACCATGAAGGGCATCAACGACAGCAGCCAGAAGATTGCCGACATCATCACCGTCATTGATGGCATTGCGTTCCAAACCAACATCCTGGCCCTGAACGCTGCCGTGGAGGCGGCCCGCGCCGGCGAACAAGGCCGTGGTTTTGCGGTGGTGGCGGGCGAAGTGCGCAACCTGGCCCAGCGCAGCGCCGACGCTGCCAAGGAGATCAAGGCCCTGATCTCCGCCAGCGTGGAGCGGGTGGAAGAGGGCACCCAGCTGGTGGACAAGGCGGGCTCCACCATGACCGAAGTGGTGGGCGCCATCCGCCGCGTGACCGACATCATGGGCGAGATCAGTGCCGCCAGCAGCGAGCAAAGCACGGGCGTGTCCCAGGTGGGCGAGGCCGTTACGCAAATGGACCAGGTCACCCAGCAAAACGCAGCCCTGGTGGAAGAAATGGCCGCTGCGGCCAGCAGCCTGAGCCAGCAGGCGCAGGCCCTGGTGGGGGCGGTGGAAGTGTTCAAGCTCGACTCCACCCAGGCACCCCGCAATGCCCTGCCAGCGGGCAGCGGATTCACCCCGGCAAAGGCCCCACCGCTGCACCCCTTGGCACCGTCCGGCGCAAGAACCGCTTTGGCTGCCAAAAAGCCTGCGGCACCTGTTTCCCACCAGCCTGCCAAGGTGAACAGCGACGAATGGGAAAGCTTCTAGGCGCCACCCAGCGCGGGATGGTGCACTGTATTTTTAGGAATCAAATCAGCCTCTAGGCCAATATGGGTGAGCGATAGCAGCTATCAAGATAATAGTTTTTCAGGGCCGTGCCATAGCCACAGCACCAGTGCGCCGCAGTGCAGCCCGATGGTGAGCCAATACACCGTGCGGAACGAGGCTTTGCTGGTTTTGTGGCGCAAGTTTTGCTGTGCCCACCAAGCGGCGGGCCAGCCGCCCAGCAGCGACAGCAGGTGCAGTTGGTTTTCGCTGACACGCCAGGCGCCTGCGCGGGCGGCACTTTTGTCGTGGGCATACATCCACGCGGTGACCAGTTGCAGGCCCAGCAAGGCACCCGCACACCACAGCGGCAGGCGTGCGCTCCACAGCGCCCAGCCGACCAGGCCCAGCCAGAGCGGAACCAAAAGCATGACCACAGAGCGGCCACTGGTATGGGCACCTGTGCGCCCAGGGGGGCTGCCCCAGCGTGCGCCAGCACGCGAGTTTGCTGGTGGTTGGCGCATGATCGGCGTTGCTGTGGCGCGCCCCTGTGCTGGCAGCGCTGGTGCGCTGCGCGTATCTGTGCGGGGTCGCACGGCCATGGCCCGCGGGCCTTTGCCGCCGACGTGGATTTCTTCGTAATCGACCGCCATGCGCTCGGTCGGCTCGGGCGCACCGCGAAAATCGCGCACATGGAAGAAAACGTCTGCTGAAGTGCTGGGACTGCGGATGAAACCAAAGCCGCGCGATGCGTCCCAGCGCACGATAGTCCCTTGTTTTTTCATCTTTTCTGAGGATTAAATCAGGCTCTGGGCCAGTGCTGGTGCGCGCGAGCAGCTATCAAAATTGAATATTTGCAGCGTGCTGGCAAAGCAAGGCACTGCCTTGCCAGAACGCACTTGCCGGGCGCTCAGGCGCCCAGGTAGGCTTTGCGCACCTCGGGGTTGGTGAGCAGGTTGGCGCCGGTGTCTTCCAGCACCACATGGCCGTTTTCGAGCACATAGCCCCGGTCGGCAATGTGCAGCGCCTTGTTGGCGTTTTGCTCCACCAGAAACACCGTCACGCCCTCGCTGCGGATGGCCTGGATGATCTCGAAAATCTGGGCAATCACCAGCGGCGCCAGCCCCAGCGTGGGCTCGTCCAGCAGCAGCAGGCGCGGCTTGCTCATCAGCGCGCGGCCAATGGCCAGCATTTGCTGCTCGCCGCCGGACATCAGGCCCGCGCGCTGGTGGGCGCGCTCGCGCAGGCGCGGGAACAGGCCGAACACGTGTTCCATGCCCGCCTCGATGGCCGTTTTGTCCAGAAAAAAGCCGCCCATCTTCAGGTTCTCGGTCACCGTGAGGTCAGGGAACACGCGCCGCCCCTCGGGCGAGATGGCGATGCCCTTGCGCATGATAAGGTGCGAGGGCAGGTTGGTGATGTTCTCGCCCTCAAACCACACCGAGCCGCTGCTGGCGCGCGGGTTGCCGCACACCGTCATCAGCAAGGTGGTTTTGCCCGCGCCGTTGGCGCCGATGAGCGAGACGATTTCGCCTTGGCGCACTTGCAGGCTGACATCGCAGGCGGCGCGGATGGCGCCGTAGTGGGTGTTGATCTGGCGCAGTTCCAGCATGGGTTGCATCATTCTTCTCCCAGGTAGGCTTTGATGACGCGCTCGTCGCGCCTGATGGCGTCGGGCGTGCCCAGGGCAATGGGCCTGCCGTATTCCATCACCAGGATGCGCTCGGACACGCCCATCACCAAGCTCATGTCGTGCTCAATCAGCAGCACCGTCACGCCGTGCTGGTCGCGCAGCTGCTGGATCAGGCCTTGCAGGTCTTTTTTCTCTTGCGGGTTCAGGCCAGCGGCAGGCTCGTCGAGCATGAGCACACGCGGGCGCGTGATCATGCAGCGGGCAATTTCCAGTCGGCGCTGGTGGCCGTAGGCCAGGTTGCCCGCCTCGCGGTTGGCAAATTCGCGCAGGCCCATGGCGTCCAGCCATTGCAGGGCGGTGGCGATGGCGGTTTGCTCGGCCTCGCGGTAGGCGCGGGTTTTGAGCAGGCCCGCCAGCAGCCCGGTGCGCACATGGCGGTGCTGGGCTACCAGCAGGTTCTCCAGCACGGTCATGTGTTTGAACAGGCGCACGTTCTGGAAGGTGCGCACCAGGCCGTGTGTGGCCACGGTGTGGCTGCCCAGACCGGCGATGTTCTGTCCCTCCAGCGCGATGCGGCCCGTGCTGGGCTTGTAAAAACCGCTGATGCAGTTGAACACCGTGGTTTTGCCCGCACCGTTGGGGCCGATGATGGCAAAAATTTCGCCTTTCTGGAGCGAGAAGGCCACCTGATCGACCGCCAGCAGGCCGCCAAAACGCATGCTCAGGGCATCGACTTGCAAAATGGGCTGGCTCATTGCGGCACCTCCACGTGCTGGCGCTTCATGGGCAGCAGCCCTTGGGGGCGCCAGACCATCATCAAAATCATTACCAGACCAAAAATCAGCATGCGGTACTCGGAGAACTCGCGCGCCAGCTCGGGCAGCACGGTGATCAAAATGGCCGCGATGATCACGCCCAGCTGCGAGCCCATGCCGCCCAGCACCACGATGGCCAAAATCAGTGCCGACTCGATGAAGGTGAACGATTCAGGGTTGACGATGCCCTGGCGCGCCGCAAAGAACGCACCGCCAAAACCGGCAAACATGGCCCCCAGCGTGAACGCCGAGAGCTTGATCTTCATGGGGTTCAGGCCCAGCGAGCGGCAGGCGATTTCGTCCTCGCGCAGCGCCTCCCAGGCGCGGCCAATGGGCATGCGGATCAGCCGACTGGAAATCCACAGCGTGAGCACGGCCAGCGTCAGCGCCATCAGGTACAAAAAGATCACCATGTGCAGCGAGTTGAACTCCAGGCCCAGCATCTGGTGGAAGGTGGTGCCACCCTCCACGCTGGGGTTGCGTGCCATTTCCATGCCCAGCACGCTGGGCTTGGGGATGCCCGAGATGCCATCGGGCCCGCCCGTCCAGCTGGTCAGGTTGACCAGCAGCAGGCGGATGATTTCGCCAAAACCGAGCGTGACGATGGCCAGGTAGTCACCGCGCAAGCGCAGCACCGGAAAGCCCAGCACAAAGCCGAACAGTGCGGCAAAGGCACCGGCCAGGGGCAGGGCCTCCCAGAAGCTCCAGCCCAGCCAATGGAACAGCAGGCCGTAGGTGTAGGCGCCCACGGCATAAAAGCCGACAAAGCCCAAATCCAGCAGCCCGGCAAAGCCGACCACGATGTTCAGGCCCAGGCCCAGCATGACGTAGATCATGGCCAGCGTGGCGATATCGACGGCGTTGCGCCCGGCAAAGAACGGCCAGCTCACGGCCACCATCAGGGCAACCAGCACCAGCACGTTGCGCTGCGGGCCCGACACGCTGGGCAGCGATGGCACTGGCAGGCGCGGCAGCAGGCGCGCCAGCCAGGGGCGCAGCAACTGCGCCACAAACACCAGCGCGCAGGCCCAGAGCACAAAGCTCCACTGCGGCTGGATGATGGTGCGCACACCGGCGCGCTCCAAGTGCAGGCCAAAGATGGGAATGACCACCAGGGCCGTCAGCACAGTGGCCATGAGGGCATGGCGAATGGTTTGGCGCAGCATCACACCTTCTCCACTTCAGGTTTGCCCAGCAGGCCCGTGGGGCGGAACAGCAAAATCAGCACCAGCAGGCCAAAGGCGACGATGTCTTTGTATTCAGACGAGATATAGGCTGCGGCAAAGGTTTCGGCCACACCCAGCAAGATGCCGCCCAGCATGGCGCCCGGAATGGAACCAATGCCGCCCAGCACCGCTGCCGTAAACGCCTTGATGCCCACCAGAAAGCCGATGAACGGGTTGAGCTTGCCCACGGCCAGCGCAATCAGCACCCCGCCCACGGCGGCCAGCATGGCGCCCAGGATGAAGGTGAAGGAGATCACGCGGTTGGTATCGATGCCCAGCAAGTTGGCCATGTGCATGTCTTGCGAACAAGCCCGCGATGCACGGCCCATGCGCGAGTGCTTGATGTAGAGGGTGAGCGCAATCATCAGCGCCACGGCCACCACAATGATCATCACGCGCGAGTAGGGGATGTAGATTTCAAATGCCCCTTCAGCGCCAAAGCGCAGCGCACCGGGAATCAGCGACGGCACGGCCATATCGCGCGCACCCTGGCCCAGAGCCACCCAGTTTTGCAAGAAGATGGACATACCGATGGCAGAGATCAGCGCCACCAGGCGCGGGCCGTGGCGCACGGGCTTGTAGGCCACCTGTTCGACCACAAAGCCATACACGCCCGTCAGCACCACGGCCACCAGCAGCATCAAGCCGATGATGACGTACACCGGCAGACCGCTTTGCGTGCCAATGGCCGAGAGCGTGACCAGGCCCACGTAGGCTCCGATCATGTAGATTTCGCCATGCGCGAAGTTGATCATTCCGATGATGCCGTACACCATGGTGTACCCGATGGCAATCAGCGCGTAGATCGCACCCAGCGACAGGCCGTTGAATAGCTGTTGTATCAGCTGCGGCAAGAGTTCAGACATGCAGGGCCATCCGAAATAAGAAAAGGGCACAGATATGCCCAGGACAATGAATAAAGCAACAAGGCATGGCCCTGCTGTGAAGTAGCAGAGCCATGCCTTGCGCGTAGGGGCGAAATTTTACTTGGCGGCGATGGACTTGCTGCCGTTCTTGTGCCACTGGAAGACCTGGAAATCAAAAGACTTCAGGTCGCCCTTTTTGTCCCAGCCAATGTTGCCGATGGCGGTGTCAATGTTGCTCTTGTGCAGGTGGTCAGCGACCTTGGCGGGGTTGTCACCCACGGCCTTGATGCTCTCGATCAGTGCTTGTGCCGCAGCGTAAGACGACAACTGGAAGGCGCCCGAGGGGTCGCGCTTGTTGTCCTTGAAGGCCTTGACGATGGCGGCGTTCTTGGGGTTGGCGGCAAAGTCAGCGGGCAGCGTCAGCAGCATGCCTTCGACGGCGGGGCCAGCAATGGCGTTGACTTCAGGGTTGCCCACGCCCTCGGGGCCCATGAAGCGGGTTTTCAGGCCTTGCTCTGCCGATTGGCGCAGCAGCAGGCCCATTTCAGGGTGGTAGCCGCCGTAGTACACAAAGTCGATGCCCGCGCTCTTGAGCTTGGTGATGACTGCCGAGTAGTCGCTGTCGCCGGCGTTGATGCCCTCGAACAGCGCCACGTTGATGCCGGCCTTTTTCAGGTCATCGCGCACCGAGGCGGCAATGCCCTGGCCATACGATTGTTTGTCGTGCAGCACGGCCACTTTGGCGGGCTTGACTTTTTCGGCGATGAACTTGGCAGCGGCGGGGCCTTGCTGGTCGTCACGGCCAATGGTGCGGAAGATGAAGTGGTAGTTTTTGCCTTCGGTCAGGCCGGGCGATGTGGCCGAGGGCGTGACCACCACCACACCTTCGTTGTTGTAGATGGGGGCGGCTGCAATGGCTGCGCCCGAGCACACGGGGCCGACCACGTAGCCAATCTTGGCGTTGATCACGCGGTTGGCGGCCACGGGGCCTTGCTTGGGTTCGCAGGCGTCATCGACCGCGACCAGCTCGATTTTTTTGCCGTTGATGCCGCCAGCCGCATTGGCCAGCTCGACTGCCGTGGTGGCGCCTTCCTTGACCATGTCACCGTACTGCGTCAGGGCGCCGGTGGTGGGGATCACCATGGCGATCTTGATGTTTTGGGCGTGTGCGGTGGACAGCAGCATGGTGCCAGCCAGGCTCAGGGCGGCCACTACGGTGTGCATGCGAAACGGGGTAGTCATGGGGGTTTCCTTCAACAAGAAGAACAAATTCAAAAAAGCGAAAACAGGGCGCTGTAGGCGCTGCGCGGTTCCGCTAAAGCCGCGCAGCTTAGTCTATTCAGAGGCTGGTCAACTACAGGGCATACGGGCTGGCGTCCAGAGGGGCTTTGCGGTATATGAGCGCCGGTTTTCCAGGGCGATGGCCTGCCGGGGCGGCAGTGCTGCGGTGCCTGGGCTACAGTGGCGCCCATGTCCAGCCACTGGTTGCTTTCACCGCCCCGCGTCCACGGCTTGCAGCTGCCGCTGCACGGCGCCAGCGCCCTGCTGGAGAAGCTGGGTAGGGGCAATAGCCACGCCGTGGCCGAGGACTTGCTGCACCTGCTGGGGCGGCAGGTGCCGCTGGCGCAGTGCGCTATTTTTACCTTCCGGGGCCAGGGCAGCCCGCAATTGGTAGGGCTGGGCGACCGCGCACGCACCCACGGGCTGGCGCTGATTTCGCAGGACTACGTCACGCGCTTTTACCCGCTCGATGGCAGCCAGCGCGTGATGCAGGCCGAACAGGCCAGTGCGCGCCACACCAGTGCCAGCCCGGTGCGCGTGCTGCTGCACCGCCAGCGCAGTACCGATGTGCAGCATCCGGACTACCGTGCCGTTTGCTATGAGCTGCCCCGCTTGGTCGAGCGCCTGTCCATCCTGGGCCCGCAAGAGGGGGGGCGCTGGCTGTCGGTCAACCTGTACCGGGGCGAGGAGCATGGCCTGTTCGACGATGCCGCCATTGCCACCATCGAGGCCTACGCCCCGCTGATCGTGCAGGCCATGCGCCTGCACTACGCCGCGCAAACACTGCAAGACGATCTGGCGGGCCTGGTGCTGGCGCGGCTGCAACAGCGCTTTGCCGGCCTGACGCAGCGTGACCTGGACGTGGTGCGCGGCGTGCTGGAGGGCCTGTCCACCCCGGCACTGGCCGAGCGCCTGGGCCTGACGCACGAGAGCGCGCGCACCTACCTCAAGCGCGTGTACCGCAAGCTGGGACTGGCCGGGCAGCGCGAGTTGTTCGCCTTGCTGATGGCGCCGCAGGCGTAGCGGGCACTGGTGCGGGGCGTTGCTGGCCATGTCCCCAAATGGGGACGCGCTGGGCGGCGGGCGCTTTTTACACTCCACGCTCCCCCTGGCCGCAGCGCTGCGGCGCAGCGCTTTTGTAACGGAGACAACACCATGCACCAGCCGACGACACAAGCCCGCCCTTCCATCTATTACCCCTACCAGGTGTTCCAGCCCTGGCTGGCCTCACAGCACCCGGCGCAAGAGCGCAAAAAAGTGGTGATCGTGGGTTCGGGCCCTGCGGGCATGGTCACTGCACTGGAGCTGGCCCGCCACGGCGTGCCCAGCGTGGTGCTGAGTGCCGAGTTGCAGTTCTCGCAAGGCAGCCGCGCCATCGTTTTCACGCGCCGCTCGCTGGAAATCCTGCAACAAGTGGGCGTGGCCGACCGCATGGTCGCTGGCGGCCTGCCTTGGCGCTTTGGCAACTCGTTCTACCGCAACCAGCTGTGCTTTCGCATGGAAGCGCCGCACGATGCCGACGACCGCTTTGGCCCGCTGCTCAACGTGCAGCAGCAGTTCATGGAAGAGTACCTGCACGATGCCTGCGCTGCCAACCCGCTGATCGACTTCCGCTGGGGCAACAAGGTGGTCAAGGTGGAGCAAAAAGACGGTTACGCCAGCGCCACCGTCGATACCCCCGAGGGCGAGTACCAGCTCGATGCCGACTGGCTGGTCGATGCCTCGGGCGGGCGCTCGCAAATCCGCGACAACATGAAGCTGTGGATGGAGGGCTCGTCCTACGAAGGCTTCTTCGTCATTGCCGACATCAAGGTCGATTTGCCCCTGCCCACCGAGCGCCTGGCCTACTTCGACCCGGAATGGAACCCCGGCAACACCATCCTGATGCACCGCGAACCCCACAGCATCTGGCGTGTGGACTACCAGCTGCCCGAAGGCGAAACCCCTGAGCAAGCGCTCCACCCCGAGTCGCTCAAGGCCCGCATCGACGCGCAGCTGGCCATGATCGGCTTCCCTGGTATCGAATGGGAAATGGACTGGAGCTCGGTGTATTCGGCCCGCACGCTCACGCTGACCGACTATGTGCATGGCAATGTCATCTTCACCGGCGACGCCGCCCACCTGCTGCCCATTTTTGGTGTGCGCGGGGCCAACACGGGTTTTCAGGATGCGCAGTCGCTGGGTTGGCACTTGGCTTACACCATCAAGGGCTTGGCCAGTCCGCAGCTGCTGGCCAACTACAGCGCCGAGCGCGTGGGTGCCGCACGCGAAATCATCGAAGAATCGGGCAAGAGCGTGCGCTTCATGACGCCGCCCAGCGCAGGCTTCAAGCTGCTGCGCAATGCCGTGCTGTCGCTGTCGCTGTCGCAAGCGTTTGTGCGCCCGCTCTACCACTGGCGCACCTCGCGGCCGCACGAGTACACCCATTCCATGCTCAACAGCCGGGGCGATGACAACGCGCTGTTCACCGATGGCCCCGCCCACGGTGCGCCGCCGCGCAACATCCGCCTGGGCAGCAACGACTTTTTGCTCGACCACCTGGGCGGTGGGTTTGACCTGCTTTACTTCACTGACGCTGCTGCCATCCCCGAGTCGCTGCAACAGGTGGTGGCCGCTGCCCGCGCCCGGGGTGTGGCTCTGAAGGTGATTGCCGTGGGTGCTGCCCAGCCCGTGGCCGGCGCCGACCACACTCTGGCCGATGCCGATGGCCACCTGCGCCAGCGCTACGGCATGCGTGCCAACGGCGGTGCGTACCTGCTGCGCCCCGATCAGCATGTGTGCGCGCGCTGGCTGACCCTGGATGCCGTGCGCCTGCAAGCAGCCCTGAATGCGGCATTGCCCCAATAACACCATTTGAGAGACAAGCACCATGAGCACCACTTCCCATGCCCTGAGCATCCCCGGCCTGGAAACCGTCTATGACACCCTGGCCACCGCCATTGACCAAGCGGGCCCTGAAAAATCCCAGCTGTTTCTGGTCAAGCTGGCGCTGCTGAACGCCAACGCCCTGGGCGATGCAGACGTGTTTGCTGCGCACATCGCCAGCGCCCTGCAAGACCTTTGACTACTCCCCGTCATGAATGACGGGGATTCTTAGCGCATTGGCGCAGCCCCCATCTTCATGCGGAGTTCCTTCTGCAAGACGCGCTAGCCCGCGCGCGAGAATGTTTTTTGCAGCATTCCTGTCGCGGTCGTTTACCTCGCCACATTCGCTGCAAACCCATTTTCTTAGTACTACAGCCGTAGTACTTGATGTAAAGTGCCACGCGTCAAAACAACGTGGCAAGTCAAGATGACGGTAGAGGTGCAGCCGTGGCTACAGGA
>NZ_SLXH01000046.1 GCF_004341365.1 Simplicispira metamorpha | reverse complement strand
CGATCAGCACTGCCTCTGCATCGCCCAGGTGCTCTGTCACGTAGTCACGCAGAATGTCCCGCGCCAGATCTGCATCCCAATGCGCACGCTCGAGCCTTTCAAGAGAATTTCAGCGGATACTTTTTGTCGTGACGCTACGGTGCTCGGCAGGGACTTTTCCCCGGCGGTCGAAGGCAAGACGATGAATGCAATCTGGACTTTTGCAGATGGGCACTTAGCGGCCCACAACGACGTTGGCGACCTGCTGCAAAGGCGGTCAGCAAATGAGGCGATGGGGCGCGGCTTGGCCCTGCGGCTGAATCAGGCCAGCGGCCTAATACTACGGCTGTAGCACTAGAACCATGCCATTTTCCAAAGTGGATCGTCTCTCCAAGCCCCCTGGAAGCCAATGGCGCGCTCGATGTCCACGCCAGAAGTGGCGTCGAACAGGAAATGAAGTTGCCTGACCCAGCTGGATTTTTGGTTCGATGCCCGATTCAGTATGGCCGTGGTCACGAGAAATTCTCGAACCTTGCGGTTTTGCGCCTGGAGAAGGTGCCCGACGCTGGAATTTTTTGTCGTCGCTGGCGTAAAAGGATGGTTTCGATAGACGAGCTGACTGTGGTGAGCGCAGCGATTGCGGAGCACAGACAGGCCGTGTATCCAACTGCCAAGAATGGCCTCGTCGATGGGCTTCCTGTCAAGAAAATTGAACTCCAAGGCGATTGCTTTTCTGTCGCTTTGGTTTTTCAAGTTCTTGAACATCTTGGCCACAAGTCCAAAGCTCGCCACTTCCATAAACATCCAGCACGGCGGCATTGGAGGCGATGTGTACTTGCGGTAGTAGTGATCGATGAAGAGGTGAGTGTCTACTTTAGCTCTCGACTTTCTTGCGTTACTGTCAATATCGAAATCAAGAGCACCGGCGATGCGCAGAAGTAAATCTGACCACTCCTTTGCATCAAACAGAGAGGAATCGGTGTGCCAATGCGGCCCGTGCAAAAGAGCCAGCTTGTTGCACATGGCGCTACGAAATGCGACTTCGATTGGCTCGATGGCCAACATCAGCAAACCGCGTAACTTGCAGTCGAATTCGTAAAGCGCAAGCACACTCTCAAAAGTAGTACCTGGCTTGAAGCGATGGGGGTCTGGCTGGTGTCCCGTTTGAAACGGCAGCATATAGCCAGAGAGACGGTAGTAGCCGATTCGAGAAAGAGCCGCAAAAGCCTTGCTCTGATCTTGAAAGGTAGCGCCACGATCAACTATGCGCGCGAGGAGATCCGATGGCTTTTCAGCCGTTTTGCTGAATCTCATTTGCGGAGCCACAAAAGAAAAGGCCACCTGGTGCGCTTCCCTTTTAGGGTCACTGAGACTCTCGTCTCAGCAAGCGTGGTGGCCGTTGTTAGTTCAATCATAGCGTTTTTTGATTAATCTGCCAAGGACACAGCCTGGAGTATGCCAATTCCAAGCGGTAAACCATTGTTTGCATCGACAAGCAGCAACCCTTGCTCCAGCGCCGCCACAGCAGCCAGCAAAACATCGCTCTGCACGCTGTGTCCCGCCTCGATGGCAACAATGGTTTGCCTGCGACAGCCCGCACGCTGTGCCAAATCGGCTTGGGTCAGCCCCGCTGCGCGGCGCTTCGCTCGCAATGCAGCGCCTAAATCCTGGCTGGAAAGTAGCATCAAGGTGTTCCCACTGGGGTTGCTGTGCCGTCAGCGTCCGACGCCTCGGTTGTCTTTGCGGTTTTCCGGGCTTTGCATGTGCAGGCGCTTTTCAGTGACCACGGTACGCATGCCATCGGCGCCCCGCTTCCTGAGCAGCTCGTTGCCCTTCACGAAACAACCGCCTGTGGTATCGAGCCCATCGTAAGTGAGGTTTTTCACGAGTTCGCTCACCTTGTAGATTTGCACTTTGTGGCGATCCAGGACAGCAACAAACCCCACATTGGCAGCCAAGATGACACCACTGCCAGAGACCTCATGGTCAGCTTCTGTGGTGGTCGAATTCGCCAGGCTACTGCCGGGAGCGGCAGCAGCTTTTGCAAGGTCGATCTGCTGGTGAATTTCAGCCAGGAAGTCGATTTCCGGTGCAGGGCCGGAATCAAGGCCCTGGTGCCCAGCCTCCGGGGCCACCACAACCCTTTTTTCGGCTTCATGCGGCGCTTGGCGGGTTGTTTGGATGGGGGGGATGTGCTTGGCGCCCGTATCCGTTGGAGTGATGCTGCTGCCGGGGGTACCGATCTCGTCAGGTCGGTTGCGGCTTTTGCTGCGAGTCTCGCTTGCTCCGAGGCGTGCTTTCGTTCTCTGCTGGGCTTCCAGTTGGGCGCGGTATGCCTCCAGTTCAGGATCGGCGAATTTGATTCCCAGCCGCTGGCTGACGGCAGTTTCGACCGCCAGGCGCTGAAACTCTGTTGTGCCGGTGAGGCTGAGGGTGTTACCGAATTTGGTGGTGGCGAACCGCAATGCGGTGGCAATAGCTTGCGGGCTGTGCGCTGCCGCAGCATTTAATTGCACTTGCTTGGAAATGGCGCTGTCGATGATTTTGCGACCGTTCCCGAAGTCGTAAATCACCGTGCCATTTCTCTCGACCTGGTGCGTGATCTGGAGGCGCGGCGCGGGCAGATCCTCTTGCCCTTGGACTGCGGCCACGATCTTGAGCTGGTCGACCTCGCGCTGGCGCAATACATCGGTGGCTTCTTCCCAGCCATAGCGGCGGGCGAGTCCAAGAGCAATATCGTCTCCTTTTGCTGCCTGGATCACCAAAAAATCTCGGAAGGTGTTGCCTGGTGCCGTTTTGGCCAGCTCGTCGCGCAGGCTCTTGCGCTCTTTTGCGAATATGTCATTGAGCGTGGCCAGCGCCACGGTTTGGTTCATCTTTGCGATGGAGATGGCCGCAAATTGATCCGGCCTGGGTGTGGTGGCGCGAATTTTTGCCAGCTCGGATTTGTGCTGCACCCGCAGTCGCTGCCGGGTCAAGGCGTGGTCTTCGCGCTGCGCGTTGCCTCGGTCGTTTTTAACGATCTGGAAAGCGACCTTGGATTCTTTCCAGCGGGCATAGTGTGTTTTGCCATTGTCTAGCAGTGGCCCCGGTTTGTACGTTTTTTCTTTCGACTCGGCCAGGGGTGGAATTTCGGACGACTCTTGTGGGCCTGGCTCGGATTTCTCAAAAACGCCGTATTTTTCGGGGAGCTTTTTCAGTCCAATTTTGGATAAGGAAATTCCGCCTTTTTGTCCGGCTGGACAGAGAACAAAACCACCGCTTTTTTCTTTAACTTCACAGCCATAGGCTGCTGCCGCAGCGTGCAGGTCTTTCCATGATTTCGCGTGCTTGAGCCGGTCACCGATTCGGATTTCATTTGCCCATGTCTGAAACGATTTTTCTCCCGAATAAATTTCGGTTGTCTTGGCCTGGTCGCTGATACCAACTGGCTTTGCATCACGCTTTGCTTGGCGTTCAGCACGCGGTATTTCAACGATCTGGCCTAGATCGTTTATCTGATGCAGGCCGTTATCATGCGCTAATCCGTGCCGCATTTCAATTTCACGACAGACTTTGTCGCGATTGATTTGGTCGTGCCAAAGTGAGTTGCCCCGGTGCGGTTTTTCTTTTTCGATTCGGCTGGCGAATATATGCAAATGCCAGTGGCCATTGTCGTTGTGCAAGAACGTGGCGAAATGGTTTTTATCCAATTTCATCACGGCAAGCATGGAGTCTTCGGTATCCCGTAAAACGGCTTCAGTGGGCTTGTCTTGGTTGTAGGAGACAACAAAATGTGCCAGTTTTTTGTCAGCGCTTATTCTGGTGTTGAGATCGCAATTGGCTTGCATTTCAATGGCAGCCAAGTCCATCAACTCAGACATTTCAGCAATATCGCGCCCGGTATAGACGCCGTCATCTACCAGGCCAAAGTTTCCAATTCTGGTGCGGTGCGATTTATCCAGTAGCTCGCCCGTTTCTCGATCAACTTTTAAGCCTTCTCCGTAGCGCAGGGCGTCTGTGGCTGATGATTTTCCGTCTTTTCTGGTTTTGATGTGCTTGGAAATCATGGTGTGCCAGTCAATTTTTTGACGCTGGCTATCACTTTGGCTTCTGCGAGTTCAATGTCATCCAGCAGCCTGCGAATTTCGATTTGCGATTTTTCTCCCGGCTTGCCACGTTCGAAACTTCCGGCCAACCAACCTTTGAACAATCCGCCTAATCGACCAAGGTCGGCGCGGGTGTTCGCCAGTTCCTGGATGGCTGTCTGGTCGGTTTTGGATTTTGGCTGGGTGCTAAAGATGGTTTCTCGGCACAGCGCCCCCACGCTGATGCCAAAGGCGGCAGCACGGGCCTTCAACGCAGCTTTTTCTTCCGGTGTGCAGCGCACCTGGATGAGTTCGGTTTTCTGCCGTGATTCTGAGCGTGTAGCCATGCAGTGCTTTCGATTTTTTTGCCAGTGTGTGCGGCCAGGGCGCGAGCACTACGGTGGTGCCGCGGGGCGCTATGAGCCCGCGGCAGGCGCAGGACGAAACATCACGAATAAGGCGGTAGCCGTTGAGTGGGTTTCATGGCGGTATCACCGCCATCCGTCCTGTCCATATTTTCAAAGAATTTTGCCATGAAATGGGCCTTAGCGACTGAAAAAACAAACACTGCATTGAAACTGCTAACAAACTGCAAAATCACGACTTTACACTGCACGATGAATGCAAATAAACGGCTTTCCACTGCATATTTACTGCAAGTAAACGGTACGATCACGGCACCAAGCACTGCCGATAACGTGAAAAGGTAAAAACATGGCAAAAGACAGCGTGGTCGATGCGCTGCGCGCACTGGCTACAGGCAACAAAAGTCGCTCTGAAACTGCCCGGCTGCGGGACATAGTAGATGAGGTGGAGGCGGCTCTGGCTGCTGGCGTAAGCCGTGTGGCCATCCTTGAAACTCTGAACGCACAAGGCTTCACGATGACGCTCAAGAGCTTTGAAAGTGCCCTGTACCGCATCAGAAAAAAACGAGCCCAGCCAGAGCCAGAGCCAGAGCCAGAGCCAGAGCCAGAGCCAGAAAATATTATTAATGCTTTACACGTTAAAGAAAAAAAAACAGAAACGGCTGAAGAAAATAAAACTGTTTTTCGATGTCTGCCCATACCGGATGGAATAAGTCCCGTCAAGAAAATCCCAAATGTTCCTGACCATGTTTATTTGCCTGGCGAATTGGAGCACCCTGCCATAAAGGGTTTAATGCTTTCCCTTGATCAAAGGTTTACCTCAATACACCTCGAATACATTAATGAATCAAATGGGGAAGTTTTGATCGAAAGCGACAAGCAAAAAAGATTTCGCTTCCGCTGGAAAACGCCAATACCAATGACAATTTCTTCAACTGACTCAAGCTTTACTGAAATGGATATGAGTATTTTTAAAAAACATTAGCAAGCTGAAAATATAAAACTTCTGCAAACGCGAAGAATATTATTTCAAAATAATAATTAATACTACGGAAATCGAGTACCCGCTGGAACTTTTCCAGCGTGTTGTTACTGTGAGTTTGGAGACGCAGAAGATCGTAGCGGCGCTACCGAAGCTGAATATTTAGGGGTCACTTCAGGAAACGAAAAATAAAGCACTCTAATTTGGTTTCAACGGTGAACTTGCCCGCGCCGATTCAGAGGCAGAAAACCAGCGGTACCTTGTGCTTGCCTTCCGGTAGTTCGGCTTCACTTCTACGCCCAACGTACCTGCTGGTGAACGAGAATTTTTGCAAAAAATCCCCGTTCACCGGAAAAAATGGCACCAGGGCCACGACCTACCCCAGATCGCCGGGATTCCTACTTCCTGCCGCTGCTCTTCAGTATCTCGGCCGCAGCCGCTGGTGAGGAGGCGTACACGTAGCACCCACCACCAGATTTATTGCCGCCACCCTTCATGCAACCATCCAGAGCTACGCACTGGTCGAGGGTTTTGACATCTTTTGCAAAGCCGCCGTTCTTTGTCCACTTCGACCATTCTTTACTGTCTTGGTAGTAGCAGCCGTGGTTGGGGCTGGAGAATATCTCAATACTGCTGATGCCGAAACTATCTGCTTTCGCCAAATCTTTAGTGAGTACTTGTACTTTGCCACTTTTATCAGTGTGCTCATACAATTTTACGGTCCAGCCGTCCGGAACCTTGACAGACTTTATCGTGTCGTTCCACTTAGTGCCTGCCCCGCCGGAAGACCAGTTGTTCTCCGAAATCTGAAGGCTTTCACCTTGGAAGTTTGGCTGGGTAAACACAGTAATTTGTGCATTGGCGCAGCTCAATGCCGCACCCAATGAACCCATGACCAATATTGCTCGCATATGACGCAGCATTGCAATTCCTCTTCAATTGTTTTTTTGCCTACTCTTACGTTTTTCGGCGGACACGTTACGAAAAAATATCATTTTTACAAAAAATTGGCAATGACTTGTTTTTCATTTACACAAAAACGAGTTCAAGGATCTTCAAGAGCGCTTGCTCAAGAACCCTGAAGCGGGCGACATGATTGAAGGCACGGGCGGGCTGCGCAAGGTGCGCCATGGTGATTCACGCAGAGGCAAAGGAAAGCGCGGCGGGTTCAAGATGACGGCTGCCAAGCTGCGCCTGACGATAGCCAGCATGGGGAAACCGGAAACCAAGGTGGGCGATCTCTGCGCAGAACTCGGTATTACCCGGCAGACGTTTTACCGGCATATGTCGCCCCAGGGTGAATTGCGGCCCGATGGCGTCAAGCTGCTCTCTCGCGGTTCAGCCGGGTAACTGCATTCGGCTTCTAAAAACGCAGCCACCACGACGGTCCTATCCCCGCTCACGCGGGGCAACCGTCTCAATATGGCAAACAAGCGAGGCGCGTATTCCGGCGAACGTGACCAGTCATTCCGGTCAGGGGCGAAATTTGTCACATTCGGCCGGAACGACCGGTCACGATGGGCCGGAATACCGACTTACGCTGAAAAAAAGGATCGAAACACGCGCCACACCTACCATCACAAGGTGGGGCGGGGTGGTGGGGGGAGGGCATTTTCCTTGTTGCGTTATGGCTGCTTGAGGCTGGGAGCCGCGGTTCACAGGTCTGTTGATAAACGACTGCATCGATCAGGTAGCGGACGCGGGGGCGACTCCCGAAACGGGTCGTAGCCATCGTGGTCACTCATAGACTGCGGTATCAACAAGGAGCATCTGACAGCTGTCATGCGGCCATGATGTTGAGGCACTTAAATGGTGGTTGACGAAATTCGAAAATAGCACCAAACTTGCATTGACGAATTTTGATAAATGCACAAATGAAGCACCACCCACCATCCTCTTTTAAGCCTCAACTCACAGTCGATCGCCTTCAGGTAGTGTCGAACTGGTTGCTAGAAGAGCTCTATGCTACCGAAGATGACTTGAGCCGCCCGACAGACAGTGGCTACACGCGTGGGTGCACCACATTCGGTCGTCAGCGCAGTCGCCTCATGTCCGAGGCCGCTTCTGGTGAGCATCCGTGGCTCGGCCTCTGCAATGGGGGCAACGACCTCGTCTTCACCATCGGTGACGTTCCCTGCCGGTTCAGTAATGACGACCCTTCCAATCCCTCCAAGGATGCCGTGCTGACCCCTAACCGGTATCAACTTGACTTCATGGAGTTTGCCGTCCCTGGCGAGCCTGTCCGTTTTTGCTTCATCATTGACCGGGGTTACAACGGCTCTACCGAGCCTCGTGTGGAGTTCCTTGGCTTTACTGATAGCAATGAGGTGGCATGTCGCTGGGTGTCGGACACCGTCCGTGTGTTGCGCTTGGAAGGGATGCAGCAGTTGGCTCAGTCTGTACCCGTAGCTAAGCCTCAGGTCGGGCCGAAGCGTCGCGGCAGCGATGAAGGCGATGGCGCCGCAGAAGCTGTGCAATGAGCGATTTTATTGGTACCAATCTCCGACTCATCCGCCTCTTTCACGATCTGTCTCTCACAGACTTGGGAGAGCGGGTCGGTGTATCTAAGCAGTTTCTGAGCCGTATTGAGACAGGCTCTGAAGTCGCCTCGGCCCAACTGGAAACATTGTTAGCGGAAACGTTGGATGTACTGCCCGAGTTCTTCTACCGAATCGACTCGAATCCCATCGTCGATGAGCAGTGCCACTTCAGGCGTCAGCTGACGACAAAGGTCGCGCTGCGCCAGGTGGCTCGAGCGCGCGGAGAGATGTTGAAGCGGTTGGTCAGTGTGTTGGATGAACACGTTGAGTTGCCGCAGTACCAGGTCGGTGAAGCCGACCCGGAGTCTTCCGAGAGCATTGAGTGCGCGGCCGAGAGATTCCGATCGATGTTTGGCTTGGGTCTTGGGCCATTGAGTAGCGTCACGCGGATTGCTGAGAACGCTGGCGCCGTCGTTGTTCGAGTGCATGGCCTTGCGCAGGAGATTGATGCGGTGTCCTTTGCCACGAAGCGGCCATTGATTGCATTGAATAGCGATGGACGCTCGGCGTGCCGTGAGCGTTTCGGCATTGCCCATGAGCTTGGGCACTTCTCGCTTCACATTGGTGTCCTGACAGGAGACCGGCTAACGGAAACACAAGCCAACCGCTTTGCGAGCGCGCTGTTGTTGCCAAGGACCACCTTCGCGACCGAAAGTCGAATAGCCATGCGAGGCAGTCGCCTCAATTGGCAGGGTCTTTCTGAGCTCAAGCTCCGGTGGGGCGTCTCAAAGGCCGCCCTCCTTTTTAGAGGGCGTCAGCTTGGACTCTTCTCAGAAGACCAAGCTCGGGCGGGCTATGTGGGACTCAACCGGCATGGCGAGGCACTGAAGGAGTCGGAAGACCATCTGATTCCGAACGAAGAGCCGGAAGTGCTTGCAGAAGGATTGAAGGTCATGAGGGAGCATTTCGGTGTCCCTCAGTCTGCTGTTGCTAGGGAAATGAGGGTGCAGCCACAGCTTCTTCAGACACTCCTTGACCAGCCTCAGGCAGAGCCCACCGGCAACGTTGTGAGCATGCTCAACCTGCCACTACGCAGAGCTAGTGGCGCCTGAGTCTTCTCACCAAGCACTCTGCAATTCCTGACTGAATCGCCCCGGGGCGATTCATCTTCGTTGAGGACCGCGTTCGCTACAGACACGAGATCTGACGCCAACCGGTGCTTGCTACCCCGCGAAGAGTCTCATAGAATAACTGACTCTCCGCAAGATGGAGCGTGCTATGACCTCATCTGAACTTCTCGAACGCGTCGGCGACCTAATGAATAATCAATATGAGATGCTCGCCTTCCGCGAACATCTGGAGCAGGTCGTGCAGAGCTTTGACGACGAAGAAAAGCGGCGCGAGGTTAGTAGCGCGGATCTACATCGATCATACAGCCTTTAATTATATTTAATTTGAAATAGCAGCCTTTGGGCTGCTATTTTTTTGCCCGATGAAAAATATTCCATATTTGGTTTGCCGCTTTGGGAAGGACACGCTTAGTAATGTGGTCAAGGAGAGCTTTGGCTCTGAATTCCCAGACGTTTTTCATAAGCAGCAGATCGACTATATTTTTAGATATTTAAAGGGATTGGGCGGAAAAACAATTGTCTTAGAATTTGACTATGTAGATAAAGACTATCTAGACGATTTTTCGAGATTCTATGTCCGGAGGTTTGGCGCAAAAGGTTATAAATGCGCAAGGTTGCATTTTTTTTCCACGGAATTTGATCATGCAAAGATGGAAGATTTTATCCTTGGAGGAGGCTTGGCATCTGGATATGGGACGCTCCAGGATCAATACTTAGGGTTTTTTGTAGTAAAGCCGCTGCCAAAAACATTTATTGGAAAAACATGCTTAAAGGCCTATGAGTGCAGCGATCAAGACGCCATGCACAAAAAAATTACTCGCACTTATAGTGTCAACTTGTTCGGGATCAAGCTATCTATTAATTCAGTAGCATTCCAGGAGCAAGATAAGGTCGTTTCCGCATGTGCAGCGACAGCAATTTGGACAGCTTTGCACGCACTTTCATGGCGTTCCATTAGAGAGATACCGTCATGTAGTGAAATTACCATTGATGCGATAAATCACATCGAAGGATCTAGTAATAGTTTTCCGAGCCGTGAATTGTCAAACAAGCAGATCATGCGAGCATTGGATGTCCAAGGGCTAAAGCATCATTCTGATAGTACACGAGGACTGGATGAAATAAGCATTTTTAGACTGGTAAAAGGTTATATTGATTCCAATCTTCCAGTTATATTTGGCGTCGTTGTTTATGGAATAGAAAAAGATGGAAAATTGACTCGAAAAGCTGGACACGCAATTACAGTTCTTGGCTATAAGGATTGGAATGGATTGGGATTTTATGTGCATGATGACCGTCTGGGTCCGTATGCCAGATCGACATTTGAAAAGTCTGCAAAATATTCGTCTTCCCCTGATGATCGAATTCCAGATGTTGGCCTTGTACTGCAAACAAAAAATGATGAAAATCAATGGCAGCCACCAACAGAATTTTTAGTTCCGGAAATTATCATAGCTGCGTCCGATAAGAAGGTACGACTTCCTCTCGGAGAAATTATAAAAACTGCAACAGTGATGACCGAGGCCTTAAATAGCGCGATGCATCAGGTTAATAAAAATATCTCTCCAAAATCTAATACTGACATTAACGAAGACTACACTTACTCTGTTCGATTGGCTGAGATTGGGGATATAAAATCCGATATTTTTTCTAAATTTGGCGAGCGCAAGAATACACTCCATATAGATCCGGCTACCGAGGAAAAAGTGCTTCTCTCCCTACTAGTTCAGAGTTTTGCCAGAATGCAGTGGGTTATAGATATACAAAAGCAAAATTCCTTGCTCGCAACAATACTCCTTGACGCCACCGAAATAAATCAAGGCGACGCAGTGACCGCAGTTGTCTCCTATGATCCTCAAGATCGCACTGTAGACTTGCTGAAGAAAGTAGGAACCATAGCAATTAATGGAGAGGAAAATTCTCCTAGATTTGGATTCCTACAGTCATTCTTAAGGCATCTTAACAAACAAGAATCGAACTTTAATGACTATCTCAGAGTCACGTATGGAGACCTACGAGCGCCCGCTTATCTGAAATACCACGAGCACACCGAAGGGATTATTAATGGAAACCCCACCATGGTTTCATTCAGATATTCGAGCTCGGAAAGTTTGATCGAATTTTATGAGAGAGTCGTTGGGGAATCCGCTGATAATTTTCTGATTTGGGTAATCTCTGAGGACGGGCAACTAATTATAGGCAGAGAACTGAACAAAATGGGGCACCCCTGCCTCACTGGTTTTAAACCGGCCCGTATTGGCGGCGAATTGCACAGAACTGGAGAAGTTTTTTTTATTAATTCTCGATCTGGTCGATACAGTAGGAGTTATCGAAATTCAATGGAATATTTAGAAAATGCTCTTGAAAGATTTAGATGTACGTTTTGGAAATCCAGAGATATTGTAAATATCCAATATTATAAATAAATCCTAAATTTAAACTGCAATCCACATCTAATAATCCAACACCCATAGAGATAATCTACCAGAGCTGCATAGGCCGCCATCGCTAGCAAATGTTTTATCTTTGCACTGCTTGCCCCGGCTTAAATTCTTCGAAACACTTAAATTATTAAGTCGTAAAACTATAGGCATATAATATCTCGTCTACTTTTCACTGCACGACTAAATAAATTCCTTTTCAATCAATGGCCGCTTCGGAAAGGCGTTCTCACTGTCTTCTCAGGACCAAAAAATATATCTGCAAAGTAACTCTTTTTTGATTTGTATAATTTATTATTAATCTAATCTGCAATCGGATCATCTCCAAAACTGTCCAAACTTTCTCATGCAATACCTCTTTAAGAAGAGAGGCAAGCGTTGAGTGTGCGTACAGAAAATAATACTTTTTGTACCGGAACTAGCGATTTTCTCCCAATTCAGCCCCATCTTTTGGTCATTACCCCTATCCGGATGACTAAAATAGTCCGTCGCCTTCTGAAGATTTTCATAATTAAGCGTCGCCTCTCCAAAAATATTTTTAATTTTCGGCTGAACTCCCCATCGGAGTGTTTCAATAATACGTCGCGATGTTTTTCTTTATGTAAGAGCTCACCTAGGGAAACTCTTCACGAATCCCTACGTGATGTGCTTGGACAGCCCTGAAGCTCAGACAATAAGCGCATGAAGCAAAGCAGCCTGGGCCTGAGCAACACCACCAAGCGCACCCGCAAGCGCGAATTCCTTGATGCCATGGAATTGGTGGTTCCTTGGACTGAACTGGTCTCGCTCATTGAACCCTGCGCCCCCGAGAGCGGGCGCAAAGGCCAGCAGCCCTTTGCAGTGCAGACACTGCTGCGCATCCATTTCATGCAGCAATGGTTCAAGCTCAGCGACCCGGCTATGGAAGAAGCCCTGCACGACGTGCCCGCCTTTCGTGACTTTGCAGGACTGTCCCGCTGGGACGAACGCCTCCCCAGTGAATCGAGCATCCTGCGCTTTCGGCATCTGCTGGAGCGCCACAAGCTGGCCGATCAGATCCTGGCCACGGTCAATGCCTTGCTGCAGGCCAAGGGGCTCCAACTCAAAGCGGGCACGGTGGTGGACGCCACGCTGATTGCTGCGCCCAGTTCCACCAAGAACCAAAGCGGCCAGCATGATCCCGAGATGCACCAGAGCAAGAAGGGCAACCAGTGGTACTTTGGCATGAAGGCACACATCGGAATGGATGCAGATTCGGGTCTGGTGCACACAGTGCACGGCACCAGTGGCAACGTCGGCGATGTGGTGGAGGCCAACAGCCTTCTGCACGGGCAGGAGACAGAGGCCTTTGGCGATGCAGGTTACCAGGGGCCGGAAAAACGGCCCGATGCCAACAAGAACGTGCGCTGGCATGTGGCGATGCGCCCGGGATTGCGCCGGGCTTTGGACAAGGGCAAGCCTATCGAGGCGTTAATTGACGAGTACGAGCGCACCAAAGCCAGCATCCGGGCGAAGTTGGAGCATCCATTCCGAGTGCTCAAGCAACAGTTCGGGTACGTGAAGGTGCGCTACAGGGGGCTCAAGAAGAACACGGCGCAGCTTGTGACGCTGTTTGCGCTCTCCAATCTGTGGATGGTGAGACACCAGCTGTTGGCCGGCCTGGGACAGGTGCGCGTGCTGGGTGCGTAATGCCCCAGGATCGGGGGCAACCAGCCCCTGGGCAGCGCATACGATGCTCGCTGCACGCGCGCAATTGCTTAACGTCAGTGCCGTTTTAGTTCAGGCATCGTTGTGGCACAGTCAGAACCGATTCGTGAAGAGTTTCCCTAGAGCGTTTTCACCCTGAGCTGCCATAGCCACCGTGGCGGATGTAGTTGGCACACTCGGCGGGCGCAAAAACATCCAGCAACTCCCTAATGCCCTGCTCAAGCGCCTGCCCTGTGCGCGCTGCCGCACTGCGCAGCAACGTCTTGATCTTGGCAAACACTTGCTCTATCGGGTTCAGGTCCGGGCTGTATGGCGGCAGGTACTGCACTTAAGCTCCCGCCTGCTCAATGGCCTCTCGCACCCCCGGCACTTTGTGCGCGGGCAGGTTGTCCATGATCACGGTGTCGCCCTCTTGGAGTTCGGGCACCAGCATCTGCTGTATCCAGGCCACAAACGCCGGCCCGTTGATGGGGCCATCAAGCACGCACGGCGCTATCAGGGGTCGCCTCAGAATTCGGAATTTAAAGCACGCTAAGCCGTTGGCATCTCTCTCAAAAACGGAGGTTCACGAGAAGTCCGCCCGAATCTCTGGC
>NZ_SLXH01000045.1 GCF_004341365.1 Simplicispira metamorpha | reverse complement strand
TTGCCTGCCTCTGGCTCGGCGCAGGCAAGTTCAAGCCGCTACGCCAGCTGAAACCGGCTTAGCGTGCTTTAAATTCCGAGTTCTGAGGCGACCCCAGCATGCGCATCCAGCGCCCCAGCACCCGCATCTGGTTGACGGCATTGAAGGACTGACTGCCCCCGCAGACCTGCATCACCGCCAGCGTCTTGCCCTGTGTGGGTCGCACCGCGCCTGTAGACAGGGGAATCCAGTCAATCTGCGTCTTCATGATGCCCGTCATGGCTCCATGCCGCTCGGGTGAGCACCACACCATGCCTTCGGCCCACTGGGCCAGGCTACGCAGCTCCTGCACCTTAGGGTGGGTATCAGGGGCGTCGTCTGGCAGCGGCAATCCGCTGGGGTTGAAGACTTTGGTTTCTGCGCCCATGGCTTGCAGCAGTCGCTGGGCTTCTTCGACCAACAAGCGACTGAAGGAGCGCTCACGCAGCGACCCGTACAGCAGCAGGATGCGAGGCTGATGGCTCGAGCGAATGGGGTTGGCCAGACGCTCGGGGTCCGGCACGCGGAAATGTTCGGGTGCGGCGGCGGGCAATGCGGACAGTGGCTTGGTCATGGTGTGGTTCAGTAAATCCAGGGTATCAGCCGCCAGGTGCGCAAGCGGTAGTTGGCGTAAGTGGGGTAGTGCTTGAGCAGCCACTGCTCTTCCAGGTGGGCCTTGGCCATCAGAACCGCCAAGAGAGCCAGCCACAGCACCAGACCCAAGGTATTGGCCAGCCAGGCGGCAGCACCCGCCGCAAACAACAAGACAGCGCCGTACATCGGGTGCCGCACCCAGCGGTAAGGACCCTCTTGCACCAGTCGCCCGTCAGGATGGGGCTCGGGGTGGACATTGAAATTTCCCGGGCGATTGACCCACAGCGTCAAAATCCCCAGCAGTGCACTGGCCAGCCACAGCCCGACGCTCAACGCCCCGGGCAAGGACTGTCGCGCCTGCAGCAAGCAAAGAACGGCCAAGGCCGACAAGAGGGCAAACTGCAAGGCGACCCAAACATGGCCAAGGGTTCTGGGGTTCATGCGCTGAGCATAGCGATACGGTGCCGCGAAGCTACCCAGCCGCAGGTAATTGCTCCAGACAAGTCACTCGGCGAATGGCCAACTCGAAGGGTCCGGTTTGCCGGTCCGCCACCATCCATCCCACTTGGCACACCTGCTGTGGGGAGAGTGGCGCAGCCCCCGGTACGGGCTGCCCTCGGTAGCGGGCACTGAAGGCATGCAGTGGCAGCACGATATCGACCCAGACGCCGCCAGGTGGCTCGAACACTGCCTGGTAGTTGATGCCGTCCAGACCAGCGTCCATGCGCAGGTTGAACTTGTAGCGCTTGCCGTCCCCCCTGACTTGCAAGCCATAGCCGACCGTACCCGCATCCCCCAAGGAAATCGCAGGGTGGCGCACGGAGGCAAATCCACCACCATTGTCGGTGGACATCACCCCTGTAAAAACGGCATGGCCCTCGGGATGAAACACCAGCTGACTGGTGGATACGCCCCCCATGACCCGGTCATCGATGGCCGACCAGCCGTGTACGCAGTCAGGTGCGTGGAAGTCCAAGATGTGCATGGCCCTATTCTGGCAGTTGGGCAGCTGTAGAGATTTCACCAGGTTGCGCGCGAAACCCCGGCACTCATACCGGGGGGGCATCGATGTCTGTAGACAGGATGGAGGACGCACGCACCCTTGGATACCGCTACTCGCCTTTTTCCTGGAGGGCAGCTACGTGGGTAATTTCGCGCACAAACACGGCCAAGAGTTTTTTGAGCAGCTGGTTGTCAGCCTGTGTTTGCTGCAAAAGCTCTTGTGGCGCGCGAGCGCTTTCCGCTGCCGAGAGGATGGGCTGAGGCACAGCACTGCCGAGAGCTTGTTCAACATCGAACTCCTGGAGCCAGCGGCGCAGAAGACTTGCGTTCAAGTTCAGTTCGCGACACACGATGTCGATGGGCAGCGCATGCTCGCGCACCATTTGGGCGACTTTTCGCTTGTAAGCGCTCTCGAAGTAACGGCGGCGGCGTCTTTTCTGGGTGACAACAGGGGGATAGCAAACACCCCGGCTGGTACTTTCAGTACGAGGATTCTCTTTTTCCGCAGCCCCCCTGCACAGGGCTGTATCTCCTGCCTCAAACTGCAGGGCTCTGAGACGTTTGATGGCTGCGACGCCCGTCACACTGCGCCCATAGGCGTACTGCAGGTTTGCGCTGGTCGTGGGGCTGTTGCGCAGAATATCGAGTGCTTCTGACAAGTTATTGATAGCCCGTTGGTGCAAGATGGTGCTATCGCTCAGAGCGTAAATCTCATCGAGAAGGTCTCTGCCGCTGGAGGATGAAGGCGCTGGAGAGTACGCAGGCGAAGACGCAGAAGTATTGACGTGTGCCATGGAGGGGCTCCGTTACGAGACTCAGAACCCACACACTGCGTTTTCAAGCGCAGCGGGTGGACGGGATGTTGAAAACACGAGTAACGTCGTGCGGCCAGCCTTGCGGTGTGACCCATCCCGCCCAAAAAACTCAGACGTGACAAAACCCCGCTTTCCGGTGGGGGTTGCAACCGCGCTACTGAAGGTGTTTTCAAGCACCTGGTCTTTCGACCTGCCGACAATTTACCACGAGTCAACTACTCCGGTATGCCGAGGTTTCCTCGCTTACCTCGCACCGGCTGAACCCAGTCGTGCGTTCTTGCAAGTCGGAGCTCAACAGAAACCGGGCTTTCAGTTCGGACCAGGTCACCAGCCCCGGTGTCTTTTGACGTTGAATACGTCTACTGAGCTTGCCCATTTTCGTGAAAGTTAATTTGTTTCTTTGTTTCTTTCTTCTGGCGGCTGAGGCTGGAGCCCAGGTTGCTGGTCAGCAGTGTGCGGCCCAGACAGAGAAGGCCGAGAAGGCCATGGAAGAAGCAGCACGTTACGCGGGTCAGGTGGACGCGCTAGAACGCCAAGTCAAAGACCTTATGGAAAAACTCAGTTCGTCGGCTCCTTCTACTAAATAGATTGCCAACTCACTGCTAAGTTGACGTTTTTAAATTGCGAAAACAGCCATTACAGTTTATTTCGTTTGTCAATCGCCAAAGTTCAATCAGAAAGCACTTTTCATGGACAGGATAGCCGCAAAGTCACACGTGATTTGTGGCTAGTTTGTGCTCAGCTAACGCGCTGATTTATGGCCTTGCAAGCGCAGCATAAGTGTCATCGGGTCCATCGGGGATGGCTGAAATCCGTAGTGCTCATAGAACGCCTTTGCGTTGTCGTTCAGCGCATGCACGAGCAGAGCACGAACGCCCGCGTTTTCTGAGACCACCATGGCCCGCAGAACCGCATCCTTCAGCAAGGCTGCTCCCAATCGTTGCCCCTGTGCAGCATGCGCGACAGCAAGCCTGCCTAGCACCAGTACCGGAATGGGGTCTGGCATGTTGCGGCGAACGCCGCCCGTTGCACGTTCGTGGGAGACCGCCCCTACAGCCAGCGCGTAATAACCCATTACTCTGGGTGTGTCGTCCAGCACTACAAAAGTACGGCTGGCCCCGTTGAGTTGGTTGGTCAGTGCACGGCGCCGCAACCAGTCGTCCAGACTGGGTTCACCACATTCAAAGGTGCTTAGGTCATGGTCAGCGCGCAGGGGCTCTGGAGCAGACAACCTCATGGTTAGTTGGCCAGCTCAGCCCAGGGGGCTTGTACGCCCATCAATCGATTTAGGTCGGCATTTGGAACCGCAGGCGCATCGAGCATTTCAGTGAATTGCTTAAATTTCTCGGCATCCAGGCTGAAGAACACTTGGTCGAGAACTACAGCTCGTGCTCGCTCGCATGCTGCCTCAAGCATAAAGTCGGACCGGTTCTTTCCCAGTACTGCGGCCGCTTGGTCAATCAGGTCTCGTTGGTCGGGCCGGGCTCTGAGATTGATGGCAGCATCACGCATGACAAAATTCCAATTTGTGTATCGAATAGCTATACATCTTAAATGGATGTGTAGCTATTGTCAATACAATAACTGTGGTTTGACCTTGACGGCGCCAAGCAGACACGAACGCAATTAGGTGGCATCCCTTCTACGCAGTGGGCGTAGCTAAATTGTGTACGGCAGAAACTGAAACGTTGCCCCGCTTTGCCGAGCGACCATCCCAACGGCGCCTGGGGGGAGGCCGTGCCGTGCTGTTTTGTGATGTGGACCGCTTCAAGTCCATCAACGACACCTACGGCCACGCCGCAGGTGATGAGGCACTGCGGGCGCTCGCGAACCGCATCCGTGCCTGCGTGGGCAGCAACGACGTCTGCGCTCGCATGGGCGGTGACGAGCTTTTGGTGATTCTCGGCGGGATTCACGCAGTGGAAGATGCCCGTCAGATTGAAGAAAAAATTCGTCAAGCCGCCGAACGTCCGATTCCAGTGGGACACGCTGAGGTGAACACGTCGCTCAGCATTGGTGTTGCGCTGGTAGAGCAGGGTGAGGAGTTTGACCAGGTCATGGCACGTGCCGACACCGCCATGTATGAGGCAAAGAAGAACGGCCGCAATATGCTGGTTCTGGTGGAGTGACGCGCTGGCAACCGATAGTCTTGACTGCATTAGGATGAGCCTTGTCTCAAAAACGTACAACAACTCGACCACGCCATCGAGAGCCGCTTGCCTGAGCTTGGCCAAGCCTTGGCCTACGCGCTCAAATTCATTGGCATCGCGCTTTTTTCAGCGACCTGCGCCCCCTTTTGTAGCTCAGGCCCCGTTTTTTGAGCCACACCGACAGGCGCTCCAGACTGAAGCTGGGTGCATCGAGATAGCGCTGGTGCAACTGCTGGGCAATTTGTACTGCCGCGTCCACCAGCTTGTCGCTGAGTTTGCGTGGTGCACCCCCTTTGTGACCATCTAGTATGCCTGCAAGCCCTTGGGTTCTGTAGCTTTTGGCCCAGTTGTACACCGGCTGGTCACTCACTTGCAGTAGCTCACAAATATGCGCCACCTTGTGGCCTCGCTGCAAAGCCAGCAAGCCCAAGGCACGGCGGCGAAAGTCCGCATAGGGGGCGTGCAGCCATCTCTTGCATCGTGAGAATCTCGTGTGCCTCCAGAGGCTTGCCCAGAAGTTTGGAGGGGCGGGCGCTGCCAGCAGGCATAGACACTGCGCTGGCCTGCGGTGAGTCAACGAGGTCTGAAGATGAGCGAGTTGGGGTGCGGGCTGTGTCGGTCATGGCGAAAAATTGTCGCGCCGACCAAGAATCCACGATGGTTTCGCAAGGTTACTTATTAAAGTAGCAAAAAAAGAAAAATATATACTTTGTTAGCATGAAAACCCACCAAGCCGTAGCTTCCCTTTTGAAGCAGACCATGAAGCGCCAGAAGATGCCTCAAGTCCGTCTGGTGCGTGAAGCTGGCCTGTCTGCGCGTACCCTGCAGTTGATTCTGAGCGGTGAGCACGATTTCAAACTCAGCTCCTTGTTCGCCATAGTCGACCGCTTGGGACTGGAGATGGTGCTGGTTCCCAAGGAGAGTGCTGCTGCGGTGCAGGCTGGCCAATCACTAACCACTGAGCCGGTGGTGGAATCCAAGGTCCAAGCGGCTCTTAATGCATTGAAAGAGAGAGGTGCCGACCATGCAGATTAAAGCGCTGGGCATCTTCCTGGGGGATACAACATCTGCTCACCGTATTGGCATACTGCTCCGATATGCCTTGGCTGAAGATGCTGTTACACAGCGGTTTGTGGCCGATAAGCACTTTGCAGAGCGTGAGAATGCTCCGGTGTTGAGTGCTTCCTTGCTGGCAGCCGAGCCTTCCCAGCAGCGTCTGCTGTGGCAGGACTACACATCTACCTTGCTCAACGGCAAGCACTCGGCAACGAATGGCTGGCTGCTGCCGGCGTTCTTTCAGAACCTACTGCCAGAAGGTGTGTTTCGAGACCACGTGGCCCAGCTTCGGGGATGCCATCCCAAAGACCATTTCGAGATGCTGGCGGCCTGCGGCAAAGACCTGCCGGGCAATGTGTATGCCTTGCCAGTGGAGCTGAGCCCAGCGCAGTTGCAGCGCTATGTGACCCAGGAACAAGATGCCCTGGAGCTTGGCATGACTGCTCTCCCGATGCCGCAAGGGGTTTCTCTCTCTGGAGTCCAGCCGAAGTTGGCCGTCAGCAAATCGGATGGCCGTTATGTGGCCAGAACCAAACTCGGTGACACGCACCTCATTGCCAAGTTGCCTGTGGTTGGCTATCCGCGGTTGCCGGAATTGGAGGCCTTGTCCCTGGAAATGGCCAAGGCCGCAGGGGTTCACGTGTGCGATGCTGAGCTGGTGCCGCTGGGCATGCTGCAAGCCGAGCATGGCTATGATTTGGGGGATACGGACACGACCACCCAGTTTCTGGCAGTGCACCGCTATGACCGAGACCAACCAGGGCGGGTGCAGTGTGAAGATTTCTGCCAGGTACTGGGTGTTTGGCCAGAGGACAAATACACCCAGGGCGACTACACCCAGGTTGCAGCGGTTTTGCTGCAGCTGGTTGGTGAGCCAGGCGTGCATGAGTTGCTGCGCCGCTTGCTGGTCAACGAAATGCTGGGCAACTCTGACATGCACTTGAAAAACATCGGCATCCGTTACCCCGATGGGAGAACGCCTGATTTGCCTGGTGCCTACGATATCGTTGGGTATGCAGCTTATGGGCCGCACAAAGGACATGCACTGCCTTTGCTGCCTCGTCCCTCTGGCGAGGCTTTGAAGCCCAAGGTCAGAGCGGGCACTGTGCAAGCGGCATCGGGATACCAACAGTTGACGCCGATGATTTTGCGCAAGTTTTGCGCTTTGCTGAACATTCCAGAGAAGCCTGCTCAGGCGGTGCTGCGCCGCTGTGCGCAGGCAGCTGTGAATGTCTGGCCCACTATGGTGGAGCGCTCCAGTATCACCACACAAATGAAGGTCAAATTACTCACCCACTTTGAAGGTCACCCTGCGGTAGCAAGCTTGCGGGTGCGACAGGCAAAGCGCTCAGAGGGCCAAAACCCTGCTGAATAACCCACCCCCAGAAGGGAACTGCTGATGTGTGAGGCCGACGGATGAACCAATGACGTTCTTGGGGTGCTCACGCTGGTGAGTTTTGTTTACACCGTCTCTTGTTCACCGGTACAAAACCCACGGTGAGAAGTTATTCACTATCTGGCTTGACCGGTGATACGGATGACTCACCAATCCGTCTAACCCGGAGAGTGGTCGTAGCTGCTGCTGCACTCACCTGTCCAACAGTCCCATGACTTCTTTTTGCATCCTTGTCCAATTTTTGGGGCGATGTAGCTGTTTATGCATGGTGAGCGCGTCATGGGCATGTTGTACTCTGAACCACATTTGCTGAACCAGCTCGACGGTTGCTTTGTCAAATTGATGATTCCGCGCAAAGAATCCGCCGTCAAATGGCATGATGGCTTTGAGCCGAGTGCAGGCTTGATTGATGGTCTCCAGTAGACCAATAACTTCCCGCTCGGGGGAGGGGGCGTCCTGTCCTTGTGCGTCTGCCGCTACTTGGAGAGCTTTGGGCTCCACCAGCAAGTTCTTCGCGCCCCTCTCCACCCGTCTAAGAGCCTGCTGAATTTCTTCATTGGCCAAGATGGCGTCACGGTTCCCACAGGAGGCTGCTGATTCGATTTGCTGGAGGGCAAACGAGAGACTGCCTTTCACTCGCTCTTCTTGCGCTTTGAATTGCTGCTCCTGCGCCTTTTTTCTGGCGGGCTCCAGCACGTCGGTGCGGATTTTCTCCATGATGGTGGCGTAGCGCTTTGGGTTGCCGGCAGTCGCCTGCCGCAGCTTCTCCTCAAATTCTGGTGGGATGTCAGTGCATTCCCTGGAAAAGGAGCACAGGTACGTTTGCGTGGAGGCGCCGTGGCCGCCGTCAGTGGCCTTGCGGTAGCCATTGCGGTACAGCATGACGCTGGTTTTGTTGAGCTTGAGAGAAACAGAAAAGCCAATGCTGGCGTCCATTGTTGAGGGTGTTTGCATATCAGATTCAAAACGAGTAAATGAATCTGTGTATAGACACGCCATGCCCCCAAGTGAGGGGCACAGGGCGAGAAAATATTCCCTGGGCACCCTTACCAGCTCAAACTGGACGGGTGCAGAATTTTTCGGAAACCACGTCTAACGACGTAAAGTGGTTCGCAAACAAGCTTGTAATTAGACCAGAAGGGAGGTTATTCCTTGCCAGAAGCCTTTTTTCGCTTTAATTCTGTCACGGTAAAATTCTTAGGAGGTTTGAACAGAATAATCTCTTCTTCTTGTCGTCCGAGCTTGAGCGCAGCCGCCTCGCTTTTTTCAATCTGCGCAGTAACGAGAATTGGTTTGCCTAGTTGCCTATAACGTCTCAAAAATGGGAATGCTTCAGCTACATTTCGCTTCAGAGACCAGCTGTATCCAAATTTATTGTTTTCATAGCAACCTCGGTAAACAGTCAAGTTCTCTGGCAAATCATCAAAAACTTCAACTTCTTCCGGGTCCATCATCGTATAGAGAGGGCCATATTCTATTTGATGGATATCAAATAGGGCATCGCGTAGCTCATCGATATGCAAGCCAATGTCATCCATGACCTCCCAGTACTTTCCAAGCAATTTCAAAAAGTCGTCAGTCGTAATCTCTGAGGCGGAATCCAATAGTCTAGAAAGTCGCTCGGTAGAGCCCCTAAAGTTCAGCAGTTGGTCACACCAATCATAAGAATAAGGCTCAAGGTGAATTAGTATATTTTCTTCATCTTCTTTCTTAATCTGCCGCAGTATTTCTGCGAGTTCTTCTTGATTTTTGGCAGCATTTATCCTCAATGAAATATTATTGATGATTTCGTTTTGGTTTGGTGGTTTCATGTGTATACGTCTGTGTATCTCGTGAGCATTTCGTCGAAATTTCTTCCGAAGATGTTCAGAGTGACTAAGCGACAACAACTGTGCCGAGAACTGGCCCTTTGCACACTCGCTACGCTATAGCGAACGTGCTCATACCAACGAACTGCGACTCCATGTTGATGGAAGACCGCATTCGAGCATCATGACACGTAAAAAGTCATACCAAACGTGCTGATTTCGCCAGCTTGATGCACCAACGTTGGAGACCAGGAATAAACGCTGCCTCTACCTGAAACTAATAAGAGTCAAGTTGGCACTTGGCTGTACGCTTACATTTTTGAATGCAAGAGAGGGCCATGCGCATTCGTTGGGAGTCCGCTACCCGCTACTACGAAGTTTTTTTGCAGCAAGACCTTTTCGGTGACTGGGTTCTTAGCACCTCACGCGGAGGACTGCGTAACCGTCTGGGTGCTTTGCGGCATCTGGCCTTGCCCTCAAAAGATGCCGCGGTTGGGGAGCTGGTCACCCTTCACAAGCAGAGGCTGAAACGGGGCTATCAGTTGGTGTCGATGTGGGAGGTTCCGGATAAAGCGGCCTCACTCATCAAAACCGTGGGGCGTAGTTGACACACGGCGAGGGATGAGCACTGCGAACTCAATTGCACCAATCGAAGATTGGCAAGACGAGACGGTACGCTCTAGGGCTGCCATCTTTCTATCAAGCGTGTGCAAAGCATTGGCATGAAGAAGCATTTAGCAACTTCGATTGCGTCGAGGCTACCTCCCCCCTTAGCCTTGCACCCCTCAGTCCATTCGTCAATGGTTTCTACAATGTTTTGGCCTTTAGATTGGGTTTGCAGTAGGTGACTAGAGCGTGTTATGAACTTTGAAAAATTCTCTTTTGTGATAAGCACTTACGCACGTTTTTTCAAAAGTGGAAATCGTGGAATTCTTCAATAAAATCAATGACTTGCACAGAAGTTCATAACACGCTCTAAGTCACCTTCAGGTTTTCGGGCAGGCCCTCTGGAAGGTTTCACCATGAACACACTCAATAACGAAAAAATCGCCAATGCCGGTAAAGCCGCTGCCGAAGAAATGAGCCAGATGGCCCAAACCGCCTATACCGGCTTCGAGAAGCTGGCCCAAGCTAACCTGGCTGCCAGCAAAGCAGCACTGAGCGACAGCCTGGACACGCTCAAGGAAATGGCCGCAGCCCAGTCGCCCCAAGAAGCCTTGGCGGCCCATGCCAAACGTCTGCAGCCCATGGCTGCCAAAGCCGCCGAATACGGCCAAACAGTGATGCAAATTGCAGCCGAGACCGGCGCAGCGCTGGGAAAAGTCTCTGAAGGCAAGTTCTCCACCACACAAAAAGCCTTTGGCGAGATGATGAACAACGCCGTCAAGAACGCCCCCGCCGGCACCGAAGCAATGATGGCTGCATTCACGCAAGCCAGCAGCGTCGGCGAGCAGGCCATGAAGACTGCTCAGGACATGGCGCAAAAGGCCTTCGCACAAGGCAATGCTGTGGTGACCGACGTGGTCGCCAAGGCCACGACGGTCAAGAAGTCCTGAGCGCCACGCCTTTTCAAGGCGTGAGCGTCACACCGTGGTGAAAGTACAGGCGTTTCATGCTCTACAGAGATGAATGCACTGGGGTGCATCTTCATCACGTTGTGACTTCAGCGGTGGCCACCAGCTTGAGTTTGCTGCGGCGCAATTCCTGTATCGCAACCCAGATATGACTTCGGGGATGCAGGCTTGGTGCCGCTGGCGTACCTGGCGCAGCAAGCTGGTCGCAGTCTCTAGGGGCACACATCGCATCAGAACGGTACAGCTTTGCCATATCCATGGAAGCCACATCCTGGCCCATGAGGTTGGAAGGGGCGGGTAAATCCCACACGTGCATGGTCGGTGGGGCATCAGCAAAAGGGCGCTTAACAGTCGTCCACCGCTCTCGCTCACCTCTGGTTGTTTTGAGGAGCCCCCATGCATCCTGGAGGCAATGATTTAACCAAGGGTTTGGCAAGCTTGGCCGTGTGTTGCGCAGCACTTTAGCCCGCTAGCCGACTCGTATGGGTACCCCCGAACTGCCAACTCCTTCGCGTCACTGGAAGCCCGGTGCCAGATAAAAAAGGAATAGGCATCAAGAGATGCTCTTGTAAGGTCGGAGAGGTCGGGGTACCCATATGACTCCTCTTAACGTCGGAGAGGTCAGGAACCCTACTGATTTTTAGAGCCATTTTTGAAGGTATTTGCCTCCATCAACAACCTCAAAACGGGGCATTCTCAGTGAATCGGTAGGAGCCTGAAAGTTCGCTGGATGGCCACATACATGGCAGCTTTTTGAGCCACTATTGGGTTCCTGTTCATACACCGCATCAGCCCATTTTGTGGTGACGTATCTGGCCTGTGAATTGCCAAACACGCGTCTGATTCGATACAAAAGCCGCTCTGAACGGGCTGTATCCAGCCTTCGCATCGGGTTGGCACAGCGTACTTACAGTGCCGCTTCATCTTATAAAAAATCAGCCAACTTGAGCCTCGAGACACGCGGGTGAGTGTCTGTGCACTACCCCTTGTTTGCCGGTGTGCCACTCATGGTGAGAAGCCATGCACCTTGTGTGCTGTACCGGTGAGTGGTTGCGGGTGATGCCGCAGTCGCTGTGCATTGTCACTGCATGAGTTTCTGTTGCATCTCTGGCCAATATATTTAGAACCTTGGCGTTTGTCATGCTGTTTCAGCTTATACGCTTTACGCGCAGCTGTGCAACATTATGACACGTGCATATAACTGCACTGCCGTACAACCTACAGCACCTTTCTCTTGCAACCAAGTCCGTTGCACGTCAATTGGGGAAGTGTTGTTCTCTTGCAAGAATTCTTCTGTTTCACCATAACTGCTTATCCCTACAAATACTTATCAAAATGGTTGCTTGCCTTCCTATACTAAATTGCATGACTTGATTTTCGCAGGAAATATTAAGCAAGGCAGTGTGCCTGACCCACCAGTAAGGAATGAAATTCAACTTTAGAGGCAAGAGGTATACGATGAGCTATTTTGATGAAAACACGGCTTCCAAGTACGTAGAAAAAATGCTTTCGTTTGTCAGCGACAAGCAAATTCTTAACTTGGAGCCTCATGAAATCCAAGCCGGAAGCATTTCACAGCAAAGCGGCACTGCAAAGAGCTACTGTGCAGAAAAAATTGATGACTTGGAAAAGGCGGTGAATGCAAAGGCAAAAAGAGCCGAAGCAAATGACCTAACATTTGAGGAGCGGCTTTGCATTGCCAAGGACTACAAGAGGCTGAACGAGGCTGACGTTGAAGACCTCATAAGGGCAGATTGTGATGTGATTCGTTTGCGGGGTGAAAAATCACAATCGTCAGACGAAATCACAAGAATCGCTCGTGTGCTAGACGTTCCTGCAATTTGGCTACAGTACGGTGGTGAGGTTCACTTGCCAGCAAATAGCCACATTGGTGTTCGAGTTGGCAAGGAGAGTTTTATTTACAGGGAATCTCTGTACTCTAAAACTATCGAGTTCTACTCAAATTTGTCTGAAAATTGTGACCCCGATTGCGCGCAAGCACTCGTAGAGCAGCAGTTGGAAAACGACCAAGAGCTATCGAAAATTTCTCGTAGGGCAGGCGGTCAGTGGAAAATGGTCAGAGGAGCCCTCATTTTTGTTGCATGGGTTAAATCTGAAGGGCTTCATCCTACCTGTGGAGCATGGTCTGATGAGGTGGAAGCCATGATTGCTGAGGAGTTGTCTACAAAGACTACTGTTTACAGTGCTTGGCTTTCTCTGAAAGCACGCTGCGAAGCCATAGGAATTTTCAAAGGGAAGTACCCTAGTAACGTAGAGCTGCATAAGCTGATAGAGAAGGAAAAACCTTGCCTTCATTGATTTTGGGCTTTTGGATTGCCCGAGCTTTATTTGAGTTAAAGATTTAGCAGGTATTGGTTGCAACTATCGTGGGGTGATGAATTGCATTAAATCCACGCGTTGTTCATTCATGCAAACCTCTCAGGGCGCAATGGCATTAAATGCTATTGCGCCCTTTTTTCCTGAAGCTCCCTTTGAAACCAGAATCTTCTGGTTCACTGACCGTGTGGTTCGCAAGAACGTGTCCTGGTTTGCGCTATCGGTTCGCATTGGGCAGGGGCAGCAAGCAGCAACAGACAGAAAGACAGTAAGCTTGTGCCGTCTATGTAGCGGCCATCTGGTACTTTCTACTGCACTTGGGGCGATGGTACAGACGCTTTTGTAGAGGCTGAAGGCATCCTAGTTGGGCGTTGTTGCACAAGCCCATGCATTATTACCGCGTTATTAAATTTATCAAATCGTCATATATTTCAGGCGGAAATTTTTTTAACCTAACATTCTTTCTTGCCTCACTAACTCCTTGCGGGAAAATTTCCTTGTTAGATTCGACGCTTGTAAGATAAGCATCTCTAATATGTTTCTCTGATATATTAAACTCTTCGGCAAGTATTGGTGTGGCTGAATTTTTAGAGTATTTCTTTGGATTTACTCCCCGGGAGCTATCTTCGTATTTATCAACGTTCATTCTAGCTTCTATCGTGAGCCACCTCCAGGCCAAAACTTTATGTTTTTTTGCCGTACGCTTAACCCTTTTTTCAGTTTTTGCTCGCATCGAGTCGGAGACTGCTCTGACTCTTGTATCAGCCACCAGCTGCATCAAAACGTTTAAATCAATGCGTCCAAGGTTTTCATCAAGCCACTTTGCTGCCTTTTCCCTGTCTGGTTTTTCTGAATTTAATATTGAAGATAAATCTACTGATATACTTTTGTGGCTTTCATCGTTAAACCAGTCCTTGACTCTTTCTTGCTCTTTTTCATGCCAGATGGAAATTTTTGAGAGCGCCGAGAAGGATAAATTCTCTATAGAATAAAAGTGCTTACGGTCTAAGGCCTTAGATAGCCTTCTAAGCAAATCTTCATATCTTTCTTGATATTTATCATTATTATCATCACCACCATCTAAGTAGTCAAACATACTATCCCTCTAAAATTTCTGGGCAACAGAGACGGTTTATTGACTAGAAATAAAACAACTTGAATCAAGCGGCATATTTGACAGAATCCTTCCCAAAAAACTGCTGCACCTTTTTGGGCGATTTCTGCAAA
>NZ_SLXH01000044.1 GCF_004341365.1 Simplicispira metamorpha | reverse complement strand
TCCCGTGTGAAAGTAGGTCATCGTCAGGCACCAATAGCCTCCAAACCCCCCCGTAACCTCACAAACAGGTCACGGGGGGTTTCGGTTTTGGGGGGTAAAAATAGCCAGCAGATCGGCACTAAATGCGTATCAGGTTAAGCTTCCTCTTTGCAGAGGGAGGCAGTCCTGAAAGACAGCGATTGCGGTAACTCTGGTATCGTTTTTATTTTTGACGGAGAAACCCCATGCCCGGCCTTTTGCACGATGTAGATCCGGATGGTTTGCTCGAGTTTTCGGTGGTTTATACCGACCGTGCGCTTAACCATATGTCGCAGCGCTTTACCGGTGTCATGCAGGATATTCTGGGCACTCTCAAAGAGGTTTACCACGCCCATACTGCCGTATTAGTGCCTGGTAGCGGCACTTTTGGTATGGAGGCGGTGGCCCGCCAGTTTGCCAACCAGCAAAAAGTGCTGATTGTGCGCAATGGTTGGTTCAGCTACCGCTGGAGTCAGATTTTTGACATGGGTGGTTTTGGCTTGAGCGGCGGTGCCATCGTTTGCAAGGCGCGCCAGCAAGGCAGTGGTGCGCAGGCGCCTTGGGCACCGTGCCCGGCAGACGAAGTAGCCGCCACCATCCGCGCGGAAAAACCCAAGGTCGTTTTTGCGCCCCATGTTGAAACAGCCAGCGGCATTCTGCTTTCCGATGACTATCTGCGCACCATCAGCGCCGCTGCGCACGAGGTGGGCGCGTTGTTCGTGCTCGACTGCGTGGCCTCGGGTGCAGTGTGGGTGGACATGCAGCAGACCGGCGTCGATGTGCTGATCAGCGCGCCGCAAAAAGGCTGGAGCAGCTCGCCATGCTGTGCCATGGTGATGTTGTCGCAGCGCGCCCGTGAGGCCATCGAACATACGCAAAGCTCCAGCTTTGCGTGCGATCTCAAAAAATGGATGCAAATTGCGGAAGGCTACGAGCAGGGACAGCACGCCTACCACACCACCATGCCCACCGATGCCCTCGTGCGCCTGCGCGATGTGATGGCCGAGATGCGCGCCTACGGCTTTGCCAAGCTGCGCGATGAGCAAATGGAGCTGGGCGCCCAGGTGCGCGCGCTGCTGGAGTCGCGTGGCTTTGCCAGCGTGGCCGCTGCTGGCTACCAAGCCCCCGGTGTGGTGGTCAGCTACACCACCGACCCTGGCATCCAGAGCGGCCAGAAATTCCGCGCCGTTGGTTTGCAAACCGCCTCGGGCGTACCACTGCAATGTGATGAAGGCGCAGATTTCAAAACCTTCCGCATTGGTCTGTTCGGTTTGGATAAATGGCACCACGTCGAGCGCACGGTGGGCCATCTGGCTGCGGCGCTGGACGCTATCGGCGCTCCGAACTGACCGCGTGCGCTGCCCAGCCCATCCCGTGGTGCAGGGCAGCGTTTTTTTTGAGCAGCTGGGCGTGGCTGCGCTTGCCCTCGGTGTGAACTTCCCCCAATTTTTTATGACCCGCTTTTTCTCTTTCCCTACAAACTTGGGCGCGTTGCTGGCCTTTGCCGCCCTCGCTGCCAGCAACGTGCAGGCCGCCACCCCTGTCACCAGCGCCAGTGGCCTGGTCTATGAAAGCCTCAAAGAGGGCACCGGCGCATCGCCCAAAGCCAGCGACACTGTGCGCGTGCATTACCGTGGCACCTTCCCCGAGTCGGGTAAAGAGTTTGACAGTTCCATTGCGCGCGGTCAGCCCATCGAGTTTCCACTCACAGGCGTGATTCCTTGCTGGACAGAGGGCGTGCAGAAAATGAAGGTCGGCGGCAAAGCCAAGCTGACCTGCCCACCCGCCATTGCCTACGGTGCGCGCGGGGCTGGCGGTGTGATTCCACCCCATGCCACGTTGCATTTTGAGGTGGAGTTGCTGGGTATTGCTGGAAAATAAGGTCAGTTGTGCTGTGGATGGTGGCTGTTTCACGCCACCGTTCCGGTGGGTTTCGGTCTTCGCCACTTACCGCCTCGGGGTTGGTTTGCCATTCTGGTGCGGCAGGGTTGGCGCGGTATCTGGTGTTGTGAACTCCTGAATTGATAGCCGATTGCGCTTACTGCACAAGGGTTTAGGTACCTATTCATATTGAATTCAGCCAGGGGTATGCGCAAGCAGCTCACTTTTTGATAGTGCCCTACTGCGGCAGGCTACCTCTGGAAACGATTGCGTGCAGACACCACAAGGAGCCTAGCCATGTCTGAACCCATCCTTGCGCAAGCCCTTGCTCTGCGGCGTGCCAAGCGCCAGGCCCTGGCGCTGCTGTTGTTGGCCACAGCGGTGTTCATCGCCACCAGCCTGGGGCCACGCGGTCTGTGGCTCGATGGCCTGAAGGCGGTGGCCGAGGCCGCCATGGTTGGCGCGCTGGCCGATTGGTTTGCGGTACGCGCCCTGTTCCACCGTGTGCCGATTCCGTTCATTGCACGGCACACGGCCATCATCCCGCGCAACAAAGACCGCATCGGCGAGAACCTGGCCCGCTTCGTGCGCGAGAAGTTTCTGGGCGCCGATTCGCTGGTGGCGCTGCTGGGCCGCCATGATGTGGTGGCGCATCTGGCGCAGTGGCTGACGGCGCCGGGCAACAGCCGGGTGCTGGGCCAGCAGGTGGCGCGCATGCTGGCGGCGGCACTCGACACGGTGCAAGACCGGCAGGTGGAGCATTTCATCCAGAAGGCGGCGCGCACGCTGATCGGCCACATCGACCTGTCGCAGGCCATGGCCCGGGTGCTGGATGCGCTCACCCACCAGGGCCGCCACCAGGCGCTGCTGGGCCAGGCACTGGAGCGGCTGATTGCGCTGCTACAGCAAGACGACGCGCGTGCCCTGATTGCGCGCACGCTGGTGCAGTGGCTGAAAAAAGAGCATCCGCTCAAAGAAAAAATGCTGCCCACCGATTGGCTCAGCGACAAAGGTGCGGCCATGCTCGCCCACGCGCTGGAGGGGCTGTTGGCCGAAGTGGCCGCCAACCCCGAGCACCAGTTGCGCGCCAAATTTGACGACGCGGTGCAGCTGTTCATCACCCGGCTCCAGCACGACCCGGACTGGGCGCGCAAGGCCGAAGAAATCCGCCACTACCTGCAAACCAACCCCACGCTGGGCAACTACGTGCAGCAGTTGTGGCAAGACCTGCGCGCCGCATTGCAACGCGATCTGGCCGACGAGCATTCCGCCGTGGCCCGCAATGTGCGCGCGATGGGCCAGTGGCTGGGCCAGTCGCTCGCCCAGGACGCGGCGCTGCGCCAGGCACTCAACGAGCGGTTGCAGGTCTGGGTGCAGGCCCTGGCGCCCGATGTGGCGCAGTTTGTGGCCCAGCACATCGAAGACACGGTGCGCCGCTGGGATGCCCAGGAGATGTCGCAACTGATTGAGCTGAACATCGGCAAAGATTTGCAGACCATCCGCATCAACGGCACGGTGGTGGGCGGGCTGATCGGGCTGGTGTTGTTCACGCTCTCGCACGCGGGCGATATCTGGCGTGCCGTGCTGCGGTAGGTGCTGCGCTGGATGCCAGAACGTCAGAGCAGTTTGAACACCAGCGGCATCAGCACGGCGGCCAGCACCACCTGCATGCCCAGCGCCAGCCCGGCATAGGCGCCTGCTTCAGCGTGTACTTGCAGCGCGTGGGCGGCGCCAATGCCGTGCGATGCGGTGCCCAGCGCAAAGCCGCGCAGCGCCATGCCTTCGGCGTCGGTGGGAAGGCGCATCAGGTCAAACAGCCAGCGCCCTGACAGCGCCCCCACCATGCCAGTGAGCACGGCAAACACGGCGGCCAGCGCGGGCACACCGCCAATCTGCACCGCGATGCCCATGGCCACCGGCGCCGTCACCGATTTGGGCGCCAGCGACAGCAGCACATCACCGGGCAGGCCCAGCGCCCAGCCCAGCCCCACGGCGCTGACCGCCCCCGCAGTGCCGCCCGCCAGCGATGCCAATACCAGCCGCCCCCAGCGCGCGGCCAGCGCCGCCCGGCGCTGCCACAGCGGCCAGCCCAGCGCCACCACGGCAGGCCCGAGCAGAAAGTGGATGAATTGCGCGCCGGAAAAGTACGTCGGGTAGGCCGTGCCCGTGGCCAGCATCAGCGCCGCCAGCACCGTGACCGACAGCAGCACCGGGTTGGCCCAGGGCGCGTAGCCCGAGCGCAGTGCCAGGGCCTGCGCCAGCACATACACCGCCAGCGTGGCCGTCAGCCCGAACAGCGGTGCCGACGAGAGGTAGACCCACAGTTCAACGAAGTTCGGCATCGCCCGCTTTCGGTGGCGTTGGCGCTGGGGTTTGCCACAGGCGCAGCACCAGCGCCGTCACGGCCATGCCGATCCAGGTGGACAGCACGATCACCACCACCAGTCGCAGGCCATGCGTGCCCAGCAGCGCCAGGTGCGTCATCACGCCCACGCCCACGGGCACGAACAGCAGTGACAGGTGGGTGAGCAAAAAGCCCGCTGCTGGTGCAATGGCCTGCTGCACAGGTGCCCAGCGCAGTGCCAGCAACAGCAGCACCATGCCCACCACCGGCCCGGGCACGGGCAGCTGCAAGAAGTGCGATAACGCTTCGCCCGCCGACTGCATCAGCAGCAGCAAGGCCAGGCCTTGTAAGGGTTTCATCCGCTGTACCTAGAAACGGGGGAGTTCGGGGTGCTGGAGCTGCCCGGCGCGCACCAGCATTTTTCCGTACTCGGCACAGCGGTGCAGCGTCGGGATGACCTTGCCGGGGTTGAGCAGGCCCTGGGGGTCGAAGGCCGTTTTCAGGGCCAGCATCTGTGCGTTTTCTTCGGCGGAGAACTGCACGCACATGCTGCTGAGTTTCTCGATGCCCACGCCGTGCTCGCCCGTCACCGTGCCGCCCATGGCCACGCTGGTTTCCAGGATGTCGGCGCCAAACAGCTCACAGCGGTGCAGCTGGTCGGGGTCGTTGGCATCGAACAGGATCAGCGGGTGTAGGTTGCCGTCGCCCGCATGGAACACGTTGGCGCAGCGCAGGCCGTATTTCTTTTCCATCTCCTGGATGGCCAGCAGGATGTCGGCCAGGCGCTTTCGGGGAATGGTCGAGTCCATGCACATGTAGTCGGGGCTGATGCGACCGCTGGCTGGGAAGGCGTTTTTGCGCCCGCTCCAGAAGCGCAGGCGCTCGGCTTCGTTCTGGCTGACGGCAATAGCGGTGGCGCCTGCGGCGCGCAGCACTGCGCTCATGCGCTCGATTTCTTCCTCCACCTCCTCGGGCGTGCCGTCGCTTTCGCACAAAAGAATGGCCTCGGCGCTGAGGTCGTAGCCCGCGTGGACAAAATCTTCGACGGCGGCGGTCATGGGCTTGTCCATCATCTCCAGCCCGGCGGGGATGATGCCGGCGGCAATCACATCGGCCACGGCGGCGCCAGCTTTGCGCACGTCGTCAAAGCTGGCCATGATGCAGCGCGCCAGCTGCGGTTGCGGGATGAGCCGCACGGTCACTTGCGTGACCACGGCCAGCATGCCTTCGCTGCCGATGATGGCGGCCAGCAGGTCGTAGCCGGGGGCGTCCAGCGCCTGGCTGCCGAAGGTGATGGCTTCGCCCTCGGCCGTAAAGCCCTGCACTTGCAGCACGTTGTGCAGCGTCAGCCCGTATTTGAGGCAGTGCACGCCGCCCGAGTTTTCGGCCACGTTGCCGCCGATGGTGCAGGCGATCTGGCTACTGGGATCGGGCGCGTAGTACAGGCCGTAGGGCGCTGCCGCCTCGCTGATGGCCAGGTTGCGCACACCGCACTGCACCACGGCAGTGCGGCCCACGGGGTCGATGTGCAAGATCTGGTTGAACTTGGCCAGCGATAGTGTCACGCCCATGGCGTGGGGCATGGCGCCGCCCGACAGGCCGGTGCCCGCGCCGCGCGCCACCACCGGCACGCCCAGGCGGTGGCAGGTTTGGAGCACGGCCTGCACCTGGTCGTGGGTTTCGGGCAGCACCACCACCAGTGGGCGCTGGCGGTAGGCAGTGAGGCCGTCGCACTCGTACGGGGTGGTGTCTTCGGCGTTCCACAGCAGAGCGTGTGCGGGCACAGAGTGCGAGAGGGCCTGCACCACGGCAGCCTGGCGCGCGGAGCGCTCGGCAGGCGAAGGGGTGGCGGCAGCGCTGGGGTGGGCGGTGTTCATGCCTGCCACTGTAGGCGATGGCAGGCCGCTTGTGCGCTGCGCGGGCCGTGAGTTTTTTTGCAATGCAGCGTGAAATGGGCCCCAGGCCACGGTGCGCAGCAGCACATTAATACCATCAAAAATGATAGCTGCTAGCGCCCGCTGTGAAACGGCTGGAGCCTTGTTTGGCTTGATAAATCGGCAGCCGCCTTAGGCCATGGTTTTGCGCAGCCAATCGGCAAAAGCGGCGCATTCCCAGCGGTCCATGGTGCCGGTGCGCCAGCACAGGTAGTGCGCATGCGGGCTGGGCGCGTCGATGTCGAACAGGCGCACCAGCGTGCCGTGCTCTAGCCAGGGGGCGCCCAGCTTGAGCCGCACCAGCGCCACGCCCATGCCTGCGGCGGCGGCGTCGCACATCAGGCCGATGTCGTTGAACTGGGAGCCAGCGTGGGGCTCGGGCCAGTCCAGTGCGGCGGCGGCCAGCCAGGTGCGCCAGGGCTCCAGCGCACTGCGCAGCAGCGGCGTGTCTTCCAGGTCGTGCGGGTGCTCGAAGGGGCCGTGCTCGCGCACAAAGGCGGGCGAGGCCAGCGGCGTGACCACATCGCGGGCAATTTCGACGTGTTCGACATCGGCGTAGTGGCCTGCGCCAAAGCGCACCATCAGGTCGGCGTCCTCGGCCACCACGTCCAGCAGCGGGATGGACACTTGCAGCGCCAGATCGATTTCGGGGTAAGCCTCGGTGAACTGGCGCAGGCGCGGGATCAGGATGGCGCGCGCAAACGTGGGCGTCACCGCCAGCTTGAGGCGGCGCTTGCCCGGCGTGCCCAGGGCTCCGGGAAAGCGCTGCAACGCGCCCAGCCCTTCGCGCACATGGGCCAGGTAGGTGCTGCCGTCGGTGGTGAGGGAAAAATCTGCCCGCCCGAACAGGCGCGTGCCCAGAATTTGTTCGAGCTGCTTGACGCGGTGGCTCACGGCGCTGGGCGTCACGCACAGCTCATCGGCGGTGAGCGTGACGCTGCGCAGCCGCGCCAGCGCCTCGAACGTGAGCAGGCACTGGATGGGCGGGATGCGCATGGACGCCAGGCGTTAGCGAAACACCACGGTTTTGTGGCCGTTGAGCAGCACGCGGTGCTCGCTGTGCCACTTCACGGCGCGCGCCAGCACCTGGCTTTCGGTGTCGCGGCCCCGGGCGGTGAGGTCTTCCACGGTGTCGGTGTGGTCGGCGCGGGCCACGTCTTGCTCGATAATCGGGCCCTCATCGAGGTCGGCTGTCACGTAATGGGCCGTAGCGCCAATCAGTTTCACACCCCTGTCATGGGCTTGGTAGTAGGGCTTGGCACCTTTGAAGCTGGGCAGGAAGCTGTGGTGGATGTTGATGGCGCGCCCTGCCAGTTTGGTACACAGGTCGTCCGAGAGCACCTGCATGTAGCGTGCCAGTACCACCAGTTCGGCCCCTTCGGCCTGGATGATTTCGTATTGTTTGGCCTCGGCCTGGGCTTTGGTGGCGGCCGTGACGGGGATATGGTGAAAAGGAACGTTGTAGCTGGCCGCGAGCTGGTAGAAGTCGCGGTGGTTGCTGACAATGGCGCGAATATCTACCGGCAGCAGGCCCGATTTCCAGCGAAACAGCAAATCATTGAGGCAGTGCCCCTCGCGGCTGACCAGGATCACCGTGGGCAGCTTTTGCGACGTGGGGTGCAGGCTCCAGCGCATTTGGTAAGGCTGTGCGAAAGTGGCCAGTTGTTGCGACAGGGTGGCGTGGTCGTGCTGGGCGCAGCCAAACTGCACGCGCATGAAAAAGAGGCCAGTCACGGGGTCGTTGTACTGGGCTGCTTCTTCGATGTTGCCGCCGTGTTCAAGCAAGAAGCCCGAAACGGCATGCACCAGCCCTAAACGGTCGGGGCATGAAAGAGTAAGAACGTAGGCTTGGGTCATAGCGGCAAGATTGTCGCAGCATGGCCCGGTACACAAGGGTGCAATGGAACGATTGATGGATAAAAGCCGCAAGTGGGCTGGCTGGCGAGCGTGGCAGGGCCTGGTGCTGTACCTGGTGATGGGCCTTTGCTGGGTGGTGCTGGGCGATGCGCTACTGGACCGTCTGGTCACGAACCCCGACCTGCTGTCGCGCTACCGCGCGGTCAAAGATGCGTTTTATGTGCTGGTCACTGGCACGCTGGCTTGGTGGTTGCTGCGGCGCGCCCGCGCCGCCGACCACTTTCGCGCCGCCGCAGCGCAGCAAACCGCACATGTGCTGCGCCATGCGCCTGCGGGCATTGTGCGTGCCAGCGCCGACGGCCAGATACTCTGGGCCAACGAGCGCTTTTGCGAACTGACCGGCATGGGCCTCCAGGACTTGCGCCAGCACGAGTTTCGCAACGTCATCCGGCCTTCTGACCGCAACTGGGCCGATCACCAGCGCCAGCGCCTGCTGGCTGGCGAAATCGACCACTACCAGGGCGAGCGCCAGTGCCAGCGCCCGGACACGGGGGCCATCGTGCCCGTGGTGTGTACCGTCACGCTGGTGCCCCAGACGGGCACCGATCCCGCCCACCTGGTGTGCGTGGTGCAGGACATCAGCGAGATACACGCCGCCCGCGCCGCCCTTGAGCGCAGCGAAACCGGGCTGCGCCTGGCGCTGGAGGGCAGCGGCAGCGGCATGTGGGACTGGGATTTGCGTTCCTGGCAGAGCACGGCATCGCCCAGCTTGCAGCGTTTGCTGCACTACCGGGGCGAGAATTTTGCGCAAGACTTTCACCTGCGCGAACGGTTGCACCCGGATGAGCGCCGACGCCTGGTGGTGCGGGCACGCCACGCCATTGCCACGGGCGCGCCTTTCCAGGAAACCGTGCGCCTGCGCTGCTTTGATGGCCTGTACCGCTGGTTCATGGCGCGCGGTCAACGCCACCTCGATGCCACGGGGCAGCCCGAACGCTTCTCCGGGATCATCACCGACCTCAGCACCACGCACGCTGCCGAAGAGCGCCAGCGCCTGGCCGCCGCCGTGGTGGACAACACCCAGGAGGGCGTGGTGGTGGCAGATGCGCAAGGCCGCATCCTGTCGGTCAATGCCGCCTTTACCCGGCTGCTGGGCTACTCGGAAGAGGAGCTGCTGGGCAAAAACCCCAGCACGTTCAAATCGGGCCGCCACGACCGGGCGTTCTACGAAGCGATGTGGGCCACCATGCACCGCACAGACCACTGGCAGGGAGAAATCTGGAACCGGCGCAAGAACGGTGAGGTGTTTCCCGAGCACATGTCCCTGAGCACGGTGCGCGATGCGGCAGGCAACATCACGCACTATGTGTGCATTTTTTCCGACATCTCTGAGCAAAAAGTCCAGCAAGAGCGCTTGGAGTACCTGGCGCACCGCGATGCGCTGACCGGGCTGTCCAACCGCGTGTGGTTTCGCCAGCAGCTCGAAGGCGCGGTGCGCCAGGCACAGGCCAGTGGCGAGCAAATGGCCGTGCTGCTCATCAACCTGGATCGCTTCAAGGATGTGAACGACAGCTACGGCCACGCGGTGGGCGACGAGGTGCTGCAGCATCTGGCGCGCCAGGTGCGCACGGCGCTGCGCCCCGGTGATTTGCTGGGGCGCCTGGCGGGCGATGAAATGGCCGTGGTGGCGCGCAACCTGCGCCATGCCGAAGGCGCCGCTGCGGTGGCGCGCCAACTGATCGCTGCGGTGGCCGAGCCCTGGCGCTCGCCCGAGGGCCTGGAGGTGGTGGTGGGCTCCAGTGTGGGCATTTGCATGTTCCCCGAGCACGCCGACACTGCCGAGCTGCTGTTGCAAGGTGCGCACTCTGCCGTGTATGGCGCCAAGGCGCGCGGGCGGGGGGCGCTGTGCTTTTTTGCCGAAGAGATGACGCTGGCGGCGCGCGAGCGTCTGGAGCTCGAGTCGCGCCTGCGCCAGGCCCTGTTGCAAGGGCAATTGCTGCTGTACTACCAGCCCCAGGTGGACATTGCCAGCGGTCGCATCATCGGCGCTGAAGCGCTGCTGCGCTGGCCCGACCCGCAAGAGGGCATGATTTCGCCAGCGCGCTTTATTCCGGTGGCTGAATCTTCGGGGCTGATTGGCCCGCTGGGCGAATGGGTGCTGCGCACCGCCTGCCAACAAGGTCAGCGCTGGCACGAGGCGGGCTTGCCCGCCGTGACCATTGCCGTCAACGTCTCGCCGCGCCAGTTCCAGCTCACTGATCTGGTCGCCTGTGTGCACAGTGCGCTGGCCGATTCAGGCTTTGCGGCCGACTGCCTGGAGCTGGAGATCACGGAAAGCGCGCTGGCCGACCGTTTCGAAGAAACCCTGCAAGTTCTGCTGCGCCTGCGTGACCTGGGCCTGCACCTGGCGGTGGACGATTTCGGCACCGGGTACTCCTCGCTGGCACACCTCAAGCGCTTTCCGATTGATGTGCTCAAGATCGACCAGGGCTTTGTCCGCGACATTCCCCACAGCGCCGACGACATGGCCATCAGCGCCGCCATCATCGCCATGGGCCACAGCATGGGCCTGCGGGTGCTGGCCGAGGGCGTGGAAACCCCGGCGCAGCTGGCCTTTTTGCGCGAGCGTGGTTGCGACAGCTACCAAGGCTATCTGCGCAGCCGCCCCTTGCCAGCGGCAGACTTTGCGGCGCTCCTGGGGGCGCAGTCCACGGGCGCAGCGGGGTGAACACGCCGATGGCCTGACCGGCCCCATGGTCAACCCGGCCTGGGCAACCCGGTGGAATAATGGCGGCCTTGCCGCGTACCGGCAGGCCTGCCCGACACAGCAAAAATGGCGCAGCCTGCCTTGCAGGGCAGCGGTGTGCCGCCGGGAGGGCCACCGCCTGGGCGGCCCCTGCGGGGTAGCCCTATGGGCCTGCAACGCCGCCGCAGCCTCCCCCTTATTGACCCACACGGAAACAGCATGAAAAGAGAAAACCTGGGCCGCGCGCATGACGTGACGGCCACGCAACCCATCAGCCTGGATGTGCTGACCGAGAAATACCTCAAGGCCGGTGAAACCGGTGCTGAAGACCTGTTCCGCCGCGTGGCGCAGGCCCTGGCCAGTGTGGAAAAGCCCGAGCTGCGCGAAAAGTACGAAACCCTGTTTCTGGCCAACCTGCACGCGGGCGCCATCGGTGCCGGGCGCATCATGAGCGCCGCCGGCACCGACATCCAGGCCACCCTCATCAATTGCTTTGTGCAGCCCGTGGGCGACTGCATCCAAGGTGTAGACGATGAAGGCTTCCCCGGCATTTACGAGGCCCTGCGCGAAGCCGCCGAAACCATGCGCCGGGGCGGCGGCGTGGGCTACGACTTCTCACGTATCCGCCCGCGTGGCGCCGAGGTCAAGGGCACGGCCTCGATGGCGTCGGGCCCCTGTAGCTACATCAACGTGTTCGACCAGTCTTGCTCCACCGTCGAGAGCGCGGGCGCACGGCGCGGCGCGCAAATGGGCGTGCTGCGCATTGACCACCCCGATGTGCTGGACTTCATCACCGCCAAGCGCACGCCGGGGCGCTGGAACAACTTCAACGTCTCGGTGGGCGTGTCCGACGCCTTCATCCAGGCCGTGCTGGACGACCAGCCCTGGGAACTGGTACACAAGGCCCCGCCCGGCAGCACCGTGCTGGCGCAGGGCGCCTACCAGCGCGCCGACGGCCTGTGGGCCTACCAGACCGTGCAGGCCCGCGACCTGTGGGACACCATCATGAAGTCGGCCTACGACTTTGCCGAGCCAGGCATCCTGTTCCTGGACCACATCAACACCGACAACAACCTGCACTACTGCGAAAAAATCGCCGCCACCAACCCCTGCGGCGAGCAGCCCCTGCCGTCCTACGGCTGCTGCGACCTGGGCCCGGTCATCCTGACGCGCTTTGTGCGCCACCCGTTCGGTCTGGACGGCAAAGCCACCTTCGACTTTGACTCCTTCGAAAAATCCGTCGCCCTGCAAGTGCGCGCGCTGGACAACGTGCTGGACGTGACCTTCTGGCCGCTGCCCCAGCAGCGCGACGAGGCCCATGCCAAGCGCCGCATTGGCGTGGGCTTCACCGGCATGGGCAACACCCTGGCCATGCTGTGCCTGCGCTACGACGCGCCCGAGGGCCGCGCCATGGCCGCGCGCATTGCCGAGCGCATGCGCGACGCCGCCTACAGCGCCTCGGTGGCGCTGGCGCGCGAGAAGGGGGCGTTTCCCAAATTTGATGCCGACGGCTACCTGGCACCCGGCACCTTTGCCAGCCGCCTGCCCGCCGTGCTGCAAAAAGACATCCGCAAATACGGCATCCGCAACAGCCACCTGCTGTCGATTGCGCCCACCGGCACCGTCAGCCTGGCCTTTGCCGACAACGCCTCCAACGGCATCGAGCCGCCGTTCTCGTGGATGTACAAGCGCAAAAAGCGCGAGGCCGACGGCAGCACCTCCGAGTACGCCGTGGAAGACCACGCCTGGCGCCTGTACCGTGAACTCGGCGGCGACGTCAACCAGCTGCCCGACTACTTCGTCTCGGCGCTGGAAATGTCAGCGGCCGACCACATCGCCATGATGGAGTCGGTGCAGCCGTTTGTGGACACGGCCATCTCCAAGACCGTGAACATTCCGGCCGACTACCCCTACGACGACTTCAAGGGCCTGTACCTGCACGCCTGGCGCGCGCGCCTCAAGGGGCTGGCCACCTACCGGCCCAACAGCATCCTGGGCTCGGTGCTGGAAACGCACGCCGCCCCCGTTGCTGCTGATGCAGCCCCCGCTGCCCCGGCCGCGCCTGTGCTGATCGACCCCATGCGCACCGTGATCGAGAGCCGCCCCAAGGGCGCGCTGTCGGCAGTGGCTGAGAAGGTCGAATACTGGACGCAAGAGGGCAAAAAGCGCCTGTACCTGGTGGTGTCCTTCCTGCCCGTGCCAAACGCCGACGGCACTGGCACCGTAGACCGCGCCATCGAGTTCTTCATGCCCGTGGGCCAGAGCAGCGAGTCGCAGCAGTGGATGACGTCCAGCATGCGCCTGCTCTCGCTGGCCGCGCGCGGCGGCTTTCTGGAGCGTGCCCTGAGCGACATGCGCAAAGTGGTCTGGGACCGTGGCCCCGTGCGCCTGGGCGCCCACCAGAAGGCCGATGGCACCCAGGTGCCGATGTGGCACGACTCCGAAGTGGCTGCGGTGGCCTACGCCATCCAGAACATCCTGGAGCGCCGCGCCAAGCTGCGCCAGCAAGGCGCTGCCGCTTTGCCCCAGGCAGCGACTTCGGCCCCGTCACCGGCCACGCCGCCCGTGATGGCGGGCAAGAAGTGCAGCGAATGCGGCGCCCATGCCGTCATCCGCAAAGACGGCTGCGACTACTGCACCCAGTGCGGCCACCTGGGCACCTGCGGCTAAAGCGCGAAAGGGTGGCGCCATGACCGACATCGCTTTGCCCGGTTTTGGCGCCCCTGCCGTGGGGTTTGATACGCCGTTTGCGCTGCTGCACGCCTGCCACGAGCGCGTGCAGCGCACCCTGGCCTTGCAGCACAAACTGGTGGGTTACCTGCACCAGCACACCTGTGACGAGCAGGCTCGCCAGGCCGCGCGCGATGTGCTGCGTTACTTCGACATCGCTGCGCCGCTGCACCATCAGGACGAGGAGCGGCATGTGTTTCCGCCGCTGCTGGCGCAGGGTGACGCGGCCACGGTGGCGCGCGTGCAGCAATTGCAGCGCGAGCACCTGCGCATGGCCGCTGACTGGCAGTGCGCCCGCCTTCCCCTGCAAGCCCTGGCCCAAGGCCAGCAAGATGCCTTCAGCCAGGACGACGAGGCCGCGCTGGCGCGCTTTGCCAGCCACTACGCCGCACACCTCCGCAGCGAAGAAGATGTTGTCTATCCCGCCGCGCAGGCCGTGCTGTCCGACAGTACCCTGCGCGCCATGGGTCAGGAGATGCGCCAGCGCCGGGGCGCACCCGAATAGCGCTCCTGAATGTGTAGCTGTTAGCGCGCACTGCGCAAGGGCTGGAGGCTGATTTGGGGGATTGCGAAAAAGGTATTTTTATGCAATCTTTCCGCATTTGTGCGAGGTTCAACAGATGAGTCTGATCTGCCCCCAGTGCCAAAGCAGCCAC
>NZ_SLXH01000043.1 GCF_004341365.1 Simplicispira metamorpha | reverse complement strand
ATCCAGACGGGCTCGAGCACGGGGCTGCGCTGCAGCTTGGCCAGCAGGTCGGTGCCGATGTTGCCTGGGCCTATCAGGGCGCATTTGATTTTTTGCATGGAATGTCTCCTGTCTCAAATAAAGCGCACCGAGCAGCCGCCGATGCCGCCAATGGTCACGCGCAAACTGTCACCGGCCTGCACCGGCACCATGATCCCCAGCGAGCCCGACAGCACCACCTCGCCCGCCTTCAGGCCCATGCCCAGGCGCCCCAGGGTGTTGGCCAGCCAGGCCACGGCATTGGCCGGGTGGCCCAGCGCCGCAGCGCCTGCGCCGGTGGCAACGATCTCGCCGTTCTTCTCCAGCACCATGCCGCAGGTGGCCAAATCGACATCGCGCGGATCGACCAGCCGGTCGCCCAGCACGAACACGCCGCAAGAGGCGTTGTCGGCCACGGTGTCCTGGATCTGGATCTTCCAGTCGCGGATGCGCGAATCGACGATCTCAAAGCAGGCCATCACGCCCTCGGTGGCGGCCATGACATCGGCGGCGGTCACGCCCGGCCCCATCAGGTCTTTTTTCAGGACGAAGGCGATTTCGCCCTCGGCCTTGGGCTGGATCAGCGTGCGGGCCTCGATGGGCTGGCCTTCGTTGTAGACCATGCCATCGAGCAAGATGCCAAAGTCGGGCTGGAACACGCCCAACATGTTCATCACGGCCTGGCTGGTGACACCGATTTTTTTGCCCACGACGCGCTCGCCTGCACCCAGGCGGCGGGCAATCAGCCGCTGCTGGATGGCGTAGGCGTCTTCGATGGTGATGTCGGGGTGGCGGCTCGACAGCGGGTCAAGCACCTGGCACGCCGTCAGCGCGCCATACAGCTCGTCGCCAAGCTGCTCTATTAGGGTGGAGTTCATGGTGTTCTCAAGCGTTCAAAGGAAGGGGTTCATCAGGGCGGGCCTCGGCCAGAAAGTCGCCCACCAGCCGGGCAAAGCGCGCGGCGTGTTCAATTTGTGTCCAGTGGCCGCACTGGCCAAACACATGCAGTTGCGAGCGGACAATCCACTGCGACAACGTCAGCGACGTGGACAGCGGAATCACCTGGTCATCACGGCCATGCACCACCAGCGTGTGGTGCGGCAGCGCCCGGATGGCGGACTCGGGGCTGCACATGGCGTCCACCCAGCGCTGGCGCGGTGCCGGAAACATGGCCGCAAACGATTCCTGAAAACCGGGCTGGATGCTGGCCTCGTAGCGCAGGCGGGCCAGCTCGTCGGTGACCAGGCTGCGGTCATAGGCAAACACATCCAGCAGCTTGCGCATGTTCTCCAGCGATGGCGTGTAGCCCCAGGCCGCATCCAGGCCGGGCGTCAGGGTAAAGGGCACGCCCACGCTGCCCATCAGCACCAGTCGGCGCACCCGCTGCGGGTGGCGAATGGACAGCGCCAAAGCCAGCGCACCGCCAAACGAGTTGCCCACCAGATCGGTTTTCTCAATGCCCAGCGCGTCCAGCACGCCCACGGCCTGGCGCACCCAGGTATCCATGTCGTAGCGCTGGCCGGGCTGGCTCAGATCGAGCCGGTCGGTAAAGCCAAAACCCACCATGTCGGGGGCAATCACCCGGGCCTGCTGGGCCAGCACGGGCATCACCAGGCGCCAGTTGGCCCAGGCCGATACCCCGGCGCCAGAGCCGTGGATCAACAGCACCGGGTGGCCGCTGCCGACATCGTGACAATTGGTGCGGATGCCCGCCGCCACCACCGAGTGGGCGATTTCAGGGTTGCTCATGTCGCAAAGTCCTCAGAGCTTGATGCAGACGTTTTTCAGCTCGGTGTAGAACTCCAGCGAATGCACGCCGCCCTCGCGGCCAATGCCCGATTGCTTGGAGCCGCCAAACGGTGTGCGCAGGTCGCGCAGGAACCAGCTGTTGACCCACGACAGGCCCACCTTCATCTTCTGCGCCACGCGGTGGGCACGCGAGACGTCGCGCGTCCAGATGGCGGTGGCCAGGCCATAGACGTTGTCATTGGCCTTGGCCAGCACTTCTTCTTCGGTGTCGAAGGGGGCAATGTGGCAGCAGGGGCCGAAGATTTCTTCCTTGATGACGCGGGCGGTCTCGGGCAGCCCCGTCCAGATGGTGGGTTGCACCCAGGCGCCCTCGGCAAACCCGGCCCCCATGTCAGGCACACCGCCGCCCGTGACCACGGTGGCGCCTTCGGCCACCGCCAGCTGGTAGTACGACAGCACCTTGGCCTGGTGTTCTTTGCTGATGACGGGGCCCAGTTTGGTGTCGGCATCTTCGGGCAGGCCGATCTTCCAGCCCTCGACCTGCTTTTTCAGCTCGGCCACGAATTTGTCAAAAATGGGGCGCTGCACGTACACGCGCTCGGTGCCCAGGCAGACCTGGCCGCTGTTGACAAACGCCGAGCGCAGCGTGCCTTCAATGGCCGCGTCAAAGTCGGCATCTTCAAAGATGATGGCGGCGTTCTTGCCGCCCATTTCCAGGCTCACGGGGCGTGCGCCCTTGGCGGCAGCCTTCATGATGACCTCGCCGGTGCGGGTTTCGCCGGTGAAGGTGATGGCGTCCACGCCGGGGTGCGTGGTCACAAACTCGCCTGCCGAATCGGGGCCAAAGCCATGCACCACGTTGTACACACCCGGGGGAATGCCCGCCTCGTTCATGACCTCGCCCAGCAAGGCGGCGGTTTGCGGCGTTTCTTCCGAGGGCTTGACCACCACAGTGTTGCCGCAGGCCAGCGCCGGGCCCACCTTCCAGGTCATCAGCAGCAGCGGCAGATTCCAGGGGCAGATCACGCCGACCACGCCCACAGGCGAGCGGTAGCCGTAGTTGATGGCACCACGGCCATCGGGTGTGGCCATCTCGAAAAACTCGGTGGGCACGTTTTTGACCACGTCGGCAAAAACCTTGAAGTTGGCCGCACCGCGTGGAATGTCGATGTGGCTGGCCAGGCTGCGCGGCTTGCCGGTATCGGCGCATTCAGCGGCCAGAAACTCTTCAAAGCGGCGGTTGATGCCATCGGCCACGGCATACAGGCGCTCCACCCGCTCGGCCACACTCATCTGGCCCCAAGGGCCATCGAGGGCAGCGCGCGCAGCCGCCACAGCGGCATCGACCTGCTCACGCCCGGCCTCATGCACCTGTGCAATCACCCCGCCATGCACGGGCGAGTGTTTGTCAAAAGTGCGGCTGCTGGCGACATGCTGGCCGTTGATGAAGTTGAGTACCTGTTTCATGGGATTTTCCTAACGTTGCAGTTCATGCCAGACCCCGGGCCTGCAACGCGGCCCGGGCAATGGTTTCGTCCTGTGCTTTGTGCCCACCAAAGACACCGATGGGACAGCGCCGATGGCCATGCCCCCCACAGTGCAATGGAGGACACGGACACCGGCACTGCCTCAAAAGGCCTTGACCAGCGTCAGGCGCACCAGCGAGCCCTTGGGCTGTGGACCGGTGCCCGCCTCTGCGCGCAGCTCTTTGTAGACAGCGCCTTTGAGGGCCAGGCCCGGTGCCATGGGGTACACCACCTCCGCGCCCAGCGCATGGCGCGAGGATTTGTTCAGGCTGGCCCCAGGGCCGCTGTCGTTGCTGGTTTGCCACTGGCTGTAGCCCACCACACCGGCCTGCACCGGGCCAAAGGCTTTGCCCAGGCCCCACTCCATGGTCACCTGGTTGCCGTGGCGCAGGCCGCTGTCGGTTTTGCCGTGGCGCTCAAAACGCAGCAGGGCAGAGCCGCTGAGGGTTTTGGCCGTGTCAAAGTAATACGTCAGGCCACCGGTGAGCATGGTGCTTTTGAAGCCCTTGCCTGCCGAGGCCGGTTGGCCGGTGCTGCCCGAATCAAGCCACATGCCCGCAGCCGCCACGGCGTCCCACTGCGTGCCGTGCCAGCCCAGCACCAGCGGCCCGACATAGACATCGCCCACACCCGAGCGGCTGTCGGAAATACCCGCCGCGTTGATGGTCAGCGAAGTGCGCAGCAGCGGCACGATGGCCTCGACGCCGTAGTCCGCGCCCAGCACTTGGTGGCCGGTCATCCAGACAAAGCGGTTGGCCAGCGCCGTCACGGTGCCGCTGTTGTGGCCCGGCAGGTTGGTGCTGGAGCCCGGCGCACGAAAGCTGTTGATGTTGTAGTTGACCAGGTAGCCCAGGTAATAGACGCCCGGCGGGGGGGCGCTGGCAGCCTGTATGCCTTCCACGCCCGGCACATAGTGGCCTTCGGCCTGCGCAGCCAGGGGAGACAGGCCCGCCAACAGCGCCAGTGCGGCGCTGGCTATCGCGTTCTTTTTCATCGGTGTTCTTTCTTGGAGGCGGTGGTGCGGGGCGCCACCCGCAGTGCAGGCGCGCCCCGGCAAAAGGGGTGCAAGGGGCAGCCGGGGCTCAGGTGTACACGTCGGTGAAAGAGGCCACCAGTTCGCCCGTGTGATAAAAAATTCCGCTGCCCAGGCGGTCTTCGCTCCAAGTGGTCACGGGGCGGTCGGGCTGCGCCAGGTAGCCCAGGCCGGCAAAGGTTTCGTTGCGGTTGCCGCTGGGGTCAAAGAAGTAGATGGTTTCGCCGCGCGTGATGCCGTGGCGTGTGGGGGCCACGTCGATCTTGACCTTCTTCTTGGCCATGACGTCGGCGGCCTTGAGCACGTCATGCCACGAGTCCAGGAAGAACGCGATGTGGTGCAGGCCGCTGACCGGGCCACCCACGAAAGCGATGTCGTGCGGTGTGCTGGTGCGCGCCATCCAGGTGGCAGCCTGCATATCGCCGTTGGGGCCAACCAGAATCTGCTCGGTCAGGAAAAAGTCCAGGCACTCTTTCATGAAACGGGTGTTGTCCTGCACGGTGTTGATGCCCGCCTCGGGGTTCATCTCGCACATCAGCAGGCAGTGGTCCAGCCAGTGCGCGCCCGCACCCCGGATGCCATCGGGCCATGGATCGGGGTTGAGCGTCCCCACGTCAGTGCCGACATATTCCTTGCTGGCATACAGGCGCATTTCGTGGCCGCTGGGCAGGTTGAATTGCAGCATGCGGCCCGTGGAGGGCAGCGCACCTTCATCCAGCCAGGTGGTGGCAACGCCCCAGGCTTCGATGCGCGCCTGAAAAACGTCCAGGTCTTCGTCCTTCTCAACTTTGTAGGCGACGTGGTTGATGCCCGCACGGTCGCTGGGCGTCAGGATCAGGGAGTATTTGTCCCACTCGTCCCAGCACTTCAGGTACACGTTACCTGCGTTGTCCTTCATCGTGGTTTTCAGGCCCAGCACTTCTTCGTAATGCTTGACGGCTGCATCCACATCCATGACGCGAATGCTGATATGCCCAATTCGTAAAACGCCCATTGCATGTCTCCTTGTGGTTAGTGAAATCGTTGGCTATCTGTCGTGGGGAAAAAAACCAGGCACCGGCACTCAAGCGGCTGCGGGGGTGGGGGCGCCCAGTGCGCGGCCCAGAAAAGGTTTGCGCAGCAGCGGCGTTACCTCCAGGCGCACGGGCTCCAGGGGGGCAACGCGGCAGGCCAGGGTGCAGCCTTGGGCTTCTTCAGACTGGCTGACATGGGCACGGCTGATCGGGCCCAGTGGCCGCACTGCGCCCTCCAAAATGCGCACCTTGCAGACACCGCAGCCACCATTGACACACCCAGCCGGAATGCCTTTGCGCCCCAGGCGCAACATGCCTGTCAGCAGGCTCTCATGGGCAGCGCAGTCAAAGCTGTCGCCGGTTTGCGCCACCGTGATGCGCAGGGTCGAAGCAGGCAAAGTCATGGACTGGCCCCCCGGTCAGATGCTGCGGAACAGCGGGCTGCGCGTTTTTTGTGCATCGGCAGCCGAGAGAAACTTCTCGGTGTAGATGTCGCGCTCAAACAAGCGGCCTTGCATCAGCGTGCCAATGCAGGCTTCGATCATGGGTGGCGGGCCACACAGATAGGCCTTGTGACCCACAAAGTTGCCGCTGAAATGCGCCTGGGCGGCCTCATGCACAAAGCCGCGCGCGCCCGTCCACTGCGTCCCTTCGGGCACCTCGGACAGCACCGGCACGTAGTTGAAATTGGCATGCCGGGCGGCCAAGGCGCGAAATTCAGCGTCGTAGTACAGCTCGTCCAGCGCACGCTGGCCGTACACCAGCGTGATGGGCTGGGTGCAGCCCTGGGCCAGCAGCTCCAGAATCATCGAGCGCGGGCTGGACAGCCCCGAGCCACCGGCCATGAACACCATCGGCAGCTGGGCCGATTGGCGCACAAAGAAGCGGCCATAGGGGCCGGTGATCTGCACCGTATCGCCTTCGTGCAACGACTGGTGCAGCCATGTGGTGCCAGCGCCACCAGGCACCAGGCGCACGTTCAGTTCGATCTCGCTGCTCTGGCCATCGGCACCGGGCGCGTTGGCAATCGAGAAAGCACGGCCCCCTTCCACGCCCGGAATCTGCACCTGCACGTACTGACCGGCCTGAAAGCGAATCGGCTGGTTCAGGCGCAAATGCAGCGCCTTGATGGTGGGCGTGAGCTGCTCAATGCGCAACACGGTGGCGCTGAAATCGCGCACCGGAATGACCTGGGCATCGGGTTCGTCCTCGATGTCGGCCTCGATGGTGGCGTCCGATTGCAACGTGGCGCAGCAGGCCAGGGTCATGCCGTCGTCGCGCTCCATCTCCATCAGCGCAAACGGATTGGCCGCGCCGTGGTCCACCTCGCCGTCTGTCACCTGCACCTTGCAGGTGCCACACAAACCGTGGCCGCAGGCGTGCGGAATGTAGATGCCCTGGCGCAGCGCGGCGTCGAGCAAGGTCTGGCCGTCTTCCACCTCAATGGTGGCGCCCAGGGGTTCAAGGGTGAGTTGGTAGCTCATGGTGTGGGGGGTGCCGCCGGGCGCCACTGCGCACCCGGCGGCTGGCCTTGCGTGAACGGTTAACTGAACGATCCGCCAATGCCGGTCAGGCCCGGCGTGCGAAAACGGATCACGTCCTTGTGGCCCAGGCCGTTGTCCTGCAACGACTTGGCCGGGTCGGGCGTCCACGGCTGGCCGGACTTGAACCACTCGACACAGCCCCAGTCGATCTTGGCAAAGTCGGGGTGGTAGCCATAGATGCCGGGCAGCACGGCCTGGGCCAGTGCGCCAAACGGCGTGTCGGCGGGCAGCGGCAGCGCCACCGGAGCGCAAAACAGCAGGTGGTCTTCCCAGCCGATGTAAAGCAGGGGCGCGGGGAAGTTCTCGCGCACATCCTTGGCCGGAAAGTGGTAAGGCTTGAGGGCGGTCACGCTCATGGCTTTGCTCCTTGGTCTGCGCTGCTGTCGGAAGCTGCTTGCGCAGGTGGGACGCGCGCTGCATCGCCACGCCAGGCAGCAAAGTTCTTTTGGTCTTCAGAACCTTCAAAGTCGAAGTTGTCGCGCCCCACCTCCAGCTCGTACCAGTCCAGCACGGCCATCAGCGGATCGAATCCTTCGGCGCTGGGGTCGGTGCCCGGCTTGAAGCAGTGGCCCTGGTAAATCTGGTGTACCGGCAGCCACGACTGGACGTATTTTTCCGGCTCGTGGTCGAAGATTTCTTTGCAACCGTCGCTGCAAAAGTGGTACTTGTCGCCCTGGTAGTCCGATTCGCGGTAGCAAATCTTGGTCGGATCGCCCGGCTCGGTAAACACCATCGGAATCTGGCAGGTGGTGCACAGCATGGGCAGCGTCTTGTTGTAGAAGCGATTGCCTTGTTCTTGCTGCGTGCGCAGGTGCTCCAGGCGGGGGCGGTAGTACTTGTCGAAGGTGTCGGGGTACTTCTCGCTCAGCCACTGCATCTCTTCTTCCTTGGGAATCCAGGTGTGGAAGGGCGCGGCGGCGCAGTAGTTGTAGAAGGTGTTCCAGGCTTGGTGGCTGATGTGGTCTTTGCCCTCACAGGCCTGCTTCCAGCCCTTGGGCTCACGGATGCCGTAGCGTGCCAGGTCGCGGAACAGGGCGCCGCCGTTTTGCTCGGCGTACATCTCCCAGGCTTCTTTCCAGCTCATCACGCGCTTGGGCAGCATGTAGTCCTGCATCATGGCCACCAGCGTCAGCACGCGGTAGCCGCGCCAGAACCACTTGTCGATCCACTTTTGCACGATGGGCACGTTGGCCGGGTCTTGCTCCAGCATGAACTTGATGCACTCAATGCCCAGCGTCATGTGGCGCGACTCGTCCGACTGGGCCGAGAAACCAAACGTCACGGTACTCATGTCGCCGTTGTGCGCCGCACCGCTCATGAAGGGCACAAACAGCAGGTTGGTCAGCACGTATTCGAACGAGAAGCTCACTGCCGTCAGGAACTCGAACGGCCCGCCGGTCGAGGCATCTTCAAAGAACGACTTGGGCACCGACAAATACCAGACCCGGTCAAACCAGTGGCTGGACTTGTGCATGCCGTTGAAGTACTTGTTGTAGTGCGACAGGGCGTGCGTCTCGGTCTGGAAGTGGCGCAGCTCGTCCACCGCCTGCATCTGCGAGGCCACGCGCGCGCCCGCGCCGGTGAAGTGGCGGCCCACGTGGGCAAAGCCCCGGTGGGCGTAGTACTCCAGCGGCACCACACCCTGAATGAACAGCTTGAGCGCATTGACGTAGCGCGCATCCGAGATGCTGAGCTGGCCGTTGTTCTGGGCAAACGCCTCGATCACGGCGTAGAGTTTTTTCTCTTTCTCGCCCTGGTACTTCCAGTAGGCGTCCATGGTCAGGCGGAAGGGGTCTTCCCACTTGTCCCAGTCGTGGATCTTGATGCCCTCGTACTTGTCGTAAGGGAACACCTTGTCCATCGGCTGGTAGGTGGTGTCCCAGGCCAAACCGCGCGTCATCGCGGAGTAGCGCTCTTTGAGGCCGAGCTTTTTCTTGCTCACGGGTGCGTCCATGGTCTTGTCTCCTTGGTGTGGGGGTGCGTGGGGCCGCGGTTCAGCGCAGCCAGCTCAGTGACAACTCGTCGTCGTCCTCGTCGATGTGGCCCGAGAGCGTCACGAGGTTGACGTGGATTTGCTGCAAATCGAAGCGCTGGCCGGTCTGCTCTTCAATGGTTTCGCGGCGCACGACCAGGCGCCCGGGGGCGTCGATCTTCACCAGCCCTGGCGAATGCACGGCAGTGGCTTCGGGGTTGTCGACCAGGATGGCGTCGATGATCGGGCGGGACTCTTCGTTGTCCTGAAAGGCGATGAAGACGTTGGAAACAACAGGGGCGTTCATGGGCATGCTCCTCAGACGGCCAGACCGGCCTTGCGGGCGCGGGCCGTGAGCGCATCGCGCACCGCCTGCAAAGACGGGGCGCCAGCGCCGCCCAGGGCGATCTCGGCGATGGGTGCCAGCGCCGCTTGCGCCTGGTCGGCATAGCGCTGGAACCAGCTGCTGATGAGCGAGTGGTTGTCGGCGTTTTCAGCGGCAGCCACCTTGACCACGGCATCAATCCAGCGGGCGCTCTCGGCGTGCCATTCGGGCATGAACGAGGTCAGCATGGCCACGGCGGTACCGCCCTGCACGGTCAGGTGGTCGTCCACAAAATGGCCATAGACCAGCGGGTACAGCAGGCCGTCGATGGCCAGGTTCTGCGCCACAAACAGCTCAAACGGGTCTTGGATGACCAGCGTGTCTTCAACCAGGCGGCGCAGCACCTGCCAGCGCGGGTCTTGCAGCCAGGTGTTTTTGCCAGCCTCCAGCGCAGCGGGCTCGCCCAGCGCCAGGCCCAGGCGGGTGAGGTACTGCGCCACACCCAGCGCATCCATGGCATGGAACATGGCCGGTGCCGTGAACGCCGTGCCATAGCCGCGCGAGCAGATGGTGCAGTTGTTCATGTTGGCACCCCAGGCCGCGTGGCGCAGCGGCACCAGCACATCGCTGGCCTTGGCGCGCAGGGCATCGGGCATCTTGTCGATCAGGCCGCGCGATTCGACGAACTGGTAGTTGGCCTCCATCGCTTCTTGCTGGCGGGCGCGGGCCATCGTCCAGTTGGCGTAGTAGTACTGGCGCGGGTCGCGCAACACATACCAGTCGGCCAGTTTGACCGCCGTGCGCCCGGTGTCGAACAGCTCGAACTCGGGCTCCCAGGTGGGACGGTAATGGAAGTTGGCCGTGGGCTGCACGCCCAGGGTGGCCTCCTGGTAGCGCGAGGCCACCTTGTCGCCGTGGTAAGCGGCCACGCGGGCAAAGGTGTTGCGCAGCGGCGTGATCTCTCGCGCTTGCAGGTCAATGTTCATGTGCTTTGTCTCCTCAAACGGTGGTGGAAGCCGGGCTTTCAGCGCCCTCGTCCAGCCAGCGCACCTGGTGCGTCTGGCAGAACGCCTCGAAGGCCGGTTGCGGCAGCATCAACTCCACCGCCAGCTCGGGCCATCCGATCGAAAACTCGAACTCGACAAGGCCATTGCCCCTTCTTTGCAGGACACGGACAAACTTGCGCGAGACATCGCAGGGCAGGTCGTTCATGGCCATTGGCTCAGGGTTCATTGCGGGCTCCTTGGGGTTGGCTTTGCACGTCAGGTAGTGCATGGGCCGTGCCAGCTTTCTGCACCCACCCCAGAAATATCGATAAAACAAGGGTTAGTCCCTAGAAAAACCGGCCTTTTCAGGGCCCTGCGGCCTGATGCACCGCACACGCCTTTCGCCATGCGGTATTTGCCGCGCTGCAACGTTATCAATTGATGAAAACCACGCCAAAACACTTCATGATTTGGTGGATGCACGCAAAACATCGGGTTAACCCGGTCATGGGCCAGCGATAATTTATCGATAGTCTTGGAATGTCTGCTCCCTCCATGCCCCCCTTGCCCTCCGATGCCGACCTGCGCCGACTGGTGCATTTTTCTGCGGGCGATGGCCGCATCTGGCTGTCGGGCCAGCGCATGGTGCTGGTGCATGCCGCAGCGCTGCACGCCTTGCGCCGGGAGCTGATGGGCACCCTGGGACGCGCCCAGACGCGCCGCCTGCTGCTGCGCGCGGGCTACGCCTCGGGCGAGCGCGATGCGCTGCTGGCGCGCCAGGTGCGCCCCGACGCCCCGCTGCTGGACGTGTTTGCCGTGGGCCCGCAGTTGCACATGCTCGAAGGCGCGGTGCAGGTCACGCCGCTGGCATTCGAGATCGACGAGGCCGCCGGGCACTTTCTGGGCCAGTTCCGCTGGGACCACAGCTGGGAGGCCGAGGCCCAGGTGCGGGACTTCGGCCCACAAGAAGAGCCCGCCTGCTGGATGCTGCTGGGCTATGCCTCGGGCTACACCAGCGCGTTCTTCAAGCGCTCGGTGCTGTTCAAGGAAGTGCAATGCGCCGCCTGCGGCCACGACCACTGCCGCATCGAAGGCCGCTTTGCCGAAGCCTGGCCCGACAGCGAAGCCATGGCCCGCGACTACGACCCCGACTCGGTGCTGGTGCAGCTCGATGAGCTGCAATCGCAGGTGCAAACCCTGCGCACCCAGCTGCAACCGGCCGACGAACTGGGCCCGCTGATCGGGCGCTCGCGGGCATTTGAGCAAACCGCTGCCCTCTTGCGCAAAGCCGCCGCCACCCAGGTCACGGTGCTGCTCACCGGCGAAACCGGCGTGGGCAAAGAGCGCTTTGCCCGCGCCCTGCACGCCATGGGCACGCGCGCTGACAAGCCCTTTGTGGCCATCAACTGCGCCGCCCTGCCCGCCGAGCTGATCGAGAGCGAGCTGTTCGGCGCAGAAAAAGGCGCCTACACCGGTGCGGCCAGCGCCCGCATGGGCCGCTTTGAGCGCGCCCACGGCGGCACGCTGATGCTCGACGAACTGGGTGAGCTGCCCCTGCCCGCGCAGGCCAAGCTGCTGCGCGTGCTGCAAACCGGCGAGATCGAGCGCCTGGGCGGCCACGAGGCCCGGCGCGTGGACGTGCGTGTGGTGGCCGCCACCAACGTCGATCTGGAGCAGGCCGTGCAGGAAGGGCGCTTTCGGCGCGACCTGCTCTACCGCCTGAACATCTACCCCATTCGCATCCCGCCCCTGCGCGAGCGCGCCGACGACATCGAGCTGCTGGCCATGCACCTGCTGCAAAAGTACGCCGTGCGCCACGGCAAGCGATTGGCCGGGTTTACCGACCGCGCCCTGCTGGCCATGCGTGCCCACGCCTGGCCGGGCAACGTGCGCGAGCTGGAGAACCTGATCGAGCGCGGTGTCATCCTCACGCCCTCGGACGAGAGCGTGGACGCCGACTTGCTGTTTCCGCACATCACCATGCAGGCGGGCGCCACCGTCAACGCGCGCGGCGCGCTCGAGCGCACCGTGGCCGCGCCCGCCCACCAGGCCGCCTCGCTGTACGACACGCTGCTGCACAGCGGCCTGTCGCTGGAGGCGCTGGAAGACACGCTGATCCGCGAGGCCGTGGCCCGCGCCGGAGGCAACCTCTCGGCAGCCGCGCGCGCCCTGGGCCTGACGCGGCCCCAACTGAGCTACCGGCTGTCGCGCCTGAACGAGCGCGCCCAGCCCTGACCCCACCCTGCACCACCATGGCCAAACGCACTTTTTTACCGGCCACCGCCAGCGCCGGGCTGCACGACGGCGCCGCCGCCCCCTCGCGCACCCTGATCGAGCAAACCTACGCGGCGCTGCGCAACGACATCATCGAAGGCCGGCTGGAGCCGGGCAGCAAGCTGCGCATCGAGCACCTGCGCGGCCAGTACAGCGTGGGCGCAGGCACGCTGCGCGAGGCCATCACCCGGCTGGCCAGCGATGCCCTGGTCACCAGCGAAGGGCAACGCGGCTTTCGGGTGGCGCCCATCGCCCTGGAAGAACTGGAAGACCTGACCCGGCTGCGCGTGCAAGTAGAAATCGAAGCCCTGCGCCAATCCATACGCCACGGCGGGGCCGCCTGGCGCGTGGCCGTGCGCAGCAGCTACGAGGCCATTTCTGCCCTGGAGCAGCCCATAGAGCCCGCACACCGGCGGCAGTGGGAAACCCTGAACGTGCGCTTTCACGAAACCCTGCTGGCGGGCCAGGCGTCGCCCTGGACGCAGAAAGTGCTGCGCCTGCTCTCGCGCCACGGCGAGCGCTACCGGCGCTACGCCATGGGCCTGCCCGGCTCGGTGCGCGACGTCCATGCCGAGCACACCGAAATCTGCGAGCTGGCCCTGGCAGGCCACGAAGCGCGCGCCGCCCTGGCGCTGGAGGCGCACATCCGCGCCACCCCCGACCTGCTGGCGCAGGCCCTGCGCAGTGGCCGGCTGGTGCTGCCCGGCGGCAGCGACGACGCGAGCGCTGGCGCCTGAGCCGCGCAGCCCGGCACCGCCGCACTGACCACCAGCAGGCCACGCGCTTGCGGGGGCTGACACTACAGGGGCACAGCGCCGGTGCTACGCTTGCCGGCCATTTGTCATGGCACCTGATTTTTTCTGTTGCTGCACCACCCCCATGCTCCACTACCACACCGTCCCCGTCACGCCCTTCCAGCAAAACTGCTCCATCGTCTGGTGCGACGCCACGCACCAGGCCGCCGTCATTGACCCCGGTGGCGACCTCGACCTGCTGCTGGCCGAAGTCCAGCGCCTGGGCCTGACGCTGACACAAATCTGGCTCACCCACGGCCACATCGACCACGCGGGCGGCACCGGCGAGCTGGCCCAGCGCCTCTCCCTGCCCATCGTCGGCCCGCACCCGGGCGACCAGTTCTGGATCGACGGCCTGCCCCAGCAAAGCGTGCAATTTGGCTTTGCGCCCGCGCAGCCCTTTGCCCCCACGCGCTGGCTGCACGACGGTGACACCGTGCAAATTGGCCACGAGACTTTGAACGTGCGCCACTGCCCCGGCCACACGCCGGGCCATGTGGTGTTCCACGCCCCGCAAATCGACCGCGCCTTTGTCGGCGACGTGCTGTTTGCCGGCAGCATTGGGCGCACCGATTTCCCCCAGGGCAACCACCAGCAGCTCATCGACAGCATCACCCAGCGCCTGTGGCCCATGGGCGACCAGACCGTGTTCATCCCCGGCCACGGCCCCGAGAGCACCTTTGGCCGCGAGCGCCAGAGCAACCCCTACGTGGGCGGCACCTGACTCGGGGCAGCGGGAAGCACGCGCCCACAAATAATGGTCAAATCGGCTTCCAAGGCGCTCCCACGGTGCGCCATAAGCTATTGATTTAAGAGCGCCCTGCGGGCGTGCGGCCCCTGCGGCGTAGCGTGCGCCCGCCCCTCCCCCCTTTGTGCGATGTCTGACCTCTCCCTCATTGCCCGCCACGCGGGCACCGTGCTGACCGGCCAACTGGCCGTGATGGCTTTTGGTATCACCGACACCATCGTGGCCGGGCGCCATGCCGAGGCGTCGCTGGCGGCGCTGTCGGTGGCGTCGGCAATTTTTGTCAGCGTGTACGTGGCCCTGACCGGCGTGCTGCAAGCGCTGCTGCCGGTGTGGTCAGAGCAGCGCGGCGCCCACCGGCCCGAGGCCATCGGCCAGTCGCTGCGCCAGGGGCTGTACCTGTGCGCGCTGGCCTCGGTGGCCGGGGCGGCGGTATTGCTGTCGCCGGGGCCGCTGCTGGGCGCCGCCGGTGTGCCGCCCGCGCTGCACGCGCCCGTGGAGCGCTACCTGGCCGTGCTGGCCACGGCGCTGCCGCTGGCGCTGCTGTTTCGGCTGTTCAGCACGCTCAACCAGGCGCTGGGCCAGCCCCGGCTGGTCACGCACATCCAGGTGCTGGGCCTGGTGCTGAAGGTGCCTTTGTCGATCTGGCTGACCTTTGGTGGCGCAGGTCTGCCCGCACTGGGCGTGGAGGGCTGCGCCTGGGCCACGCTGCTGGTGCAGGCGGCCATGCTGGCCACGGCGCTGTGGCTGGCGCGCACCCAGGCGCTGTACCGGCCACTGCGCCTGTGGCAGCGGCTGGAGCGCCCCGATGGCCGCCAGCTGCGCCACTTTGCCCGCCTGGGCGTGCCCGCCGGGCTGGCGATTCTGGTGGAAGTGACCTCGTTCACGCTGATGGCGCTGTTCATTGCCCGCCAGGGCACCACGGCAGCGGGCGCGCACCAGATCGCCGCCAACCTGGCCGCCGTGCTCTACATGGTGCCGCTGTCGCTGGCCATTGCCACCAGCGCGCGCGTGAGCTTCTGGCGCGGCGCCGGTGACGAGGCCCGCGCCCGCCTGGCCGCTTTGACAGGTTTCAAGGCGGTAGGGCTGATGGCGATTGCGCTGGCAGCTCTTTTATTCATAGCAAAAGACGCGGTGGTCACGCTCTACTCCGGCCATGCGGCGGTGGTGGCGGTGGGCGCGCCGCTGGTGGCGTGGGTGGCGCTGTACCACCTGGTGGATGCAGTGCAGTGCTTTTGCATTTTTGTGCTGCGCTGCTACCGCATCACGATCGCGCCGCTGGTGGTGTACAGCCTGCTGCTGTGGGGCGCGGGCCTGGGCGGCGGCTATGTGCTGGCCTACCACGGCTGGGGCCCCTGGCCCGCCCAGCCCACGCCCGCCGTGTTCTGGATCACCAGCGCAGCGGCGCTGGCCGTCACAGCGCTGGCCTTTGTCGCCATGCTGCGGCGCTGCCTGGCACGGGCGGATGGCGCGGCTGAGAATTTGAACGAAAACAGGCGGTAACGAGCCTCCAGCAAGCGCGAATTCATGCGGCCAGCAATCGCTGGCAAGGCATTCAAATAGACCGAAGCCGATGGCAATCGCCATGCAAAAACATAACACTCACGCATAATCAACAAATAATTGTTAAAAATCATCGAGCAAATCCATTGCTGCACACTCTTCGCTTCTCGAATTTCTTCTCTTTCGCGGACGAGACCGAAGTGTCTTTCGTCCTCGACTCCCACTCCAACGGTACGGAGAGCAGCTTCGCGTCCACCGCCACTGACCGTCGCCTGAGCAAGCTGCTGGCCGTGGTGGGCGCGAATGGCGCGGGCAAAACCAACGTCATCAAGGCGCTGGATTTCGTGTGCTGGTTTGTGACCAAATCGTTTTTCATGGAACCCGGACGAAGCCTCGCAGTGCAACCGCACGCGCTCGAGGACAGCGGCGCCAGCCACTTCGAGCTGGAGTTCGAGGCCAGCGGCAAGCTCTACCGCTATGCCTTGGCCTTGAACAAAGAGCGGGTTCTGTCCGAGTCCTTGCGCGTCAAGACCAGCCGCTTGTTCAGCACCCTGTTCACCCGGCAGTGGAATGCGCAAACGGGCACAGAATCCATCAAGCAGCCGCACTTCGGCCTGCCACAAAAGCAGGCGGAGAAGGTCAAGCCGCTGGCCTCCCTGATCTCCATGGCAGAGCAGTTTGGCGTGGAAACCGCACACACGATTGTCCAAGCCCTTGGCCGCCGCCACAGCAATGTGGGCGCCATGGGTCGGCAGGCGTTTCAGGCACCGGATGTGCTCGGTGCGGCAGAATTTTTCGCTGACAGTGAGGCACACCGGGCCCGGATGGCCACCCTGTTGCACCAGTGGGATTTCGGCCTGAAGGACGTGCGCCTGGAAACCTTGCGCACCATCAGGGAAGGCAAGGAAGAAAAGGTTCTGGTGCCTTTCGGCATCCACAGCGATGGCGAACGTGAGATGAAGTTGCCCATGTTGGCCGAGTCCAGTGGTACGCAAGCGGCGTTTGTACTGCTTGCCGATCTGCTGCCCATCTTGGCGGAAGGCGGCACGGTGGTCTTTGACGAACTGGAATCCGATCTGCACCCGCTGATGTTGGAGCCGATACTGAACCTGTTCATCAGCCCCAAGACCAACCCGCACAACGCGCAGATGGTCTTCACCTGCCATTCGGTAGAAATCCTGAATCTGCTCAAAAAGGGCCAGATCATGCTGGTAGAGAAAAACGAACGCTGCCGCAGCGAGGCTTGGCGCCTGTCAGACATGGAAGGTGTGCGTGCGGACGACAACTTCTACGCCAAGTACATGGCAGGCGCCTACGGCGCGGTGCCCATGCTGTAAGAACGTGTTCAAAGTCTTTTGAGCATTAGCGCCAAGAATGCTAGATGGATGAATTGCAAACTGGTATTGAGCCAACGCTCGCAGTTCTTCCA
>NZ_SLXH01000042.1 GCF_004341365.1 Simplicispira metamorpha | reverse complement strand
CCGTGTGAAAGTAGGTCATCGTCAGGCACCAATAGCCTCCAAACCCCCCCGTAACCTCACAAACAGGTCACGGGGGGTTTCGGTTTTGGGGGGGGATGTATTTGAACATCCCTCTGCGACGTTGCAAAATACCCCTCTGTCTCATAGAGGAGTCTGTATGCAGTATTTCGTGACAGGAGCGACCGGGTTTATTGGCAAACGATTGGTCAAGAAGCTCCTAGAGCGCAAAGGGGCTGTGGTGCATTTCCTCATTCGCCAGGAAAGTGCTGAGAAGGTTCCTGCCCTGCGCCGCTACTGGAAAGCCAGTGCAGCGCGTACCGTTCCTGTGTATGGTGATATCACTGACGTAGGGTGTGGTGTGTCAGTCGCTGACATTGCCAAGCTCAAAGATCGCATAAACCATATCTACCACTTGGCGGCTGTCTATGATTTGACCGCTGATGAGAGCAGTCAGGTGCGTGTCAACGTGGAGGGAACCCGCCACGCAGTGCAGCTTGCCCAACTGGTTGGGGCCAGGCATTTTCACCAAATATCCTCTATTGCTGCCGCAGGTTTGTACGAAGGGGTGTTTCGGGAAGACATGTTCGATGAAGCGCAAAACCTGGAGCATCCTTACTTCCAGACCAAGCATGACAGCGAAAAGATTGTCCGCCGCGAATGCCCGTTACCCTGGAGTGTCTATCGACCCGCTATGGTGGTGGGTGACAGCACCACCGGAGAAATGGACAAGATCGATGGCCCCTACTATTTCTTCAAGCTGATTCAGCGCATGCGCCAATGGCTGCCGCCATGGATGCCCGCTGTAGGACTGGAGGGTGGCCGGGTCAACATCGTTCCGGTAGATTTTGTTGTCGATGCGCTCAGTGCGATCAGCCACCAGCCGGGTATTCATGGCAAATGTTTCCACCTGGTTGATCCTGTGGGCTACCGCGTGGGCGATGTCCTCGATATCTTCAGCCGCGCCGCCCATGCGCCGCGCATGAATCTGTTTATCAATGCCGCTCTGCTGGGATTCATCCCCCAAAGTGTGCAGAAAACCCTGCTGGCGTTGGCACCCGTTCGCCGTGTGCGTGATGCCATCCTGAAAGATCTCGGCTTGCCCGATGGCATGCTGATGTTCATTAATTACCCCACGCGCTTTGATTGCCGCGAAACCCTGGCCGCTTTGCAAGGTACAGGTGTGCAATGCCCCCAACTGAAAGATTACGCCTGGCGTTTATGGGACTACTGGGAGCGCCATCTCGACCCCGATTTGTTCATTGACCACACGCTCAAGGGCACAGTGGCGGGTAAGGTGGTTCTGATCACCGGGGGCAGTTCTGGGATTGGCCTGGCCAGCGCGCACAGGTTTGCCGAAGCCGGTGCCACCACCCTCATTTGCGGGCGTGACCAAGAAAAACTTGACCTGGCTTGCGCGCAGGCGCAGGCCAGGGGGTATGTTTTTGTGGCCTATGCCGTGGACATCGCTGATCCCGCAGATTGCACGCGCTTTGTGCAGCAGGTGCTGGCCGAGCACGGCAGTGTGGACTTTCTGATCAACAACGCGGGGCGTTCCATTCGCCGGGCGATTGAGTCCAGTTATGACCGTTTCCATGACTACGAGCGCACCATGCAGCTCAATTACTTTGGTGCTCTGCGCGTCACCACCGGGTTGCTGCCAGCCATGGTGGGCAAAGGCAAAGGCCATGTGGTCAATATCAGCTCCATTGGTGTGCTGACCAATGCGCCGCGTTTTTCAGCCTACGTTGCCAGCAAAGCTGCACTGGATGCCTGGACTTGCTGCGCTGCCAGCGAGTTTGCCGACCAGGGTGTCACGTTCACCACCATCAATATGCCGCTGGTGCGCACGCCCATGATTGCCCCTACCCCGATCTACAACAACGTGCCCACGCTGAGTCCGCAAGAGGCCGCGGACATGGTGGTGCAAGCCTGCATTTTCAAGCCAGCGCGCATTGCTACCCGCCTGGGCATCGTCGGTCAGGTGCTACATGCTTTGCTGCCGCGCGTGGCGCAGATCGGCATGAACACCAGCTTTCGGATGTTTTCCGAAACTGCCCCCGCCAAAGAGGCTAAAGAGGCCAAGCCCCCACTGTCTGCCGAGGCAGTGGCGTTGCAGCAAATGATGCGCGGCATCCATTTCTAACGGCCACTGAAGCCACCGAGGTGAGAATGGGATAATCCCGGGCTTTTGCCATCCGGCAGTTTTCAAAGCTTCATCCCATGATTTTTGTTACCGGCGGCGCTGGCTTCATCGGCGCCAATTTTGTGCTCGACTGGCTGGCGCATTCTGATGAACCCGTGGTCAACCTCGACAAGTTGACCTATGCCGGTAACCTGCAAAATCTGGCGACCCTGCAAGGCGATGCGCGCCATATTTTTGTGCAGGGCGACATTGCTGATACCGCCCTAGTCGAGCGCTTGTTGGTTGAGCATCAGCCGCGCGCCGTCATCAACTTTGCCGCCGAGTCCCACGTGGACCGCTCTATCCACGGCCCAGACGATTTCATCCAGACTAACGTGGTCGGAACTTTCAAGCTTTTAGAGGCTGTAAGGCACTACTGGCAAGCGCTTCCAGCTATCAAAAAAGAAGCATTTCGGTTGTTGCATGTCAGCACCGATGAGGTCTATGGCACGCTGGCCGCCGATGCACCTGCCTTCACCGAAGACCATGTGTACGAGCCCAACAGCCCGTATTCGGCCAGCAAAGCTGCCTCAGACCATCTGGTGCGCGCCTGGCACCACACCTACGGCCTGCCGGTGCTGACCACCAATTGCAGCAACAACTACGGCCCCTACCATTTTCCGGAAAAACTCATCCCGCTGATGATCGTCAATGCGCTGGCGGGCAAACCTTTGCCGGTGTATGGCGACGGTATGCAGATCCGCGACTGGCTCTACGTCAAAGACCATTGCAGCGCCATCCGCCGCGTGCTGGACGCAGGCCACCTGGGTCAGACCTACAACATCGGTGGCTGGAACGAGAAGCCGAACATCGACATCGTCCACACCGTCTGCCGCCTGTTGGATGAACTGCGCCCGCGTGCCGATGGCCAAAGCTACGCCGTGCAAATTACCCACGTCAAAGACCGCCCTGGCCATGACCGCCGCTACGCCATCGACGCGCGCAAGATCGAGCGTGAACTGGGCTGGCGTCCGGTAGAGACTTTTGACACCGGCATCCGCAAAACTGTGCAGTGGTACCTGGAAAACGCCGACTGGGTGGCCAACGTGCAAACCGGCGCTTACCGCGACTGGGTGCAAGCCCAATACGCCGAACAGGCCGGCGCATGAATATCCTGCTTTTGGGTAAAGGCGGCCAGGTCGGCTGGGAGTTGCAGCGCAGCCTGTCGGTGCTGGGCCACGTCACCGCGCTGGACCACGACAGCACCGGGCACTGCGGCGACTTTGCCAACCCCGCCGGTATTGCCGACACCGTGCGCGCCCTGCGGCCCGACATCATCGTCAACGCCGCCGCCCACACCGCCGTCGATAAGGCCGAGAGCGAGCCTGACTTGGCCCGGCTGCTCAACGCCACCACCCCCGGCGTGCTGGCTGAGGAGGCTGCGCGCTTGGGGGCCTGGCTCATCCACTACAGCACCGATTACGTCTTTGACGGCAGCGGCAGTCGCCCCTGGGTGGAAACCGATGTGCCCGCACCGCTCAGCGTGTATGGCCGTACCAAGCTGGAGGGCGAGCAACTGATCCAGCAATCGGGCGCCCAGCACCTGATTTTGCGCACCAGCTGGGTCTATGCCGCGCGCGGAGGCAACTTTGCCAAAACCATGCTGCGCCTGGCACAGGAACGTGAACGCCTCACTGTCATCGACGACCAGTGGGGTGCGCCCACCGGCGCCGACCTGCTCGCTGATGTGACAGCGCACGCCATCCGCCGCCTGCAGCAGCGCCCCCAGGATGCGGGTCTGTACCACCTGGTCGCTGGCGGCGAAACCAACTGGAATTTGTATGCAAAATACGTTCTAGATCAGGCCCGGAAAGCGCAATCAGCTATCAAAATAGTAGCTAAAGAAGTGGCGCCCGTACCCACCAGCGCTTTTCCCACGCCTGCGGTGCGCCCGCACAACTCGCGCCTGAACACCACCAAGCTGCAAACCACTTTTGGCCTGACCTTGCCGCACTGGCAGCAGGGCGTGGCGCGCATGCTGTACGAGATTTTGTAATCTTCCATAAAAAAGGTGCAAGCCCTTACTGGGTAAGCGCTTGCAGCTATCAATTTTGAATATTTTTGACCCACTATGACTGCACAACGCAAAGGCATCATCCTGGCTGGGGGCTCGGGCACCCGGCTGCACCCGGCCACGCTGGCCATCAGCAAGCAACTGCTGCCGGTGTACGACAAACCGATGATTTATTACCCCCTCAGCACGTTGATGCTGGCGGGCATCCGCGACATCCTCATCATCAGCACGCCGCAGGACACGCCGCGCTTTGAGCAGTTGCTGGGCGACGGCAGCCAGTGGGGGATTCGCCTGCAATACGCCGTGCAGCCCAGCCCCGATGGCCTGGCGCAGGCGTTCATCATTGGCGAGGAGTTTCTGGCAGGCAGCCCCAGTGCGCTGGTGCTGGGCGACAACATCTTCTATGGCCACGACTTCCAGGATTTGCTGGGCAGTGCCATGCAGCGCAGCGAAGGCGCCAGCGTCTTTGCCTACCATGTGCACGACCCTGAGCGCTACGGCGTGGCCGAATTCGATGCAGCGGGCAAAGTGCTGTCGCTGGAAGAAAAACCCCGCACACCCAAGTCCAGCTACGCCGTCACCGGGCTGTATTTTTATGACGCCCAAGTGGTCGAGCTGGCCAAAAACCTCCAGCCATCGGCGCGCGGCGAGCTGGAAATCACCGACCTGAACCGCCTGTACCTGGAACAAGGCCAGCTCAACGTTGAAATCATGGGCCGGGGCTACGCCTGGCTGGACACCGGCACGCATGAGAGCCTGCTCGAAGCCGGCCAGTTCATCGCCACCCTCGAAAACCGCCAGGGCCTGAAAATTGCCTGCCCCGAAGAAATCGCCTGGCGCCACCAGTGGATTGACGCTGCGCAACTGGAGCGCTTGGCGCAGCCGCTGCTGAAAAACGGTTACGGCCAGTACCTGGTGCGCGTTCTGCAAGAAAAGATTTATTGAGTTGCCCATGCAAGCTACCCGCCTCGCCATCCCGGACGTTGTGCTCATCGAACCCAAAGTGTTTGGCGATGCGCGCGGATTTTTTTACGAGAGCTTCAACCAGCGCGCTTTCAACGAAGCCACCGGCACCGATTACCAGTTTGTGCAGGACAACCACAGCCGCTCCAGCCAGGGCGTGTTGCGTGGCCTGCATTACCAAATCCAGCAAGCACAAGGCAAACTGGTGCGTGTGGTGCAGGGCGCTGTATTTGATGTGGCCGTGGACATCCGCAAAAGTTCGCCCACGTTTGGCCAATGGGTGGGCGCTGAACTGAGCGCCGACAACCACCGCCAGCTCTGGGTGCCACCGGGCTTTGCGCACGGCTTTGTGGTGCTCAGCGACACCGCCGAGTTTCTGTACAAAACCACCGATTACTACGCTCCCCAGCATGAGCGCTGCATTGCCTGGAACGATCCCGCGCTGGCGATTGACTGGCAGTTTGCGGGTGAGCCGCGCTTGTCGGCCAAGGATGCGCAAGGCTTGTCCCTGGCGCAGGCGGAAGTGTTTGCCTGACAGGGCCAGCGCGCTGCCCGCTTTTGCCGCGCACAGCATGTTCACTGCCTGGCCGTAGTCAACAGGCGTTGTGCGGACTGATAGAGCTGGGCTGAGCCAAACGGGGCGTTCTCGGGGCTGAGCGAGAACATGTTGGCATCTCGGGCCACCAGCTGGCCCTGCCAATGTGGTTCCAGAAAGAACGACAAGAACTGTGCTCCGCGTGCTGCATGCTGGTTCAGCGTGTGTTGCAGTGCCGGTGCATTCATGGCCTTGAGCGGGTGAAATTCCGTCACGCCGTAGCCTGGGTGCCCGGTGCTTGCGTACCACTGGGAGAAAGCGGTGCCGTAGGTGGCATCGCCATACAGGCTCACACCCAGCCGCATGCCGGGCAGGGCGCGCAGAGAGACCTGAATAGCAAACTTGTTTTCATCCCAGCTGGGGTTGGTAAACGGAATAATCTGGTGCGTGTAATGCGGTGTACCCGCCAGGCACGACTGTTTCACCACGCCCTGAAAAAACTGTAAATAGTCCACCACCTGCTGCCCCCGAAAGCTGTGCCACAGCGGTACCAGCGGGTTGTAGTAGTAGGACGATTGTTCGGCAGGCCAGTCGATGTGGGCTTGCAGGGCCGCATCTGGTGGTGCGCTGGCGGGCAGGGCTTGTTGTGCCAGCGGTGCAGGAGGACGTTGCCGGTCGTCCATGATGGCAATGCGGCGTGTGCCCAGAGCTTGCAGGCGCCCAGGGCGGGCTTCCAGAAATACGTCGATGCGGTGCAGCCCCACGGGCAGCCGCTTGAAATCCATGTCCAGCCGCCAACCGGTGTTGGCGTCACCCAGCTCCGGCTTGGCTTGCAGCACGTCCTGTCGGCCCTTGTTCACGGGCGTTTTGCCAATGAACGTGCCGTTGCGGTACACATGCACCCACGCCGGTGGCGCGCCCGCCGGGCGGGGGGCAAAGGCCCAGCCTGCAATGGGCAGGCTGCCGTGGGCGAACGAGTCGATGTGCTCGGTGTAGCGCTGCAGTGGCTCGGTGCGGATGTCGCGCGATGGCGGCTGCACCTCGGTAAACGTGGCGTAGTTGGCGCCCAGTCTGCGGTTCAGGCGATCAATGTGTTGGAATTCCTGGCGCAAAAACTGCTGAAATCCCGCCACCGATGCCGGGCTGTAATCCGTCACGCGGTAGCTGCCGCCAAAGCCCATGCCGCTTTCAAAGTCGGGAAACAGGTGGTGCAGCTCGCCCAGCAGGGTCACGCCACGGATTTTGGCGATGTCCTGGGCTGGCAGGCGGCACATCTCTGTGAGCAGCGCTTGCGTGGCCTGCACGCGGTAGGCGCTCAAGGGGGTGTCGGTGCGGGCTAGTGTCCAGTTATACAGAGGCGCGCCGTAGTACTGGCTGGTGGGCATAGGGCCGTCGCGGGTCTGCGCCAGGTTGGCGGGGTCGGTGGCCAGGGCTTTTTCCAGGGGGGCGTCGGTCGCAAAGTGCGTGGAGAACAGATACAGAATCAGCGGGCGCTGGGTATCGCGCACGGTGCGTGCCAGGCGCTGGATGCGTTCGGTGTCCAGCGCCCAGCCTTGCTCGGTGGCACGAAAGAGTTGCAGCAGCGGCACCGCCAGCGTGTATCCCAGCGGATAGGGCCCCTGCGCCCGCTCAGGCGGTTGCAGTGCCGACAGCGTAGATTCGACCAGCGCTGCCGCCGAGCCATTCGGGCCGGTGCAGGTCTCGGCCAGCGTGCGGGCGCCATCTTGTGTGCGGGCTGTCGCAGCGTTGCCCACGCCCGCGCTGGGGGTGGCAGTCGGGGTGGCAATGCAGGTATCGAAGGTGCCGAACATGGGCGCCAGCAGCATGGGCCCGGTGTGCTTTGGGGGTGTGCTGTGGTGCTTTGCCAGCAGTGCCAGTCCACCCGCGCCAGCGACCAGCGCTGCGCAAGCGGCCACAGCGGTGGCAATGGTGGTGGGCGTGTGGCGGGCGGAGCGCCGGGTCATGGCAAGGGGATGGTTCACGTAAATTACAGGTAAAAGTTGCTTCTATCCCTTGTGGGGTAAGCGCAAGTAGCTATTAAAAACATAGTAATTTTGGCGCTGGAATGGTCGGTGCGCTGTGCTGTCAGGGGGCTGATCGGGCCGTCACAGCGCAGTGGAGTGCGCGGCCCGCAGCATACCCACCTGGAGCGCTGGCGAGCACACCCCGGCTACACTCACTGCCATTGCCCGCAGGCCCTGGCCGCCGTGCGGTGCCGATCTGCATTGCCCCATCTTCCATGACAACCAACACACTTTCGCTCACCACCGCGCCGCTGGGCGACGCCAGCGCGCCGCGCCCGCGCATTGGCGATTTGCTGGTGCAGGCTGGCAAACTCAGCGCACGCGACCTGGAACGCGCACTGTCTGCACAGCAGGAAATGGGCAGCATGCTGGGGCGTGTGCTGGTGCGCCTGGGGCTGGTGTCCGATGCCGATGTGGCCCAGGCCCTGTCGGCACAGCTGGGCATTGCCCTGGTGCCCGCCGATGGTTTTCCCGACCTCATGCCCGAAGTGGAAGGCCTGCTGCCCGAGTTTCTGCACGCCAACGCCGTCTATCCGCTGCGCCTGCAAGATGGTCAGCTCGATGTGGCCATGGCCGTGCCGCAGGATGCGTTTGTGGTCAAAGCCCTGCACCTGGCCACCGGCTATGCCATCCGGCCGCATCTGGCGCTGGAGAGTGACATTGAAAAAGCCTTGGCTGAGCCAGTAGAGGAAGCCACCGAAGACAGCGATGACGGCTTTGGCGACGGCGCCGATGGCGGTGATTTTGTTGAGCACTTGAAAGATTTGGCCAGCGAGGCGCCCGTTATCCGCCTGGTCAACACCATCATTGGTCGGGTGATTGACCTGCGCGCCTCTGACATCCACCTTGAGCCCTTCGATGACGGCCTGCACGTGCGCTACCGCGTCGATGGTGTGATCCACCCCGGAGAATTGGTGCCACCGCGCCTGTCGGCAGCGGTCAATTCGCGCGTCAAGTTGCTGGCACACCTGGACATTGCCGAGCGGCGCCTGCCGCAGGACGGGCGCATCAAAACCCGCGTCAAGGGGCGGGAGCTGGATTTGCGCGTCTCTACCGTGCCCACGGTGCATGGTGAAAGTGTGGTCATGCGCGTGCTTGACCGGGCCAGCGTGCGCCTCGAGCTCGAAAAAATGGGTTTTGAAAAAGACACGTTGGCACGCTTCAATGCCCTGCTGGCGCGTCCGCACGGCATTTTGCTGGTGACCGGCCCCACGGGCTCGGGCAAGACCACCACGCTTTACGCTGCGCTGGCCAAGATTGACGCCACGGCGCAAAAAATCATCACCGTCGAAGACCCGGTGGAATACCAGCTCGAAGGCATCAACCAGATTCAGGTGCATGCGCAAATCAACCTGACCTTTGCCAACGCGCTGCGCTCCATCCTGCGCCAGGATCCGGACATCATCATGATCGGTGAAATGCGCGATGGCGAGACGGCGCAAATCGCCGTGCAGTCCGCGCTGACCGGGCACCTGGTGCTATCGACTTTGCACACCAACACCGCTGCGGGCGCCGTGATCCGCATGCAGGACATGGGCGTGGAGCGCTACCTGATCACTTCGGCGGTGAACGGCGTGCTGGCCCAGCGTTTGGTACGCACCCTGTGCGGCCACTGCAAAGAGGCCTATGAGCCCGGTGCCGCCGTGCGCCAGAGCACCGGCCTGTCGCGCTTTTGTCCCACAGATCAACTGGTGTACCGCGCCGTCGGCTGCGAGCACTGCCGCCAGTCGGGCTACCGGGGCCGCACTGGCATCCATGAGCTGCTGGTGCTGGACGAGCCCATGCGCCGCGCCATCATCGAGGGGCGCGACGCCAACACCCTCAACGCCATCGCGGCGCAGGGCGGCATGCTCAGCTTGCACGAAGATGGCCTGCGCAAAGTGGCCGCTGGCGTCACCACGCTGGACGAGCTGGCCCGCGTGACCCAGGACCAGTCCGATGCCTGAGTTTGTCTGGCGTGCCGCCACCGCTACAGGCAAGGTGGAAGAAGGCCGGCTCACGGCGGCCAGTGCGGGGGCGGTGCTCAAGCAGCTGCGTGAACAGGGCCTGACGCCGTTGGGCATTGACGACGCTGCCACGGCTGCGGCAAGTGCTGTGGCCAGTGCGGGGGCGGCGGGCACTTTTGCGCAGCCCAAGGTGCGCCAAGCCAAGGGGCCGGTGACGGCACCCGACGTATTGGCCATCACGTCGGAGCTGGCCATCATGCTGCGCGCCGGGCTGGCGCTGGACAACGCGTTGCGCGTGCTCATCGACATGAGCCACAAGCCCAGTGTGGCGGAGCTGATGCAGGGCATTCTGGATGCCGTCAAGGGCGGCACGCCCCTGAGCCGGGCGCTGGCGCAGCACCGGGAGCTGTTTGGCGACTTCTATATCAACATGGTGCGCTCGGGTGAGGCCAGCGGGCAGATGTCTGCCGTGCTCGATCGCCTGGTTGAACACATGGAGCGCCAGCGCACCCTGCGCGACAGTGTGATTTCGGCCACCATCTACCCGGCCATCCTGTTGGGAGTGGCTGTGCTCTCGCTCATCGCCATGCTGGGCTTTGTGGTGCCGCAGTTTGAAAAACTGTTCACCGACATGGGCGACGCGCTGCCCATGCCCACGCGCCTGGTAATGGGGCTGGGACAGGCGTTTACCAACTATGGTTTGTTCATCGGGGCTGCGCTCATCGGCGTGGGCATATTGCTGGCGCGCTGGTTCAAGTCACCTGCCGGGCGCCAGTGGTGGCAAACGTTGGTATTGCGCCTGCCGCTGATGGGGCCGTTGGCGCTCAAGTACCAGCTCACGCTGTTTTCTCGTTCTTTGGGTACGCTGCTGGGCAATGGCGTCCCCATGCTGACAGCGCTGCACATTGCCACTGAAACCGTGGGCAATACCGTGTTGCAGCAGGCGTTGGCGCGGGTCTCGCCCATCGTCAAGGAAGGTGGGCGGGTGGTGCAGGCGCTGTCTGCCACAGGCATTTTTGAGCCGCTGGCCATCAACCTCATCCGCGTGGGTGAAGAAACCGGTCGCATCGGCCCGATGATGCTGGAACTGGCGAATATATTGAACCGAGAAGTGGAAACCGGCATCAAACGCCTTCTGACGTTGGTGGAGCCCGTGCTCATTCTGGTGTTGGGCGTCTTGATTGCCGCCATCATTGTGTCCATCCTGCTCGGGATACTGTCCATCAATGACCTCGCCGTATAATTTTTGTTTGCCCAAGGAACCCTCTCCCATGGTGAGTTTTCGTGCCTGCCGCGCCTCTGGCGCATTGCCCCGTCGCCAGTCTGCACGGGGCTTTACGCTCATCGAATTGCTGGTGGTGCTGGCCATCTTGACGCTGCTTGCTGGGCTGGTGGGCCCGCGCGTACTGAACCAACTGGGTGGCGCCAAATCCAAAACTGCCAGCGTGCAGATTGCTGATCTGGACAAGTCGCTGGAGCTGTTCAAGCTGGACGTGGGCCGCTATCCCACCACAGAAGAGGGGCTGGAAGCACTCGTCAAACGTCCCGGTAGCGTGAACGGCTGGACCGGCCCTTACCTTAAAGGTGGCGTGCCATCAGACCCTTGGGGCAAGCCCTACAAGTACGCCAACCCCGGCCCCAACGGCGGTATCGAAATCCTCTCCCTCGGTGCGGATGGTGCTGCAGGCGGCGATGGCGAAAACGCCGATATACGCAACACCCCCTGATCTCCCCGGACTGCGGTATTGCCACCATGCGGCGTGCGCGCGGCTTTACGCTGGTCGAGCTGTTGGTGGTGTTTGCCATTTTTGCGCTGCTGATCGGTTTGGTACCGGTGGCTTTTGAACGCATGCGCGAATCCGCTCAGTACCGTGACGTGCTGCGCGGCATGCTGGCCGACATGCGCTCGGCCCGCCAGCGGGCGCTGGCTGGGCGCACCGACATCGCCTTCACCGTCAACCTCGATCAACGCCGTTACCACACTGACGGCCAGCCCGTGCGCGATATTCCCGAACCGCTACAAGTGCGCGCCACGGTGGCGGGTAGCGAACTGAGCAGCCAGGGTGCAGCTTCCATCCGTTTTTTGCCCGATGGCGGTGCCACTGGCGGCAGTGTGGAAATTCTGCGGCCCTCCGGCGCCGGTACCCGCCTGCGGGTGGATTGGCTGTCTGGCCATGTGACCCAGGAAGCGCTGCTGCCATGAGGATTGGCCACCCGTTTGGGTACCAGCGTGGCCTGTCACTGCTGGAGCTGCTGGTGGCCTTTGCCATCATGGCGATTGCTTTGGGCATGCTGTACAAAGCCACGGGGAGCAGCGCCCGCCAGGTCGGAGAAACCCAGAGTTACCAGCGTGCGGTGCTGCTGGCTGAGTCTTTGCTGGCCGCTCGCGATGCCGTACCCGCTGAGGGTTGGAGCGAGTCTGGCCAATCGGCAGGTTTTACCTGGACGGTGCGCAGCCAGCCTTATGCCACACCTGTCAGCCAGAGCAACCCAGGCGCGCCTTTGCTGCACGCCTTGCACATGGTGGTGGGCTGGAGCGAAGGTGCGTTGGAGCGCCGCGTCGAACTGCACACCCTGCGCCCTCAGCGTGCGCCGGTGGCTGGGGGTACGCCATGAGCGCGCCTCCATCCACCCACCAGACCGGCTTTACCCTGGTGGAGCTGTTGGTCACTATGGCGCTGCTGTCCATGTTGATGCTGGGGATGGCATCTGCCTTGCGTACCATGGCGCAGACGGAAGAACGCGTGGATGCCCGCCTGGCCCGTGCCGACGAGTTGCGCGTGGCCACTGGTTTTTTGCACACCGTGCTGGGCCGCGTGTCGGCCAGAAGAATCGCTGTAGTGCCCAAGGAAGGCGCCAGCCCGTACTTGTTTGCGGGCGCTGCCGATGCCGTGGCCTGGGTTGGAATCATGCCAGCCCGCCAAGGCGCCGGGGGGCGCACGTTTTTCCGGTTGGCGCTGGAGCCACTACAGGACGGACCCGCGCTGGTGATTCGCTTCATGCCGTGGACGGACAGGGCCGACTTTCCCGACTGGAGCCAGGCCGATAGCCGGATTTTGGTCAGAGACGCAGTGTCTTTGGCGCTGTCTTACGAAGACGCGCGCCAGAGTGCACCCGCTTGGGTGCCCGTCTGGACGCGTACCGACAGCTTGCCCGAGCGCGTGCGCATTGATCTGCAAACCAGCGCCGGGCCCTGGCCCCTGTGGGTACTGCCCATGCGCAGCCTGCCCGCCAGTGAGCGCGGCAGTGGTCGTTTTTCTGCGGGGCCGGAATGAAGTGGCCGTGTTTTGTCGGATCCGGCCCGCAGCGCGGCATTGCACTGATTGCGGTGCTGTGGATTGTGTCGGCCCTGTCGGTCATCGTTACTGGCGTAGTGCATTCGGTGCGCAGCGAAGTGCGCCTGGTTAGTGTGGCGCGCCAAAGCACCGAGGCGGCCGCTCTGGGCGAGGCCGCCATCATGCTGGTGTTGCAAGACATGGCAGCGAGCGGTAACCGCCCAGCACACCTCACCAAGGTGGAAGTGAGTTACCAGGGCCAGCCTATGGTCGTCGAAGTCATGCCCATGACCGGGCTGATCGACATCAACCGCGCCCCTGTGGCCTTGTTGGCCAGCCTCTACGGCGTGGCCGGTGGCATAGATGCCAAGAGCGCCCAGACGCTGGCCGAAGCCACTGTGCAGGTGCGCAGTGAGCGCGACGCGCGTGGCCGGGAGGTGGGTTTTGAGGCCGAGCAAGACCTGCTGCGCGTGCCAGGGGTTGGGTATGACCTCTATGCTAGACTTTCGCGCCTTGTCACTGCGCAGGCCCAAGGCAGTGGCCGGGTTAATCCCCAAGCGGCCCCAGAAGGGGTTCTGCGCGTTCTGGCTGGGGGCGATGCTGTACGCGCCACCGCCCTGGCAGCAGCACGCGATAAAAACCCCGCCGATCTCGATAGCACCGTCCTCAACGGCGAATTTCTGGACAACGCATCTTCCCCGCGATACCGCTTGCAAGCCCGCGTGGCGCTGGCGGACAACGGCCAGGTGGTGGTGGAGCACAGCGTTGATCTGCGGCCCGATTTCCGCCTGGGTTTGCCTTGGCGTATTTTTCATGCAGAACACTGGATGCAAGCCCCGCCCGCCAAGGGTGTCTGAACCTAGAACATGTCTCCAACAACACCTTCTTCGCGCTTTTTTGGGCTGGACTTGCGCGCACTGTGGCTTGAGCTGCGCCGTCCCTGGCAAGACATGCACCAGTGGCCCGCGCTGGCTTGGCTGACCCCCGATGCCCCTGTGCGTGTGCTGCACGCCGACGGCAGCGACGCGGTGTGGCTGGGACAGCGCCCAGCTCCGGCAGGCAAGGCCCCCGCTGCGCGTTTTGAAGCCATTGAACTGCCCGACGACAAGCTGCTGCGTCGGCGCATGGCGGTTCCCGTGATGGCCACCGCGCAAGTGGCACAGGCCGTGGCGCTGGATGTGCAAAGCGCCAGCCCGTTTGCACCGGCAGATCTCGTTTGGGGTTACAGCGCCCAGTCTTTGGTGCAGGGTGGGTTGCAGGTGGATGCGGTGTTTGCCTCGCGCAAGCAAATTGCGCAATGGATAGAGACACAACAACACCGCCTCAGTGCTGCTGCCAGCGATACCGCGCCGGAAGTCTGGGCCTTTGCCCCCACGGGCCAGCCCATCGTGCTGTCGGGTTGGGGCGAGGCGCACCGTGCGCACTACGGCGCCCAGCGCCGCCGCATGGATTACGCTTTGCTGCTCAGCGCTGGCGCCATCGTGGCCGCGTTGGCGATTACACCCACGGCACAGTTGCGTTTGCGTGCCATTGAAGCCGTTAACGCCTACACCGAAGCCCATCACCGCACTGCGCCCCTGATGGCACAGCGTGAAGTGCTGGTGCGCAGCATTGAGCGCATGGAAGGCGTGCGCGCCCTGTTGCTGGAGCGCGCCGACACCATCGCCCTGCTGGAGCTACTGACCCAAACCCTGCCCGACGATACCTCGCTGCAATCGATCCAGGTGCAGGGTATGAAAGTCACTATCAACGGGCTGACCACCAATGCGGCGGCGCTCATGCAGTTGCTGGGCACCACGGCGGGCCTCAAAGAGGTGCGCGCCCCGTCGGCCGCTACGCGCAGCCCTGGCGCCACAGCGGAGAGTTTTTTGATTGAGTTTCAGCTGGATCCTGCTGTGCTGTCTGCTGCGGGCCCTGTGCCGGTGCCGCAGGCTACCGCACCCGAGTCAGGCAGTGGGTCAGCTCCTGAAGTGCCCCCCGCTGCCGAGCCACCCGTGCCTGAACCCGGTGCATCTGTGCCTGCCGCAACACCAGCGTCTGTACCGGCCACACCTGGCCCGGCTGCGTCCCCGGCCAAACTGTCCCCGGCAGCAACCACAGGCACTGGTGCTCCAGCACGAAAAAGCCCGTTCTCGTCTGGCCCTGAGCCCGTCACCCCTGCCAAGGCAGCGCCATGAAACAGTACCTCCGTCGAGAAACCGCTGCACTGGCCATTACCTTGGCCGCACTGGCACTGCCCCTGGCGGGCGTCACCGTTTATGTGTACCAAAAGCACCAGTGGGCGCAAAACCGCCTCAGCGAGCTGGAGCCGCGTTACGCCCGTCTGCTGGGCATGGAGGCGGGCAGCGAGCGCTTGGCGCAGGCCCGTGAGCGCGCCCAGGCCCAACTGGCCCAGTACATCTACCCGCAAGACCAGGACGCCAACCAGACTGGCAATGACGTACAGCAGCGCGTGCGCAGTATTTTGACCAGCGCTGGTCTTTCGATTGCCAGCAGCCAGGTGCTGCCGCCGAAAGAAGAAAAAGGCTTTGAGCGCATTCCCCTGTCGGTGCGTGCCGAGGGTGAAATGCTGGCGCTGCAAACTGCCCTGGCCGGACTGGCCGAGCAAAAGCCAGCCATCCTGATCGACACCATGGTGGTGCAAGGCTACGGAGCGCCCGTCAAAGGCGTGCAGACCCTGGCGGTGCAGTTTGGCTTTTCGGTGCTGAGGGTGCAGCCATGAAGCGCAATGCACTTACTTTGCTGGTGGCGCTCAACGTAGTGCTGGTGTTGGTGCTGGCTGCACTATGGTTGCATCGCGATGGCAGCGTGCGCAACGTGCGCTGGCAGGCACCAAAGCCCATCACCAGCGATTACCTACAGATGCTGCCCGTATTGCCCGAGCGCACCCGGGTAGACACTGCACGCTTTATGTCCTGGTTGGAGCGTCCGCTGTTTTCGGTCACGCGGCGTCCGCCGCCGCCACCGCCGCCACCTTCTCCTTCCACACCACCGGCACCTGTCGATACCCTGGCCGATGCCAAACTGCTAGGTGTGGCGGAGAACGGACAAACGGGGGCTGTCATTTTGCACATCGGTGGCAAGAGCCGCCGCGTTCGACTCAATGAGATGGTGGACGGTGGCTGGGTGCTGCGCACCGTGCAGGCACGCAGCGCCACCTTTGACAATGCGGGCCAGACCCGCACCTTGCAATTGGTGCGCGCCGCTGTCAGTAACTATACCGGGGCAGTGATACCGGTGTCCGCACCGCCTGTGCGGCCACCGCCACCGGCAGTGCCTGTGGCCTTGTCACAAGCGGCAGCGGCGGCCAATGCGGCTGCCCAATCAGTACCACCTGCGCCATCTGTATCACCTGCGCCGCAGACATCCACCACACGCCGCCCGATCTTTGGGGGGCCCTGAGCCTGCCATTGGCCCCTTCTGCCTATCCATTTGTTGCCATGACCTTCTACCGATACGCACTTTCTGCCGTGGCTCTGGCCGCTTCCCAACTGGTGGCTGCGCAAACTTCTGCACAACCGTCGCTGGTGACATCAACCACTACGGTAGCGCCGCTGGGCACCGTCAAGGCCGGCGCTGCCGAACCCGACAACACTACCGAGCCGCGCTTGATCCGGGGCAATGACCGGGTTATCGCTCCTGCCAAAGTGCCTACCGCGTTCGATGGCCCTCCCGTTACTTTCAATTTTGAAGAAGCGCCCGTAGCCGAAGTGGTACGCACGATTTTGGGGGATATCCTCAAGGCCGATTACGTGCTGCACCCCCCGTTGGCAGGCACTATTACGCTGGCCACGCGCGCTGCCGTGGCCCCTGACCAAGCCGCATTTCTGCTGGAAAGTGCGCTACAGGCCAACGGTCTGGCGTTGCTGCGCGATGCACGTGGCAGCTACCACGTCGGGCGCCCTGACACCCTCAAAGGCATAGGTTCTGGTGTGCGCCAAACCGGCAGTGGCCCGCTTCCGCCTGGTTATGGCGCCATCGTTGTGCCGCTGCAATACATCGGTGCCGGTGAGATGGCCACTATCTTGCGCCCCCTCATGCCTGCTGAAGCGCTGGTGCGCGTCGATACCGTGCGCAACCTGTTGGTGCTGACCGGCACGCGCACCCAGGCCGAAGGTTGGCTGGATCTTGTCAACACCTTTGACGTTGATTTACTCAAAGGCATGTCGGTGGGGGTGTTTCCGCTCAAATATGCATCCATCAAAGAGGTGGAGGCGGCCATGCAACTCATGAGCGCGGGTGCCGGTGGCACTACACCGACACAGGCCACCCCGGCGGGAGCCACTGGGCGTGCGGGTGCCACCGCAGGCGCCAGCGCTGGTGCCAGTGCCTTGGGCGAAGCCAACCCGCTTTTTGGTGCCTTGCGCATCATGCCCATAGAGCGGCTCAACAGCATTTTGGTCGTCACCCCCAGGGCCGCTTACCTGGACGAAGCGCGCCGTTGGATTGAGCGCCTGGATCAGCCCAGCGACAACAGCGCTGAGCCCCAACTCTTCATTTACCAGGTGCAGAACGTCAATGCCCGCCACCTTGCCACTGTGCTGGGCGGCATTTTTGGCGATGGCCGCCAGACCAGTGCCGTGGCCAACTCCGGTGTGGCTCCGGGTTTGACCAGCGCCACTGGCTCCAGTTTGGGCCAGCCCGGAAGCGCCTTTAGCTCCAGCACTGCCTTCCCCAGCAGTGGCGGGTTGGGCATGCGCGCGGGTGGTGCAGGGACTGCCAGCGCTGGGGGTACACGCGCCGGACAGGCTGGCACTGCACAACAGGCACCGGCCACTGCAGTACTGGGCAACGTGCGCGTGATGGCCGACGAGCTCAATAACGCCGTGCTAGTGTGGGGTACCAAATCCGAATTTTCCAAGATCGAATCCACCCTCAAGCGGTTGGATCTGCCACCGACACAGGTCTTGATCGAGGCCAGCATCGTCGAAGTGACCCTGACTGACGATTTGCAATATGGGTTGCAGTGGGCTTTCAGCGACAGCCGTTCCACCACCGGCTACACCGGCTCGGGCCTGTTGTCGAACAACACCAAAATCGAAGACAGCGGCTCTCTGGTGAAGCCGACCAACGGTTTTTCTTACACGCTGAAGAATCCGCTGGGCAATGTGCGCGCTGTTCTGACCGCGCTATCGGCCAAAACCACGCTGAAAATGATTGCCAGCCCATCGCTGATGGTGCTGGACAACCACACGGCATCCATCATCGTGGGCAATCAAACGCCTATCCAGGCGGGTACTTTGACCAACAGCGATACCTTGGTCACTTCAACCAACATCCAGTACAAAGACACGGGTGTGAACCTCATGGTCACGCCCTCGGTCAATGCGGGCAACATCGTCACCTTGCAAGTCGATCAGTCGGTGACCGATGTGGGTGGCCAGGATGAAATCACCAAGCAGCGCTTCTTCCTGCAGCGCCAGTTGTCCAGCAAAGTGGCGGTGCGCTCGGGTGAGTCGATCGTGATGGGGGGGTTGATCCAGGAAACCGGTAATGGCAGCAAGTCTGGTGTGCCGGTGCTGCACGAGGTGCCGCTGTTCGGTAACCTGTTTGGCGCCACCCGGAACGACTCCAAGCGAACCGAACTGCTGGTGGTGATCACGCCCCGGGTGGTGCGCTCGGATGTGGAGATTACTGAAGTGGGCGCCGACCTGCGCGACCGCATGCGTGCTTTGCAGCGCCTGCCGCTGCAAGTCGGACCACAAAAACCGCCTGTTCAGGAGCCGCCAGCACCGCTGCAGTTCCTCCCTTCCAACTAACCAACTCCAACGTATTACAAAGGACGCAAGCACTTATGCCTAATACCTTCCGTACTCCCATGTCCTGCCGTGGCCTGCTGGTTGCCACTGCCCTGGCCGCCAGCCTGCTGGCAGGTTGCGCTGTGCCGGGTGCTGTTAGCAGTAGCGCCCCCGCCGCTGCCGTGCTCACACCTGCCAAGGCCGAAGACGCCGTGCGTGTGCGCGCCCAGCAGCGCTGGGACTGGCTGGTGACCGGTAAGTACGAGGATGCCTATGGCTATACCACACCCGCTTTTCGGGGGCTGAACACGGCGCAGAGCTACCGCAGTCGCTTTGGCACCGGTGCCAGCTGGATGGGCGCGCGCGTGCAAAGCGTGGAGTGCACTACGCCCGAGCGCTGCACCGTGCAGGTGGCCGTTGATACGCGCGTGGTGGCGCGCGGCTTCCGGGAGCCCATCACCACCAGTGTGGTCGAAACTTGGCTGCTGGAAGAAGGCCAGTGGTGGTACCACCAAACGCCTTGAGCCGGGGCTGTCGGGCCACGCCCTGCGGGGGGGCGACCTGCTCAAGCAACGGCCCCTGTCGGTCGGATCAGCGCAGCGTAACCCGGAGTTTTTCAGCCAAAAAGTGGGATTGCTAAATAGGTATCTCAATAGCCTGATTCCACAGGCGTTCGCTGACAAGCGCGCCCGTCTGGGGCTGTAGTTGGGCCCCAAACTTGCGC
>NZ_SLXH01000041.1 GCF_004341365.1 Simplicispira metamorpha | reverse complement strand
CCAAGCGGGCTGACTTCGGGGGGCGACCGGCACCGGCACTGCGCTTGTAGAGCTTGTTCGGATCGCGCTGCGGCTTGGGCACCAGGGGTTCCACCCGTGCCCAGAACGCATCCGTCACCTCCCATGAGTTGGCATGGGCCTTGGCCATATCTGCTACCTCCGCCTGATGTCAGATCAAGCCGTAACAGTACAACAATTTACGGATAAATCCTTAAAGGCGCATAAAAAACGGCCCCGAAGGGCCGTTTAGGAGTGTACAAACAGTTCGCTGTTTAGCGCCGCTTGCAAGCACTTCAGATTACAGAGCGGAAGTAGCGAGGCGGCAGCTAGCGGGCATGAACTTCAGGTCGCCATCAAAAGCGCATTTCCAGCCCACCACGGGCGTGTTGGTGCCAGTGATGAAGTCGGTAGACTTTGCCTTGGTAGTCAAAGTTGCATCGGTGTAAGGCTGCAAAGTGATCTTTTTGGTGTCGACACCAGTGCCAATCTTTTGTGCTGTGACCGTGATAACACCAGTGTTGGTGGTGTTCAAAGCACCCACGTACTGCGACTTGGCCGATGCGCCCTCACCACAGCCGAAGCCGTCAGTGGCTGCCAGCGCACCTGCGGACGGCAAACCGGTTTGCGAAGCTTCAGTGATCGTGGTGCGGCAGGTAGAAGCTGCCAGAAGCACTTCAGACAGTTTGGCGCGGGCCGTGTAGTCTTGGTACGCGGGCAGTGCCACGGCAGCCAAGATACCGATGATCGCCACAACGATCATCAGTTCGATCAGGGTAAAGCCCTTTTGCAGAGTACGCTTCATAAAGTTCTCCTCGGAGTCAATTGCGAATGAAAACCTGCAGAAGGATTCTTCAGGTTCGCAGCCATAGCAGCAGCATCCGTGCCAGCCCGATGGATGCAACAAGGCGTATCGTTTTACTTACAAAGCCCCTTGTAGAGATGCGGTTGCTGTAACAACCTTCAGCAAATTTTCGCCAATTCATGACATTTGTGTCACGCCGAATTGTCACTGCCTGTTGCGCGGGTTGCGGTTTTTGACAGGCTGCTGCAAAAAATGAACCAAATCAGGCTCTGTTCCTTTTGGAGCGGGCGCTAGCAGCTATCAATTTAGGAGTAAATTTTACGCATCGCCTGGGGTGGCGCATTGCGCTACATCGCTGCATTCTTGAAGCCCTGGTCAATCTTTGCCAGTGCAGCTTGAATGGACTGGCTGGATGCGCTGGTCACTTGCCACTGCTGCGCCAGCGCGGGCCACTGTGCAACGGCATGGCGCACTTCTGCGACGATGTGCGCCGCCTTGGTGATGCGGTGCTTGCGGCCGATGTGCAAGACATGCTCCAGGGCGGGGCGTCCTTGGCCGTTGATGGCTGTGGTGTGTTCGCCACCCATACCGGTGCTGAAGGTCAGGTCAAAGGCGGGCGAAAGTTGCCAGTCTGTGGCCTCATCACGCAGGAAGGCAAAATTTTTAACGTGGTCGTCACGGTTGTGTGCCAGCACGTTGAAAACCATCAGCCGAAAGGCGCGTTCGACTTGAGTGTGGTCTTGTGTCAACACGCCAACGGTGGTCAGGATCGCGTCATAGTCCATGCACGGCAGGCGGTAGTTGGCATACAGCAAACCAGCCAAAGAAAGTACGTGGCGTTTGCCGCAAGGCCCGTGGCGGTCAAAGCGCTCTACGGCGAAATAGTCTTCTTCGTGCCCTTCGCCTTGTGCCACCGTCATCAGATCGGTGCGGGGCATGGCAATGCCAGCGATACCAGCCATATCGGCGTAGGCGCGTTCGATTCTGCCCATGTCGCGGGGATCTTCAGGCGCACGAAATTTGACGATCCAGTGCGTGTAACCTTCAGGCAATGCTTGAAACCCCGACAGGCACAGGGCCGATGCAGCGCTTCGCGCCACGGTCACTTTGGGCCGCGCACCGCCGGGCGAGCCACCCTGGATTCTGAGCTGCCGCAGCACATCGCCTTCCTGGCCTTGCATCACCTGCTCTGCCGATTGGGCCAGTTGGCCCAAGTCGATGGCGTTCGCGGTGGGTTCTTGGGTATGGGCGGGGGCGTATTCCAGTGCTCCCATGGCACGGCTACCGATGTAGGCCAGACGATCCAGCGGCGTGATGGCATGGGATGGCCAATCACAGCGCCGCTTGAACTCACGGTCCATCAAAAGCAGGCCCCAGCCATCGGGCAGGGAGTCTGAAAAGGCGCCATGCAAACCACCGAACACGTCGCCACGGGCCAACTGTGCCTGGACGTCGAAGGCCATGGTTCTGGGCGCAAGGTTGAAGCCGCTGGCAATCCACTGCGGGTCGTAGGCAAACCAGATTTTTTTGTCTTGGCCCAAAGCCAACACGCCTACGGCGCGCGCGCCAAGACGGACGTTGAGTCGGGTCACGTGCGGGGGTACGGTGTGGTTCACAGGCTGCCTCGCTGTCGTGGGGAGGCTGTGGCTTGGGCGATGGTTTGAATGGCTCGAGGGGCGAACAAGGCGCCAAAGCTATCGAGCACCCCCAGCGCCATGGCAATCTGCACCAGTGCAGCCGTGCCGATATGCCCAGTCAGTTCAAAGCGCTTGATGGTCGATTCAGCCACGCCCGAGCGCGCCGCAAGGGTCTTGCGGGTCCAGCCGAGCACCAGCCGAGCGGCTTTGGCGCGCTGGCCTATGGCACTGCGAACGGCATCTGGAGAATCAAATTCTATGGACAACATATTGTCCATAATAAAGTTTTTTAGGCACTAAAGGGCAACATTTAGCCTACAAATGACGGCACTGAGCGGCTTGCCATCCGCTCAGCTGGATTCGTATCCATTCAGGATTTTTGGGTCAGCCTCAAGTCTGCACAAACAGCATCTCGGTGCCTGCCAGTTCCAGCAGGTCGCCGTTGTGCAGGGGTACGGGCTCTTGCCCGATGTGGACGCCGTTGTGCGTCGGGGTGTCGGGGCCTTCGACGTGGGTGAGCACGTAGCCATGGTGGCGCCGGGTGATAGCGGCCACGGCCACGCCGGGTTTGCCGATGGTAGTGACCACTTTGCTCAGGGCCACTTCGCGCCCGGCGGCGGCCCCCGAGAGCACACGGATGCTGGCCACCGGGCCAGGCTGTGCGGCGGTGGCGGCATAGGGTGCTGCCGCCGTGGCGCGCGTGCGCGGTGGCAACGGCGGGGGCACCATGCCGGGCTTGACGATCATGGTTTTTTCGTAGTCTTCGGCTTCGGCCTCGTTGAGGAAGCGGATTTTGTATTTGCCCACTTCAATGGTGTCGCCGCCGTGCAGCCATTGGCGCTGAACGGCTTTGCCGTTGACGTAGGTGCCATTGGTGCTGTCCAGGTCTTCCAGTTCCACGCCCTGGGCGTGCATGTGCAGCACGGCGTGTTCACCGCTGATGGCGAGGTTGTCGATCACGATGTCGTTGTACGGGCGCCGGCCCAGCGCGGTGCGCTCTTTGGTGAGCTGCAATTCTTTGATGACTACACCATCGATCGAGACGATCAGTTTGGGCATGGCCTGTTCCTGCGGGTGGGGGGTTGCATGGTTTGCATGAAAGGGTGGGGGTTGCCAGCTGCCGGACTCACGCCGAACCCAGCAGCCGCGATACCAAGCCGCGTTTGCGGGGAACGGCGCTGCTGTCGGCCTGCACCAGCACCACGCTGATGTTGTCGCGCCCGCCCCGGGCATTGGCGGCATCAATGAGGCGCTGCACCTTGTCGTCCAGCGGGACGTCGGCTGCGGTCAGGATGGTGAGGTCGGCATGGCCCAACATCTCGCTCAGTCCGTCGGAGCACATCAGGTACAGGTCTTGTGGCTGCACCTGGAATTCGTTGGTTTCCACTTGCACCGTATTTTCTACGCCCAGCGCCCGGGTGACGAGGTTGCGCTGCCCTGACTGCGCCGCTTGCTGCGGGGTAATGAGGCCAGCATCTACCTGCTCTTGCAGCCACGAGTGGTCGCGCGTGATTTGCGTGAGCTGGCCCGCACGCAGGCGGTAGCAGCGCGAGTCGCCCACGTGCGCCAGCGTGAGGCGTTCGTCCTGAAAAACGCCCGCCACCAGCGTGGTGCCCATGCCAGCATATTGGGCGTTCTCCTGGGCGGCATCGAAGATGGCAAGGTTGGCGTTTTCCACACAAATCTCCAGCGCACGGCGCACGTCGCGCCCGGGTCGGCGCGCCTGCGCAAGCCATCGCACCATTTCTGTGCGGATGAACTGGGTGGCCATGCTGCTGGCCACCTCGCCAGCGTTGTAGCCGCCCATGCCATCGGCCAGCACAGCCACCTGGGCCTGGCGGTCCACACTGACAGCGTCTTCATTGTTGGCGCGCACCCGACCGCGGTCGGTGCGGGCGCTGAATTCATACTTCATGTGTTGTTGCAGCCCAAGGTTTCTGGATTCCCGCAAAGGGTGTGTAGGCCGAGGCCCCGCAGCACAAAACGCGGCCACGAACCACGCTGGCTGGGTATGGCTCGCGTGGCGGCTTGCATCATAGACGAGCACCCACCCCTGGCGAGCAGACTTCACACCATGGCAGGCCCAGCCCCCACAACGGGCAAAGCGCCTGAGGCACAAAGACCGCAGGCGCTTTGGTGGGAGCGCCCAGGGCGGGCCTGGGTGCTGTGGCGTGCTTACTTCAGCTGTGCCTTGAGCAGCTTGCCCAGTTCAGAGGGGTTGCGCGTGATGACGAAGCCCGACTCTTCCATGATGGCGAGTTTGGCATCGGCGGTATCGGCACCGCCCGAGATCAGCGCGCCAGCGTGGCCCATGCGCTTGCCGGGAGGGGCAGTCACACCAGCGATGAAGCCAACGATAGGCTTCTTCATGTTGGCCTTGCACCACAGGGCGGCTTCGGCCTCATCGGGGCCACCGATTTCGCCGATCATGATCACGGCGTCGGTATCGGGGTCGTCGTTGAAGGCGCGCATCACGTCGATGTGCTTCAAACCGTTGATGGGATCGCCACCAATGCCCACGGCAGTGGACTGGCCCAGACCGACTTCGGTCAGCATGGCCACGGCTTCATAGGTCAGCGTACCCGAGCGGCTCACCACGCCGATGCGGCCCTTGCGGTGGATGTGGCCGGGCATGATGCCGATCTTGATTTCGTCGGGCGTGATGATGCCGGGGCAGTTGGGGCCCAGCAGCAGCGTCTTTTTGCCGCCAGCAGCTTCCTTGGCCTTCATCTTGTTGCGCACCATCAGCATGTCCTTGACGGGAATGCCTTCGGTGATGCAAATGGCCATGTCCAGATCGGCTTCCACGGCTTCCCAGATGGCTTCGGCAGCGCCTGCGGGCGGCACGTAGATCACCGAGACGGTGGCGCCGGTCTGCTGGGCGGCTTCCTTGACGGAGGCGTAGATCGGGATATTGAAGATCGACTCACCGGCCTTCTTGGGGTTCACACCCGCGACAAAGGCGTTCTTGCCGTTGGCGTATTCCTGGCACTTTTCGGTGTGGAACTGGCCGGTCTTGCCCGTGATGCCCTGGGTAATGACCTTAGTGTCTTTGTTGATGTAGATCGACATGTGTGTTCTCCGGGCTTCTTACTTGACTTCCGCCACGATCCGGGTGGCCGCTTCGGCCATGGTGTCGGCGGCGATGATGGGCAGACCGGATTCGGCCAGCATCTTCTTGCCCAGCTCTTCGTTGGTACCTTTCATGCGCACGACCAGCGGCACGTTCAGGTTCACGGCCTTGCAGGCAGTGATCACGCCGGTGGCGATGGTGTCGCACTTCATGATGCCGCCGAAGATGTTGACCAAAATGCCCTTGACCTTGTCGTTCTTGAGCATGATCTTGAAGGCTTCGGTGACCTTCTCGGGGGTGGCACCGCCGCCCACGTCCAGGAAGTTGGCCGGCTCGCCGCCGAACAGCTTGATGGTGTCCATGGTGGCCATGGCCAGACCGGCGCCGTTGACCAGGCAGCCGATGTTGCCGTCCAGGCTGATGTAGGCCAGGTCGAACTTGGAAGCTTCCACTTCAGCGGGGTCTTCTTCGTCCAGATCGCGCAGGGCCACGATTTCGGGGTGGCGGAACAGCGCGTTGGCGTCAAAGTTGAACTTGGCATCCAGTGCCATCAGTTCGCCCTTGGAGTTGCAGTTCAGCGGGTTGATTTCCACCAGCGAAGCGTCGGTGTCCATGTAGCACTGGTAGAGCTTGGCGAACAAGTCCACGGCTTGGTCCACCGAAGCGCCGGTCAGGCCAATGGCCGCAGCGACTTTGCGCGACTGCTCAGGCGTGATGCCGGTCAGCGGGTCGATCATCTCGGTGATGATTTTCTCGGGGGTGGCGTGGGCCACTTCCTCGATGTCCATGCCGCCCTCAGACGAGGCGATCAGCGCCACCTTCTGCGTAGCGCGGTCAGTGACCAGCGAGATGTAGAGTTCGTTCTTGATGTCGGCGCCGTCTTCGATGTACAGGCGGCGCACTTTTTGGCCTTCGGGGCCGGTCTGGTGGGTCTTGAGCTGCATGCCCAGGATTTCGCCAGCGATGCGCTTGACGTCGTCAATGGTCTTGGCAACCTTGACGCCGCCGCCCTTGCCACGGCCACCGGCGTGGATCTGGGCCTTGACAACCCAAACCGGGCCGCCGAGTTTTTGTGCAGCTTCAACCGCTTCTTGCACGGTAAATGCAGGGATGCCGCGCGGAACGGGCACACCAAAATTGCGCAAGATTTCCTTGCCTTGGTATTCGTGAATCTTCATGAGGTCTCTCTCAGGAAAGGGATTTCACCCGTCTGCCGAGGCTGTTTGAATGTCTGGCGGCGGGCGTGGGACATGGCAGCCGCGAAATGTATCATGTTGCGACGCACCATCGCTTGTGCAGAACTTACACCGCCGTGCGGCGCACGCCGCCGCCATCCCTCCTTTTTTTGCAGGATGACACCCATGTCCAAAGTTTTTATCGATGGCGAAGCTGGCACCACCGGGCTGCAGATTCGTGAGCGCCTGCAAGGCATGGCCTCCATAGAGCTGGTCAGCATTGCCCCCGAGCGGCGCAAAGACCCCGCTGCCAAACGCGAGCTGATCGCGGGCGTGGACCTGGTCATCCTGTGCCTGCACGACGACGCCGCGCGCGAGACGGTGGCCATGGTCGACGACATCGAAAAAACCTCGGGCCGCACCATCAAGATCATTGACGCCAGCACCGCGCACCGCACGGCGCCGGGCTGGGTGTATGGCTTTCCGGAGCTGTGCGCGGGCCAGCTGCAAGCCGTGCGCACCGCCAGCCGCGTCTCCAACCCCGGCTGCTACGCCACGGGTGCCATTGCGCTGTTGCGCCCGCTGGTCGATGCCGGGCTGATTCCTGCCGATTACCCCGTGGCGCTGCCCTCGGTAAGTGGTTACTCGGGCGGTGGCCGCCCCATGATCGAGGCCTACGAAGCGGGCAAGGCGCCGCCCTACGAGGCCTACGCGCTGGGCCTGTCGCACAAGCACATCCCGGAAATCCTGCACTACACCGGCATGACGCGCCGCCCGGTGTTCATCCCGGCGGTGGGTAATTTTGCGCAGGGCATGCTGGTGCAATTGCCCCTGCACCTGGACTTGTTGCCCGGCGCGCCGACTGCCGCCGCCCTGCATGAGGCCCTGGCCGCGCACTACGCGGCCACCAACACCAGCGCCCAGTGGGTGAAGGTGCTGCCCGCCACCGACGACGGCAAGCTGGCCGCCGACACCCTGGCCCACACCAACCAGCTCGAACTGCGCGTGTTTGCCAACGAAACGCACCGCCAGGCCGTGCTGATTGCCCGTCTGGACAACCTGGGCAAGGGCGCCAGCGGTGCTGCCGTGCAAAACCTGCAATTGATGCTGGGCTTGTGAGCGCGCAGCGGCCCAGCTGGCGCAGCGCACAAGACTGCGCAAACCGGGACGCCGCCCACCAAACGCTCCTGAATCAATAGCTGCTAGCGCTTATCCCGCAAGCGCTACAGCCCCAAAACACCCTCAATCACCAGCGACTCAGCCTGCGTCGGCGTCCACATCGGCGCCCTGCACCACGCGGCGCACCACATCCATGGCAAAGCCGCGCGTGAGCAAAAAACGCATCTGCCTGGCGCGGCCTGCGGGGTCGGTGGCGGGCTGACCAAACTTGCGCTGCCAGACCTCGCGGGCGCGCGCAGGTTCGGTGCCGCGCAGCAATTCCAGCGCCTGGGCCACGGTCTGTGCGTCCAGCCCTTTGGTGTGCAGCTCCTGGCGCAGGCGCCGGTCGCCCAGGCGGGCAGCGCGCTGGCGCAGCACGGACGCAGCCACACGCTCCTCGCTGATGAAGCCCTTGGCCTGCAAATCGTCCAGCACCTGTTCAATCTCGCTGCGCTCTTGGGCGTGCGGCGCCAGTTTGCGCAGCAACTCGGCACGCGAATGCTCGCGCGCTGCGAGGTAGCGCAGCGCGCGGCCCTTGAGCGACGGGGGTGGCATGGCCATGGGTGCCAATTGCTATTTTTTGATAGCTGCTTGCGCCCATCCGCCGGGCGCTGCAAGCACTTTTTATTCAGATTTTTGATCGACCTTGGCATCCGCCCTGCGGTTGCGGGCGGCGGGCGCATCGACCACGCCATCGGCGGCGTCACTGGCCGCGTTGGCGCCTGCGGAGGGCACCAGCGCAGCGGGCAACAGGGCAATGCCCAAGCCCTCGCGCACTTTGTTTTCAATCTCGCGGGCCAATGCCGGGTTTTCGCGCAAAAACTCGCGGGCGTTGTCGCGGCCCTGGCCAATTTTTTCGCCGTTGTAGGCGTACCAGGCGCCCGACTTTTCAACAATCTTGGCGACCACGCCCATGTCGATGATTTCGCCCTCGCGGCTGATGCCTTCGCCAAACAGGATGTCAAATTCTGCGGTCTTGAACGGGGGCGAGACTTTGTTTTTCACCACCTTGACGCGGGTTTCGTTGCCGATCACTTCCTCGCCTTTTTTGATGGAGCCGGTGCGGCGGATGTCCAGGCGCACGCTGGCGTAGAACTTCAGCGCGTTGCCGCCCGTGGTGGTCTCGGGCGAGCCGAACATCACACCAATCTTCATGCGGATCTGGTTGATGAAGATGACCATGCAGTTGGTCTTTTTGATGGTGGAGGTGAGCTTGCGCAGCGCCTGGCTCATCAGGCGCGCTTGCAGGCCAGGCAGGCTGTCGCCCATGTCGCCCTCGATTTCGGCCTTGGGCGTGAGCGCGGCCACCGAGTCGATGACGATCAAATCGACAGCGCCCGAGCGCACCAGGCTGTCCACAATCTCCAGCGCCTGCTCGCCGGTGTCGGGCTGCGAAATCAGCAGGTCTTGCAGGTTGACGCCCAGCTTTTGCGCGTACTGGATGTCCAGGGCGTGCTCGGCATCGACGAAAGCGCACTGGCCACCTTGCTTTTGCATTTCGGCAATCACTTGCAGCGTGAGCGTGGTTTTGCCGGACGATTCGGGGCCGTAGATTTCGACCACGCGGCCCCGGGGCAGGCCGCCCACGCCCAGCGCAATGTCCAGCCCCAGCGAGCCGGTGGACACCACCTGGATGTCTTCAATCACTTCGCCTTCGCCCAGGCGCATGATGGTGCCTTTGCCAAATTGCTTCTCGATCTGGGCCAGGGCGGCGGCCAGGGCTTTGGCTTTTTCAGCGTCGGGGGGCATGCTGTGGTTGACGGGTGCGCTCATGGGAATCTCCTGAAAAATCAACGGGTTGACTGGCTACAGTGCGGTGTCTTGCGACGCCGGGCTGGATACTTGAACAGTAGTTTAGAGGCGCCATTGCACCGCGTAAACCCACTTTTTAGTCAGTTTGACTGACAATCAGCCATGGCCGAATCCCCCCTTCTGACCACACCCTTGGGCGCCCCGCCACCCGCCGACGATGGCTGGCGCCAAACCCACCTGGGCCGCCTGATGGGCCACGCCCTGCGCCGGTTTGACGCCCGCGTGCTGCAACTGATGGCGCGCAACGTGGAGGTGCCGCTGGCACTGTCCAACCTGGCCGCACGCGACCAGGTCAGCGCGGCGCACATCCACATCACGCGCCACCTGTCGCTGGGCGGCGACCGCCTGGGCGACCTGGCCGAGCGCGCGGGCATGACCAAGCAGGCCATGGGCACGCTGGTAGACCAGTGCGTGGCCTGGGGGCTGGTCACGCGCGAGGCCGATGCGCTGGATGCGCGGGCGCGGCGCGTGCGCTTCACGCCCACGGGGTTGGCGTGGTTGCAGGCGTTTCGGGACGCGGTGGCGCAGGCCGAGGCAGAGTTTCGCGCCGAGGTGGGCAACGACGTGGCCACGGTGGTGGCCATCGGGCTGGAGGCCTACGCCAGCGGCCTGTGAGCCCACCGCGCACGCCCGCTTGCCACGCGCCCGACACCGGACAAACCCCTAGGCCACGGCGGTGCGCAGCCTGCGCGGTGGCCGCAAAATCGTGCCTCTCTGGAATGTTCGCCCTGCCCCCTGCCCGGTGGGGCGCCCAGAAGGACACCTCCCATGCACGCACCCTTGACTCCCCACCCCCACCGTTTTTTGCACGCCCAGCCCGGCGCCTCGGGCAGCGGCGCTGGCCCCGCCACGCCCGCGCCCCTGGTCAGCCACATCGCAGGCACCACGGCGCTGGTGCTGGACTCGCCGCACAGCGGCACCCGCTACCCCGCCGACTTTGGCGCCGCCCTGGACTTGCCCACACTGCGCCGCGCCGAGGACACGCACGTTGAAAAAATCTACGCCTTTGCGCCCGCGCTGGGCGTGGCCTGGGTAGAGGCGCACTTTCCGCGCATCTACCTCGATGCCAACCGCGATGTGACCGAGCTGGACACCAGCTTGCTCGACGGCCCCTGGCCCGGCCCCCTGGCCACCGACCCCGCCGTGCTGGCCAAGGTGCGCCTGGGCAAAGGACTGATCTGGAAGTACACCGACGAAGGCGCGCCCATTTACGACCGCCTGCTGTCGGTGGCTGAAGTGCAGGCGCGCATCGCCCAGTGCTGGCAGCCTTACCACGCTGCCGTGGCGCAGGCCATCGACGCCGCCCACGCGCGCCACGGCTACAGCATCCACCTCAACTGCCACTCCATGCCCGCCGTGGCGGCCAGCCATGCCACGCTGTTTCCGGGGCTGGTGCATGCCGATCTGGTGGTGGGCGACCGCGACGGCAGCACCGCCAACGCCGCGCTGTCGCAGCAGGTGTGCGCGCACCTGCGCGCCTGCGGCTACAGCGTGGAATACAACCACCCCTACAAAGGCGTGGAACTGGTGCGCCGCCACAGCGACCCGGCCCGCCAGCGCCACAGCATCCAGCTGGAAATCAACCGCAAGCTCTACATGGACGAGCACACCCTGGCCATCGACAGCGCGGGCATGGCGCGCCTGCAAACCGACCTGCAATCGCTGGTGGCGCTGCTGCTGGCCTGGACGCCACCGCGCTGAGTGCGCACGCCTGCGGCGCAGGCATAGAGCAACACTAGAATCACCTGCACCCTGCGGCGCCCGCGCGCCGCCCCCAGACCACAGGAGATTTTTTGCATGCGCATCCTCATTGCCGAAGACGACCAGGTGCTCGCTGACGGCCTGCTGCGCACGCTGCGCAGTTCGGGCGCCGTGGTTGACCACGTGGCCAATGGCAGCGAGGCCGATGCAGCCCTGATGACCAACAACGAGTTTGACCTGCTCATCCTCGATCTGGGCCTGCCCAAAATGCACGGCCTGGAGGTACTGAAAAAACTGCGCAGCCGGGGCTCGGCGCTGCCCGTGCTCATCCTCACCGCCGCCGACAGCGTGGACGAGCGCGTCAAGGGCCTGGACTTTGGCGCCGACGACTACATGGCCAAGCCCTTCAGCCTGCAAGAGCTGGAAGCGCGCGTGCGGGCACTGACGCGCCGGGGCATGGGCGGCACCAGCAGCGCCATCAAGCACGGCCCGCTGGTGTACGACCAGGCCGGGCGCGTGGCCACCATCGACGGCAAGATGCTGGAGCTGTCAGCGCGCGAGCTGGGCCTGCTGGAAGTGCTGCTGCAACGCGCAGGCCGCCTGGTGAGCAAAGACCAGCTGGTCGATCGCCTGTGTGAGTGGGGCGAGGAGGTGAGCAACAACGCCATTGAGGTGTATATCCACCGCCTGCGCAAAAAGATTGAAAAAGGCCCCATCCGCATCGCCACCGTGCGCGGCCTGGGTTACTGCCTGGAAAAAATCCCCAGCTAATTTTCCAAAAATGATAGCTGGTTGCGCCCACCCCATAAGGGATAGAGGCACTTTTTATATCCCATCTTGCGGCCAGTGCCTTGAAAATCTTCCAGCGTGAGCAACGCTCCCTGTTCGGTGAAATCCTGGACTGGATGCTCACCCCTTTGCTGCTGCTGTGGCCCATCAGCCTGGCGCTGACCTGGCTGGTGGCGCAGGGCATTGCCAACAAGCCCTTTGACCGCGCCCTCGAATACAACGCCCACGCCCTGGCCCAGCTGGTGACGGTGCAAAAAGGCAAAGTGCAGTTCAACCTGCCCCAGCCCGCCAGCGAAATTTTGCGTGCCGACGACTCCGACACCGTGTACTACCAGGTCATTGGCGCGCGCGGCGAGCTGCTCTCGGGCGAGCGCGAGCTGCCGCGCCCGCCGGAAGAAGACGTCCCCACCACCGGCGAGGTGTACCTGCGCGATGCCGAGCTGCGCGGCATCGACATCCGCATGGCCTATATCTGGGTGCGCCTGCCGCTCAAAGACGCCCCCCTGGCCCTGGTGCAGGTGGCCGAAACCCGCGAAAAACGCAGCGTGCTGGCCGCCGAAATCATCAAGGGCGTGATGCTGCCGCAGTTCATCATCATGCCGCTGGCGGTGCTGCTGGTGTGGCTGGCGCTGGCGCGCGGCATCCGCCCCCTGCACCAGCTCGAAGAGCGCATCCGTGCGCGCAGCCCCGATGACCTGAGCCCGCTGGACCACAAGGCCGTGCCGCTGGAGGTGGCGCCGCTGGTCGATTCGGTCAACGACCTGCTCACGCGGCTGCAAGACTCGCTGGCCACACAAAAACGCTTTCTGGCCGATGCCGCGCACCAGCTCAAAACACCGCTGGCGGGGCTGCGCATGCAGGCCGACCTGGCCCAGCGCGAGGGCACCAGCACCGAAGAACTCAAGCGCTCGCTGCAACAGATTGGGCGCTCCAGCATCCGCGCCACGCACACCGTCAACCAGCTGCTGGCGCTGGCGCGTGCCGAGGGCAGCGGCGCCGCCCTGGCACGCCAGCCCTGCGACCTGGCCAAGCTCACCATCGAGGTGGTGCGCGACTCGGTGCCACGCGCGCTGGACAAGCGCATCGACCTGGGCTACGACGGCGCCCAGCCCGGCGAGAGCGGCGTGTGGGTGGATGGCAACCCCACGCTGCTCAAAGAACTGGTGCGCAATCTGGTGGACAACGCCATCCACTACACCCCGTCGAGCGCCGACAAACCCGGCGTGGTGACGGCACGGGTGCTGGCCGACCGCTTTGGCCAGGTGCTGCTGCTGCAAGTGGAGGACTCGGGTCCGGGCGTTCCCGAGTCCGAGCGCGAACTGATTTTTCAGCCGTTTTACCGGGCGCTGGGCACCGACGCCGACGGCTCGGGCCTGGGCCTGCCCATCGTGCTGGAAATTGCACGCCAGCACAGCGCCGAGGTGTTTCTGGAAGATGCCCACCCCGAGCAAGTGCCGCCGGGGGCGTTGTTTTCGGTGCGCTTTGCCGCGCGCAGCGAGGACTGAGCGCCCACACGGCACTGCGCTGCGTGTGGGCGCGGGGCTCTGCCGCCGTCAGTTACAGGGCCGCAGGGTGCGGCCTGCCAGCGCCGGGCGCAGGGGGCCGGTGAGCTGGTCGCGCATGGCCGCGTTGACCGCAGGCAGGCGCAGCACAAAAACAGGCGTATCGGCACGCTCTTGCAACACCCGCGCGCTGCGCACGCCCTGGTTGCCCAGGGTGGTCAAGGCGCGCTGGGCCGCTTCTTCGGTAGAAAACCGCCCCAGCGACAGGCCTGGCTCCAGCGCGGCCCCTGGGCGGTCATAGGAGACGCCCAGCGCGCGCAGTTCGTTGCGCTTCTTGGCCAGTGCGTCGGCATCGGCAAAGCGGCCCATGTAAACCATCCAGCGCCCCGGCAGGCGGGCGCGGTCCAGCACCCAGCTGCCTTCGGGCAGGGCGGCGGCGGCCTTGCGCCAGGCATCGGCCTGGGCATCGTCAAACACGCCTGCCTGCAAGCAGATACCGGGCGCAGGGGCAGAAGCGGGTGCGGCGGCCACTGCCGGAGCAGACGCAGCCGGAGCGGGCACCGCCGGGGCAGCAGATGCGGCCAGGGCCTGGCTGGCGGGCAGGCCCGGTGCGGCGGCGGGCGCCGCGCTGGCGCTGTCTGTGGGTGCGGGCTCTGGTGCCGGGGCGGGCACAGAAGCGGGTGCAGCCGCAGGTGCGCCCCCCTGACCAACGATATTCAGCGCCTGGGGGGCAATTTGCTGCGCCAGACGCTGGGGCTCGGCCTGCTCCACGGGCACCATGCCCAGGTGGCGCAGCATGCCTTGCGACCAGGCGTAGTAGCCCAGGTTGCCCAGCAACAGGGCCAGTACCAGCCACCTCAACATGGCAATCCACCCGCGCGGGCAGACAAGGTGGCGGCCAGGCTGGCCGGGCGCACGCTGACCTCGGAACTGGTCACCGGCTGCATGCCGCTGTCGGTCAACACCCACAGCGCGCCGTCCTCGCCCACGCCCTGGGCGGTGCCGCTGTGGCCGTCACTGAGCACCACGGAGCGGCCTTGCAGCACATCGCGCAGGGCAAAGCGCGGCTGCATGGGTGCAAAGCCGTAGCCCGCAAACGACTGCAACATGGCCACCAGCGGCGCGGCCACCCGCAGCAAGGCGGTGGGCGCATCCAGCAGCACATCCACCTCCTGCAAGCCACCCGGCGGCAAACCCATGCCCGCAGCGTCTGGCGGGCGGATGTTCAGCCCCACGCCCACCACCACGTAGCGCGTGCCTGCGCTGGCGGGTGCCGCAGCGCCCTGGGGAGCGACAAAGCTGGCCGTCTCGACCAGGATGCCGCCCAGCTTGCGCTCGCCACCGGCACCGCCCAGCCACAGGTCGTTGGGCCACTTAAGACCCACGCGCGGCGTGGCACTGCCCGGCGGCGGCAACACGGGTTGCAGGCTCTCGGCCACGCTCACGCCCACAGCCAGCGACAGGCCCGACCAGTCGGCAGGCGCCAACGGCAAGCCCAGCGAGAACATCAGCGAATCGCCCGGCTGGCTGCGCCAGGCCCGGCCCAGCCGCCCGCGCCCGGCGGTTTGCTGCTCGGCCACCAGCAGCACCGGGTCAGACTGCCCGGCGCGGGCGCGGCGCATCAATTCGGTGTTGGTGGAGTCCACCGTGGGCAGCACCTCGACGGTGAAGCCGGGCAACTGTGGCACCACAGCCTCCCAGATGGCCTCGGCAGGCCAGCGCAGCGGGGCGCTCATGCCTGGGCGCTCCGGGTGCGGCTGCGGCTGCGGCGTGGCGCTTTGGCGCTGGTGGCGGTGGACTCGGGCGACTGGGGCGCGTCCAGCGGCTCGGTCTGGCTGCGCGGCAGCGGCGGTACCCAGCCACGCTTGGGCGCCAGCAGCGTGCCCCGGCACGTGGCAGCGCCGCACCAGCAGGGGTACTCGGCTTTGAGTTTTTTGGTGTAGCGCTCTTCGATGATCAGGCCGTAGTCGTAGTTCAGCTCTTCGCCAGCGGCGATGTTGCGCAGCGCGGTGATGAAGATGCGGCCATCACGCTCATCGGCGTAGCAGTTGGGGGCGCAGCTGTGGTTGATCCAGCGCGAGGAGTTGCCGCCAAAATTGGCGTCGATCACGCGGTCGGCATCGACGTGAAAGTAAAACGTGTGGTTGGGTTGCAGCGGATCGTGCGGGTGGCGGTCTTGCGCCTCTTGCCAGCTGATGATTTCGCCCACGTACTCAATCAGCACCTCGCCCTCGGCAATATCTTGGACGGCAAACACGCCCTTGCCGTGAACGCCGGAGCGGCGGGTCTGGATGCGGCGGCCAGCGGCGGCGGCGGGAGTGGCAGTGCGGGGCATGGCAAAACTTCTGTTAACTTCAATGGGCACACATGCGCGTGCGCATGTACGCGCGAAGAACACGGATTGTAGAAGCGCCCGCAGCAACGCTCGGCCGCCCAGAACCACAACGAAAGAACACCCCATGAGCAAGACCCTGGTCATTGCAGAAAAGCCGTCGGTCGCACAAGACATCGTGCGTGCCCTCACGCCCGTGGCGGGCAAGTTTGACAAGCACGAAGACCACTTCGAGAACGAGCAGTACGTCGTCACCAGCGCCGTGGGCCACCTGGTTGAAATCCAGGCGCCCGAAGAGTTCGACGTGAAACGCGGCAAATGGAGCTTCGCCAACCTGCCGGTGATTCCGCCGCGCTTTGATCTGAAGCCCGTGGACAAAACCAAGGCGCGCCTGAACGCCGTGGTCAAGCAAGCCAAGCGCAAGGACGTGACCGCGCTCATCAATGCCTGCGACGCGGGCCGTGAGGGCGAGCTGATCTTCCGCCTGATCGAGCAGTACGCGGGCGGTAGCAAGCCGCTGGGCAAGCCGGTGCAGCGGCTGTGGCTGCAGTCGATGACGCCGCAGGCCATCCGCGACGGCTTCCAGCACCTGCGCAGCGACGCGCAAATGCAGGGCCTGGCGCACGCGGCGCGCAGCCGCTCGGAGGCCGACTGGCTGGTGGGCATCAATGGCACGCGCGCCATGACCGCCTTCAACTCGCGCGACGGCGGTTTCTTTTTGACCACCGTGGGCCGGGTGCAGACGCCCACGCTGTCGCTGGTGGTGGAGCGCGAGGAAAAAATCCGCAAATTCATCACCCGCGACTACTGGGAAATCCATGCCAGCTTTGCCGCCCAGGCGGGCGACTACCCCGGCAAGTGGTTCGACCCGCAGTGGAAGAAAAGCGACGACCCCGAGCTGCGCGCCGACCGCGTCTGGACGCAGCAGCAAGCCCAGGCCATTGCCGACGCCGCGCGCGGCCAGAGCGCCCGTGTCAGCGAAGAAAGCAAGCCCACCACCCAGGCCAGCGGCCTGCTGTTTGACCTGACCAGCCTGCAACGCGAGGCCAACGGCAAGTTCGGCTTCAGCGCCAAGACCACGCTGGCACTGGCACAAAGCCTGTACGAGCGCCACAAGGCCCTGACCTACCCGCGTACCGACTCGCGCGCGCTGCCCGAAGACTACGTGCCCGTGGCCCAGCAAACCTTTGCCATGCTGGCCACCAGCGGCATGGCGCACCTGGCACCACACGCCCAGACCGCCCTGAACAACGGCTACATCCGGCCCACCAAGCGCATTTTTGACAACAGCAAGGTGTCAGACCACTTTGCCATCATCCCCACGCTGCAAGCGCCCGGCGAATTGTCCGAGGCCGAGCAAAAGCTCTACGACCTGGTGGTGCGCCGCTTCATGGCGGTGTTCTTCCCCAGCGCCGAGTATCTGGTGACCACGCGCATCAGCACCGTGCAGCACGCGGGCACCGAGCACCACTTCAAGACCGAGGGCAAAGTGCTGGTCAAACCGGGCTGGCTGGCCATTTACGGCAAAGAAGCGGCGGGTGAAGTACCCGACGCCAAAGAAGGCGACAAAGGCCAAAGCCTGGTGCCCGTGCAGCCCGGCGAACAACCGCGCGCCCAGCAGGTCGAGCCCAAGGCCCTGAAAACCCGGCCCCCGGCACGCTACTCCGAAGCCACGCTGTTGGGCGCCATGGAGAGCGCGGGCAAGCAGGTGGAAGACGAGAGCATGCGCGAGGCCATGCAGGAAAAGGGCCTGGGCACGCCCGCCACGCGCGCCGCCATCATCGAGGGCCTGCTCACCGAAAAATACATGCTGCGCGAAGGCCGCGAGATCATCCCCACGGCCAAAGCCTTCCAGCTGATGACGCTCTTGCGTGGCCTGGATGTGAAAGAGCTGGCCCGCGCCGATCTGACCGGTGAATGGGAATACAAGCTGGCGCAGATGGAAAAAGGCCAGCTCTCGCGCGAAACCTTCATGGCCGAGATTGCCGCCATGACCGAGCGCATGGTGAAAAAAGCCAAGGAATACGACCGCGACACCATCCCCGGCGACTACGCCCAGCTTTCCGCCCCGTGCCCCAACTGCGGCGGCGTGGTGAAAGAAAACTACCGCCGCTACGCCTGCGTGGGCAAAGCGGGCGCCGAGCCCTGCGGCTTCTCGTTTGGCAAATCGCCCGCCGGGCGCACCTTTGAGCCGCCCGAGGCCGAAGCCCTGCTGGCCGACAAAAAAATCGGCCCGCTGGAAGGCTTCCGCTCCAAAGCGGGCTGGCCGTTCACCGCTGAAATCGCCCTGACCTACGACGACGAGGCACACAACTACAAGCTCGAATTCGACTTTGGCGACGACAAAAACGCCGCCGACACGGGTGAGCTGGTGGACTTTGCCGGCCAGGAATCGCTGGGCGCGTGCCCGCAGTGCGGCGCGGCGGTCTATGAGCACGGCAGCAACTACGTGTGCAGCCACGCCGTGGCCACCACCGCCCAGCCCGTGGCCACCTGCAACTTCAAGAGCGGAAAAATCATCTTGCAGCAGCCCGTGGAGCGCGAGCAAATGCACAAGCTGCTCACCACCGGCAAAACCGACTTGCTCGACAAGTTCGTCAGCATGCGCACGCGCCGCGCCTTCAAAGCCCACCTGGCCTGGGATGCGGCGGCGGGCAAGGTCAATTTTGAATTTGCCCCGAGCAAGTTTCCGCCGCGCAAAACGGCAGGCGGCGCTCCTGATTCAGGAGCTGGTAGCGCCCGAACCACGGGCGCTACAGCCACAAAAAGCCTGAAATCTGCGGCCAAAACCACGGCCAAAGCTGCCACCAAGCCCGCTGCCAAAAAAGCCAAGGCCGCCAGCCCCGGCAAACAGCCCAGCGCCGCCCTGGCCGCCGTGATTGGCGCCGAGCCGGTGGCGCACACCGAGGTCATCAAAAAGGTGTGGGACTACGTCAAGGCCCAGGGCCTGCAAGACGCCAGCAACAAGCGCGCCATCAATGCCGACGCCCTACTGCTGCCGGTGTTTGGCAAACCGCAAATCACCATGTTCGAGCTGGCCGGCATCGTGGGCAAGCACCTGGCATAAACCGCCGCCCGCCCCCGGCACGCCAGCGCCAGGCGGGCCGGGGCAGCGCGGGGGCCGCGTTGCGGGGCGCAATCCGGACAAACGCTGATCCAGCGCATCCAGCCCCGTCAGGAACTGCCATCTTCTGCCTTTACCATGTGGCACGACAACCTGCTGCAACGTGTACAAAAAAGGAGAGACTGAATGACGTTCATGCCGTGGAGCGATGAAATCGCTGTGGGTATCAGCGATGTCGATGAGCAACACCACTGGCTGGTGGACCGCATCAACCAGCTGCACACCGAGCTGTCAGAGCCCACACCCAACAAAACGGCCATCGGGGAAGTGCTGGAAGGGCTGATGGACTACACCATGAACCACTTCATCATGGAAGAGGAATGGTTTGAGCGCCACGCCTACCCCGACACCGCAGCGCACAAGGCCCAGCACAACAAGTTCACCGGCACCATCATGAACGCGCTGACCGACTTTGAAGACGGCCAGCACATCTCTACCGACATCCTGGAATTTCTCAAGCACTGGCTGACCCAGCACATCATGCGCACCGACAAGGCCTATGTGCCTTTTCTGAAGGCACAAGGCGTCAGCTGAGAAGAGCGCGCGCCTCAGGCGCTGCGCTGGCGGCTTTTCTGCTGCAAAAACTGGCGCAATTCCTTGTCGTTGCGCCGGATGTGCAACGACAACCAGTCGCGCAGCACAGAAGACAACTGTGACGCCACGGTCACGCTGCCTTGTTGCTGCTTTTGCCGCAGCTCATGCAGCTTGTTGACGAAATGCGTGTGTCCCTGCTTGTGGCGCTCCAGGTTCGTGAACTTGGCCTGCTCCATCACGCGCTCTTCTTCGCGCAAATGCTCCTCGGTGTCGGCAATCAGCTGCGTCAGCAGTTTGTCCACCACCTCCTGACCGCGCCCTTGGCTGGTGGCGGTGTGCAGCTCGTTGACCAAGTCCACCAGCTTGCGGTGGTCTTCATCAATCGGGCCGTTGTCGATGACCATGTCATTTGCCCATTCAAAATAAGCCATTGCAGTGCTTCTCCTTGGTATGGCGCCAGGGCGCTCAGGCTGGCAATGCCAGGCGTTGGGATGGGGAATCGAGGCGGAACACGCTGGTGGCCTGCACCAGTGCCTGCGCCTGCTGCTCCAGCGACTGCGCGGCGGCGGCAGCCTCTTCGACCAGCGCGGCGTTGGACTGCGTGACCTGGTCCATCTGCACCATGGCCTGGTTGATCTGGTCGATGCCCGTGGTCTGGTCTTGGCTGGCCAGGCT
>NZ_SLXH01000040.1 GCF_004341365.1 Simplicispira metamorpha | reverse complement strand
CGCCGCAGGACTGAGCTTTCTCATGTCGGTCAGTTTCATCAAGACAACATCCGGGTAATCAGAAATATTTCAAGTCGTTTTGTTTCTAATTAATAGAGGCTTGTACTTTATTGAGCGGGGCTCTTGTTAGCTGAACAGGCGTGGCGTTATCAGTGGGATCACCATTCCTATTATTTTGAGCAGTCAGACAGACAGTGCTGCGTCGAATTGCTTGTACTCCAGCCGAAATGCCATACAACACGCAGCCAATCGTGAACACGAGCAACAGTAAAAGAATGAATTGCATGGTGTGAGTCTCCGGTGTACTGCCCAGTGAGTCCACATCACTAACGCCTGCCGCAACCCCGCCACCAGTTCCTCATGCCACGCTTGCGGCTGAACAATGCGCACATGCGGCAGCCAATAGCGCACCACGGGCAGCAGTTGGTTGATGTGGTTGATATGCGTGGTCACCAGCAGCGAGCCGTCGGCGTCGGGGCGCTGTTTTTGCTGGGGTAGCAGCGCGCGGCGGCTGAAGTAGTGGGCCACCTCGGGCGCCACGCGCAGCAGCACTTCGGTGGTGGATTCGGTAAACCACACGTCGTCTTTGGCTTGGATGTAGTCCAGGTGCGCGCGCTGGGGGGTGAAGGTGTGCGTGGTATCCACTTGCAAACCCTCCATCAGCGCCACGCTGAAGTTTTTCAGCCGCCCGGCTTCTTCAGCGGCCAGGTACCACACGCCGCCCCGGTGAATCAAACGGTAGGGCTGCACTTGGCGCGGTTTGGCTTTGTAGGTGAAGTGGCAGACGTGCCGGGCTTCGATGGCGCTTTGCAACTGCGTAAACAACGGGCTGCGCGAGCCCAGGTCTTCCTGCGGCAGGGGCTGCACTTGGGTGCTGCGCTGCGGTGGCGGCGTTTCCAGCTGCTCTAGCAGGTAGCGCAAGCTGGGGTCGGGGAACAAGCGTTCGGTGCCTGCCAGGCGTTGGTAGTCGTTCAGGTAATGGGCAGGAATGGTGCCGCGCGCCACTTGGGCGAGGCGCCACAAGCCATCTTCGGAACGGACGGCAATGCCGCACAGGCGTTCACCCAAATCGCGCTCAATGGTGCGTACCTTCACCCGGTACTGGGCCACCAGTTGGTGCTTATCCAGGGCTTCACCCTGGTGCAAGCGGGCCAGGATGTCGGACAGGCGCTGGGCCAGTTTTTCGTTTTTGACGGTGCTACGTGCGCGGGCAGAGGCGGGCATAGAGGGCGGTGGGAAAGGAATCGCCCCACTCTACCGAAGGACTACGACACGTTGTGTCGAAGCCGACGCCATATAGCGTTTACATCACATATTTGCCCGATATGTCCCCCGCACCGTTGCCAGCGCTGGGGTTGCTGCAATGCTTTTCACTTCTTTTTTGATAGCTGCTTGCGCACTCCTCATAAGGGCTAGAGACCAATTTGACCTTAAAAATAAAAATCGCAAGCTGTGGTGCGCACGTCTTTTCAAGACGGGCAGCTTGACCGCACATCTGATTTGACCAAGTATCAAACGAGATACAAAATGACTGAACTAAGGAGATTCAACCATGGCACACACATCAATGTTGCATGTCCGGGTAGATGACGATGTCAAGGCGCAGGCCAGCGAAGCACTGGCGGCCATGGGATTGTCGATATCCGATGCCGTACGCATTTTGCTCAAGCGCGTGGTCAACGACCAAGCATTCCCGCTGGAACTGAAGGTACCCAACGCCCAAACCCGTGCGGCCATGGAGGAATCGCGCGCCATGATGCAAGCACGCACGGCACGCTTCCATTCTGCTGACGCGCTGCTCGATGGCCTCGAAAAAACCGGCGAGCAGTAAACGCGCCGTGTTGCCACGGGCGGCCGATTACACCAAGGCCTTTCGCAAGGACTGGCAGCGGTTGTCCCACTCTGGGCGCTACGACATGAATCGGCTGAAAGAGGCCATGCTGCTGTTGATTGCCAACGATGCGCCGCTGGGCCCCGAGTGGTTGGATCACCCGCTCAAAGGCGATTGGATGGATTACCGCGAGTGCCACATCGGCGGCGACTTTTTGCTGATCTACCATCTGGAGGATCAGCAGATCAACTTCTTGCGGGCCGGAACACACTCGGAATTGTTCGAGGCATAGCGCCTTGGGCGTGCGACCCAGCCCAGGTGGCGCAGCCACTCGACGAAGAAACCGCCGAGACCGTCTCGGCAGCTGTTCAAAAACTCTGATTTTGATAGCTGCCAGCGCCCGCCCAACAAGCGCTGGCAGCCGATTTGGCTCAAAACTGAAGCTCAGGCTTCGCGGGGCCAGTCGCGGCGCCGTTGCAGCCAGGCAATGGCGCGCGGCAGCACCAGCACGGCCAGCACCACCACCAGCACGCCCAGCGACATGGGCCGGGTCACAAAAATGCTCCAGCTGCCCTCACCGATGGCGACGGCGTTGCGCATTTGTGCCTCGGCCAGCGGGCCCAAAATCATGCCGATGACCACGGGCGCTGTCGGAAAACTGAAGCGCCGCATCAGCACGCCCAGCAAACCGATGCCGTAGAGCAAGAACAGGTCAAACGCGCTCTGGCGCATGCCGTAGGCGCCCACGGTGGCAAAAATCAGGATGCCCGCGTACAGCTGCTGCTTGGGTATCTTGAGCAGCTTGACCCACAGGCCCACCATGGGCAGGTTCAGCACCAGCAGCATCAGGTTGCCGATGTAGAGCGATGCGATCAGCGTCCACACCAGCGCCGCCGACGTGGTGAACAACTGCGGCCCGGGGTTGATGCCGTAGTTCTGGAAGGCGCCCAGCAGCACCGCCGTGGTGTTGGAGGTGGGAATGCCCAGCGTCAGCAGCGGTATCAGCGCCGCCGTCACGGTGGCGTTGTTGGCGGCCTCGGGGCCGGCCACGCCTTCAATCGCACCTTCTTTGCCAAACTCGGCCTTGTCGTCGCCCTTGGCCAGCTTTTTCTCGGTGGCATAGCTCAGGAACGTCGGAATCTCGGTGCCGCCTGCCGGAATGCAGCCAAAGGGCGCGCCAATCACCGAGCCGCGCAGCCAAGCGGGGATGGAGCGCTTCCAGTCGCGCGCCGTCATGTGAACGCGGCCCATGGGGTTGCGCGATTCGACCACGCGGCCCTCGTACATGGCGGCATACAGCACCTCGGCCACGGCAAACAGGCCCACGGCCACCAGCACGATGTCGATGCCGTCCAGCAGCTCGATCTGGCCGCCGGTGTAGCGCGCCGCGCCAGAAATCTGGTCCATGCCAATGCAGCCCGCTGCCAGCCCGACAAACAGCGCCGTGATGCCGCGCACCGTGCTTTGGCCCAGCACCGCGCTCACGGTGGTAAAGGCCAGCACCATCAGCATGAAGTATTCGGGCGGGCCCAGGCGCACGGCAAAGTCGGCCACGTAGGGCGCAAACAGCGTCACCACCACGGTGGCGATGGTGCCCGCCACGAACGAGCCGATGGCCGCCGTGGCCAGCGCCGCACCCGCGCGGCCGTTCTTGGCCATCTTGTTGCCCTCCATGGCGGTGACCATGCTGGCCGTCTCGCCGGGGGTGTTGAGCAAAATCGAGGTGGTCGAGCCGCCGTACATGGCGCCGTAGTAAATGCCCGAGAAGAAGATCATCGAGGCCGTGATCTCGACCTTGGCCGTGATGGGCAGCAGCATGGCCACAGCCACCGCCGGGCCAATGCCGGGCAACACGCCCACTGCCGTACCCAGGGCGCAGCCAAACAGCGCCCAGAGCAGGTTGACGGGCGTGGCGGCGGTGGCAAAGCCCGCCAGGAGTGCGTTCAATATGTCCATCACAGCCACCCTGTCTGCGTGAGTCCGGGCAAGTTGATTGCCAAAAGCTTGGTGAAAGCCCAAAACACCGGGGCCGAAATCAGTACGCCGGTCAGCGCATCCACCGCCCAGACGCGGGCGCTGGAGGCGTCCTGTCCGCTGGCGCGGCGCAGGCCCTGCACTGCCAGCAGGTAGCACAGCGTGCAGCTGATGATGAAGCCCAGCGTGCCGATCAGCGCCGCGTTCAGCAGCAGGCCCGCCGACACCCAGACAAACGCGGGCACATTGGCCTGCGCTGCGCCGCTGGGCTCATCCATGGCGCGAAAACCGCCCGACAGCGCCTCCCACACCAGCAAGACGCCGCACAGGGCCAGCACCGCCGCCACCAGCCAGGGCAGAAAATTGGGGCCCACGCCGCCATAGCCCGCATTGGAGGGGATGTCGATGGCACCCACCGCCAGGGCGGCAGCCGTCAGCAGCACCCCGGCCCCCACGGCCACCTGGGCGCGCGTGGCCGACGCGGCAGAGGCGCCCTGTGCAGAGGGCGCAGAAGTTGGAGCAGCAGACATCGCGGCCTCAGACCATGCCGGCCTTGACCATGGTGGCGCGCAGGCTGGCGAACTCGTTATCGACAAAGTTGCCGAACTCGTCGCCTGCCAGCCAGGCGGGTGTCCAGCCGTTCTTTTGCAGTGCATCGGCCCAGGCGGCGCTCTTGACGGCTTTTTCCACCAAGGCCACCAGCGCCTTGCGCTGCTCTGCGGAGATGCCGGGTGCGCCATACACGCCGCGCCAGTTGCCGATTTCCACGTTCACGCCCTGCTCCTTGAGGGTGGGCACATCCACGCCCTTGAGGCGCTGGTTGGAGGTCACGCCCACGGGCTTCATCTTGCCGCTGGCGATGTATTCGGCAAACTCGCTGTAGCCGCTGCCGCCGATGGTCACGTTGCCGCCCAGAATGGCCGCAATGGCCTCGCCGCCCCCCCGGAAGGCCACGTAGTTGATCTTGGCCGGGTCTACCCCGACTTCGCGCGCCAGCATGGCCGCTGCGATGTGCTCGGTAGAGCCGCGCGAGCCGCCGCCCCATTTGACGCTGCCGGGGTCTTTCTTGAGCTGCGCAATCACCTCGGCCATGCTCTTGAAGGGCGAATTGGCGGGCAGCACAAACACGTTGTACTCGCTGGTCAGGCGCGCAATGGGCGTGACCTGCGACAGATTGACCGGCGGCTTGCCGGTGATGATGCCGCCCAGCATCACGGCGCCCATCACCATCAGCGCGTTCGGGTCGCCCTTGCTGCCGTTGACAAACTGCGCCAGGCCAATGGCGCCAGCAGCGCCGCCCTTGTTGTCGTAGGTGACCGAGGCGGCAGCGCCCGCATCCAGCAGCGCCTTGCCCAGCGCCCGGCCCGTGGTGTCCCAGCCACCGCCGGGGTTGGCGGGCAGCATCATCTTGATGGCGCTGGCCGCTTGTGCCGACACCGGCAGCGCGCCCGCGCCGACAGCGGCAAAGGCGGCGAGGGATTTCAAAAAGGTATCGCGACGCATGACAGTCTCCTTGCAAGGTGTTTGGCGAAGCTGGCAATGATGGGCGCGCATCCTGTCAATCGGCTGTCTGCGCGCTCAGGGAAAACACCCATGCCCTGCCCCCGGTGCAGCGGTGCTAAGGTGCCGCCCACCATGCAATTGCTCCTTGTTGAAGATGACCCCACCATGCAGGCCACGCTGCAACGCGCCCTGGCGCGCCGTGGCATGGACGTGACCGCCGTAGGCGATGGCCGCAGCGCCCTGGCCCGCTGGACAGACCTGGCCCCCGACGCCGTGGTGCTGGACCTGACCCTGCCCAGCATGGACGGCCTGCAAGTGCTGGAGCAGGCCCGCGCGCGTGGCCTGCGCACGCCCGTGCTGATACTGACCGCACGCGGCACCGTGGGCGACCGGGTGCTGGGCCTGAACGCGGGCGCCGACGACTACCTGCCCAAGCCCTTTGACCTCGATGAACTGGAGGCGCGGCTGCGCGCGCTGGTGCGCCGCAGCCACGATGCAGTTCAAGCCAAATCGGGCTCCAGCGCAATACAGGTGGGCGCTATCAGCTATGAAAAAGAGAGCGGCGCTATCTACCTCAACGGCATCATCATGGAGTTGACCCCGCGCGAGCTGGCCCTGATGCACGCGCTGCTGGCGCAGCCCGGCCACGCCGTGGCCAAAGAGCGGCTGTATGGGCTGGTGTTTCCGGGCCAGCTCGATGTGCAGTACGAAGCCATCGAAGTGGTGGTGTACCGCCTGCGCAAAAAACTCGCGGGCACGCGCCTGACGCTGATGACGCTGCGCGGCCTGGGCTACCTGCTCAAGGCCGACACCGCATGAGCGCGCCTGCGGCCCCGGCGCGCTGGCCCCTGGGGCGCGCCCTGTCGCTGCGCGGCCAGCTGCTGCTGGGCATCTTGCTGCCGGTGGTGGTGTTCATTGCCTTCAACACGTTCAGCCTGTACAGCCAGACGCTCACATCGCTGCACACCGCCTACGACCGCACGCTGCTGGCATCGGCCAAAAGCATCAGCGAGCAACTGGACGTGAGCGGCTACGACGAGGCCGCCACGCTGCGCGCCACGGTGCCGTATTCCGCGCTCGAAGCCTTCGAGGCCGACAACCAGAGCCACATGTTCTACCGCGTCTCCACCCTGCAAGGGGCACTGGTGTCGGGCTATGGCGAGCTGCCTGTGTGGCGCGGGCGCATTCCGCAGCGGCCACCGTATGCGGCGCTGGTGGACTTCTATGACGACGAGTTTCGCGGGCGCAAGGTGCGCGTGGCCGTACTGTTGCAGCCCGTGGCCAGCGCCACGGGGCGCGGCATGGCCGTGATCCAGGTGGCCGAAACGCTGGAGGTGCGCGAAACCCTGGCGCTGCAAATCCTGCGCAACACGCTGGCGCGCCAGGCGCTGCTGGTGGCCGTGATCGCCCTGACCGTGGTGGCCGTGGTGCAGCGCGCCACGCGCCCGGTGCGCCAGCTCAGTGCCGCACTGCAAGCGCGCCCGGAAGGCGACCTCAGCCCCATCGCCACCGCCTCGGCGCCGCGCGAGCTGCAATCGCTGGTCGATGCCACCAACCAGGTCATGCGCCGCCTGCAACACCTGCTGCAACACCAAAAGCGCTTTGTGCGCGACACCGCCCACCAGCTGCGCACGCCGCTGGCGGTGCTCAAGACGCAGGTGCAGTCGGCCATGCGCGGCGATGCGCCACCGCAGCAGGCGCTGCAAGAGATTGAGGGCACGGTAGACCGCGCCACCCAGCTGGCCAACCAGATGCTGTCGCTGGCCAAGGTTGAGCAGCTGCGCCAGCAGGCCCAGGTGCCCGTCACGCGCTTTGACGAGGTGCTGCGCGCCGTGGCCCTGGAGCTGTCGCCGCTGATTGCGCACAAAGACCTGGACTTTGGCATCCACACCGACCCCGCACCCGTGCGCGCCCACGAGTGGATGCTGCGCGAACTGGCGCGCAACCTGCTGCACAACGCCGTGCGCCACACCCCGCAGGCCAGCGTGCTGGGTGTAGAGCTGCGCAGCGATGGCCGCCACGTGGTGCTGACCGTGGCCGACCAAGGCCCGGGCATAGACAGCGAACTGGCCGCGCGCCTGTACCAGCCGTTTTCTGCGGGCGACGTACGCACCGGCTCGGGCCTGGGCCTGGCCATCTGCCAAGAAATCGTGCAGGCCCTGGGCGCCAGCATCGCCCTGACCAACCGCCAGCGCGGCCAGCGCACCCTGGGGCTGGATGCGGTGGTGGTGCTGGTGCAGGCCCCGCCCGAGGCAGCCGCGCACAGCGGCCCTACCGGCGCATTCAGCAGCGCGGCACAATCGGCGCCATGAATAGCACAGACACGGTACGCATCGACAAATGGCTGTGGTGCGCGCGTTTTTTCAAAACCCGCAGCCTGGCCGCACAAGAGATTGACAAGGGGCGCGTGGCCATCAACGGCCAGGTCACCAAAGCCTCGCGCGAAGTGCGTGTGGGCGACACCGTGGCCCTGCGCCAGGGCCAGGTGCCGCGCACGGTGGTGGTGCGCGGAGTGAGCCACGTGCGCGGCCCGGCCCCGGTGGCGCAGCAGCTCTACGAAGAAACCGCCGAGAGCATCAGCGCGCGCGAAAAAGCCGCCGAACAGCGCCGCCTGGCGCCCGAGCCCTCCGCCGCCCTGCAAGACGGCCGCCCCACCAAACGCGACCGCCGCGACATCGACCGTGCCCGCGACTGGGGCAGCCGCTGGAGCGCCTCCATCGACGATTGAGCCCGCCAACGGGCGGGCAGCGCCTGTGTAGGACAAGCGCGCAATCCGGGGGCCAGCCTGCGCTATGCGCGCCAGCGAACAGACCGCCCCCGGTGTCTGGCGCCACATTGGTCCATGCGGCTTTTTTGGCTGCATGCAATACCAAAGGAAGCGCCATGACTTATTTAATGCCCACTCTCTTGATCACTGCCCTGCTCGGTCTGGGCGCCTGCACCGGGCCCATGGGGCCGCAGGGCAACACCGGCAATACGGGCTACACCGGGCGCACCGGCGCCCAGGGGGAAACGGGCAGCCAGGGCAACCAGGGCAATACGGGCTATACCGGCGCCACAGGCAGTACGGGTAGCACCGGCAGCACCGGCTCGGACGGCATGCCCGGGGCCACGGGCAGCCAGGGCGCCACCGGCTACCAAGGCGATACCGGAGCCACTGGCGCCACAGGTGCCAGGGGCACTACGGGCGCGCGTGGCAACACCGGCAATACGGGCAACACGGGCAACACGGGCAGCGGCACCGTCATCGTGGTGCCCGCCAAGCCCTGAGCGCCCTGAGGCCCTGGGCCTGAGGAACATCCAGGCGGGCCTCAGCGGTTATTCATCACCATTTTTCGGGAGTTGATCATGGGCTTGAGCACCATCGTATTGATCATTTTGGTTCTGATTTTGATTGGCGCATTCCCCTCCTGGCCCCACAGCCGCAGTTGGGGGTACGGGCCTAGCGGCGTTGTCGGCCTGCTGGTCTTGGTACTGCTGGTAATGCTGGTGATGGGGCGGGTTTAGGAACGAATTATTTTGATAGCTGCCTGCGCTTGCTACGCAAGGGTTTGAGGCACTTTTGACCCCATATTTGACCCCATATCGGACAGACACAAAAAACCCGGCGCGCAGGCCGGGTCTTTGGCAGGCACTGGCGCCTTGCGGCGCCGTGTGCGTCAGTTGGTTTTGGACAGCTGATCGAGGATGGCAGGGTTCTCCAGCGTCGAAGTGTCCTGGGTGATGGTTTCACCCTTGGCAATGCCGCGCAGCAGGCGGCGCATGATCTTGCCCGAGCGGGTCTTGGGCAGGTTCTCGCCAAAGCGGATTTCCTTGGGCTTGGCAATCGGGCCGATTTCTTTGCCCACCCAGTCACGCAGCTCCTTGGCCAGGGCTTTGGCATCGTCGCCCGTGGGCACCGGGCCTTTGAGCACCACGAAGGCCACGATGGCCTCGCCGGTCAGGTCGTCGGGGCGGCCCACCACGGCGGCTTCGGCCACGATGTCGCTCTTAGCCACCAGGGCCGATTCGATTTCCATGGTGCCCATGCGGTGGCCCGAGACGTTCAGCACGTCATCGATGCGGCCCGTGATGCGGAAGTAACCCCGGTCTTCGCTGCGCACAGCGCCATCGCCCGCCAGGTAGTAGCCCTTGAGTTCTTCAGGGAAGTAGCTCTTTTTGAAGCGCTCGGGGTCGCCCCAGATGGTGCGGATCATCGAAGGCCAAGGCTTTTTCACCACCAGGATGCCGCCCGAGCCGTTGGGCACGTCGTGGCCAGCTTCATCGACGATGGCGACCTGGATACCCGGCAGCGGCAGCGTGCAAGAGCCTGGCACCAGCGGCGTGGCGCCCGGCAGCGGCGTGACCATGTGGCCGCCGGTTTCGGTTTGCCAGAAGGTATCGACGATGGGGCAACGCTCGCCGCCCACGTTTTTGTAGTACCACATCCAGGCTTCGGGGTTGATGGGCTCGCCCACCGAGCCGAGGATGCGCAGGCTGCTCAGGTCAGAGCGGGCGGGGTGCACGCTCTCGTCGCTGTCGGCGGCCTTGATGAGCGAACGAATCGCCGTAGGTGCGGTGTAGAAGATGGTGCACTTGTGCTTCTCGATCATCTTCCAGAAGCGGTCGGCCTTGGGGAAGGTGGGCACGCCTTCAAAGATGATTTGCGTGGCGCCCGCAGCCAGCGGGCCGTAGGCCACGTAGCTGTGGCCGGTGATCCAGCCGATGTCGGCGGTACACCAGAAGATGTCGCTGTCTTTCAGGTCGAACGTCCAGTCCATGGTCAGCTTGGCCCACAGCAGGTAGCCGCCGGTGCTGTGCTGCACGCCCTTGGGTTTGCCGGTGGAGCCCGAGGTGTAGAGCACAAACAGCGGGTGCTCGGCGCCGACGAATTCGGGTGCGCACTCGGTGGACTGCTGGGCCATTTCTTCGTGCATGAAGCTGTCGCGCCCGGCCACCATGTTGACGGCAGTGGGGGTGCGCTGGAACACGATCACGCTCTTGGCCGACTCGCAGCCGCCCATGGCCAGGGCTTCATCGACGATGGCCTTGAGCGGCAGCTCTTTGCCGCCGCGCATCTGGTAGTTGGCGGTGACCACGGCCACGGCGCCAGCGTCCTGGATACGCTCGTGCAGCGCCTTGGAAGAGAAGCCGCCAAACACCACGCTGTGCGTGGCGCCAATGCGGGCGCAGGCCTGCATGGCAATCACGCCTTCAATGGTCATGGGCATGTACAGCACCACGCGGTCGCCCTTTTGCACGCCCTTGGCCTTGAGCACGTTGGCAAACTGGCTCACTTTGGCCAGCAGCTCTTTGTAGGTGACTTTGGTGACTTCGCCGCCATCGGCCTCAAAGATGATGGCGGTTTTGTTCTCGGTGGGGGTGCCGATGTGCTTGTCCAGGCAGTTGGCCGAGGCGTTGAGCTCGCCATCCTGGAACCACTTGTAGAACGGTGCGTTGGACTCGTCCAGCGTTTGCGTGAAGGGTTTGTTCCAGACCACGTTTTCGCGTGCCAGGCGGGCCCAGAAACCTTCGTAATCTTTGTCGGCTTCGGCGCACAGGGCTTCGTAACCGGCCATGCCAGAAATGCGAGCGGCAGCCACGGTGGCATCAGAAGGCGGGAAAACGCGGTTTTCTACAAGGGTGGACTGGATGGCGGATGTCTGCGCACTCATGGTGTTGTCTCCTGGGTCATTGAAAAAGCTGCATTACTTTGGGCGTCTGCACTTACAGGCCACTGACTGGCACGAACCTTACACAGCACCTGGCGCCAGCCCGGGCCACGCAGCGGCGGCGCAGTGCTACGCGAGCGCGTGATACGTGATTTTGAAAAACCTGTGTTTTGACTCAAAAAACATCAATCCATATACTTTATGCATGTTTTACAACCTGCAACGCAGGTAATGCGCCTTGCAACGGTCAAGGCCCATCGTCAAAACGGACTTCGCGTCCCCCTTCCATCGCCGCCCTGGCGGCCTGGTCTGCACGTAAACCCTAGCTAACGTGCCGGCCCTCCCAGGGGTCTTTGCAGACCCCTTTGCGACTCGAAACGTTCCGACAGGCCCCGCACGGCAACGCTGCCTGCGGGCCTTGCGGGCACCGGCACGGTGCCCTTTCATTTTTGTTCTGTGTGCATCTGCACCCACGGGCGTACGTGCCGTTCCGGGCGCTGGCCTGGACGGCACTGCACCCACCTTTGAGGAGAACTGCCTGCATGGCCAAACAAATCACCATCGAACATGTGTTCAAGGTTTTCGGCGATGCGCCCGACACCGCGCTGGCGCTGCTGCGCCAGGGCCACAGCAAAGACGACATCCTGGCGCGCACGGGGCACTCGATTGGCGTGTTCGATGCCAGCTTCACCATTGGCGCGGGCGAGATTTTTGTCGTCATGGGCTTGTCGGGCTCGGGCAAATCGACGCTGGTGCGCATGCTCAACCGCCTGATCGAGCCCACCGCCGGGCGCATTCTGGTGGACGATGTGGACATCAACCAGCTCCCGGACGCCGACATGCGGGCGCTGCGGCGCAAGGACATCAGCATGGTGTTCCAGTCGTTTGCGCTGATGCCGCACATGACGGTGCTGGACAACACCGCCTTTGGCCTGGAGCTGGCGGGCGTGGAGCGCGCCGAGCGCCAGCGCCAGGCCGCACTGGCGCTGGAGCAGGTGGGCCTGGCTGGCTGGGGCGCCAGCTACCCCGATGAACTCTCGGGTGGCATGCAGCAGCGCGTGGGGCTGGCGCGGGCGCTGGCCTCCGACCCGTCGATTTTGCTGATGGACGAGGCGTTCTCGGCACTCGACCCCATCATCCGCACCGAGATGCAAAGCGAGCTGATGCGCCTGCAACAGGTCAAGCGCCGCACCATCGTGTTCATCTCGCACGACCTGGACGAGGCCATGCGCATTGGTGACCGCATCGCCATCATGAAAGACGGCCAGGTGGTGCAGGTGGGCACACCCGACGATATTTTGCGCAACCCCGCCAACGACTACGTGCGCAGTTTTGTGCGCGGCGTGGATGCTGCTGCCGTGTTCAAGGCCAGCGACATCGCCCGCCAGCGCTTCACCGTGGTCAGCGAACACAGCGACCGGGGCTCGCGCGCCGCGCTCAAGCAGCTGGAAGAGCAGGACGGCGACTTTGCCTACGTCATCAGCCCCACCCAGCGCTACCTGGGCACGGTGTCGTCCGATTCGCTGCGCTGCGCGCTCGACGGCCATGTCGGCCCGCTGGGGCTGCAACACGCTTTTGTGCCCGGTATTGAGCCCATTGCCGCCGATGCCCCGGTGGCCAACCTGTTTGGCCAGGTGGCCCAGGCGCCGTGCGCCCTGCCCGTGGTGGGCGATGGGGGCCGCTTTCTGGGCGCCATCAGCAAGACCACGCTGCTGAAGTTTCTCGACCGCGACACCCCGGCGGTGCCGCCCTCTTCTCCCGACCAGCCCGCTGCAACCACGGCCAGGAACCCCGCATGAACACCGCCACGCCAACACCTGAAACCACCCTGCCTGCCCCCGCCGACACCGACCCGTGGGCCAACGCCAGCGACTCCAGCGGCGCCGTCACCCCGTGGGATGCACCCGCCGCCAGTGCCACCGCCGACGTGCAGGCCGCCCCCGCAGAGGCCGACCCCTGGGCCAGCATCACGGCCCCTGCCGATAGCGCCACCGCCACCGATGGCGTACCCGCGAGCGAGGCAGCCAGCGCCAGCGACTGGCTCAACACCCCGGCCCAGACCGGCGGCACCGACCTGGCCAGCACCAGTGCAGGCGCCCACACGGGCGATGGAGCATCGCTGCTGCAAACGGTGCTGGACGGCAACCTGCCCATCGAGTCCTGGATCAACCAGGGCCTGGGCTGGGTGGTGGAGCACTTTCGCCCGTTCTTCCAGACCGTGCGCGGCCCCATCGACAGCACCCTGACCGGGGTGGAGGGGCTGCTGACGGGCATGCCCGCGCTGGCCATGATCGCCCTGTTGGGGTTGCTGGCCTGGCAGTTTGCGGGCCGCGCGCTGGCGCTGGGCAGCGTGGCCGCGCTGGCCCTGGTGGCGCTGCTGGGCATCTGGCCCGAAGCCATGGTCACGCTGTCGCTGGTGCTGACATCGCTGGTGTTTTGCGTGGTCATTGGCTTGCCGCTGGGCATTGTGCTGGCCGCCAGCGACCGCGCCCAGCGCTGGATGCGCCCGTTTCTGGACGCCATGCAGACCACGCCCGCCTTTGTCTATCTGGTGCCGGTGGTGATGTTGTTTGGCATTGGCAACGTGCCAGGCGTCATCGTGACCATTGTGTTTGCACTGGCGCCGCTGGTGCGCCTGACCAACCTGGGCATCCGCCAGGTGCGCCCCGACCTGATCGAGGCAGCGCGCGCTTACGGCGCCTCGCCCTGGCAACTGCTGCTGAAGGTGCAACTGCCGCTGGCCTTGCCCTCCATCATGGCGGGGGTGAACCAGGCGCTGATGCTGTCACTGTCCATGGTGGTGATCGCCTCCATGATTGCCGTGGGCGGCCTGGGCCAGATGGTGCTGCGCGGCATCGGGAGGCTGGACATGGGCCTGGCCACCGTGGGCGGTCTGGGCATCGTGCTGCTGGCCATCACGCTCGACCGCATCACCCAGGCCATGGGCCAGCCGCGCCGGGGCGTGCGCCACTGGTGGCACACCGGGCCTGCCGGGCTGGTGCTGCGGGCATGGCAGCGGCGTCGCACCCCAGCCACGGCAGCGGCCTGTTCGGCCCCAGCGCCTGCCACCACGGCGGCACACCCCCACTGACTGTTTTCCCTGTTTTTTGCCACCCCAAGGAGTACCCCCGGATGAAAAAAACCCGCACTTTTGCACGCGCCCTGCTCGCCACCGGCCTGCTGGCTTTGGGCCTGTCTGGCCCCGGCGCGGCCCAAGACCTGCCTGGCAAGGGCATCACGGTGCAGCCCATCAAAAGCTCGGTGGCCGAAGAACTGTTCCAGTCGCTGCTGGTGTCGCGCGCCCTGGAAAAACTGGGCTACACCGTCAAACCGGCGCAAGAAACCGAGTACGCCACCGGCCACCTGGCATTGGCCAATGGCGACGCCACGTTTCTGGCCAACCACTGGGATCCGCTGCACGCGGCTTTCTTCCAGAACGCGGGGGGCGAGGCCAAAATCTGGCGCAACAGCACCTACGTGACCCAATCGTTACAGGGCTACCTGATCGACAAAAAAACCGCCGATGCCCACCACATCACCAACATTGAGCAACTGCGCGACCCCAAAATCGCCCAGCTGTTTGACACCAACGGCGACGGCAAGGCCGACCTGACCGGCTGCAACCCCGGCTGGGGCTGCGAGCTGGCCATCGAGCACCACCTCGATGCCTACCAGCTGCGCAGCAACATCACGCACAACCAGGGCAGCTACGCCGCGCTGATGGCCGACACCATGGCGCGCTACCGCCAGGGCAAGCCCATTCTTTACTACACCTGGACACCCTACTGGATCAGCAACGTGCTGCGCCCAGGCAAGGATGTGGTGTTTCTGGAAGTGCCGTTTTCAGCGCAAAAGGGCGATGCCTCCAAAACCAGCACCCGCATGGCCAATGGCCGCGACTATGGCTTTGTGGTGAACGTGCAGCGCATCGTGGCCAACCAGCAGTTTGTGCAGCAAAACCCGGCAGCGGCCAAACTGTTTGCCGTGATGCAACTGCCCGTGGGCGACATCAACGCGCAAAACCAGCGCATGCACGGCGGCGAGAACCAAGAGCAAGACGTGGAGCGCCACGTGGACGGCTGGATCAAAGCCCACCAAAAGACGTTTGACAGCTGGATAGCCCAGGCGCTGGCGGCCGGAAAAAATCAAGCCAAATAAGCCTCTAACGCCCGCCTGTAGAGCGCAAGCAGCTATCATTAAAATAGCAAATATCCGCTCCCCCCGCTGCGGTTGCAGCGCTGAAGGCGCTATCGCAGGCGGCACCAGTGCAGGCCGGGCGCCTGGTAAGGCCCTGCACTGCACCGGGAGCATCTGGCGGTGAAGGCGCAGCGCCTCAGTCCAGGCTGATATTGGCGCGCTGGATCAGCTGCTGGTACTGGGTGGACTTGGTGGCGGCGTTCTTGGCAATGTCGTCCAGGCTCCACGACAGCGGCTCGAAAGCGAAGGTATTGAAACGCTCACGCACCTCGGGCTCGGCCAGCACCTTGAGCACATCGGCGTGGATGCGGTCGCGCACGGCGGGGGCTATGCCCTTGGGCGCCACCAGCACCACAAAAGAGTTCACATCCAGGCCCGCCGGGCCACCGGCTTCGGCCACGGTGGGCACGTCGGGCAACTGCGGGATGCGCTTGGGCGCAGCCACAGCGATGTATTTGATCTTGCCCGCCTTGTACACGCCCTGGCTGGAAGGAATGCTGGCAAAGCTCCAGGCCACGTCCCCGGTTGCTACGTTGGTGTAGAGCTGGCTCACTTCCTTGTAGGGCACATGCGTCATTTGCGTGCCTGCGAGGGAGTCGAGCCACTCTGCACCCAGGTGCCCGGGACTGCCCACACCCCAGGAGCCGTAGCTGGTGGCATTGGGTTTGGCCTTGGCAGCGGCCAGCAAGTCGGTCATGTTCTTCCAGGGCGACTGGGCAGAGACGGCCACCATGAACGGCGTACGAAACAGCGGCGCCACCGCTTCAAAAGTCTTCAGGGTGTCGAAATTGCGCTTTTTGTACAGGTGCGGTACTGCCGACAGGTGTTCGCTGTCGAGCTGCAACAGGGTATAGCCATCAGCGGCGCCACGGCGGGCCGCTTCCATGGCGATAAAGCCACCACCACCGGGACGGTTGTCCACCGTGACCGACTGCTTCCAGTTTTGCGACAGCTTTTGCGCCACCAGGCGCAGCACGGCATCGGGGCCGCTGCCTACGGCAAAGGCGGTATAGAGCGTGACGGGCTTGGTCGGAAAATCACTGCCCTGCTGTGCCCAGGCGCTGCCACTGGCAGCGGCAACCAGGGTGGCCAGCAGCAGGCTGCGGCGGGCATGGCGGTGGTCAAAAGTGGCGGTCATGGGTTGTCTCCGAGTGGTTTTTTTATATGACAGAAAAAAGGGGCCGGTACTTTCTGCCAGCCCCCTGCGGCGCACAGCTTGTCAGCCGGCGTCGGGTTGGCGGGTGGGCGCCGCGCGCTGGAAGGCATCGAGCTCGGCGCAGGCCTTGTCCACCGCACCAATCAGCGGCCAGCGCGACAAATCCACCTTGAAGCGGCGCGCACTCTCGATCTGCGGCACCAGATAGACATCGGCAATGCTGGGCGCATCGCCAAAGCTGAAGCGACCGCGCTGTGCGTCTTGCGCCAGCAGTGCTTCGTAGGCGTCAAAACCGGCGCTGATCCAGGTGCCGCACCAGGCATTGATGGCAGCCTCGTCGGCACCGAACTGGTGGCGCAGGTATTCCAGAATGCGGCGGTTGTTGATGGGGTGGATGTCGCAGCCGACGATGGCGGCCAGTGCCCGCACATGGGCGCGCTCATGGGCGGTCGTGGGCAGCAAAGCAGGGCTGGGGTGGGTTTCTTCCAGCCACTCGATGATGGCGGGCGACTGGATCAGCACTTTGCCGTCGTCGGTGGCCAGGGCGGGCACCAGCATTTGCGGGTTGACGGCCTTGAAGTCGTCTTTCAGGTGCTGCTCGGTACGCAAGTCCACCGGGATGTACTGGGTATCCAGCCCCTTGAGGTTGAGCGCAATGCGCAGACGGTGCGAGGTGCCACTGCGAAAGAAGTTATAGAGCTTCATCGGTTGAATTCCTTCAGGTAAAAAGTGACCAGGGGGGCTGCACGGGCATCGGCAGCCCGCGCAGGATACCCATCCCTGCGCTCACGGGTTCACTCGGCAGGGCCGATGTTCAGCTCCAGGCTGCCCACGCCTTCGACGTGGCCGGTGATCTTGTCTCCGGATAGCACGGGGCCTACGCCCTCGGGGGTGCCGGTGTAGATCAGGTCACCGGGTTGCAGGTGGTAGTACAGCGACAGATCGGCAATGATTTCGCGGATATTCCAGATGAGCTTGCTCAGATCGGACTTCTGCTTGGTTACGCCGTTCACGGCGAGTTCAATCTCGCCTTTGTCCAGTACCACGCCGGGCATGGGCACCACCTCGCTGCACACCGCGCCTTGTTCCAGGTCTTTGCCCATGTCCCAGGGGCGGCCTTTTTCACGGGCCACCAGTTGCAGGTCGCGGCGGGTCATGTCCAGGCCGGTGGCATAGCCATAAATGTGTTCGTGGGCCTGGGCTTCAGGGATGCGGAAACCGGCTTTGCCGATGACCAGCACCAGTTCCATTTCGTAGTGGTAGTTTTTGGTTTCGGGCGGGTACGGCACGGTAGCGCCGGACTCAACCAGGCTGTGGTGGGACTTGGTGAAGTAAAAAGCCCGCTCGGCCACCTTGTCCACCGGACTGCCCATTTCCACGGCGTGCGCGTGGTAGTTGCGGCCCACAAAAAACAGGCGGTTGACGGGCAGGCATTCGGTTTTGCCACGCACGGGCAGGGATTGGACGGCGGGCGGATTCCAGAGGTAGGTAGTCATGCTGTGTATTGCTTCAAAAAACGAGAAAAAGCCAGGGCGCAGGGCTGCCACCCCAACCGGAAGAAGTGTCAGGGTTTAGCCCCGGTTTTCCAACACGCCCAGCTTGCGGTGCAGCGGCGACTCGTCGGCCATGAACACAAAAGCGGGCTGGTCTGCCGACAGGTTGCACAGCGTGGTGGCGTTGTAGCCGGGTGCGCAGCAGGTATCGGCCTCGGCCAGCGTAAAGGTCTGGTCCGCAATGCGGGCTTCGACCTGGCCTTCAATCTGGTGGAACACCACGGCAGGCGAGCGAACCGGCAAGCGCAGCGTCTGGCCAGGGCGCAGCATCAGGGCGTAAAAACCCAGAATGTTTTGTGCATCGGCACCGGTTTCAGGATTGACGTAGGTGATCTGAACCGCTTCGGTGTTCGCCGGGTCGGCGGCCATGGCCAGCAGGGCAGCGCGGGCCTCCGACCAGGGGTAGCGCAACATCGGATAAGCCTTGTTGCTGCGCTCAAACACCGGCGTGGGACGCAGACCACCGCGCGCGTACTGGTTTGCGCCTTCGCCTGCTTGGATGCTCTGGCTCGGCCCCTCCAGGTGGTAAGACGCCTCGATGTAATACACCAACGGCAAATCCAGTACATCCAGCCAGACTACAGGCCCAGTGCCATCGTGACCATGCTCATGCCACAGGCCAGTGGGGGTCAGGATGAGGTCACCACGCTGCATAGGGCATTTTTCGCCGTCGACCAGCGTCCAGGCCCCCTCGCCCTCCACCACCATGCGCACGGCATTGGGGGTATGGCGGTGCGCCGGTGCCAATTCACCCGGCAGCAGCAATTGCATGCCCAGGTACATCGCCGCGCTGGCCTGCATTTTTTCCAACCCGTGGCCGGGGTTGGCCAACACCAGCACGCGGCGCTCGGCTTTCTCGATAGGGGTGAGTTCGCCCGCCTGGAGTAACAAAGGGCGCAGGGTTTGGTATGACCAAAAAGTGGGCTGTGTTCTGCGCGTGGGCACTTCGGGTGGCAGCACTGCGCGCAGGCTGGGCCACAGTGGCACCAGGTTTTGTGCCGTCAGGGCATCGCGGTAGTCCTGGGGCAGGTCTTCCAGACGGCCCAGGGTGTCAAAACGGTCATGGCTTTGCATAGCGCTTCCTTGGTGGGAGGGTGAATGGAGCAGCAGGCTCAGTCCTGGGCCAGGCAGTTGTTGACGTTCCAGCCATACAGCCACTCCATGGCATCGTAGAAACGCTCCTGGCTGCGGCCTTTCCACAGCTGATTGCGCACCAGGCGCTCCACCCCGGCAGCGTGGTACAGGCGCCCCATCTCACGGCCTGACAGCACGATGCGGGCTGTTCGGGCCACACGCGAGCGTTGGTACAACTCAAGTGCTTTGTCCCAGTCGTTGTTATGCACGCGCAGCGCCTCGCCCAGCGTCACGGCATCTTCCAGTGCCATGCAGGCACCCTGGGCCATGTACTGCGTGGTGGGATGTGCAGCATCGCCCAAAATGGTGGCGCGGCCAAATACCCAGGTGCCGATGGGCTCGCGGTCTGCGGTGGCCCAGCGGCGCCACGTTTTGGGCAGTTCGATCAGCTGGCGTGCCTTCGGGCAGATGTCCTGGAAGTAGCTTTCCACTTCGGCTTTGCTGCCATCGGTAACGCCCCACTCTTCTTGCTGGCGGCTGTGGAAGGTGACCACGATGTTGTATTGCTCGCCACCACGCAACGGATAGTGAACCAGATGGCACTTCGGGCCAGCCCACAGGCTGGCAGCATTCCAGCGCAAATCTTCAGGAAACTCCGACTTTTCCACCACCGCGCGATAGACGACATGGCCTGTGACCCGGGGCAGGTCGTTGACATACTGCTTGCGCACCACCGACTTACCGCCATCGGCACCAATCAGCGCCTGGCCTGTCCAGCGCTTGCCGTTCTGGTCAATCGCAGTCACGATGTGGGTGGCCTCGTCTTGCTCCACCTTCTCAATGCGGGTGTTGGTGAAGAACTGCACTCGCCCCGTTTCCACCGCACCTTCCAGCAAGGATTGGTGGATATCTACGCGGTGGATCACGGCATAAGGATTCCCAAAACGCTGGCGGAACATCTCGCCGGTTTCAATTTTCCCCACTTGGTATTCATCAATGGCATCGTGCATCACCATGTAGTCTGTATAGACAGCACGGTTGCGCGTTTTCTCACCGATACCCAAGGCATCAAATGCGTGAAAAGCATTCGGGCCAAGCTGGATACCGGCTCCAATTTCACCAATTTCAGGTGCTTGCTCGAATACCATGACCTGAAAACCCTGGCGAACCAAAGCCAAAGCAGCGGCCAGACCGCCTATACCCCCACCAGCGACAAGAACGGGCAAATTCGATGGCTTTTCTGTTGTCATACTTGCTCCCAGAATAAAGTACACAAATCATCAGTACACTGACAATTAGTGTAATGCTAGGATGAAACAACACACTCAGGGTTTGCCCTTAAGAAAAAACGGCCTATGTCTTCGCAAGACTCAATCTATCCATCCAGCCTGCAAAGCCTGCCTGGTCATACCATTCGACGCCTGCACCAGATTGCGACGGGCATTTTTCATCAGGAAGTTCAGGAGTCAGGCCTGACCCCCGTGCAATACAGCGCCTTACAGACTGTGCATGACTATCCGGGCATAGACCAACGCACCCTGGCGCGGATGATTGCGTTGGACGCATCCACAACAGCAGGTGTCGTGGATCGGTTGGAAGCTCGTGAACTGCTCACACGAAGCGCTTCGCCTGACGACAGACGGGTGCGTTTGCTTTGCCTGACTACGGAGGGAGAAGCTTTGTTACAACAAACTTTACCTGCCATGTGGCGGGTACAGGAGCTAATTCTGGCGCCACTTTCTGTTGAGCAGCAGAAGACTTTCATGCAAATGCTGCAATTGCTGGTCACAGAAAACAACGACCTGAGCCGCGCCCCAATGGAGTCAGCAACCTTGGGCAAAATCCCACGAAACACACGCAATTAGAGCGTTTTTGCCCTGAGCTACCATGGCAACAACGACGGATATAGTTAGCGTACCCAACCCACCTAGAAAATCCAGCAACTGTCCGATTGTCTGCCTAGTGCGTGTGCCATCTTGCGTAGTAGTTTCTTTGACTTGGCAAATACTTACGTTATAGGGCTCAAGTTCGGGCTGTACGGTGGTGGGTAACGCCACCTTCCTCTGTGGCTTTGCGCATCCTTGGCACTTTGTTATGGATATTGGCCCAAGCCTCATGCAGAAAAATCAGTTGACCCACATATAGCCCCCCCCAAAACCGAAACCCCCCGTGACCTGTTTGTGAGGTTACGGGGGGGTTTGGAGGCTATTGGTGCCTGACGATGACCTACTTTCACACGGGA
>NZ_SLXH01000039.1 GCF_004341365.1 Simplicispira metamorpha | reverse complement strand
CCGCAGGACTGAGCTTTCTCATGTCGGTCAGTTTCATCAAGACAACATCCGGGTAATCAGAAATATTTCAAGTCGTTTTGTTTCTAATTAATAAAGGTCGGCTTTCCAAAGTGCTGACCGTCACCTTGGGGTCGTTTGCCGCCACGTCTCAGAATTTCCTCCCAGCAAACCAGCTCTTTGGGCTCGCCATCCGCAGGCCCCCCTCCGTGCAGCGCCACGGTTCCCACAGCCAGCATCCAGCCGATGCCCGCTATTCAAAGGTGTTTTAGGCCCCCAAGCCTTGCGCAGCAAGCGCTAGCAGCTATTTAACTGATAGCGTTTTCGGCTCAAAATCGCAGTGCGGGGCGGCCACGCATTCCCAGCAGCGTGGTTTGCGCGCCTGGCAGACGTAGCGGCCCAGCAAAATCAGCCAGTGGTGGGCGTCCACGGCGTACTGGGTGGGCACGCGCTGCAACAGCTGCTTTTCTACGGCCAGCGGCGTTTTGCCCGGCGCCAGGCCGGTGCGGTTGCTGACGCGGAACAGGTGCGTGTCCACCGCCATGGTGGGCTGGCCAAAGGCCACGTTCAGCACCACGTTGGCGGTTTTGCGGCCCACGCCGGGCAGTTGCTCCAGCGCCTCGCGCGTGCGGGGCACCACGCCGCCATGCTGCTCCACCAGGATGTGGCAGGTGGCCATGAGGTGCCGGGCCTTGCTGCGGTACAGCCCTATCGTTTTGATGTAGCCCTCCAGCCGCTCTGGCCCCAGGTCGATGATGGCCTGCGGTGTGTTGGCCACCAGAAACAATCTGCGCGTGGCCTTGTTCACGCCCACATCGGTGGCCTGGGCCGACAGCAGCACGGCGGTGAGCAGCTCGAACACGCTGGTGTATTCCAGTTCGGTCTGGGGCTGGGGGTTGGCCGCCTGGAGGGCGGCAAAAAAGGCGTGGATTTGCGCAGGTGTCATAGGGCAAAAGGAAGCGGGGGCAGGGTGGGTGGTGCTGCGGTATATGGCGGTGCTTGGACACCATTGTCCCGCAGCACCGCCCTGGCCCTGCCCCCGCTGATACCGGGGCGCGCTGGTGCGGTGCGCTGTGTGTCAGCGCGGCTCTGCGGGCACTTCGTAAGAGTATTCGCGCAGCAGCCCGCCGCCTTCCACGCTGCCCTGCGCGGGTTGTTGCAGGCGTTCTACGCAGGCGCGGTGCTCGGGCCGGGTTTTGAACACGTCGCAGCGGGCGAGGGCGTTGCGTTCGTATTCGGTCATGGTGTGGGGGCGGTCGTTGACCATGCGGCCCACGTTGGCGGGTTCGCCGCCGTAGGCGCCCTGGCGCTGGTCACGGCAGTCTTGCATGCACGATTCCCGGGCCTGGCGTGGCCCGGCGCGGTGGTGGCGCGGGTGGTGGTGGCCGTCGCCCCGGTAGTGCTTGCGCGGCATGCGCTGGGCGGCGGGCGGTGGCATGGGGGCGGCGGTGGTGGTGTCGGTGCTGGCCGCGGTGGGGGCGCTGGCCGGTGGCGGCATTTGCGCCGTGGCCGGGAGCATCAGGAAGGCGGCAGAGGCGATCACGCCCGCTTGCAGGGGGCGCAAAAGGCTTTGGAAATTCAGGCGCTGAAAATGCATGGTGGTTCTTTCGGTCAAAGTGGGTGGTGCAGCCGCCAGCATGCCCGCGCCCGGGCCGCTGGCGCGTCGGCGCCGGGCGCCAGCCGGTGCAGGACGGCGCCGACACAGCGCAGCGCCCGGTGTGCGCCGCCGGGCTGTCAAAATTGCCCTTTCTTACCTGCCTTTGAGAAAGCCCCGCCCATGCAATTTGCCGACCGCCTGAACAATGTCGAAACCTCTGCCATCCGCGAACTCTTCAAACTGCTGGGCAAGCCCGGCATCATCAGCTTTGCCGGGGGTTTTCCAGACAGCGCCATGTTTGACGTGGACGGCATCCGCGCCGCCACTGAGCGCGCACTGACCGAGGAGCCCGGCGCCGCCCTGCAATACGGCGCCACCGAGGGCTACCAGCCCCTGCGCGAGCAGCTCAGCGCCTTCATGGCCAGCAAGGGCGCGCAGGGCGTGGCACCCGAGCAGCTCATCGTCACCACCGGCAGCCAGCAGGCGCTGGATTTGCTGGGCAAAACCATGATCGGCCCCGGCGACAAGGTGATTGTGGAAGGCCCGACGTTTCTGGCCACCATCCAGTGCTTTCGGCTGTATGGCGCCGAGGTCATCAGCGCGCCCATCGATGGCGATGGCGTGCAGGTGGATGCGCTCGAAAAGCTCATCGCCGAGCACCGCCCCAAGCTGGTGTATTTGATTCCCACCTTTGGTAACCCCAGCGGCGCCACCCTGAGCCTGGCGCGGCGCAAAAAGGTGCTGGAGCTGGCCGTCAAATACCAGACGCTGCTGGTCGAAGACGACCCCTACGGCGACCTGTACTTTGGCGAGGCGCCACCGCCCAGCCTGCTGGCCTTGTCGCACGAGGTGCCCGGCAGCCGCGACTGGCTGGCGCACTGCGGCAGCTTGAGCAAGGTGCTCAGCCCCGGCCTGCGCGTGGGCTGGCTGATTGCCCCGCCCGAGCTGCTGGCCAAGGCGGTGATGTGCAAGCAGTTCAGCGACGCGCACACCAGCACCTTTGCCCAGGCCACGGCGGCGCAGTACCTCAAGGCGGGCCGCATGCCCGCCACGCTGGCCAACGTGCGCGCGGTGTACGCCGAGCGCGCCCAGGCGCTGTGCGATGCGCTGCGCCAGGAGCTGGGCGACGCCGTGGAGTTTGTGCAGCCCCAGGGTGGCCTGTTTGTCTGGCTGCGCTTGACGGGCGCCGGTGGCAAGCAGCAGGACGCCACCGCGCTGGCCAAGGCCGCGATTGAAAAAGGCGTGGCCTTTGTGCCCGGCACGCCGTTCTTTGCGCAAAACCCCGACCCCGCCACGTTGCGCCTGTCGTTTGCCACCGCCGACGTGGCCAAAATCCGCGAAGGCGTGGCGCGGCTGGCGCAGGCGCTGTAGGCCGCTGCTGGCGCTATTTGCTATTTAATCAATAGCTGGTAGCGCCCACTGCACAAGGGCTGGAGGCCGATTTGGCTTGATTTTTCGGTGTGGCGTCTTCCCCGCTGTAGGCCATGCCCATGCCCGGCAGCGGCAGGCTGTTACAGCCCCAGCGCCTGGAACACGCGCACCGCCGCCCAGGCGTCGTTGGCCGCGTAAAGCAGCTGCGATTCGGTCAGCTGCGGGTTGGCCCAGTTGGAGGTGGCGGCTTTTTTGGATTTGAGAAAGCGCCGGTTGAACAGCACGGCCACCGCGCCCTTCACGCCCATGTCCTTGCGGTAGCCGCGCTGGCGGAATACGGCGTTCAGCTCCAGCACGCCAGCGGGTTCCACGCCCAGCTTGGCGCTGATGCGTTTGCGGTCATCGCCCAGGCCAAAACCGGCCTTGGTCACGCCGGCGCGTGCCAGCAGGTCAGCGACCAGCGCGCGGCAATCGCGGTCGTGCAGCTGGAACACCCAGGCGCGCTCGGGCGTGGCCAGTTGCACGATGTGCGGGCCTTCGGAGGCTTCGTTTTTGGCAAAGGTGGGTTTGGATTCGGTATCAAACCCCCACACCGGCGCTGCGGCCAGCGCGGTGCAGGCGTGTTCGGCCTGCTGGGGGGTGCTGACCAGGGTGATGTGCTCCAGGCCAAGGCGTTCAAAGGGTTCAAGCAGCGCAATCTGCTCTTTGCTGGGGGTGGGGTGGGTGGTGTGCATGCAAAAGTCCTGCGCCAGGATAACGCCGTATCATCCACGCCCCCATAGCACGTCCATCCAGGGCGATTTTTTTACCGCCACTGAAGGACTTTCATGCGCAAAACATTCCCGCTCCACATCGAAGGCAAGCACCCCGACCGCCTGCTTGATGCCACCAAACATGACATCCGCAAATACCTCAAGCGCGAGCGCAGCCGCGCCCTGCCCGAGGGCGCCGATTACTGGGACTTTGACTGCCTGCTGGGCCTGACCAAAGAAGAGGCCGTGCCGGTGCGCGTGGGTGAGCTGATCGCCCAGGTCGATGCCCTGGCCAAGGCGGGCGCGGCGCAGTTTTATGTGCAAATTCTGGCCTGCCCCGGCCAGCGCAAAACGCCGCCACCCAAAGACGGCGAGGTGATCGAGCCTCCCACCGCCGCGCCTTACGTGGGCGATTGAGGCCCGCCGTCGGCAGCGGTGTTGGCCGCTGCCGCTGCTGCGGCCTGCGCGGCCCGCAGCTTGTCTTTTTTGCTGGGGCGCAGCCCTTTCACGCCGCCGTTGCTGCTGCCCGGCTGCGCGGGCGGTGCCACTTCCAGCGGCTCAAAACCGGCGATGTGCTCCAGCGGCAGGCTCAGGTGCTGGCGCTTTTCTATCAGGTGCCAGTGCGCCTGGCTGGCGGGCGTGACCAAGGTCACGGCCAGGCCGCTTTCGCCCGCGCGGCCCGTGCGACCAATGCGGTGAACGTAGTCCACCGCTGAGCGCGGCAGGTCGTAGTTGACCACCACGGGCAGTTGCGCAATGTCGATGCCGCGCGCAGCCAAGTCGGTAGTGACCACCACCTGCCAGCGCTCGGCTTTGAACTCGTCGAGCACCTGCGTGCGTGCGCCCTGGCTCAAATCGCCGTGGAAGGGCGTGGCAAACACCTTGGCACGGTAGAGCTTTTCTGCGACATGTTCAGCGGCGTATTTGGTGGCAACGAACACCAGCACGCGCTCCCAGCCCTCGTCTTTGATGAGTTTCAGCAGCAGCTGCGTGCGGCGTTTGTCGTCCACAGCGATGGCGCGCTGCAAGATGGTGGCGCCGCTGCCTTCTTCGGCGCCCTCGCTGGGCGCCACTTCGATGCGCACGGGTTCGTGCAGCAGGCTTTGCGCCAGCGCCTGCACGCTTTCCGGAAACGTGGCCGAGAAGAACAGGTTTTGCCGCTGCGCGGGCAGCAGCGCCAGCACACGGTTCAGTTCGTCGGCAAAGCCCAGGTCGAGCAGGCGGTCGGCCTCGTCCAGCACCAGCAGTTGCACGGCAGAGAGCTTGAGGGCGTTGTGCGCCACCAAGTCCAGCAGGCGCCCGGGCGTGGCCACCACCATATCGGCACCGCCGCGCAGGGCCAGCATTTGCGGGTTGATAGAGACACCGCCAAACACCACTGCCACTTTGGGCGGCTGCGCTAGGTGCTGGCCCAGGCTGCGCAGCACCTCGCCCACCTGGGCAGCCAGCTCGCGCGTGGGCACCACGATCAGGGTGTGGGCGCGGCGCGCGCCGCCGGTGCGCGGCGCCAGCATCAGCGTTTGGTGCTGTTGCAGTGCGGGCAGGGCAAAAGCGGCGGTTTTGCCCGAGCCGGTCTGGGCGCTGGCCCAGACATCGGCGCCGCGCACAATGGCCGCAATGGCCTGCGTTTGCACGGGGGTGGGCGTGGTAAAGCCCAGTTCGCTGGCGGCGCGGCACAGGGCCGGAGAAAGACCAAGGGAGGCAAAAGGCATGGTGTGGCAGAAAAATGTCAGCGGGCGATTGTGCGCCACCGCCGTGGGCACGCTGCCCCGATAATCCACACCCCGGCCTGTGCCAAGTGCCCCATCCAGCGCGATACCCCGTCCCGTATGCCTTTGTCCATCGACTCCTCCAGCATCACCCACAGCATCCAGTTGTCTGTGGCGCCGGTGTTTTTGCTCACGGCGGTGGCCGGCATGATCGGCGCGGTGGCCGGGCGGCTGGCGCGCATCATTGACCGCGCCCGGGTGGTGGAAGAGCGCGTGCGCCACCAGGACGACCCCGAATCGCTGGAGCACGCCGTGCTGGAGCTGGGCTACCTGCGCACCCGGGGGCGCATGGCCAATGGCTGCATCGGCCTGCTGACGCTGTGCGGTTTTCTGATCGGGCTGACCATCGTGCTGCTGTTTCTGGGCGAAACCACCAATTTGCGCGGCCACACCTGGGCACTGGGCAGCTTTCTGACGGGCGTGGTGTCGTTTTTGCTGGCGCTGGTGCTGTTTTTTGTCGAAACCGTGATGGCCACCCGCCTGCTCAATTTCCACATGCTGCGCACACCGCCTGCGCTGCCTGTGCCGCCCGCCCGGCGCTGAGGCGGTCTGCCCATACACACAACCGGAGGAGTTTTCATGAGAGGCAACGTTGCAGCCATCGTGCTGGTACTGGTGGGGCTGTTCTTTTTGCTGAACAACCTCGGGCTCATCGACATCAGCCTGTGGGAGTTGGTCAGGGTCTGGTGGCCGCTGGTGCTGATTGGCGTGGGCCTGACGCTGTTTTTTGCCCCCGACTCGGGGCGGCGCAAATGAAGGGGCTGTCCAGTCTGGGCGGCCTGGTCTATTCCACCGACCACGGTCGCATGTGCCCCGACTGCCGCCAGCCGCAGGCGCAGTGCGTGTGCAAGGCCGCTGCCGCGCCCGTGGGCGATGGCATCGTGCGTGTCTCGCGCCAGACCAAGGGGCGCGGTGGCAAGGCTGTGACGGTGGTCACGGGCTTGCTGTTGGGGGGTGAAGCGCTGGCCCAGGTGGGCAAGCAGCTCAAGGCGGCCTGCGGCAGCGGCGGTACCGTCAAGGACGGCACCATCGAAGTGCAGGGCGACCACGTAGAGCGCGTGATCGAGGCCCTGAAAAAATCCGGCCACACCGTCAAACGCGCAGGCGGCTGATGGACGCGGCCCAGCTCCAGCGCCTGATTACGGTGCGCATGCCCTACGGCAAATACCAGGGGCGCCTGATTGCCGACCTGCCGGGCAGCTACCTGCATTGGTTTGCCCGCCAAGGCTTTCCGCACGGCGACATCGGGCGCCTGCTGGCGCTGATGTACGAGATTGACCACAACGCCCTGTCCGATTTGTTGCAGCCTTTGCGCGCTGGCGCCGGATTGCCCCCGCGCGCGCAAGAGCCCTGAATACGTTTTGAGACGCTCTGGCAGTTGATGCGCCAGGGGCGATGGCTGGATACTGGGCCTTGTCCGTCAGTAACCGGGGCCATGCCATGCACGTTGAGCACACACTGTATGAGGTGTTGGAGGTCAGCCCGCGCGCCCGTGCGCAGGTCATCAAGGCCGCTTACCGCTGTCTGGTGCAGCATTGCCACCCGGACAAACACCAGGGCACCGAACATGCCAATGACCGTCTGGCCCAGATCAACCGGGCCTATGCCATCTTGTCAGACCCGGTCGCGCGCCTGGACTACGACCGCAAATCCGGCCTGCACGGCCACACCCATGAGCGCCGTGGTGCGCGCGCGCCAGCCAGTGCGGCCAGCGCGTTTGCTGCGGCGCCGGGGCAGGCGCGGCCCTTCGGGTTTCGCCCCTTGTAGCTTCCTGTGGGTTCGCATGCGCCTGGGGCGGGCCAACAAAAAAGCGCTGCCAGAGGCAGCGCTTTTGCGTGGGGCGGTGTGCCTGCTCAGAACGCGGGAACCACGGCGCCTTTGTATTTGTCCTGGATGAACTTCTTCACCTCGGGCGTGTGCAGCGCCTTGATCAGCTTCTGGATCACCGGGTCGTTGGCGCGGTCGGCGCGGGCGGCCACGATGTTGGTGTAGGGCGAATCGGCGCCTTCAATGAACAGCGCATCCTTGGTGGGGTTGAGCTTGGCTTCGATGGCGTAGTTGGTGTTGATCAAGGCCATGTCCACATCGGCCAGGGCGCGCGGCAGCAAGGGCGCTTCCAGCTCTTTGAACTTGAGCTTTTTCGGGTTTTTCACCACGTCCAGCGGCGTGGGGGTGAGGCTCTTGGGGTCTTTGAGTTCGATCAGCCCCTGGCTGGCCAGCAGCAGCAGGGCGCGGCCCCCGTTGGAGGGGTCGTTGGGGATGGCCACGGTAGCGCCATCTTTCAGGTCTTTCACGTTCTTGATCTTCTGGCTGTAGGCGCCAAAGGGTTCGACGTGGATCTTGCCGCCGGGCACCATCACCAGGCTGCTTTTGCGGTCTTTGTTGTAGCTGTCCAGGTAGGGCTGGTGCTGAAAGAAGTTGGCATCGAGCTGCTTGTCTTCGACGGCGGCGTTGGGCTGCACGTAGTCGCTGAACTCGCGCACTTGCAAGTCCACGCCCTGGGCTTTGAGCTGGGGTTTGACGAAGTTGAGCAGTTCAGCGTGGGGCACGGCAGTGGCGGCCACTTTGAGCACGTCGGCAGCATGGGCGCTGAGAGCGAGGGTGGCGATGGCCAGGGCGGAGAGGGTTTTTTTCAGCATGGGTAGGGTGGGGCAGTAACAGGGTGGGGCAAGGTGCAGGCCTGCGGCTTACTTGGCCACAGCGGCAGCGGCGCGGGCGGCTTCGGCTTTTTGCTTGGCTTCATCGGCCTTTTTTTGCAGTTCCTGGGCTTCTTTTTCAGCGGCCAGGGCTTTGGCTTCTTCCTCTTTGGCTTTGGCTTCTTTGTCGGGGGCCATGGCGCCGGCCAGGGCGTTGCCAGCCAGTGAACCGGCCACAGCACCCACGGCGGCTGCGCCCAAGGTGCCCATCATTCCCGAACCACCGGGGGCGGCGGCTGCGGCGGGTGCTGGCGCTGCCGCAGGGGTGGCAGCGACTGGTGCAGCGGCTGCTGCGGGTGTGGCTGGTGTTGCGGGCGTAGCAGGGGCTGCCCGGTTGGCGGTGGGGGCCACGGGGGTGGCAGGCGCTGCCGGGGCTTTGCCGATGCGTGCGGGCGCCACCGATTTGCCAAAGCGCTTGGCGTGCGCCAGCGAGGGCACGGCCAGCGAGGCAATGGTCAGGGCAATCACGCCAGCGGTGGTGCGAAAAGAAATGTTCACAAGGTTTTCCTAGGTCAAGAGGGATCAGGAGAGGGAACTGTGCAGCCGCCCAGCGTTGCAATAGCGCAAAACCCGCAGCGGCGGGAATGGGACACACATGGGGGCAGGCGTCCGTTTTCCAAGCGCTGCGCGGGGTAATGGGGTGCCCGGCGCGGTGATTTTAGGAGGTGTTTTTGGCTTCTGGCCCAATACCACTGCGCGCTATAAGCTATTAAATCAGAAGCGTTTGTGTGCTGGTGCCACCGGGTGTTGTCTGACGGTGCCACGGTCTTTGGGCCCACACCGGCGCCGGGGTGCGGGGGTTACAACAGGGTTGCAGCGAGCGTCCCGCCCGTCTGCACGTTAACTCCCCAAGGAGCGCACATGAACTCATCTCCCCCCGAACCGAAAGAAGCCAAACTGGTAGACCCCGACCTTGTCGAGCAGGCCGTTGTGGGCCACGGGGTTCCGTCGCAGGACCCGGCCGATGCTGCGCAATTTGCCCTTGAACCGGGCGAAGCCGAGCGGGAATCAAAATCCGCCCTGATGGGCGGCGGCGCTGTGGCTGGCATGGCAGCGGGCGCCGTTGTGGGTGCTGTGGTTGCCGGGCCGCTGGGCGTGCTGGTGGGCGGCACGCTTGGCTCTGTGGCGGGTGCGCTGGGCGGCAGTGCCGCTGGCGAAATGGTGCATCCAGACAGCGCAGATGCGGCTGACGATCTGCCTCAGGATGCCAAAGACGCCGACGACACCACCCCGCCGCGCTGAAGCCCGCTTGCAGTGCTTGGCGGCGCGGTGCTCAGTGCTTGGCGTTTTGCAGCAGGAAATCGAGCACGATTTTTTGCTCGTCAGCGTTCAGACCCGCGCGCTGGAACATGCTGGGCGTGATGCCTTGCCACTGCTTTTCGGTGAAGTGGCCGGGGTCGCGCGGGCCGTGGCAGACGGTGCAGCGCTGGTAGAAGATTTTTTCAGCGGGCGACATTGAGGCGGTGGCTTTTTCGCGCAGCGCGGCGGCCCGCTCCACGCCAAAAAACTTCTCGTCAAACTGGATGTTGCTCTTGACGATCTTGGGCGGATCGAAGGCTTTGGTGCCACCCGGATCGGCATCGGTGCATTTGCGCAGGGAGGCAATGCAGGTGTTGGCCGTGGTGGCCTGCGTCAGGCCGCTGGCGCGCCGGCTGGAGGTGAGGAAGTTGACCAAGCCGTTGTTGCAGCGGCCTTTGCTGTCGAGTTGCGGCCAGGCGCCCTCGTACAGGCTGACCACGCCGGGCATGATTTTGTCGGACACGCGCGCGCCCACCACCACCGCACCGCGCTCGTTGTAGAGCTCCACCAGGTCGCCGTTGCGGATGTTGTGCTGCTTGGCGTCTTCTACGCTGATGGTCAGCGGTTCGCGCGTCTGGATGGTGTAGCGCTTGCGCAGCCGCTCGGAGTTGTTCATCTGCGAGTGCAGGCGCCAGTAGGGGTGCGGGCTGACCACATGCACCTGGCCCTTGCGCGCGTTGCCCAGGTACTCGCCCGGCTCTTGCCAGGTGGGCATGGGCGGCATGTCGGGGATGTTCATCTTGGCGATGGTGGAGGAGTACATCTCGATCTTGCCGCTGGTGGTGTGCAGCGGGTGCTTGGCCGGGTCGGCGCGGAAGTCACCGTGGCGCACCCACTTGTGGGCCTCTGGTGGCACCGGGATGCGTGCCATGCCTTCGGCCCAGAATTGGTCAAAGGGCATGTGCGGGGCCGCGCTGCTGGCCTCGTAGGCGGCCTTGACGTAGTCCATCTGCGTTTTGCCTTCGGTGAAGGCGTACTCGACGCCGCACAGCGACGCCAGGCGGCGGAAAATTTCAAAATCGTCCAGCGCATCAAACTGCGGCGCGATGATTTGCTTCATCGCATAGACCTTGTCGATGCTGTAGGTACCCGCCGAGGTGATGTCGTTGCGCTCCACGGTGGTGGTGGCCGCCAGCACGATGTCGGCCCAGCGCGCTGAGCCATTCCACCAGGGCTCCTGGCAGATGATGGTATCCACGCTGTGGATGGCGCGCGCCAGCTCGTTCAGGTCTTGCTGGTGCGAGAAGGCGTTGTTGCCCGCGTTGTAAATCAGCTTGGCCTGGGGGTAGGTGTATTTGCTGCCGTTGTAGGTGAACTCCTGGCCGGGGTTGAGCAGCATTTCGCTGATGCGCGAGGCCGGGCAAATCTTTTTCACCGGGTTGCGCCCTTGCGACAGGCCCGTGGGCGCGGTGCCGCCCGATTGCGGCATGCCGCCGCCGCCGTAGTGCCAGCTAAAGCCCACGCCCTGGCCGGGCAGGCCGATGTTGCCCAGAATGCAGGCAAAGTTGACGATGGCCCAGTAGGGCATCTCGCCGTGGTGGGCGCGCTGTATGGCCCAGGAGCCGCACAGCTGCGTGCGCTTGGACGCCATCAGCTCGGCCATTGCGCGGATTTTGGCGGCTGGAATGCCGGTGATTTTGGCGGCCCAGGCGGGTGTTTTGGGTGGCGTGCCGTCTTTGCCTTCGAGGTGGGCGCGGTATTTGTCAAAGCCCACCGTGTATTTGTCGATGAAAGCCTGGTTGTGCTTGTTCTGGCTGAGCAGGTGGTAGCCCATGGCCATGAACAGGGCGGTGTCGGTGTTGGGGATGATGCGCACCCACTCCGAGCCCATCTTCTCGTCGGTGGTGGTCACCTGCGGGTTGATGGAGATGAATCGGCAGCCTGCTTTTTTGATGGCTTCCCAGCCGCTGTACATCTCGTGGTCGGGCACGGTGTATTCGATGCGGTTGTTTTTGTCGGGGTCGCAGCCCACAAACACCACCAGCTCGGTGTGGTCGCGCAGCTGCTCCCAGGCGGTCTGGGCCGAATACACCTCCATGTCGCCAATCACCATGGGCATGATGACCTGACCGGCTCCGGCGGAATAGTCGCCCGTGGTCATGGACGAGCCGCCCAGCAGGTTGAAAAAGCGCCCCTGCAACACGTTGGGCCGGAAGATGCCGGCGTGCGACCAGCCGCCATACGAGCTGGAAAAGCACCCTTCGTTGCCGTATTTTTCAATGGTGTCGAGGATGGCCTTGGCGGTCAGGCCCAAGGCCGTGTCCCAGCCCACCTGCACCCACTCGTCTTTGCCGCGCAGCTCGGGCTTGTTGCTGCCTTTGCGACCGTTTTGCTCCCACTCCAGGTACGACTTGCGCACCATGGGGCCAACCACGCGGGTTTTGTCGTAAGTGCGATCGAGCACCCCTTCGGTCAGCATGGCGGTGGGCATTTTGTCGCTGGCCTGCGCCTCAATGTGGACGATGCGGCCTTGCTCCACCGTGGCCACCAGTGGGCCGTAGTGGGTGGCGTGCGGCACCTTGCCGGTAAAGGATTTCAGTGCTGCCAACTGCGCGTTGGCATCCATCTCCGTGGCCGCCATGGCCTGTGCCAGGGGGTTGAGCTTCATCCCGGTAGCGACGGTGCCCAGCATGCCTGCTGCGCCTGCCCCCATCCATTGGCGTCGTGTGAAGTTCATGGGATGCCTCCTTGCGTGAAAGTGCGCTTCATTAAGCAGCAAGTCACAAGCTGTATCAAGAGGGGATGGCCTGTGTATTGGCCGTGCCTGCCATGGCCCTGGGTATGGATAAAAAATGGCTGCAAGCCTCTACAGTAAAGCGCTTGCAGCTATCAAAATAGGAGTTTTCAGTGCCCGCTGTGGGCCTCTTTTTCGGTGCTGTCGAACGCGGGCAGCGTGCCAAAGTAGCCCCGGAACAGGTTGCGGGCGATACCGTGTGCTACCAGCTGTAGCTCGCGGGCCACTTCGGGGGCAAACAGCCGCTCGGTGTGCTGGCCCCACAGCCGTACCCAGGCGGCAAAGTGCGCTGGCGTCACGCCTTGCAGCGCCATGTGCTTGGCAAACACGTTGCCGCTGAAGCTTTTGCTGCCCAGCACCACCGTGCTCCAGAAGTCCACCATGCGCGCCAGGTGCGACTCCCAGTGGTCGCGCAGGGCGTCTTCAAACACGGGGCCCAGCAAAGGGTCGGCGCGCACGTCGGCATAAAAGCCGTGTACCAGCGCGGTGATGCTGTCGGTGGTGGGGGTGTGCATAGGGATGGCTTTCTAAAGATGCATCTATCGTGAATATTTTAGACGCCTAGAATTTGCACGCAATGCACTTTATTCCTGATGTCTGGAATCACCCATGCGGCTGACCCAATGGACTGACTACACCCTGCGCGTGCTGATGTACTGCGCCGCCTGCCAGGGCCGCGAGCAGCCGGTGACCATCAGTGAGGTGGCGCAAAGCCACGGCATCTCGCGCAGCCATCTGACCAAAATCGTGCAAGAACTGGCGGCCCAGGGCCTGCTGGAGACCACCCGGGGGCGCGGCGGCGGCATGCGGCTGATGAAGCCCGCGCACGACATCAACGTGGGTGCGGTCGTGCGCAGCACCGAAACCGACTTCCATCTGGTCGAATGCTTTGACCCCCGCACCAACCAATGTTGCCTGGGCAGCCACTGCCATTTGCACGGTGTGCTGGCGCAGGCCATGCGGGCGTTTTTGGCGGTGCTTGACGGCGTGACGCTGGCCGACCTGGACACGCCCCAGCCGCTGTGGCCGCCGACGGGTTCGCCCGTGGCGGCCCTGATTTCCCTGCACCCGTTGCGCACACCACGCCAGCCGCCCCCGCAGGGCGATGCCTGAACGGGCAGCCGCGCGCTTGGCGTGCTGGCCCGCGTGGGGTGGCTACGGCCAGGCTGCCATGGCCTGTGCCCAGCGCAGGCGCAGGCGCATACCGATCTCGCTGGTGTAGCCAACCGAGGCGGCGCGCAGCTGGCCGTTGGCATCGAGCACCAACAGCGCGGGCACCGATTGGATGCCCAGGCTGCGCGCCAGTGCGCCATCGGCATCCACCGCCGTCTGCCAGGGCAGAGCGCGCCGGGCCAGCACCTGGCGCACCTGGGGCGCGTTGCCCGATTGCATGGCCACCGTGAGCACCGGCCAGTCGCGTTGCAGGCGCGTGATGCTGTGCTCTTCGGTGCGGCAGATGGGGCACCAGTCGGCCCACACGTGCAGCGCCACGGGCTGGCCGGGGTGCAGGGCGCGCCACTGGCTCAGGCGCAGCACCTCACCGCTGGCCAGCTGCACCGTGGCGTCGGGCAGCACGCCGCTGGGCAGGTGGCGCGTGTGCCACAGGTGCGCGCCCAGCACCACGGCCAGCAGTGCCAGCCCGGTGGGCCACTGCGCGCGCAGGCGCCGGGCCAGGCGCCGGGGCCAGCCCGGGGGCGGGGCGCTGGCCGGGGCCGGGTGGTGCTGGCTCAACCCAGCACTTCCAGCAGCCGGTCGAGCCCGCCTTGGTTGATAGCCACCTGCGCCTGTGCGCGCACCGCTGGCTTGGCGTGGTAGGCCACCGACAGGCCCGCCGCACCCATCATGGGCAGGTCGTTGGCACCATCGCCCACGGCAATGGTTTGCTGCGGGGCAATGCCCATCAGGCTGGCCACTTCGAGCAGCGTGCGGCGCTTTTCTGCACCGTCGCAGATATCGCCCCAGCACTGTGCGATCAGGCGGCCGGTGAGGTGGCCATCCTGCACCTCCAGCTGGTTGGCGCGGGCAAAGTCCATGCCCAGACCGGCCTTGACGCGGTCGGCAAAAAACGTAAAGCCGCCCGACACCAGCAAGGTTTTCAGGCCCGCTGCGCGCGCCGCAGCCATCAGCTCTGGCGCGCCGGGGTTAAAGCGCAGGCGCTCGGTCAATACGGCCTCCAGGTGGCTGGCGGGCACACCCTTGAGCAGCGCCAGACGCCGGCGCAGGCTGTCTTTGAAATCGGTGATCTCGCCGCGCATGGCCGCCTCGGTGATGGCGGCCACCTCGGCCTTGCGCCCGGCGGCGTCGGCAATCTCGTCAATGCACTCGATGTTGATCAGCGTCGAGTCCATGTCAAAGGCGATGAGCTTGAAGTCAGACAAGCGCAAGGGGCTGGCAAGGTTTTGCACTACAAGGCCGGGGGCGAATTCAGTGGTTTGCATGGTGGTTTTTTTACTCAGTTTTTGATAGCTGCCAGCGCATACTGTGCGGGCGCTGGAGTCCAATTTGGCTATAAATTGTGCGCCGGTAGTGGCGTCAGGTGGGGGGCTTGCGCAAGTACAGCTGGTCTGACCAGGTGGCCAGCCATTGGGGCTTGAAGGCGACAAAGATGGCGGCCAGCATGCCGGTCATGAAGGCGTCGCCCCAGGCCATGAGCCAGCGCGCCACCATCGATAAGCCTTCATCCACGCCGGGCAGCAGCTGGCCGCTCCACTGCGCCAGCGCGCCGGTGGCAAAGGCGCACACGGCAGTGCCCAAAAAGGCCCGGCCCAGCACGTACACAAACAGATGCTCGCCCGTGAAGCGCCGCAGCAGCGCCCCCAGGCCCAGCGCCAGCGTGGCGGGCAGCACGCCTTGCCACAGCGCCTGGGCGGCCATGCTCTCTAGCGAGGGCGCCCCGCCCAGCACACCGGCCTCCACGGCCACCAGCAGCAGCGTGGGCACGGCCAGCGGCCAGCCCAGCATCAGCAGCACCATGCAGGCGCCCGAAAACTGCAACTGCAACGGCATGGTGTGCAACTGGGGCAAGGCCCACACCCAGGGCAGCACCACCAGCGTGGCCAGCAAAGGCGTGAGCAGCGCACCGCCGCGCAGCAGCCGCCACGGGCGCAGCCACAGGGCCACGGCCAGCGCGCAGGCCAGCACGCTGGCGTCCAGAAAAGCTTCGTCGGTGGGGGTCATGCGTCGGGGGTGGCAGCGGCCAGCGGCTGGCCCAGGCTGCGCAGCACGTCGCGCACCAGTTGGGCGCGGTCTTTGGGGTCGGGCAGGGCGCGTTCAATGCGCAGCTTCTCGTTGCCCGCCAGCTTGATGTGCTTGTTTTTCTGGATCAGCGCAATGATCTGCATCGGGTCTACCGGCGGCTGGGGCTTGAAGGTGATGGTGGTGACGCCCGGTGCCGCGTCCACCTTCACCACGCCGTAGGGCTGGCTCAAGCAGCGCAGGCGGTGCACGTCGATCAGCGTTTGCGCCTGCGCGGGCAGCTTGCCAAAGCGATCGACGATTTCTTCCAGCAGGCCGTCGATCTGGTCGGTGGTTCTGGCGGTAGCCAGTTTTTTGTAAAAGCTCAGGCGCAAATGCACATCGCCACAAAAATCATCGGGCAGCAGGGCCGGGGCGTGCAGGTTGATGTCGGTGGTGACCGACAGGGGGCTGAGCAAATCAGGCTCCTTGCCCGCCTTGAGGCAGCGCACCGCCTCGGACAGCATCTCGTTGTAGAGCTGGAACCCAATCTCCATCATGTTGCCGCTCTGGTTCTCGCCCAGCACTTCGCCCGCGCCGCGAATCTCCAGGTCGTGCATGGCCAGGTAGAAGCCGCTGCCCAGTTCTTCCATGGCCTGGATGGCGTCCAGGCGCTGCTGGGCCTGCTTGGTCAGGCTCTCCACGTCGGGCACCATCAGGTAGGCATAGGCTTGGTGGTGGCTGCGGCCCACGCGCCCGCGCAGCTGGTGCAATTGCGCCAGGCCAAACTTGTCGGCGCGCGAGATGACGATGGTGTTGGCTGTGGGCACGTCAATGCCGGTTTCGATGATGGTGGAGCACAGCAGCAGGTTGAAGCGCTGGGCCACAAAGTCGCGCATGACTTTTTCCAGCTCGCGCTCGGGCATCTGGCCGTGGGCGATGGCGATGCGCGCTTCGGGCAGGATTTCTTCGAGCTTTTGCCGGCGGTTTTCGATGGTTTCGACTTCGTTGTGCAAAAAGTACACCTGCCCGCCGCGCTTCAATTCGCGCAGCACGGCTTCGCGGATCACGCCCGTGCCTTCACTGCGCACAAAGGTCTTGATGGCCAGGCGCCGCTGCGGTGCGGTGGCAATCACACTCAGGTCGCGCAGGCCCTCCAGCGCCATGCCCATGGTGCGCGGAATGGGCGTGGCCGTGAGCGTGAGCACATCCACTTCGGCGCGCAACGCTTTCATCTGCTCTTTGTGGCGCACGCCAAAGCGGTGCTCTTCGTCAATGATGAGCAGGCCCAGGTTTTTGAACTGGGTGGATTCGCTCAGCAGCTTGTGCGTGCCGACCACGACATCGACGGTGCCATCGGCAATGCCTTTGATGGCCGAAGAAATCTCTTTGCCCGAGCGAAAGCGCGATACCTCGGCCACCCGCACCGGCCATTTGGAAAAGCGATCGACCAGCGTCTGGTAATGCTGCTCGGCCAGCAGCGTGGTGGGCGCCAGAAACGCCACCTGCTTGCCGCCCGTCACGGCGACAAAGGCGGCGCGCAAGGCCACTTCGGTTTTGCCAAAGCCGACATCGCCACAGACCAGCCGGTCCATGGGGCGCGGACTGATCATGTCCTGGATGACGGCGTGGATGGCGGCGTTCTGGTCGGCGGTTTCTTCAAAGCCGAAGTCGTTGGCAAACTGCTCGTAGTCCTGCGGCGAATAGCGGAATGCGTGGCCCTGGCGCAGGGCGCGGCGGGCGTAGATGTTGAGCAGTTCGGCAGCGCTGTCGCGCACTTGCTCTGCGGCTTTACGCTTGGCTTTTTCCCACTGGCCGCTGCCCAGTTTGTGCAGCGGTGCTTCGTCGGCAGAAACGCCCGTGTAGCGGCTGATGAGCTGCAACTGGCTCACGGGCACATACAGCACCGCCTGGGCGGCGTACTCCAGGTGCAAGAACTCTTGCAGGGCGGGCGTGCCATCCACATTTTTCTCGCCCAGGTCGAGGTTGACCAGCCCCCGGTAGCGGCCAATGCCGTGCTGGCTGTGGACTACCGGGTCGCCCACGTTGAGCTCGCTCAGGTCTTTGATCAGCGCTTCCACGTCGCTGACTTGCTCCTGCTTTTTGCGTCGGCGTGTGGTGGCACCGGCGGCAAATAGCTCGGTTTCGGTGACGAAGTCGATGCCCCGCTCGTGCCAGGCAAAGCCCACGGTGAGGGCGGCGGTGGCAATGCCGAGTTTTTCGCCGCTGGCGTCAAAGGCGGCCAGGGAGTCGAACGCGGGCGGCTGCACGCCGCCAGTGCGCAGAAAGTCCAGCAGGCTCTCGCGCCGCCCGGCGCTTTCGGCCAGCAGCAGCACGCGCTGCGGCGTGGTCTGGATATGGGCGCGCAGGCGCGCCAGCGGCTCGTCGGCACCGCGCACGACTGACAGGTCAGGCAGCGCGCTGGTGTCTGTGGCTGCACCAGTGGAGGGCGCAGCCGCATCGCCTGCGCCGGGCGTGGTGTCTATGGGCGCTGGCGCCCGCACCGACAACTGCGCATAGGCCTTGAGCTGGGTATAGAACTGGTCGGCACTCAAAAACAGCGCTTCGGGCGCCAGCACCGGGCGCTCGGGGTCGCCCTGCACCAGGCGGTAGCGGTCTTTGGTGTCTTGCCAAAAGCGCTGGAACGCGGGCTCGATGTCGCCGTGCAGCACCACGGTGGCATCTTGGCCGAGGTAATCGAACACGGTGGCGGTGTCATCAAAGAACAGCGGCAGGTAGTACTCGATGCCTGCGGTGGCCACGCCGGCGCCCATGTCTTTGTAGATGCGGCTTTTGGTGGGGTCGCCGTCGAGCAGCTCGCGCCAGCGGGCGCGAAATTTGGCGCGCGCAGCCTCGTCCATGGGAAATTCGCGCCCGGGCAGCAAGCGCACTTCGGGCACGGGGTAGAGGCTGCGCTGGGTGTCGGGGTCGAAGGTGCGGATGCTGTCGATTTCGTCGTCAAACAAATCCACGCGGTAGGGCACGGGCGAGCCCATCGGGAACAGGTCAATCAGCCCGCCGCGCACCGCGTATTCGCCGGGGCTGACCACCTGGCTGACATGGCTGTAGCCCGCCAGCGTGAGCTGGGCCTTGAATTTGGCTTCGTCCAGCTTTTGTTTGACCTTGAACTCGAAGGTGTAGCCCGCCAAAAAAGCGGGCGGCGCCAGCCGGTACAGCGCGGTGGTAGCGGGCACGATGACCACATCGGCGCCGGTGTCCTTGTCTTTCTGGCTGATGCGCCACAGCGCAGCCAGGCGCTCGCTGATCAAATCCTGGTGCGGGCTGAAGGTGTCGTAGGGCAGCGTTTCCCAGTCCGGAAACAGCGCACAGCGCAGGCCGGGGGCAAAAAAAGCCAGTTCGTCGAGCAGCCGGCCGGCATCGGCGGCGTCGGCGGTGACGATGGCGGTGGTGCGCCGCGCGGCCTGTTCGCGCTGGCCCAGGCGTGCCAGCAGCAGGGCGTCGGCGCTGCCCACGGGGCGGGGCACGGTGAAGCGTTTACCGGGGGTGAGTTTGGGGAGGTCCATGCGCTGAAGGGGGAGGTGGCCGCACCACGGCCTTCGCTGGCGCGGGTCGCGCCCGAACCGGACGCGGCGGGGAGTGCAGATTTTAGAATGCCGCCATGACCCATCCTTTGCTGACGCCCCAGAGCGCTGCTGCGCCCGCCCCGGCGCCGTCCCCTGATGCCATCCCCGACGTGGCGGGCCCCTGGAGCCCATGGAACCCCTGGACGATAACCCCGCCCGGTGGCAGCTACGCGCTGCCCGTAGGCGCGCGTTTGTGGGCCTTGCTGCCCTGCGCTGGCACTGGCACGCGGGCCTTGCCGCCGGGCCAGGCTGCCGCTTCTGCGCTGCCCAAGCAGTACCTGCACGTGGCAGGCCAGCCGCTGGTGCTGCACACGCTGGCTGCGTTGGCGGGCGTGGGCCGGCTGGCGGGCACGCTGGTGGCGGTGGCGGCGGGCGACCATTTTCTGGATGCCTACCCGGGCAAGGGCTTTTTTACGGTGGAGTGCGGCGGCCCCACCCGGGCTGACACCGTGCTGGGTGGCCTGCGCGCCTTGCTCCAGCGTGGGGCGCAGGCCCAGGATTGGGTGCTGGTTCACGATGCCGCACGCTGCCTGGTCACGCCAGAGCAGATTGATGCCCTGATCGACGCCTGCCTGGGCGACGATGTGGGCGGCCTGCTGGCGCACAAATTGGCTGACACCCTCAAAACCGCGATTGCCGGGCCGGGCGGCATCCGCGTGGCCAGCACGGTAGACCGGGGCGACAAATGGCTGGCGCAAACGCCGCAGATGTTCCGCATCGGTGCGCTCGTTCAGGCGCTGGAGCAGATAGGCCCCATCGCCACCGACGAGGCCAGCGCCATGGAGGCCATGGGCCTGCACCCGCGCCTGGTGCAGGCCAGTGCGCTGAATTTCAAAGTGACCTACCCGGAAGACTTTTTACTGGCCGAAGCCGTGCTGGCCCAGCGCGCCCACGGCGCCACCCTGGACCGCTTTGGCGGTGACCGTGGCCAAGCCAGCGATGCCCCCGCACGTACCATTTTTTAAGGAAAACGCATGAATTTCAGAATAGGCGAGGGCTGGGATGTCCACGCGCTGGTGCCGGGCCGGGCGCTGGTCATTGGCGGTGTAACCATCGACCACCCCATGGGTTTGCTGGGCCATTCGGATGCCGATGTGCTGCTGCACGCCATCACCGATGCGCTGCTGGGCGCGGCGGCGCTGGGCGATATCGGCACGCATTTTCCGGACACCGATGCGCAGTTTCGCGGTGCCGATTCGCTGGCGCTGCTGACCGAGGCCGCGCGCCGGGTGCGGGCACAGGGCTACCAGATCGGCAACATCGACACCACGGTGGTGGCCCAGGCCCCCCGGCTGGCCGCGCACATTCCGGCCATGCGCACGCGCATTGCGCAGGCGCTGGCGTTGCAACCGGGGCAGATCAACATCAAGGCCAAGACCGCCGAGCGGCTGGGGCCGGTGGGGCAGGGGCTGGCGATGGAGGCGCGCGCCATCGCTTTGCTGACCGTGGTTTAGCCCTGCGCTGTAGGGCGCGGCGGCAGTTTGCGTTTGACCTGCGGGCGTTGCAGGCGCTGCTGCGAGTCCGTGCCCTGGGGCTGGTCGTGGGCGCGCTGCAATTGCACATGCGCCACCAAGCCGCCCGAGGCCGAATTGGCCAGGGCAAAAATGCCGCCCATGCGCTGCACGGTTTTGTCCACAATCGACAGGCCCAGGCCCGCGCCCGCTGCCGCTGTGCGGGCCGAGTCGCCCCGGAAAAACGGCTTGGTCAGGTTGGCCAGCTGCTCGGGCGGTACGCCCGTGCCGTGGTCACGCACCTTGATCAGCACCCACTCCTCGCGGCCCTTGGCGGCAATGTCCACCTGGGTGACGCCCGCGTCGGGCGTCTTGCCGTAGCGGCGCGCGTTTTCCAGCAGGTTGGAGATGATGCGCGCCAGTTCCACCTCGTCGGCCAGCACGTTCAGGTCTTCGGGCACGCTCATGGTGATTTGCAGCTCACGGTGGTCTTGCACTGCATACACGCACGAAGAGATCACGCCGTGCAGATTGACCGGCGTGAGCGTGACGTGGTCGGGGCGCGCGTAATCGAGAAACTTGTCGATGGTGGCGTCGAGCTGCACGATGTCGGCCACCATGTGTTCGCGCGCCACTTCGTCGGCCACGCTCATCTCGGTTTCCAGGCGCAGGCGTGCCAGCGGTGTGCGCAGGTCGTGCGAGATGCCCGCCAGCATCACGGCGCGGTCTTGTTCGAGCTTGGCGAGTTTTTGCGCCATGCGGTTGAAGCCGATATTGACCTCGCGGATTTCGCTGGTCACGGCCTCCTCGTCGAGTCGGCTGGCGGCAAAGTCACCATCGCGCACGCGGTTGGCCGCATAAGACAGCTGCTTGAGCGGCTGGTTGATGAGCCGGGCGATGGCGGCGGCCCCGGCCAGCGACAGCGCCCCTGCCGTGATGAGCCAGATCAGCCAGGTTTTGCCCCCGGCCGGGCTGAAGCGCGAGCGGTCCATGAGCAGCCAGTTGGCATCGCCATTGATGGAAAAGCCCACCCACAGCCCTTTTTCGCCATTGACGCTGCTGGCCACGATGGTGCCTTGGCCCAGGCGCTGGGACAGCTCTTCGGTCAGGCGCTGGCCCAGGGGCGATTGGTCGAGCAGTTCAAAGTTGTCGCCGGGCTCGCGCGGCAGGATGCGCACGCCCTCCTGGTCGGCCATGGTCTTGAGCAGCGAGACGCGCGCAATCGCATCCGAATGCACCAGCGCCGCGCGGCTGAGGTTGACCAGCGAGGCAATCTGCTGTGCGGTGTGCAGCGTGCGCGGCTCAAACTCCAGGGCGCGCAGTGTTTGCAGCCAGGCCAGGATGCTGCCCACCAGCAACAGGCTGAGCAGAAAAAATGTGCGCCAAAACAGGTTGAGCCCCATCCGTTTGGGCGATTCGCGGTGGCGCGGTGCAGATTCCAGGGGGGCTGGGCTGGTGGCATCGCTGACCGGAGGAGGGGAGTAGCTCATGGGAAATCAAAAGCGCCAAGGTGTGCTGCCCGCCAGGCAAGGGGCACACCGTGGGGTTTGCGCAGGGGCGCGGAGCCGGGCGGTCAATTATTGCCGTCCGGCACAAACACGTAGCCTACACCCCACACGGTCTGGATGTAGCGCGGCGCGGCAGCATCTTCTTCGATGAGCTTGCGCAGCCGTGACACCTGCACGTCCAGGCTGCGGTCAAAGGGCTCGAACTCGCGCCCACGTGCCAGCAAGGCCAGCTTCTCACGCGACAGCGGCTGGCGCGGGTGGCGCACCAGGGCTTTGAGCATGGCGAATTCGCCCGTGGTCAAGGGCAGCTCTTCGCCATTTTTTTGCAGTGCGCGGGTGCCCAGGTCAAAGCTGAAGGGGCCGAAGTTGACCACCTCGTTGTCGCCCGACGGGGCGCCGGGCGCTTCTTGCGGCGGGCGCCGGCGCAGCACGGCGTGGATGCGCGCCAGCAGTTCACGCGGGTTGAAGGGCTTGCCCAGGTAGTCGTCAGCGCCCACCTCCAGCCCGACGATGCGGTCCACATCCTCCCCCTTGGCCGTGAGCATGATGATGGGCGTGCGGTCGTTGGCCGCGCGCAGGCGCCGACAGATGGACAGGCCATCCTCGCCCGGCATCATCAGATCGAGCACGATCAGATCCACGGTTTCGCGCAGCAGCAGGCGGCTGAGTGCTTTGCCGTCTTCGGCCACCATGACCTCGAAGCCCTCTTGCGTCAGGTAGCGGCGCAGCAAATCGCGGATGCGGGCGTCGTCATCCACGACCAAAATTTTGTCTGTCCGGTTGCTTGGCGTGGCCATTGGGATACCTCGGTCTTATTTGTAACAGCGGCCATTGTTACCAGTTTGCGGCGCTGGCGTGCGGCTTTGCTGCGTGGTCTGACCAACCGTTACAAGTTTTGCTGCATACGCACACAGCTTTGCTGGCGCGTCGCCAAAATGCGCTTTTGGCCGACAAAAAACACTTCCAGGCGACGGTATCCTTGGCCCGATCATCACCCCTCCAAGGAATTCTCTCCATGCAAAAAACTATGAAATTGATAGCTGCTGGCGCAATGCTGGTAAGCGTTGGAGCCGTTTTTGCCCAAAATATGGCTCCCGCAACGCCGCAGAACGTGGTGCAGCTGTCAGCGGCTGGGTCGGTGGATGTGCAACAAGATTTGCTGGTGCTCACCCTGAGCACCACGCGCGAGGGCAAGGACGCTGCCGTGGTGCAGGGGCAGCTGCGCCAGGCGCTGGATGCGGCTTTGCTGGAAGCGCGCCGCAACGCTGAGCCAGGGCAAATGGATGTGCGCACCGGCAACTTTGGCCTGTACCCGCGTTACGGCCAGAACAGCCAGATCAGCGGCTGGCAAGGTTCTGCCGAGCTGGTGCTGGAGGGGCGCGACTTTGCGCGCATCACCGGCACCGCAGCGCGCGTGACCACGATGGCCATCGGCCAGGTGGGCTTTGGCCTGAGCCGCGAACAGCGTGCCAAAGTAGAGCGCGATGCCCAAGCGCAGGCGATTGAGAATTTCAAAACGCAAGCTGCTGATTTGACGAAGGCGTTTGGCTTTAGCGCCTTCACCCTGCGCGAAGTGGCAGTCAACAGCAACAGCTATGCGCCGGGCCCGCGCCCGCGCGCCATGGCGATGGAGGCCAAGGCCACCATGATGGACGCGTCGCCCATGGCGGTGGAGGCTGGCAAGACCACGGTGACGGTCAATGTCTCGGGATCGGTGCAGATGCGCTGAGCCTGTTGACAAGAAAAAAGGCCCGTAACCCTTGCAGGACGGGCGCTAGCAGCTATCGAATCAGGAGTGTTTGTGGGGCCGGTTACTGGGCTGTCCAGCCGCCGTCCATGTTCCAGGCTACGCCGCGCACATTGTTGGCAGCGCTGGAGCAAAAGAACACGGCCAGCGCGCCCAGCTCTTCGGGCGTGGTGAACTGCATGGAGGGTTCTTTCTCGCCCAGCAGCAGTTTGGTGGCTTCTTCATTGCTGATGCCCAGTGCCTGCGCCTTGGCATCCACCTGCTTTTGTACCAGCGGCGTCAGTACCCAGCCCGGGCAGATGGCGTTGCAGGTAATGCCCGTGGTTGCTGTCTCCAGGGCTGTGACTTTGGTGAATCCGACCACGCCGTGCTTGGCTGCCACGTAGGCTGATTTTTGCGCCGAACCCACCAAACCATGCACCGAAGCGACATTGATGATGCGGCCCCAGTTGGCTGCCTTCATGGCGGGAAGTGCCAGGCGCGTGGTGTGAAAAGCGCTGGTCAGGTTGATGGCCAAAATGGCGTCCCAGCGCTCGACCGGAAAGTCTTCGATGCTGGCCACATGCTGAATGCCTGCGTTGTTGACCAGGATGTCCACTGCGCCAAACTGCGCCACGCTGTACTGGAACATGTCTTCAATATCGGCACTGCGTGACATATCGGCGCTGTGGTAAGCCACTTGCGCGTCAGTGCCGTGGCCAGCGGCCAGCACCTCGGCGCGTGGCGCATCCACATCACCAAAACCGTTGAGCACCACGTTGGCCCCTTGTTGTGCCAGTGCCTTGGCTATACCTAAGCCGATGCCGCTGGTAGAACCTGTCACGAGAGCCGTTTTGCCTTTGAGCATGGAATTTTCTCCGAATGAATTACGATGCAACATAGCAATTATCAAGCCATGCCCCGGAAGCGCGCACCCATGATTGAACCTAGGCTGAACTACGTATCCTGCCCTGGCCCGGCCTCTAGTGATACAGGGCCGATGGCCCGCGCGGGGCAGGGCGAAGCCCGCCGCATGGCGTATTGGGAGTGGAACGCCACAGGCAACCCGCAGCACCCGCATGTGGTGGTGTGTGTGCATGGCCTGTCGCGCCAGGGGCGCGATTTCGATGTGCTGGCCCGGGTTCTGAGTGCGCACGCGCGCGTCATTTGTCCGGACGTGGCTGGGCGCGGCCACAGCGATTGGCTGGCCGAGCCGCTGGCTTACCAGATACCGGTATATGCCGCCGACATGCTGGCGCTGCTGGCGCAGTTGCACCACCAGGCACCCGTGCAAACCCTCGATTGGGTAGGCACCAGCATGGGCGGTCTGATCGGCATGGTGCTGTGCGGGCAGCCGGGTCTGCCGCTGCCTGTGCCGGTGCGCCGTCTGGTGCTCAATGATGTGGGGCCGGTCATCGAGTGGCAAGCGCTGGCGCGCATTGGTCAGTACCTGGGCAAGGCGCCGCGTTTTGACTCGCTGGAGCAAGCTGCCGAAAGTTTGTGGTCGGTTTCCAGCCACTTTGGCCCGCACACGCCAGCGCAATGGCTGGCCTTGTGCCAGCACATGGTGCGCGCCTTGCCTGAGGGGGGCGTTACTTTGCATTACGACCCTGCCATCGCTACAGCGTTTGCTTCCCTGTCTCAGGAGGCAGCGCAGGCGGGCGAGGCGCAGTTGTGGCAGCTGTACGACCAGATTACCGCCCAGACGCTGCTGTTGCGGGGAGCGCAATCGGACTTGCTGTCACCGCACACGGCAGCGGCCATGGGCCAGCGCGGCCCGCGCGCCCGCCTGATGGAATGGCCGGGCGTGGGCCATGCACCTACGCTGGTGGCCCCCGAGCAGGTGGCTGCCGTGGCAGCGTTCTTGACCGAGACTCCGAGCAAGGTACCTGCATGAAAAGCGCTGTCCCCGAAGTGGCGCCGACTGTCCCCAGCGCAGGCCCTGAGGCCGTCGTGCCGCTGGTCACCGCCACGGCGCAGGCTTTGCCTGAGCAACTCAACGCATTGGCGCGTGCCCGCGCTTTTGCCGAGCCCCTGATTGCCGCAGAAAACCTGGAAACTGGTGAAAACACCTTGGCCCACGCCGATGCAGTGGCTGCCATTCTCAAAACCATCGGTGGCTCCGAAGCCATGCAGGCCGCCTGCTACCTGGTGCATGCCTGCATGCACTTGAATCGGCCCGAGGAAGTGATCGCCAAAGCCTTTGGCAGCCATTTTGCAACCCTGGCCGTGGAAACCACCAAGCTGATGCGTGTGCAGGCGCAGGCACGTGCGGTGCATCCGTCGGTACAGCAGATCAATGACCCGGCAGTGCAAACGGAGAACGTGCGCAAGATGCTGCTGGCTTTTTCGCGTGACCTGCGTGTGGTCATGCTGCGCTTGGCCTCGCGCCTGCAAACCCTGCGCTACCACGCAGCCAGCAAACGCCCGGTGCCGCCCAGCATTTCGCACGAGGCGCTGCACGTGTTTGCGCCGTTGGCCAACCGCTTGGGTATTTGGCAGATCAAGTGGGAGATGGAAGACCTGGCGTTTCGTTTTCTGGAGCCTGATACCTACAAGGAAGTGGCGCGCCTGCTGGATGAAAAGCGCACTGGCCGCGAGGTCTACATGGAGCAGCTGCGTGCCCGCGTGGAATCTGAACTGCGCGCCCGCAGTATCAGCGCCAGCGTGCAGGGACGGCCCAAGCACATCTACAGCATTGTCAAAAAGATGCGCGGCAAATCGCTCAATTTTGACCAGCTGTTTGATATTCGGGCCCTGCGCGTGGTGGTGCCCAACGTCAAGGATTGCTACGCCGCACTGAGCTGGGTGCATGCACAATTTGAATCCATTGCCGAAGAGTTTGACGACTACATCGCCCGTCCCAAACCCAACGGTTACCAGTCACTGCACACCGTGGTGCGTGACGAGGCGGGCAGGGCCATTGAGATCCAGATCCGCACCCAGGCCATGCACGACCATGCCGAGCACGGCGTGGCTGCGCACTGGGCCTACAAAGAGGCGGGAAGCAAAGGTTACGCTGGTGTGTCCGCCAGCGGCGACTATGACGCCAAGATTGCCGTGCTGCGCCAGCTGCTGGCCTGGGAGCGCGATCTGGCTGGGGCGCCGCAGCAGCAAGGGCTTTTTGAAGATCGCATCTATGTTCTGACGCCCGAGGCCGCGATTGTGGAGTTGCCCCAAGGCGCTACCCCGGTAGATTTTGCCTACGCTGTACACACCAGCATAGGGCACCGCTGCCGTGGGGCACGTGTCAATGGCGCCATGGTGCCGCTGAACACGCAACTGCAAAACGGCCAAACCGTGGAGGTCACCACGGTCAAAGAAGGTGGCCCTTCGCGTGACTGGCTGAATGCTGATTTGGGCTACCTCAACAGCAGTCGGGGCCGTGCCAAAGCCCGTGCCTGGTTCAATGCCAAAGCGTTGAATGAAACCGTGGCGCGCGGTCGTGAAGCGGTCGAAAAACTGCTGCAACGCGAAGGCAAAACCGCTTTGCGCCTGGACGATCTGGCTGCGCAGTTGGGCTTCAAATCGGCGGATGCCTTGTTCGAAGTGGTCGGCAAGGACGAGTTTTCGCTGCGCAACATCGAAATCTTGCTGCGCCCGCCGGAGCCGGCCCTGCAGCCCGATGACTATCTGTTGCTCAGGAAGGCGCGCCATACCGGCAAGACCCCCAAGGGTGGCATCCTGGTGGTCGGCGTTGATTCGTTGATGACCCAGCTGGCCAAATGCTGCAAACCGGCTCCTCCTGATGAAATCCAGGGCTTTGTCACGCGCGGTAAGGGCGTGAGTGTTCACCGTGTGGATTGCAGCAATTTCCGCGAGATGGCAGCGCGCAATGCCGAGCGCATGATCGAGGTGGAATGGGGTACGCCCAAACAGGCTGCGCTGGCGTCGGTCTATCCTGTGGATGTGACGGTGCAGGCCGCTGACCGTCAGGGCTTGCTGCGCGATATTTCGGAAGTGTTTGCCAAGGAAAAAATGAACGTGGTGGGTGTGCAGACACAGTCGGTCAAAGGTATCGCCTGGATGACGTTCACGGTAGAGGTGTCGGATGCAGGTCGATTGAAAAAAGTGCTGGGCGCCGTAGCATCGGTGTCCGGTGTGCGCTCTGCACGCCGACGCTGATTGCCTGCGGATTTTGTTTCACGTTTTTAACGTGACGATTTTTTGGTGCTACAATAGCGCTCTCTGATAAATTAAAAATATCAGGCGCGTAGCTCAGCTGGTTAGAGCACCACCTTGACATGGTGGGGGTCGTTGGTTCGATTCCAATCGCGCCTACCAATTAATAATTGGTCAAAAGCCTTCTAAATTAAAAATTTAGAAGGCTTTTTTGTTTTCCTGGGTTCTTGTGGGGCTCTACTGGGCTCTGTTGCAATGGCGCGCTATGGGTTGTGGTGTAAATCAACTCTCTTGAGTTATTTTGGGCTTCTTGGCCGGACGCATTCGATGGCACCTGAAGCGTCAGCCCATCCGCATCGTCTGTGGGTGTCAAAAACCTGTGGCCTGTGTAGCGGCGAATCGGATAGGCATCCTTAGAACGTGTTCAAAGTCTTTTGAGCATTAGCGCCAAGAATGCTAGATGGATGAATTGCAAACTGGTATTGAGCCAACGCTCGCAGTTCTTC
>NZ_SLXH01000038.1 GCF_004341365.1 Simplicispira metamorpha | reverse complement strand
CTGTAGCCACGGCTGCACCTCTACCGTCATCTTGACTTGCCACGTTGTTTTGACGCGTGGCACTTTACATCAAGTACTACGGCTGTAGTACTAGAGTGAAGCTCTCTAAACCACAGGCGCTCCCTGCTGCGCGCCAGTTCCATGAAGCCACTCGCCATCCTCCAGCACGAGCCCACGCAAGGCCCTGGTTTCCTGTGTGAATACCTGCACCGCCATGGCATTGCCTTTCGCATTTTTCACCCGGCCCAAGGGCAGGAAAGCCCCCTCCAGGCACGCGACTTCAGTGGTGTTGTGGTGCTCGGCAGCGACCACAGCGTCAATGACGACTGCCCGTGGATCAGCGCCGAGTTGCAGTTGCTTCGTGGTGCCCTGGCCAGCGACATACCGGTGCTGGGCCATTGCTTTGGCGCACAGTTGCTGGCGCGTGCCATGGGCGCGCGGGTATGGCGCAATGCCTGCCCCAACATTGGTTGGAGCCGCGTCTGGATCACCCCCACCGCCCAGGGTGCGCTGGGGCACAAAACGCAGGCCACGCTGTTCAACTGGCACTACGACACTTTTGAGATTCCACGGGGCGCCGCACGCACCATGTACGGCAAGCACTGCCTGAACAAAGGCTTCGTGAAGGGCCGCCATTGGGGATTCCAAGGCCACCTGGAAGTGACCGAGGCCAGCGTACGCGCTTGGTGCCGACAAGGCCGCCAGGAGCTGTCATGCGCCCAAGGCCCTGCGGTGCAGACCGAGGCCCAGATGCTGCAATCGCTGCCCCAGCGCACCCAGGAGCTGCATGCCGTGGCCAGCGCAGCCTATGGCACCTGGGCGCAAGGGCTGGTGCGGCCTTGCGCCGTGGCGGTGCGCACGCGCATGTAGCAGTTCAGCGGCTGCGCACGGCGGGTCACTCGGTGCTGGCGGGCCAGCCCACGCGGCCCTGACCCTGGTCGTTGATGCGCTGCACAAAGGCGTCGGCCTGTGCGGCGGGCAGGCGCAGTTGCAGCGTGACCAGGGAGGCGTGCTGCACGTCCAGCAGCTGCGCGCCTGCGGCCTCGATCTCGCGGCGCAGCAGGCCCTCCAGGGCGTAAGGCACCAGGCAGTGCAGCGTGGTCATGCGCTGCAAGGGCACTTTGCTGGCGCCCAGCAGGGCCTGGGCCACGCAGTCGGTGTAGGCGCGCACCAGTCCGCCCGCGCCCAGCTTGACGCCGCCAAAGTAACGCACCACGGTGGCCTGCACGCCCTCCAGGTCGTGGTGGCGCAGCACGTCCAGCATGGGGCGCCCGGCGGTGCCACCGGGCTCGCCGTCGTCCACCGCCGCCGACTGCCCGCCCGCCAGCAGTGCCCAGCAGATGTGCGCCGCGCCCGGGTGCTGCTGCCACAGCGCATCAACGTGTGCTTGGGCGCTGGCGCGGTCGGGCATAGGCTGGATGCAGCCAATAAAGCGGCTTTTCTTGATGGTGAGGTCGCTGTGGACGGGTGCAGAAAGGGTGAAGGCCATATTTTATAGGATAAATCAGGCACTGGCCCAATGCTGGCGGGCGCGAGCAGCTATCAAAATAATATTTTTCTGGGCTGGCATGGCCCCTGAAAAATGGCTTTTATGCCTTCAAAAAAATGCGGCCCTGGAGCAAAGACATGGCCCCAGGCAGGCGTGCGTGCAGGACAGCCCCGCGCCAAGGGTACAGCCGCCCCCATCCGGCCACAACACGCCATTACAGACACTACACTTCGACATCAATTTAGCCACGCCGCCACGACTGCCGTCACGGGCACGACTCCCATGCTGATACACCCCAGTCACCAGCCTGCAGCCAGCCAATCCTTGCGTGCCATGGGCGCACTTTTTGTGCTGCTTTTGTTGGTAAGCCTGCTGCCCTCACTGCCCGGAACCCGGGGCGTGGCGCACTACCTGCCGCTGCACATGGCGCTGGAGACGCTGGCCATCGTGGTAGCGGCACTCACCTTTGGCGTGGTCTGGAGCGTGCGCCACGAGCGCTTGCCGCACAACGCGCTGCTGCTGGCCTGCGGCTTCATGGGCGTGGGCCTGCTGGATTTTTCGCACATGCTGTCTTATGACGGCATGCCCACCTTCATCACCCCCAGTTCCCCGGAAAAAGCCATCAACTTCTGGCTGGCTGCACGCCTGCTGGGAGCGCTGACGCTGGTGACTGTGGCCTGGCTGCCCTGGAGCACCAGCGCCTCTCGGCGCTACGCCCTGGGGCTGCTGGCAACGGTGCTGGCGGTGGTGGCTGCGGTGCACGGGCTGATTCTGTACGCCCCAGACCTGCTGCCGCGCACCTTTGTGCCCGGCCAGGGGCTCACCCCGTTGAAAATCACTTTTGAGTACGTGCTGATGGCCCTGTACCTGGTGGCCGCCGCACTGCTGTTGTGGCACATGCGCCAAGAGCGCCGCTTTAACGCGGCGGGCCTGTTTGCAGCGGCCTGCGCCATGGCACAAAGCGAGTTCTTCTTCACCCGCTACACCGGCGTGACCGACATCTACAACCTGCTGGGCCACTTCTACAAAGTGCTGGCCTACACCTACCTGTACCGCGCCACCTTTGTCGAAACCGTGCAACAGCCCTACGCCCTGCTGCACTCCTCCCAAATGCAGTTGCAGGCCACGCTGGACGCCCTGCCCGACCCGATGCTGGAGCTGGACGACGAAGGCCGCCACCTGGATGTCCGCACCGGCCACACCAGCAGCCTGGTCACCCCCAGCAACGTGATGCTGGGCAAGACCGTACAAGAAATCATGCCCGCCGCAGACGCGGCCATTGCCATGGCCGCTTTGGCCGAAGCGCGCCAAACCGGCTTCTCGCGCGGGCGCGTGATTGCCTTGCAGGTGCCCGACGGCAAGCGCTGGTTTGAGCTGTCGGTAGCGCGCAAAAACACCCTTCCGGGCCAAAGCCAGCGCTACGTAGTCATCTCGCGCGACATCACCCAGCGCCTGGAGAGCAACGAGGCCATGCGCAAGCTCTCGCAGGCCGTCTCGCAAAGCCCCCTGCCGTTCGTCATCACCGACCTGCAAGCGCGCATTGAATTCGTCAACGATGCGTTTTTGCACACCTGCGAATACACCGCTGCCGAGGTGCTGGGGCAAAACCCGCGCATCCTGCAATCGGGCAAAACGCCCCCCGCCGTCTACCGCAACATGTGGGCCCAGCTGTGCCAGGGCAAGCCCTGGCAGGGCGAGCTGACCAACCGCAGCAAAAGCGGGCGCGAGTTCACTGAATCGGTGCTGATCTACCCCGTGCGCAATACGGAAGGCGTGGTCACCAACTACCTGGCCCACAAAGAAGACGTGACCGAGCGCAAACAGGCCGCCGCACGCATACAGCAGCTCTCGCACTACGACCAGCTCACGGGCCTGCCCAACCGCACTCTGCTGGGCAAACATTTCCAGTACGCCATCAGCCAGGACAGCGCCATGGCCGTGCTTTGGATAGACCTTGACCGCTTCAAAGACGTCAACGACTCGCTGGGCCACAACGCGGGCGACTTGCTGCTGCTGGAAATCTCCCAGCGCCTGCGTTCCCATCTGCAAAACCACGACGCGCTCTCGCGCCACTCGGGCGATGATTTTGTCGCGCTGCTGCCCCACAGCGACCAAAGCCAGGCGGCCAAGGTCTGCGCCAAACTGCTGGAGGTGCTGGCACGCCCCATGCTGGTGGCGGGGCAAGAGATTTTTGTCACCGCCTCCATCGGCATCGCCATCGCACCCAACGACGGCGAGCACCTGGACGCCCTGCTCAAAAATGCCGAAACCGCCATGTACCGCGTCAAGGAAGAAGGGCGCAACGGCTACCGCTTCTTCACCTCCGAAATGCAGGCGCACTCGGCGCGCGCACTGGCCTTGAGCAACGCCCTCAAACAGGCCGTACACCGGGGCGAGCTGCACCTGGTGTACCAGCCCCAGGTCTTGCTGCGCGATGGCAGCGTGGTCGGCGCCGAGGCCCTGCTGCGCTGGACGCATCCGCAGTGGGGCTTTGTCTCGCCCGCTGAGTTCATCCCGCTGGCCGAGGCCAACGGCCTGATCGTGCCCATCGGTGAGTGGGTGCTGCACACGGCGCTGTGCCAACTGCGCGCCTGGCTGGATGCGGGCCTGCCCATGATGACCATGGCCGTCAACCTCTCGGCAGTGCAGTTTGCCCAGCCCGGCCTGCCTGACATGGTGGGCCGCATGCTGGCGCAAACCGGCGTCCCGCCCGAGGGCCTGGAACTGGAGCTGACCGAAGCCGTGGCCATGAAAGAGCCCGAAATCGCTGCCCAGAAAATGCAGGAGCTGCGCGCCCAAGGCATCCGCCTGTCGATAGACGACTTTGGCACCGGCTACTCGTCGCTGAGCTACCTCAAGCGCTTCAAGATCAACAAGCTCAAGATCGACCAGTCTTTTGTGCGCGACATCAGCACCGACCCCGACGACCAGGCCATTGCCACCGCCATCGTGCAAATGGCCCGCAGCCTGGGCATGAGCACCATTGCCGAGGGCGTGGAAACCGCCGAGCAACTGGCCTTTTTGCACGCCCGGGGCTGCGACGAGGTGCAGGGCTACCACTTCAGCCGCCCGCTGCTGCCCGCGCTGTTCGACAGCTTCGTGCGCGACAACCTGGAGCAGCAGGCGGCCAAAGCCCGTCAAGCGCACCAGGAAGCCGAAGAATTTGCTATATAAAGCATAGCTTCCAGCGCTTATCCCATAAGCGCTGGAGGCCAAAAATACCAGAATTTCTACCCCCACCGCAGCCACTACAAGGAGACACCCGGCATGCACCTTCCAGCGTCCTATCTGCAAAAACGCACCTCGGCCAGCGACGCCATGCGCCATGTACGCAACGGCGACTCCATCATCGTGCCCACGGGCGTGGGCGAGCCGCCCACGCTGCTGACCGCACTGTCCGAGCAGCGCCGCAATTTTCAGGACGTCAAGGTGGCGCAGATTCTGGCCGTGCGCAAATACGGCTATTTCGACCCCGAAACGGCCCACCACGTGCGCCACGTAGCCCTGTTCTTAGGCCCGGCCAGCCGCGCCGGTGCGCAAGCAGGCTGGGTGGACTTCATTCCCAATTACTTCTCGGAAATCCCGCAGCAGATCGAGCGCGGGCAGATCCCCGCCGATGTGGTCTTCAGCATGGCCTCGCCCATGGACGCGCACGGCTACTTCTCGCTCAGCCTGGGCGCCGACTACACCATGGCCGCGCTGGCCAAAGCCCGCGCCGTGGTGCTGGAAGTGAACCCCAATGTGCCCTTTGCCTATGGCAACTGCCTGGTACACATCTCGCAGGTCACGGCACTGGTCGAGAGCGATGAGCCGGTGTTTGAAGTGGGCCTGCCCAGCATCGGCCCGGTGCAGGAGGCCATCGGCAAGCAGGTGGCCGACCTGATCGACGACGGCTCGACGCTGCAAATTGGCTACGGCGGCATCCCTGATGCCGTGGTCATGCAGCTGACGCACAAGCACGACCTGGGCATCCACACCGAGATGATTGGCGACGGCATCCTGACGCTGCTGGAGAGCGGCGCCGTCACCAACCGGCGCAAAAACTACCTGCCCGGCAAGATGGTGGCCACGTTTGCCCTGGGCTCGGCCAAGCTCTACCGTTTCATGGAGCGCAACCCGGCCCTGGAGATGCACCCGGCCGATTTCACCAACGACCCGATGCTGGCGGGCCAGAACGACAACCTGGTGGCCATCAACGCCACGCTGCAAATCGACCTGCTGGGCCAGTGCGGCTCTGAGAGCCTGGGCTCTGTGCCCTTCTCGGGCACGGGTGGTCAGGCCGATTTTGTGCGCGCGGCCAACCGCTCACGCGGTGGCAAGGCGTTTATCGTGCTGCCCTCCACGGCCAAAAACGACAGCATCTCGCGCATCGTGCCGGTGCTCAGCCCCGGCACACACGTCAGCACCAGCAAGAACGACATCAATTACGTGGTCACCGAATACGGGGTGGCCCAGTTGCGCGGCAAGTCGGCCAGTCAGCGTGCCCGCGAGCTGATCGGCATTGCGCACCCCGCCTTCCGCGCCGAACTGACGGCGCAGGCCAAGCAGATGAATTTGCTCTGAGCTTCAGTGCGCCCCTGCAACTGCCGATAAACCAGTATCACCACCCACAAGGACATCCCCATGGATATTGCCGCTACCAACGCCATCGTGCGCACTGCCACGGCCCAGGCCAGCCAGACCACCTCCGACGCGGTCAACATCGCCGTGCTGAAGAAGGCCCTGAACACCCAGGCCGCTGCCGCAGCCACCATGCTGGAGGCGCTGCCCCAACCACCGCAGCAACCGGCGCTGGCCACCTCGGGCACGCTGGGCACCCGGCTCAACACCATCGCCTGAAGCGCCCGCCGCGCACCCGGCCCCGCTGGCCGGTGCAGCGCCCTTTTCTTGGCCGCCCACCGGGGCGGCTTTTTCACGCACGGCGCTGGCATGCTGCGCCCAGCCTGTTTTTGCCCACCTGCCCACCGCCACATGACCACCCCATCCAGCCCTGCGCCCATTGATGCCGCTGCCACCCAAGCCTTTATCGCCCGCTGGCAGGGCGTTGCCGCCAGCGAACTGTCCACGGCGCAGAGCTTTGTCATTGACCTGTGCGCGCTGCTGGGCGTAGAGCGCCCCCACCCCACCCCACGCCCGACCAAAGCTACATGTTCGAGCGCCCCATCACCTTCACGCACGGCGACGGCAGCACCAGCGCCGGGCGCATCGACTGCTACCGGCGTGGCCACTTGGTGTTGGAGGCAAAAAAGCTCAAGGCTGGCAGCCATACCAAAGGCTTTGACGATGGCCTGCTGCGCGCGCGCAGCCAAGCTGAAAACTACGCCCGTGCCCTGCCCGCCCACGAGGGCCCGACCGCCCTTTGTGCTGGTGGTGGATGTGGGCACGGTGATCGAGGTCTATGCCGAGTTCAGCAAAAGCGGCGGCACCTACACGCCGTTTCCTGACCCGCGCAGCCACCGTCTGGCCTTGGCCGACCTGGCCCGCCCCGAGGTGCAAGAGCGCCTGCGCCGCATCTGGCAAGACCCCGACAGCCTCAACCCCGCGCGCATCAGCGCCCAGGTCACGCGCGATGTGGCGGCGCTGCTGGCGCAACTGGCCAAGTCGCTCGAAGGCGGCAACGCCAGCGCCAGCAGCAACCCCGGCGCTGGCACAAATTTCAAGCCAAATAAGCCTGAAGACCAAGCGCAGCAAGCGCTACCAGCTTCTGAAAACATAGCATCGTATTTGACCCGCTGCCTGTTTTCCATGTTTGCCGAGGATGTAGAGCTGCTGCCCAAAGGCGCGTTTTTGGGCCTGCTGCAAACGCACCGCAACGACCCGGCCACGCTGCAACAGATGCTGCGCATTTTGTGGACGGACATGGACAAAGGCGGCTTCAGCGCCGCGCTGGCCAAGCCGGTGCTGCACTTCAACGGCAAGCTGTTCAAGGGCGCAGAGCGCGACGGCTACAGCCTGCTGCTGACGCCCGCGCAGATTGATTTACTCATTCAAGCGGCCAAAGCCAACTGGCGCGAGGTGGAGCCAGCCATTTTTGGCACGCTGCTGGAGCGCGCCCTCAGCCCCACCGAGCGCCACGCGCTGGGTGCGCACTACACGCCGCGCGCGTATGTGGAGCGGCTGGTGCTGCCCACGGTGATAGCGCCCCTGCGCGCCGACTGGGCCAACGCCCAAGCCGCCGCGCTGGAGGGCAAAGCAGCCGAGGCCAAACTGGCCGAGGCCCGCGCCGAAGTCAAAAAGTTTCACCACCAGCTCTGCACCACGCGGGTGCTAGACCCGGCCTGTGGCAGTGCCAATTTTCTGTACGTCACGCTGGAGCATTTGAAGCGCCTGGAAGGCGAAGTGGTCAACCAGCTCGAAGCACTGGGCCACACGCAAGACCAGCTCGGCTTTGAAGGCGAAACCGTCACGCTGCAACAACTGCGCGGCATCGAACTGAACGAACGCGCCGCCGCCCTGGCTGAGCTGGTGCTGTGGATTGGTTATTTGCAGTGGCATATCCGTACCCGAGGCAACGCCGCCGTGGCCGAGCCGGTCGTCCACAACTACGGCAACATCGAATGCCGCGATGCCGTGCTGGCCTGGGATGCGCAAGAGCTGGCCTACGACGAGGCTGGCCAGCTGCTCAGTCGCTGGGATGGAGTGACGTTCAAAGTCCACCCGGTGACGGGCGAAAAGGTGCCCGACGAAGCCGCCCAAGTGCCGCAATGGCGCTACGTGGGCGCCCGGCCCGCGCCGTGGCCGCAGGCGGATTTCATTGTGGGCAACCCGCCGTTTATTGGAAAACTGCGGATGCGCGAGGCTTTGGGCGATGGTTACGTGCAGGCGTTGCGGGCGGCCTGGCCGGAAGTACCGGACAGCGCAGACTTTGTGATGTTCTGGTGGGCACGGGCAGCGGCGCTGGTGTCGGCGAGGTCTTGCAAGCGCATGGGGCTGATCACGACCAACAGCCTGACCATGGTGTTCAACCGGCGCGTGGTGCAGGCGGGGCTGGATGGTGCTTTGACTTGCACCGGTTTGGAGGGCGCTGCCTTGGATGGCGCTGCTTTGGCGGGCGTGGGGTTGGTGGATGCGGGTGCAACGGGCGGGGATGGCGCCGGGGAGGCTGGGGACGCTGCGCCAATTCCCGGCCAACCATGCCATTTGGTGTTTGCCATTGCCGACCATCCTTGGGTGGACGGCGCCAACGGCGCTGCGGTGCGCATTGCCATGACCGTGCTGGCGCCCGACGCAGGCGAAGGGCAACTGTGCAGCGTTGTGGGCGAACAAACCGGCGAGCACGGCGAAGTGGCCGTCGAACTGATCGAGCGCACCGGGTTGATTCACGCGGATTTGAAAGTGGGCGCCAATGTCACCCAAGCCCAAACACTCCAAGCCAATGCCAAGCTGAGCAGCGCTGGCGTGATTCCCCACGGCGCAGCCATGCAACTGACCGCCGAAGAAGCGGCCACCATGGAAGCAGATGCGCCCATCAAGCCCTACCGCAACGGTAAAGACCTGACGGACAAATCTCGCGGCCTGCTCGTAATCGATTGCCACGGGCTCAGTGCAGAACAGGTGCGCGAACGCTACCCCAGGCTTTACCAATGGCTGCTGGATCGGGTAAAGCCCGAGCGCGATGTCAACAAAGACAAAGACCTGCGCGAAAAATGGTGGCTGCATCGGCGCAATAACGACGACATGCGCCGCGCCTCGGCCGGGCTACCGCGCTACATCGCCACCGTGATGACGGCCAAACACCGGATTTTTCAGTTTTTGGATGGCGCAATCCTGCCGGATCAAATGCTGGTCGTTATCGCTTTGAACGATGCCTACGCCTTGGGCGTTCTTTCCAGCCAACTGCACGCCGAATGGGCGCTGGCCACAGGTAGCACGCTGGAAGACCGCCCGCGCTACAACAAATCCCGCTGTTTTGAAACCTTCCCCTTCCCCGACGACGACACCGGCCTGACGCCCGAACTGCGCCAGCGCATCGTCCTGCTGGCCGAGCAGATCGACGCGCACCGCAAGCGCGTGCTGGGGCAGGTGGGCGCTGCGGCGGGCGATTTCGCCAGCGCAGCGCGTATGAGCCCGCCGCAGTGCCCGCCTGCCCCAGCACTACCCGCCACCGCACCGGCCCCGGCACTGCCCGCCACCACGCCAGCCGCCGCCCAGGCCCAGACCGCAACCGCCCTCACCCTCACGGGCCTGTACAACGTGCTGGCCGCCCTGCGCGAAGGCCGCCCCCTCAACGCCAAAGAAAAAGCCATCCACAGCGCCGGCCTCGTCGGCGTGCTGCGCGAACTGCACGACGAACTCGACGCCGCTGTGCTCGCCGCCTACGGCTGGGCCGACCTGGCCGCCGACATGGCCAGCGCCCCCGCCACCGAAACCCACACCAGCGCCGTCGCCCAACTGCTGCTGCGCCTGGTGCAGCTCAACACCCAGCGCGCCGCCGAAGAAGCCCAAGGCCGCGTGCGTTGGCTGCGGCCTGCGTTCCAAAATCCGCAAAAATCGCTATCAAAAACAGAGCTGCTCGCGCTCGATACGCAAGCGCCAGGGGCCAATTTGGATGATGAAAAATTGCTATCGAAAACAGAGCAATCCAAGCCCACACAGCAAACCCCCTGGCCCGCCCAACTGCCCGAGCAAGTGCGCGCCGTGGCTGCCGTGCTGGCCGCCAGCCCGGTGCCCCTGAGCTTGAGTGCCATCGAAGCCCACTTCAAAGGCCGTGGCCCCTGGAAGAAAAGCCTGCCCACGCTGCTGCAAACGCTGGAGGCCCTGGGCCGCGCCCAGTGCGTGCAGCACCAAGGCGCCAGCGCCTGGCGCGGCTGATGCGCGCAGCCAGACCGGGCCGCTACACCGCCGAATGCGAGCGCAGCCAGTCGCGCAGCGCATCGTTCATGCGCGTTTGCCAGCCAGCGCCACCGGCGCGAAACGCAGCCAGCACATCGCGGTCGATGCGAATCGCCACTTGCTCTTTGCTGCCACTGCCGGTCGGGCGGCCACGCTTTTTCAGCGCCGCCTGCAAACCCGCTTGCAACTCGGCATCGCTGGCCGGGCGGTCGTCTTCGTCCAGGCCATCCCAGACGTAATCTTGGCCTGGGGGGATGGCGCGCACAGCGGCCAGCACTTGGGCGCGGGTCAGGTCATTCGTCTTGGAGCCAGGCATCGTAAACCTCTCGTTCTTTGCTGCTTGCACGGCGAAAACTGATGATGCGCGTTGCCGTACCGCGCGGGGTATGCACCACCGTCAGCACAGCCAAAAAGCCCAGGGCATAGGAAATGGACTGCACACGTGCCTCGCCACCGCGCACGGTGGCAACGTCCAGCCGGTAACGGGAGTCCAGCACCTGGGGTGCATCGGCAAAATCCAAGCCATGCTTGACCAGATTCAGGCTTCGCTTGGTTTCATCCCAGATCAGTTTGGCTTGCATCTATTTAATGTAGATGCATTTTTTATCAAACGCAAACCTGCCACGCAGCACCTGCCCCGTATAGCCAGCCAGCGCACAAAGCCCAGCGCGCGTACCATGGCGGCCCGCGCACTGCACGTTTTGCCTGAAAAAATAGGCAATCAACTCATTATTTGATAGCTGCTTTCGCTTATTCCGTAAGGCTTTGAAGCACTTTTTACTTTCATTCATGGCTGCTGCCGATTTCTCCCCCACCCCCGCTCCTGACGGGCTGCCAACGCCCCACTCCGGCTCCACGCCACCCCCGCAGCACCCACGCCCGCGCAATTGCGCCGACCTGTTCTGGTCATTCACCTGGCTGGCCTTGCAGGGCTTTGGCGGGGTGATGGCGGTGGTGCAGCGCGAGCTGGTCGAGAAAAAGCGCTGGATGACCAACGAGGAGTTTCTGGAAGAGTGGGCGGTGGCACAGGTCATGCCCGGGCCCAACGTGGTCAACCTCTCGGTGATGATTGGCGACCGCTACTTTGGCCTGCGCGGTGCAGCCGCCTCGGTGGCGGGCATGCTCACCCTGCCGCTGGTGTTGGTGCTGGCCGCAGCGCTGGTGTATGCCCACTGGGCCACGCACCCGGCGGTGGCCGGTGCGCTGCGCGGCATGGGTGCGGTGGCGGCAGGGCTGATTGCCGGCATGGGCCTGAAGCTGGCCGCCGCACTGCGCCAGCACCCGCTGGGGCCGCTGGTGGGGGCGGTATTTGCAGCGCTCATGTTCGGTGCCATTGCCTGGCTGCGACTGCCGCTGCACTGGGTGCTTTTGCTGCTGGGCGGTGCCGTCTGCGCACTGACCTGGCGCAAGCTGGCGCCCTGAAAAACCCTGAACGCCATGCATACCATCACCTTGCAGCCCATCGACTGGCTGAACCTGTTTTTGTACTACCTGTCGCTGTCGCTGCTGGCGGTGGGCGGCGCCATTTCGTTGGCGCCCGATATGCAGCGCTACCTGGTCGAGCGCAATGGCTGGCTCACCGATGTGCAGTTCAGCGCCAGCATTGCCATTGCGCAGGCCGCGCCGGGCCCCAACGTGCTGTTCATTGCCCTGCTGGGCTGGAACGTGGGCCTGAACGCGGGCGGCGCCGGTATAGGTGGCTGGGCGCTGGGACTGCTGGGGGCAGCGCTGTGCATGCTGGGCACGATGTTGCCCAGCGCCACGCTGACCTGGCTGGCCACGCGCTGGGCGCAGCGCAACAGCGAGCGGCGTGCCGTGCGCGCCTTCAAGCAGGGCATGGCGCCCATCGTGATTGGCCTGGTCATGGCCACGGCCTGGGTGCTGGGCCGCGCACAAGGCCACATCGCCACCGACTGGGCGCTGTGGTTACTGACGCTGGTGGTGGCGCTGCTGGTGTGGCGCACCCGGCTGCACTTGCTCTGGCTGCTGGGCGCTGGCGCCCTGCTGGGCGCGCTGGGCTGGGTTTGAGCTAAGGGGCGCGATGGCGACCGTCGTTGTGACGACGGCGCCCGCCCAGGCCGCACGCGCCCTCAGCCGCGCTGGCGCAGGGCCTCGTACAAGCACACGCCGCTGGCCACCGACACGTTCAGGCTCTCGACGGCGCCCTTCATGGGGATGCTGACCAGCTCATCGCAGGTTTTGCGCGTAAGTTGGCGCATGCCGTCGCCCTCGGCGCCCAGCACCAGGGCCACGGGGCCTTTCAAGTCCACCTGGTAGATGGTTTTGGGCGCATCGTCGCTGGTGCCGATGATCCAGATGTTGCGCTCTTTGAGTTCATTGAGCGTGCGCGCCAAGTTGGTCACCATGAAGTACGGCATGGTTTCGGCAGCGCCACTGGCCACCTTGGCCACGGTGGCGTTGATGCCCACGGCGTGGTCTTTGGGCGCGATGACGGCGTGCGCACCCGCACCATCGGCCACGCGCAGGCAGGCGCCCAGGTTGTGCGGGTCGGTCACGCCATCGAGCACCAGCAACAGCGGCTGCTCAATGCCAGCTTCTTCGAGGTTTTCCAGCAGCTCATCCAGCGATGTGACCTGTGCCACGGCCTCGACGCGCGCAGCCACGCCCTGGTGGCCGTGGCTGCCCGCCAGCTTGGCCAGGCGCACGCTGTCGGCTTCGATCAAGCGAGCACCGGCCTCACGGGCGCGGTCCAGAAACTGGCGCATGCGCGCATCGCGCCGCGTAGCTTCGTAATAGATTTCAATGATGGATTGGGGCGCGGTCTTCAAACGCACGCCCACGGCATGGAAGCCGAAAAGGACTTTGGGGGAGGACATGGCCGGGGATTATCCGGGCTTTGCCGCCAGCGCCCCGGCCAGGCCAGCGGGGGCACCTAAAATACCGCCCCCACCCTCCCCCTACCTTTTCCAGCTACCTGTCGGAAACACCATGATTCTTTCTCCGCTGCTTCGCTGGACCCAACGCACCAGTCTGGTCACGCAAATTGTGATTGCCCTGCTGGCGGGCATCGCCCTGGCTATGCTGCTGCCAGCGGCCACGCCCCAGGTGGCGCTGCTGGGCACGTTGTTTATTGCCGCCCTGAAGGCAGTGGCGCCGGTGCTGGTGTTCATTTTGGTCATTGCAGCCATCAGCAACCACAAGCCCGGTGAGGCCACACACATGCGCCCGGTGCTGGCGCTGTACCTGGTGGGCACCTTGGCAGCAGCGGTGGTGGCGGTAGTGGCCAGCCTGTGGTTTCCGTCCACGCTGGTGCTGCAAGCGCCAGCACAGGCGGCGGATGGCCCATCGCGCATCCAGGATGTGCTGCTGGCGCTGTTGATGAACGTGGTGGACAACCCGGTGCGCGCCCTGACCAACGCCAATTACATCGGCATTCTGGCCTGGGCAGTGGGCATTGGCATGGCGCTGCGCCACGCCAGCGCAGGCACAAGGGCAGTGATGGCGGATTTGTCGGCAGCCATTACGTACATCATCCAGTGGGTGATCCGCTTTGCGCCGCTGGGTATTTTTGGTCTGGTGGCCAGCACGTTTGCCGAGGCCGGTGCCAACGCACTGTGGGGCTACGCCCACCTGCTGGCGGTGCTGCTGGGCTGCATGCTGTTTGTGGCGTTGGTGGTGAACCCGCTGATTGTGTTTGCCGTGCTGCGCAGCAACCCCTATCCACTGGTGTTTACCTGCCTGCGCGAGAGCGGTGTGACGGCATTTTTCACGCGCAGCTCGGCAGCCAACATCCCCATCAATCTGGCCCTGGCCAAGCGCCTGGGCCTGAACGAGGACACCTACAGCATCGCCATTCCGCTGGGCGCCACCATCAACATGGCGGGCGCAGCCATCACCATCAGCGTGTTGTCGCTGGCCGCCGTTCACACGCTGGGCATTGCGGTGGATTGGCCCACGGCGCTGCTGCTGTGCGTGGTGGCGTCGGTGTGCGCCTGTGGCGCCTCGGGTGTGGCCGGTGGCTCGCTGTTGCTGATTCCGCTGGCGTGCAGCCTGTTTGGCATTACCAACGATGTGGCCATGCAGGTGGTGGCCATTGGTTTCATCATCGGCATCCTGCAAGATTCGGCGGAAACGGCGCTCAACTCCTCGACCGATGTGCTGTTCACTGCCACCGCCTGCCGCGCGGCGCAGGCCGCCGAGGCCGCTGGCCAGCGCTGAGCTTCAGGCGGTGATGCGCCCGGCGTCGATGGTGATGCAGCGCTCGCAGCGCTGGGCAATGCCCCGGTCGTGCGTCACCAGCACCAGCGTGGTGCCCTGCTCACGGTTCAGGTCAAACATGAGCTGCATGATGGTTTCGCCAGTGGCAAAGTCCAAGCTGCCCGTGGGCTCGTCGGCCAGGAGCACGGCGGGCTGCACCACAAACGCCCGCGCCAACGCCACGCGCTGCTGCTCGCCGCCGCTGAGCACTTTGGGGTAGTGGTTCAGGCGCTGGCCCAGACCCACATGGGCCAGCATCTCGGCAGCGACTTTGCGCGCATCGCGGCGGTTGGCCAGCTCCAGCGGCAGCATCACGTTCTCCAGCGCCGTGAGGTTGCCCATGAGCTGAAAGCTCTGGAACACAAAGCCCATCTTTTGCGCCCGCAGGGCGGCGCGGCCATCCTCGCTCAAGGCAAAGAAATCGTGGCCATCAAGCCGCACCGTGCCGTGCGTGGGCACATCCAGACCGGCAATGATGGACAGGAGCGTGCTTTTGCCCGACCCCGACGCACCCACAATCGCCACAGTTTCCCGCGCTGCCAGCCGGAAATCGATATCCCGCAAAATGTGCAGCGTGCCGGTGGAATCGGTGACAGATTTATCAACATGCTCGACGGCAATGATGGGTGTAGCGGGCGTAGCAGTGGTTGCGGACATGAAAGGCCTTGTACTGTGAATCAAAACGCGTATCGACGCGACTTTATCGTGGGGACGCTGGCGGCAACGCTGGCTGCATGGTGTATCCCTGCCATGGCGCAGGGCACCGCCGCAGCGGGCAAAACCGCGCCAGGGCAGACCATCCTGGTGGTGGGGGACTCACTCAGCGCGGAATACGGCCTGGCCCGGGGCACAGGATGGGTGGCGCTGCTGGAAAAGCGCCTGGCCACTGAAAAGCTGCCCGCCCACGTCGTCAATGCCAGCGTGAGCGGCGAAACCACGGCGGGCGGAAGATCGCGCCTGGTTGCCCTGCTGGCACAGCACCGGCCCACGCTGGTAGTGATTGAACTGGGGGGCAACGATGCGCTGCGCGGGCTGGCACTGAAAAGCACTGAAGACAACTTGGCCTGGATGACACAGACCGCACAGAAGGCAGGCGCCAAGGTGCTCTTGGTGGGGATGCAGGTGCCGCCCAACTATGGCAGCGACTACGCGCGCCGGTTTGCCGGTATTTTTGCCACCGTGGCAGAACAGCACCAAGCGGCGGTGGTGCCGTTTTTTCTTAAAGGCATTGCGGATGAGCCCGATCCGGTGGCAATGTTCCAGCCTGATCGCATCCACCCACGCGCCGAAGCGCATCCGCAGATGCTCAACAACGTGTGGCCAGCGCTGCGCAAGTTGCTGCGCTGATCAACGGCCAATCAGCCCGGTGCGCCCTCGCCGGATGCAGGGGAGACAGCGGGGTTATCGACATCGCCACCAGGGGCGACATAGGTGTCAGAGTGGCGTGCAGGGGCAGATTTGGCGCGCAGCTTCTCTTCTTTTTTCTTCTTTTTTGCCAGCTCGCGCTGGCGCTTTTCGTATCCGTAGTTCGGTGTAGCCAAGGTATGTACTCTCCTAAGTGAAGACCCACTGTAACAGCTTGACCTTGGCGCCTTTCACCCAGCAAAAAAACCCTGCGCGGCAAATGCATCAGGCAGGCGCAAAGGCACACTGCATGGCTTGCTGCAAATCCTGCTGCAGGTCTTGCACGGCCTCCAGCCCCACCGAGAAGCGCACCACATGGCCTGGTTGCAAATGCGGCACAGGCCGATGGCGCATGCTGGCAATGTCGTAGGGCACAACCAGACTCATGGGGCCACCCCAGCTGTAGCCCAACTTGAACAGGCGCAAACCATCGCAAAAAGCGTCGACTTGGTGTTGGCTGTAGCGTGCGTCGAACACCACGCTGAACAGCCCGGCCGCCCAGCCTTCGCCGCCATGCAAGGCGCCGCACACAGCCTGCCAGTGGGCGTGGCCTGGCGAACCTGGCAACGCCGGGTGCAGCACCTGCACCACAGGACTTTGCTGCTGCATCCAGCGGGCCAGATCACGCGCAGCCAGATCGTGGGCGCGGTAGCGCAGTGCAATGCTGGGCAGGGAGCGCAGCACCGCCTCCACATCGTTGGCGCCCACGCCCAAACCCAGGTGCATGTGCAGCAGTTTGATCTTCAGGTGCAGCGCCGCATCGCGCGTGATGACGCTGCCCATGAGCACATCGCCGCCGCCGCTGGGGTATTTGGTCAGCGCGTGGACCGATACATCGACGGCCAGGCTGCCGCTGCCGTCACCCATCAAATCAAATGGGGCAAAGGCCAGGCCTGCGCCCCAGGTGTTATCCAGCGCCGTGGTAACGCCCCGCGACTTGCACAAACGCACCATCTCCAGCAAATCGGGAAACTCCATGGTGACGGAGCCTGGCGCCTCCAGCCACACCAAGCGTGTGGCTGGCGACAGTTTGGCTGCCAGATCGGCCACATCCAGCGGGTCGTACAACACATGGCGGATACCAAACTGCGCCAACGTGGCCTGCGCCATGGATTGGTTGGGGCCGTAGGCGTTGTCGGGAATCAGCACTTCATCGCCCGCTTTGAGCAGCGCCAGCGACACATTGGCAATCGCAGCCAAACCGCTGGGCACCAGCACGCACTGCAAACCGCCCTCCAAGGCGCACAGGCGCTCTTCCAGAATGAATGTGGTGGGCGTGCCGTGCAGGCCGTAGGTGTAGCTGCTTTTGTCCATCCACTGGCGGGTGCGCATGGCCGCCACGCTCGGGAAAATGACCGTGGACGCCTTGTGCACTGCGGGCGCGGGCGCCATAAAACCAGCAGGCGGCTGGTAGTCCAAGTGAATGAGGCGGGTGGACAAATCAGTAGCAGGTGTTTTCATGCGGCGATGGTATCGCGCCCCCATGAAGCCCCGCAGGGTCTCAAATGGCCTTCACAGAAAGCTGGTTCATCACTGAACTGACACCCTTGACCCCTTGGGCGATGGCCGTGGCGCGGTCTTTGGCTTCTTGTGTGGGTGCAGGCCCGTTGAGCGTGACGACACCATCGCGCGTATCCACATCAATCTTGAGCGCGCTCAGGGTGGGGTCTTTGGCCAAGCCTGCCGATACCTGCGCGGTGATCGCAGCATCGTCCATTTTCTCGAGCACGGCATTTCCTGCTTGGCGTGCGGCATCGCCAGCGCCCTCGGCTGCAGCCTCTGCTTTGACAGCGCCCTGCTCCACCTTGGCCCCCGCAGATTCCAGCGCTTGCTGCGCCTTGGCTTTGGCCTCGGCAGCGGCTTTCTCGGTCTGCTCTACAGCCGCATCAATTTTTTGTCCTACCGTAGGCTCCTTCATTTTGTCGCAAGCCGACAAGCCGAATGCCAAGGCCGTGACTGCCAAAAGTCCAGCAATGCGAAGGGTTGAGCGCTTGAAAACAGGGGACTTTGTCATGCTCTTTTCTCCGATGAATGAAATAACTGGAGACTCTAGGCGACCCCACCACTGCGGGTCAGTCAGAACCCGCCGAAATCACTGTAGGACAGCAGCGACACAGCGCCCGCAACAGAAACACCCCAACCAGCCCAGCCGCCCAGCGCAATGGCAGCACCCTGATAAAAACGCCAATGCAATGCTTTTTGCTACTGGAACGCCAAAAGGCATTTTTTTGTGTATATAATTTGAGGCTTATTCCTCAATAGCTCAGTTGGTAGAGCGCCGGACTGTTAATCCGTAGGTCCCTGGTTCGAGCCCAGGTTGAGGAGCCAAATACCAAGTAAATGCAGCCGTCATTTACGCTCCATTTTCCTCAATAGCTCAGTTGGTAGAGCGCCGGACTGTTAATCCGTAGGTCCCTGGTTCGAGCCCAGGTTGAGGAGCCAAATACTGGCCTAGCAGTCAACAAAAAAGCCACCGTAACCCGGTGGCTTTTTTGTTTTGGCTTGCAGTTTCAGCTACGTCCCTGCTGGCTGCTGCGACCGGGCATGGCCTCGCCCAGATAGTCCAGAAAACTGCGCACCGCTGGCGACAGCCCCCGGCGCGACGGAAACACCGCATGCACGATGCCCGGCGTGGGCGCCCATTCGGGCAGCACGCGCACCAGACGGCCATCGCGCATCTCTTCATGGCACATGTAGTCGGGTAGCCAGCACATGCCGGTGCCCGCCAGCGCAGCAAATTTCAGCGTCAGCAAATCATCGGCCACATAGCGCGGGTGGTGGTGTACCACTTGGTGTGCGCCTTGCGGGCCAGTAAGGTGCCAGGTGGCGCGGCCATCGGGCGCGGACATGGCGATGCTGTCGAGCCGCGTCAAGTCCTCCAGCGTTTCGGGCGTGCCTTGGCGCATGAGCAGCTCCGGACTGGCCACCAGCACCTGGCGCGCAATGTCCAGGCGCTTGACCACCATGCTGGCGCTGTCGTCCAGCGACGAGCGCACGCGCAGCGCCACATCTACGCCCTCTTCCACCAGATTCACGGCCCGGTTAGATACCTGCATCTCCACGCGCACCTGCGGGTGGCGCGCCAGAAATACCGGCATCAGCTCGCCCAGCACGGTTTGCGCCAGCGTGACGGGGCAACTGACGCGGATGGTGCCGCGCGGCGCCGCCTGCACCTGGGCCACCGTGTCCCAGGCGGCCTGGGCCGACTCGCGCATGGCCTGGCAGTGGCGCAGATAGGCCTCGCCCACCTCGGTCAAGGCGATTTTGCGGGTGGTGCGCTGCAACAGGCGCACACCCAGCTGCGCTTCCAACTCCGAGACGCGGCGCGACAGGCGCGATTTGGGTACACCCAGCACCCGGCCCGCAGCGGCAAAGCCACCGCGCTCCACCACCTCGGCAAAGTACAACATGTCGTTCAGGTCTTGCATAACAGGCTTCATTGTTCCAAAAACAGGACTAACCAGTGCGAATTTGACCACTTATCAACGCATGGTGCCAAACCCATAATCAATACCAATGCGGCGCCACGGGGAGCACCGCCCACCACCTTCAGGAGAAAACCATGCAACTGCTGCACATCGATTCGGCCATCACTGGCAACCAATCTGTTTCGCGCCAACTGACGGCACAAATCGTTGAGGCCTGGAAAGCCAGCCACCCCAATACTCAGGTAAGTTACCTTGACTTGGTGACCAACGCCCCCGCCCACTTCACCATGGATGCCATGGCCCCGCGCACCGGCCAGACCGAGTGCTTGAGCGAGTCCCAGCAGCGTGAAAACGCTGTCTCCGAGCAGCTGGTGAGCCAGTTTTTGGCCGCCGATGTGGTGGTGATTGGCGCACCGTTCTACAACTTCGGCATTCCCACGCAGCTCAAGGCCTGGATTGACCGCATCGCCCAGCCGGGCCGCACCTTCCAGTACACGGCCAACGGCCCCGAAGGTCTGGCCAAGGGCAAGACGGTGATCATTGCCTCGACCCGGGGCGGCGTGTATTCGACCAGCGAAGGCGGCCGCGCCATGGAGCACCAAGAGAGCTACCTGCAAACCGTGTTGGGCTTTTTCGGTGTGACCGATGTGCGTTTTGTGCGTGCCGAAGGCGTGGCCATGGGCGGCGACGCCAAGGCCCTGGCCCTGGACAGCGCCAGCCGCGATATCACCGCCGCTGCCGCCAACCAGCCCCAGGCCACGCAAGCGGCCTGAGCGCCGCGCAGCCCCTGCGGGTGCCCACCAGCACCCGCTGCCCACACCCGGCCTGGCGCCGGGTTTTTGCATCCTAAATAGGCTCTAGCCCTTACAGATCGGGCGCTAGCAGCTATCAAATCCATAGTTCCTGCACAGCAGCGACGGGTATCCAGCAGCACCGCAGGCGCTCCCCCGCCAGATGGATAGCCAAAACACCGCTCAAGGCCCATCCATCAAGCGCAAGCAGCTATCAAATCAAGAGTAAACAGTGTGGATGTGGGTGTTAATCCAGCCCTCAGAATCGGTCTTCACAATGCAGGCTTCTCAGCACTTTGAAGGACGAAACCATGAAGACTTTCTCGATGTTTGCGGCGGGTGTTTTGTTGGCGGGCGCGGCCATGGCACAACCGGCCACGGGCGGTTTTACGGGCGCACAGGCGACGGCACGCGGTGGGTTCAACGGCCCCTCCACCATCGTGACCGCCGAGCACGCCAAGACGCTGCGCGACGACACCCCGGTCACGCTGCGCGGCACGATTGAGCGCCACACCGGCGGCGAGAACTATGTCTTCAAGGACGCCAGCGGCACCGTGGATGTAGAAATTGACGACCGCCATTGGCAAGGCCAGACCGTGTCGCCCCAGGACACCGTGGAAATCTCCGGTGAGGTCGATCACCAACGCCACCGCAACACGGTGGAAATCGACGTCAAGCGCCTGCGCAAGCTCTGAGCGCAGCGCAGCCTGCGCGGGTGCCAGTGCGCACCAGCCCCCACCCGGCCTGGCGCCGGGTTTTTTGATGGTCAAAACGGCCTCCAGCGCTTTTCTGGCGTGCGCGAACAGCTATCAAAACACTAGCTATTTTGCACGGGCGTGGCGGCACACCGGCCAGCCACCACACGCTCAAGCGGGTGCGGCGATCAGTTGCAGTCCCGGTGGCAGGGCCTCGCCAAAGCTGCGGCGCTGGTCGGCTTCGTCGAGTTGCACGGCCTCGCGCACCATGGCGCTCCAGCCGGGCGGGGCTTTGGCCGCCACGAGGCGGCGGATGACCTCGGCGCGCAAGGACTCGGGCACGTCGCGGGCGCGGTCGCCACTGCAACGGGCGATCTGGGCGGCGGCGAAAGCAGCGGGCTCCACGGTTTTCCAGTCTTGTGCCAGCAGCACTTGCAGCCAGGCAGCGGCGGTGTCGGACGGCACCACGTGGTGGGCGCTGCCGTACAACGGTACGCGCGCGCCAACACGGCCCACGGCCCACCAGGACTGCGGACTTTCTGTGGGGCGCTGCAAGCGCTCCAGCAGCCAATGGCCCACGTCGATGCGGTGCGCAATGGGCACCTGCTCCAGCGAGGCGGCCAGGCGCACCATGTCGTCGTAGCTGCCATGCAGGGGCGATTTGCCCCGGGGGGCACTGGCCACGGCTTCCAGGTGGCCGACCAACACTTCCAGCAGCACCAATTGCTGCGCCTGGTTCAGCCCGGCGGCAGCACGGCGCCACAGCGTCCACCACTCTGACCAGTTGGCGCTGTCGCTGGCGTACTGCAAGCCCTGGGCAAACAGCGTCCAGATTTGTTCCACACGCCAGGCGTCCAGCGGCGCACCCACGCCGGGGCGCAGGCAGTAGCCAGCCAGGTTGAACCAGGTGCGCTCGTGCTCGGCGCTGCGGCGGCGCCGGCGGGCGCGCGCCCACAAGGCATCGAACAGGGCGCGCAGCAGGGCCACATCCCAGTCTTCGCGCTTGCCCAGCAGGCGCTCCAGGCGGGTGCGCAGCTGGCGCACCTCCTTGGCGTCGGGTTTGTGCGCACTGCTGCCAAAAATGTGCTCAATCAACGCCACAGCGTCGGGCAGGCGCAGGTGGCTGACCGGGGTGGCGGGCGGCTGGGCGGCGGTGTCGACATCGGTGCGCAGCTGGAACGCCAGCAGCCAGCGCTGTTGGGCGTCTTCGGTGCGGGTGCAGTGCATCTCCAGCGTGCCGACCTCGGTCATGGTGGCCGTCAGCTGCACATGCACGTCTTTGCGCTGCTGGCCCGGGGGCAGCGGCAGCACGGTTTGCAGGGGCGGCAGGCGCGCAAAGGCGTCGGCACGGGCATCGCCCGCTGCGCCAGCGCCCTCCAGATCGGGCAGATCCACCAGATCACCGGCCTGCCACGGCGTGGTGGCCAGCGATGACACCAGATGGAAGCGCACCGCCTGCCCCAGCCGCAGGGCGAAGGTGTGCTCGCGCAGCGCCACCACCACGCCCTCCTGGGTGCCACGCGGCAGCACGCAAATGCCGCGTGGCGGGCCGCTGTGGCCCTCCAGCACGAGGAAGTAGCTGCGCGCGGCACCACCGCCAATGCCGTGGCCCAGCTCGGGCACGCGGGCAGCGCGCACCAGCGCGTAGGCCACGGCGCCACGGGCCACGGCCACATCGGGCGCATCGTTGTGCAGCAACCGCACCGGGACGCCGCGCCAGCGCGCCAGGGTGTGCTCCAGGCGCTGGGCCAGGGCCGGGGCGCGGAACACGCCGCCGTTGAGCAGCAAGGTATCGGGCAGCGCCACGGCATCGGGCGCGCTGGCATGGCGCGCCAGAAACTCCGCCACATGGCGGGTGATGGCCGCATCGGCGGGGTATGGCAGGCCCCATTCCACCAACCCGGTGCGCCTGCGCTGCGGACGCACGTCAGCGCCTTCTTCGGGCAGGAAGCCATCGACCACCAGGCGCTCGACTTCCGTGCGAGTGACGGTGGCCGACGCAGCACTGCCAATGAGCCGCGCGCCTGCGCCCAGCAAGGTGATGGTGGCGTGGTCGGGTGCCTGCGGCGCCAGCAATTGTTCTTTGGCCAAACGGCAACGCTGCACCAGCTGGGCAAAGCGCGCTGCGGGCAGGGGCGCGCTGACGCCCAGGCGCTGCTCCACCAGCCGGGCCAGCGCCATGTCCATGTTGTCGCCGCCCAGCATCAGGTGCTCGCCCACGCCGATGCGGGTGAGCTGGGGCAAGCCCTGCGGGCCGGGCTCGACCTGGATCAGCGTCAGGTCGGTGGTGCCGCCGCCCACGTCGCACACCAGCACCAGGCGCGCGCCCTCCAGTTCAGCCGCCAGGCTGGCGCGGTGGCGAAACAGCCAGTCGTGGAACGCCGCCTGGGGCTCTTCCAGCAGGCGCAACGTGGGCAGACCGGCGCGGCGGGCTGCCTCCAGGGTCAGGGCACGCGCCCCTTCATCGAAGGAAGCGGGCACCGTGAGGACGATGTCTTGCTGCTCCAAAGGCGCATCGGCAAAGCGCACATTCCACGCCGCACGCACATGGGCCAGGTAACTGGCGCTGGCCTGCACGGGCGAGACGGTGGCCACGCCATCGCCCGCACCCCAAGGCAGGATGGCCGCTGTGCGGTCCACGCCCGCGTGCGAGAGCCAGCTTTTGGCGCTGGCCACCAGCCGCCCCGGCACCTGCGCGCCCAGCGCCTGGGCGTAGCGGCCCAGCACGGCAGGCGGTGCGTCGGGGGGCTCCTGGGCATCGGGCGGCGCAGGCCAGGGCAGTTGCAGCTGCGCGGCGCTGAGTTCACCCGGCGCCGGGTGGTAGCGCACGGAGGGCAGCAGGGCTGAATCGGCCACTTCGCCCGGCCCCACCAGCTGGGGTATGGGCAGCAGTTCAATCGCAGTCTGGCCCGCTGCCGCCGCCAGCGGCGCATAGGCCACCACGGTGTGGCTGGTGCCCAGGTCGATGCCGACGGTGTAGCGCGCGCTCACGGCTGGGCGGGGGTGGCGTCGCCTCGCGCGTCGAACTGCACCTTCCAGCGCTCGCTGCCGCCCACGGGCAAGGCTTCCAGCTCCAGGGTGCCGGTTTCAGTGACCCGCGCGTGCAGCTTGACACGCACCACATCGCCCGGGGCGCGGCCCTGTGCGGGCAGGTTGGCTTCGATTTCGGCCAGCTCAATCAGCTCTTCGGGGCCCCAGAAGTCCAGCGTGCTGCCGACTTGGTCTTGGCGGCGCACCGAGGAGCCAAAAAAGCGAAAGCGCACTGGCTCGCCCACGATGAGGCCAAACTCCTGCGCCAGCGGGGGCGCTTCGCTGCCCTCTTCCATGCCAAAAGGTGCCAGGCACAGCGCCTGGATGGGCGGCTCCATGCCGGGGATGGCGGGCATGGCCGATTCCACCGCCACGTAATACGCCTGCGCCGTGCCGCCCCGGATGCGCACACCCCGGCCCCGGCGCACGTAGCCGTAATAGGCTGCACCGCGTGCCACAGCCAAGTCCAGGTCAGCCCCGCCCAGCAGCCGCGCGGGCGCAGCCCCATCGGCACCGAGCCAGCCATTGAGGATGGACAGCACGCGCTCGGCAATCAACCCCGACTTGAGCACGCCGCCGTTGAACAGCACCGCCGTGGGGTGCAGAAAGCTGGCGCTCTCGGGCTGGGCCACGCCAAAGCCTTGCAACTGGGCCGTGGCGCCGCGCTGGCGGCTCAAGAAAGCGGCCAGGTGGCGGGTGATGGCCGCATCCTGCGCATAAGGCAGCCCCAGCTGGGTCAGCGCACCGCGCGCGCGACTGATGGGCTGGTCCGACACGGCGGCCTGCGGGAAGAAGCCATCCACCAGCGTCTGCGTGAGTTCCTCGCGCGTGACTTCGGTGCGGATGGAACCCCCAATGAGCTTGGAGCCCCGGCTGGGCACCACCACGGGCACGCTTTGCACGGTGGGATCGCTGAGCAGCGCCTCTTTGGCAGCGCGGCAAGCATGGGCCAGCGCGCGCGTTTGCCAGGGGTCGAGCTGCGTGCCTTGGGCGGCCAGCTTGCGCGCCACGCCGTAGGCCAGCGCCAAGTCCATGTTGTCGCCGCCCAGCAGGATGTGCTCGCCCACGGCCACGCGGTGCAGCTCCAGGTTGCCCTCGTTTTCCAGCACGGCAATCAGTGACAAGTCGGTGGTGCCACCGCCCACGTCCACCACCAGGATGGTGTCGCCCTGGCGCACGTCTTTGCGCCACTGGCCCGCGCTGCGCTGAATCCAGCTGTACAGCGCGGCCTGGGGTTCTTCCAGCAGGGTGAGGTTCTGGAAACCGGCGCTCTGGGCGGCCTCGGCGGTCAGCTCGCGCGCGGCGGGGTCGAACGAGGCCGGAATGGTGACAGTGACCTCTTGCTGGTCAAACGGCGCTTCGGGGTACTGGGCATTCCAGGCAGCGCGCAAATGCGCCAGGTAGCGAATCGAGGCATCGAGTGGCGAGATGCGTGCCACTTCGGCAGGCGCATCAGCGGGCAGGATGGCGCCGCGCCGATCCACACCAGGGTGGCACAGCCAGCTCTTGGCGCTGGAGACCAGCCGTATCGGTGTGGCGGCGCCGCGCGTGCGGGCAAATTCGCCCACAGCAAAGTCTTGCGCGCTGGCCCAGGGCAAGGCCAGATCGCCCGGTGCCAGCTCGCTCTCGTGGGGCAGGTACAAAAAGGACGGCAGCAGGGGCTTGCCCTCCAGCGTGCCGGGGCCGGTGAGCTGGGGCACTTGCAGCACGCCTTGCACCACGGCTTCGCCATCGCTGGCCTGGGTATCCACCCACGACAGCGCGCAGTGCGTGGTGCCCAGGTCAATGCCGATGGTGTAGCGCGCGCCGCTGGCCGCGGGGGATGTGGGTGTGGATGTGGGGGCGTTCACAGTTCTACCTCCGCTTGGGCGACGATGGCCGGGTCATGGCCCGGGGCCAGCAAGGGCAGGCGGGTGTCGGTCACGCGCCAGCCACGGTGGCTGAGGGTGCCAACAAACGGCGCCTGCCCCACCACGTTGCCCGTGACGCGCACGGCAGCGGCGTCAAAGCCCGCCGCCAGCGTGACGCGGCTGCCTTCGGCCTCGCTGCGCACAGGGGCAATGGTGAAGTGTTCGCGCAGCACCTTGCGGCAGCCTTCGTGCACCACGCGTGCGGCAGCGCCGATGTCCGCGTCACCATAGGCGGCCACGTCTTCTTCCATGAAGTCGATAAAACGCGCATCGCGCTGTAGCAGGCCCAGCAATTGCAGTGCAGCCGCTTCGGGCAGGGCTTGCAAGGGCGGTGGCGGTGCAGGCACGGGTGCGGGAGGTGGCACGGGCGCAGGCGGCGCCACCGGTGCGGGTGCAGGCACGGGCGCCGGGGGCACGACAGGCGCCGGCGCCGGGGCGCCGCCCTGGCGCAGCTGGGCCACGCCAGCGGCAAACTCGGGGTTGCCAATGATGGAGAAAAAGCTGCTGATGGCCAGCGCAATGCGGCTCAGCAAGGAGGGGGGTTTTGGTGTCATGAAAAGAGTCGGTTGAGGCTCTGGCGCCTGGGCATCGTGTCAAAAACCGCTGCACACGCCAAAGCGCCGCAGGGATGCTGCGGCGCAATATTACCTAACTGGGAGCACCCCAAACACGCTCAAAACCCTGCGGCACCCGCCCCCGGCACCGGCCTGCGCACGCCCACAGCGTGCCCGCAGACCGCGCGGCGGCTGTGCGTCAGGCGTGTTTCTTCACCCAAGCCACGTAGCGATCCATCCAGCCCTGCAAAAACGCCCGGCTGGCCTGGCCCACCTGGCCGTCGGCATCGAACAACCCCTCTTTGGCCTGGATGAACGCTTCGGGTGCGCCCAGGGTGGGCGCATCCAGGTAGGCCAGGATGTTGCGCAGGTGCTGCTGCGCCAGCGCCGTACCGATGGCCCCGACCGACACGCCCAACACCCCCGCAGGCTTGCCCGCCCAGGCGTTCTGGCCGTAGGGGCGCGAAGCGTGGTCGATGGCGTTCTTGAGCACGCCCGGAATCGAGCGGTTGTATTCGGGCGTGACAAACAGCAGGCCCTGCGCCGCCTGGATCTCGCTCTTGAGGCGCAGCACCGGGGCCGCCTGCTGGCCATCATCGTCCTGGTTGTACAGCGGCAGATCGTCCAGACGCAGCTGCGTCAGGTGGAAATCTGCCGGTGCCAGCCGCGCCAGCGCTGTGGCCAACTGGCGGTTGAAAGAGTCCTTGCGCAAGCTACCGACGATGACAGCAATATGGAATTGGCTCATAGCGCCTCCTGAACAGAGAAAGACCGCAAAAACACGGCCCAACCCATCATAGCGGCGCGGTTTGTGGCGTGCACAGGGGCTGTGCGCATGGCCCCAAAGCCATCAAAAACAAGAGCAGCCAGCGCAGGCTGCGTATGCCTTGGAGTCAGTATTTACCCCTAAAAAAGGCCATTCGACCAATTTGCACGGCAATGCACCTGCTATTCAGGCAATCCAAGCGCTGCGCAAAACCCCTTTGGCCCTTTGGAAAGGCGGATGCACGGTTACACTGCCAGCACTGTGCCCACCCCCGCCGTGCCCCCTACAGCCTCCCCCCACCTCGTTGACTTGCGTGATCTGCGCCTGGAAACCGCCCAGGCATTGGTCGGCGCGTCTGCGCAGTCGCCCGAGGCTGCGGCGCCCGAACGCTACCTGCAAGAATTGATCGACGGTTTGTGCGAACTCTCCCTCAAAGACCCGTTGACAGGGCTGGCCAATCGGCGCTATTTCCTCAGCGTGCTGGAGCGCGAGATTGACCGCGTAGCCCGCTCGGGCGAGTCGGCGCTGCTGCTGCTGCTGGACATAGACCATTTCAAGACCGTCAACGACACCCACGGCCACATCGCAGGCGACCGGGTGCTACAGGATGTGGCACGCACACTGAGCACCTGCGTGCGCCCCATGGACACCCTGGCGCGCTACGGCGGCGAAGAATTCGCCGTGGTGCTGCCCGGTTGCCAGGCGGCGTTTGGCCACATCGTGGCCGAGCGCATCCGCATGGCCATCGAAAAAACGCCGGTACGCATTGCCCCTTCCAAGGAGCTGCATATCACCATCAGTATTGGCGGCGCCTTTGCATTGCAATGGATACGCTCGACTACCTCGTTGTGGGTCGATCGCGCCGACCTGCAACTCTACAAGGCAAAATCGGCCGGTCGCAACCGTGTGCATCTTGAAGAAGAACCCAGCAGCACTGTGACCGCTGAAGAGAAAGGTTTGCTGTTTGGCACCCTCTATCCGCCGTCTGGCTGGGGCGATCTGCCCCCCCAAGATCCCACCGACAGCGCATTTTGAAAGCGATGAGATGAGCGACGCGCCGTCCACCCAACCCATCCCAGCGGACGCCAGCCCTGCGCCCGCGCAGACCGGTGCCCGCATCATTGCCGTGACCAGTGGCAAGGGCGGTGTGGGCAAAACCTTTGTCTCTGCCAACCTGGCCGCTGCATTGGCACGCCGGGGCCAGCGCGTGCTGGTGCTCGATGCCGACCTGGGCCTGGCCAACCTGGACGTGGTGCTCAACCTGCACCCCAAAGTCACCCTGCACGATGTTTTTACCGGCAAAGCGCGTCTGGAAGAAGCCGTCATCGCCGCGCCGGGGGGCTTTTCGGTGGTGCTGGCAGGCTCGGGCATGGTCGAGTATTCGCGCCTCACGCCCGAAGTGCGCAACCAGTTCTTCCACGCCGTGCAAAAGCTGGCGCCCTACTTTGATGTGATCTTGCTGGACACGGGCGCGGGCATCTCCGAGGTGGTGCTGTTCTCGATCTCGCTGGCCTCCGAGGTGCTGATCGTGGCCACCCCCGAGCCCACCTCGCTCACCGATGCCTACGCCGCCATCAAGGTGCTGGCCATGCAGCAAAAGCGCCAGCATGTGCGCATGATCGTCAACCAGGCCGCGCGCCCGGGCGATGGCCGGGCCATCACCGGCCAGCTCCAGCAGGTGCTCGACCGCTTTGTCATGACCGACTCGGGCCGCCCGCTGCGCCTGATCCACATGGGCGACATTCCCGCCGACCCCGCCGTGCGCGAGGCCGTCATGCGCCGCCAGCTGCTGCAACTGCTCAACCCGGGCTGCCCGGCAGCGCTGGCCGTAGCCCAACTGGCCAACAAGTTCCAAGAAACCCTGCTGCGCCATGCCGCCTGAGGGCGCTGCGGGCGCCGGGGCCCCTTTTGCGCAGGAGCGCGCCGTGACCCCCATCCTGAACATTTCCTGCTACAAATTTGTGCCACTGCCCGATGCGCAGGCCCTGCGCGGCGCGCTGCACGCGCAGGCACTGGCCGCCGACCTCAAAGGCACCATCTTGCTGGCCGAAGAAGGCATCAACTTCTTTCTGGCGGGCAGCGCGCAGGCCGTGCGCGGCTTTGTCGATGCGCTGCGCACCGATGCCCGCTTTGCCGACCTGCAGCCCAAAGAGAGCTGGTCGGCGCAGGTGCCGTTTCGCAAAATGCTGGTCAAGGTCAAGCACGAGATCATCCGCATGGACCGCCCCGCCATCGTGCCCAGTGCGGGCCGCGCGCCTGCGGTGGATGCGCCCACGCTGCACCGCTGGCTGGCCCAGGGCCACGACGACAGTGGCCGGCCCGTGGTCACGCTGGACACGCGCAACGACTTCGAGGTGGACGCGGGCACGTTCGATGGCGCCATCGACTGGCGCATCACCAAGTTCACAGAGTTTCCCGACGCACTGCGCGCGCACAAAGCCGCACTGGCAGACAAAACGGTAGTCAGCTTTTGCACCGGCGGCATCCGCTGCGAGAAAGCCGCCCTGCTCATGCGCGAGGAAGGACTGGAGCACGTGTACCAGCTCGAAGGCGGCATCCTCAAATATTTTGAGGAAACCGACGGCGCCCATTACCACGGCGGCTGCTTTGTCTTTGATGGCCGCCGCGTGCTGCAAAGCGACCTATCCACGCAGCCTGAAATTGCTCCTGAAATGTGAGCTAATGGCGCTTATCTGGCGGGCGCTAGAGGCCGTTTTGGGGATTGCGAAAAAGGTATTTTTATGCAATCTTTCCGCATTTGTGCGAGGTTCAACAGATGAGTCTGATCTGCCCCCAGTGCCAAAGCAGCCA
>NZ_SLXH01000037.1 GCF_004341365.1 Simplicispira metamorpha | reverse complement strand
TTTGCAGAAATCGCCCAAAAAGGTGCAGCAGTTTTTTGGGAAGGATTCTGTCAAATATGCCGCTTGATTCAAGTTGTTTTATTTCTAGTCAATATCTGGAGCGGGTAAGCGCGAAGGAGGCAGAGGTTTGGCTGACACCCCCTAAGAATTTCGTTCTGATACATTTGCATCAACGGAGTTTGCTTCACATGCTGAACATTTGATTGTCTATTCATTCCCGCTTGTCTTTCCTTTGCTTGAGCAGACAAATAGAACTCCAGAGACCCCACAAAGAAGATCTTTTTGGGAAATATTAATTATGAAAATATACAAAATGAAAATTGAAAGATTTATTGCATTACTAATTTTACCGAACATTGCTATAGCAAAAGGTGGCGGCATTTTTATTATTGGATTTATTATTTTCTTGCCATTATTTTTTTGGGGAATGGTGAAGATATGGAAATTCTGGTTTAAGCTGATTTTTGGCGGACTGAGAACCCAAAACACCAACCCTCAGCCCACTCAAATATCCAATACCAACAACTCTACGAAAGAATGCCCGTATTGTGCAGAGACCATTCAACTGAAGGCAGTTAAATGTCGCCATTGCGGTTCAAATCTTTGAATAACCAAAAGCAGTTAAAAATTTCCAAATTAACTAATAAAAGATTTATTTGCATAATCACAATCACAGCCATAATTATTTTGGCAGGCTGTTCAGATAAAAATTTGCAATCATGAAAAGTTTTGTTTGTATTTAATTATTTTCGATTGACAACTTCATATGATAAATACTCTCAATACTTAAATTAATATTTTAAAAATTTAATTTAATTCAATTAAATCAACGCTCTGCGCCAGCAATGGATCAGAGCGTTTTTCTTTTATCAATCCCAGGAGAAATCATTTTTAACATAATATATATTAACTCAATCTAAAATCATCATTTCTATTTCCGCAGCCCATAAAGTAAACGGGCACTGGAACATGCCTTGCAATTGGCTTCCTGAGTGGCGTTGCGGTGGTCGATTCGGTATTGACCTACTTTCTCCTCACTTGCATACCAGCCCCGGCGCCCTTGATGGGTGCTGGGGCTTTTTGCTGTGGGGTTCATTCATCTGTTTTTTGGAGAATTTTGATGGCCTATCCATTGGTACAAGCTTCACAGCATTCGTCCCTTTCGCAGGGCAAGCTTCGTCCAGCCTTGAAGCTGGTCAAGACCCAGGATCTGACCCACGATCAATGGCTGCAAGTGCGCCAAGGCGGCATTGGCAGCTCGGACGCTGCTGCCGCTGTCGGGCTGCATCCCTACAAGTCCCCACTGCAACTGTGGATGGAGAAGACGGGCCGGGACAGTCACTTGCCCAAGGTCGATCCCAACGATGACCACAGCCCCATGTATTGGGGCACGCTGCTCGAACCGATTGTGGCGGCGCACTACACCCGGCGCACGGGCTACCGGGTGCGGCGGCTTCATGCCGTGTTGCAGCACCCTGAACACCCTTGGATGCTGGCCAACATCGACCGGGAGGTGGTGGGTTCCGCTGAGGTACAGGTGCTGGAGTGCAAGACGGCGGGTATCCATGGCTCCCGGCTGTGGAGTGAGGGGGTACCTGAGTACGTGCAGCTGCAAGTGATGCACCAGCTGGCTGTCACCGGCAAGCAGGCGGCGGATGTGGCGGTGCTGCTCGGTGGCCAGGACTTGCAGGTGTTTCGGATAGAGCGCAATGAGGAAATGATCGCCCAGCTGATTGACCTGGAACGCCAGTTCTGGGGCTATGTACAGCGTGATCAGGAGCCACCGGCGGACGGCTCCGACTCTGCCGATCTGGCATTGCGGGCAATGTATCCCAGGGACAGCGGAACCACGCTGGATTTGTCTGGGGATCTGGAGATGTCGGGGGTGTTTTCCGACCTGTTGGCGGTGCGCTCAGTGATTGCCAGTCAAACGGCCCTGGAGGCCCAGCTCAAACAACGCATTCAGCAGCGTATGGGAGATGCCAGTCGGGCGGTATTCGAGTCTGGGGAGGTTTCCTGGAAGCGCAGCAAGGATGCGGTGGCACTGGATACGGTGCAGCTGCTCAAGGATCAACCGCAGCTGGCAGACAGCTATCGGCTCAGCAAGCCGGGGAGTCGGCGGTTTCTGGTGCAGGCATAGAGGGCAGACAAGCCTGGTGTCGGCCAGGTGCCCTGCCCCCCACATCACCCCTTGGTTCACTACACGGCGGGTCTTCACCGAACAGGTGCAGGCCCGTTTCTTTTTTATTTTTCGTTGTTTTTCTTGTTTTGAAAGGAATCATCATGCTCAAAGGTTTGGCATTGACACCACCGGTGATTGGCCGGATTTCGATTGGTAAGGTGGTGGAGAAGAACGGTAAGCGGCTGCCGGAGAAGGACGATGAGTTCACCATCACCAGCCAGGTGCAAAGCCGCGATGGCTGGATCAACCACCCCTTGGATGAACAGTTGCGCAAGGAGAAAAACGCCAAGCTGCGCAGCATTCCGGTGCGTTTGTTGTTTGACGATCCTGATTTGAGTTTGCGGGCCAATTACACGATGTTTGACCGTGCTACGGGGCGGCCTCTGTGTGTGGGTAACGGCGAGACTTGCAAACGGGCTACGGCCTCTGGGATGCAGAGTTATCCCTGTCCTTCACCAGCGGCCTGTGCGCTGGCTTTGGGGGGCCACTGCAAGCCCTATGGGCGGCTGAATGTGCGTATTGAGGTGGAGGGTTGTGCAGGCGATGAACTGGGCAGCTTTGTGCTGCGCACTACGGGGTTCAACAGCATTCGCACGATGTCGGCGCGGTTGCGCTATTTCCATGCGCTCTCGGGTGGGTTGCTGTCCACGTTGCCGCTGGAGCTGCGCCTGCGGGGTAAATCGACCACGCTGTCACACCGCACGCCGATCTACTACGTGGATCTGACGCTGCGCGGCGATAGTACGCTGGCGGATGCCATTGGCAGTGCGCGGGTGGCCTGGGATGCGCGCGAGGCAGCGGGGGTGAACCAGGCGGCTCTGGATGAAGCGGCCAGGGTGGGGTTTGCCTTGGGTGAGTTTGAGGAATCTGACGAGGATGGCGCTGCCGTGGTGGAGGAGTTTTATCCGGTGGATGGGGATGCCCAGAATGATGGGCATGGCCATGCTTTGGGGATCAAACCGGAATTGGCGGAAAAGCTCAGGCAGAGAGCGGGCAAGAGTCCGTTGCCTGGAGGTGATCGCGTGGCTTGAGGGCATGTGCGGGGTGAGAAAGCCCGCATGGGAAAACCAATAGCAAGGACAGATCTGGCGCCATAAGCGCTGGGTTTGTTCTGGCGCTTGGTGATTTCTTTTTTTGCCACTGCTACAGGGGAGCGAGAAGGGAGTGTCCGAATTTCTGTGTGTGAGGCTCAGCGAGAAACAAAAAAATCTACCTCAGCAGACGAACTAACGACCTCTACAATGAAATAAACAGGAGTTCATCTAATGAAAAAATGGATAGTCGTTATGCTGCCCCTCATCGGTAGCTATGCCAATGCTCTGCAACTCCCAATGCATACACAGTCTCTGTCGTATCAAACCAACTCAGGTGCGGCACCCGAAGGTTTTTATAACCACGATATGCACATCAATTGGCACAAAGAACCTGACGTATCCAACATGGGTTTTTATGCCCAGTTTTACTTCACTTTTCAGGCTGGTACAGGCGGGTACACTGGTCTGCAACAGGATCGTGTTGATGGCAAGAAAGCCATTTTCTCCATCTGGGATGTTGGCAACCAAAAAACAGCCCTCCCTGTGGCAAGCAACTGCAAGCGATTTGGTCATGAAGGAACTGGTACGTCCTGCATATTGCCTTTTCAATGGAAAGCTGGTCACGAATACAAGATGCGTGTCTGGCGCATCTCTGGAAATACCAATGGTTCTTCTGAAAAATGGGGTGGTTGGGCGATTGACTACGCTACAGGTGAAGAGACTCTGATCGGCGTGATCGAAGTCAATAACTCTTCCGGCTATAGCGGCTACGGTGGACTGACTGGATCAACGATTTCGACTGTCGAGTTTTACGGTGCCAATACAGCGGCAACAAATGCCATTACTTGTAGCACCATGCCCTACTTTGGTGTGACTTGGAATGGCCCGTTTTCCAACAACGCTTCAAGAACACCCGATTCGGTAGTGAACAAATACATCACCAGCATTGGCACTCCATGTCAAAACAATGTGAACTCTGTGGCTAACGCACCTTTTACCGCCACCACAGAAACAGGTGCAAATATTCACGCAGTCGTCCCAGAAAACACTAACCTCTGGAAAAAATACAACCTTCAGAGCTATCGAGAAGTTGACTGTCTTTATAACTGGGCGGAGCAGTTTATGCCTGCCGCATTCAATCAGGCACAGTTCAAGCAGCGCCGCATCTCTCGCAGTCTGTTCGGTTATTACTACCGTGATTACCGCAATGATGGTGCTGGCCATGCACTTATTTCTGACACGGTTTCGAACCGCCTCTTTATGGGGAAAGTCGGTGGTGAGATGGAGGACTTGGGCGATCTAAAATCCTGGAAGCAGCAGTCTGGATGCAGAAGCTAAAGAGCTTCGTAATATTTTCTCTCAGATAAAAATATCGAAAGAAATACGCACATGACTTACCGGCCTCAAGCTGAACATCGTCAGAAAATTCAGGATGTTATTATTCCACTGACGGCTGCCATTTACGACGTATTTGGTAGTCGCGCTCAAGATTCAGGCCGACCAATCGGTGCTTTTTATCCTCGCAATGTAAGTGAAAAAGCATGGGAGCACCTTGGTGGAATTTGGTACAGGTCTCGAAATGAACAAAAAGTAATGAACCGCAAAGTTAATCCGCAGGTTCGCGCTGCTTTCGCTCGTAGCATCCTCACTGGTGAAAGTGTCACGCTACCGAGCGGAACGGTGGTCTTTTGGGAAAAGATTCCAGAGTCGGATGCCAACAAAATACCAACACCACTTAACGACTCCTAGTTGGTGTATTTTTTCATTGTGGTGAGGGGGAGGCAATAGAGATGGTTTGTGCCACTCCCAGGAAAACACCACTGAGGTCTTTGATGTTTATTTTTTATTAGATAAGCCCTTGATGGCCCATCATGGGTATAGCGCATAGCCTTACGGCAGCCACGATAGAAAGTGGCGAAAAATCCGCACCATCTATAGAGGATTGCAGGCATTTTTTGCCAAACTTTCCTCTGTGAGTCTTGATCTCCTTGATCTGCGTTTTTTGATACCTCTCAGGGGCTGATTCCTTCATCAGCTCAACCACTTCTTGTTTATCTTCAACTTTAAGAGTGTCACCTGTCGGATAAGAGTGCATGATGTCGAAATAGTGCTTCCTTGCTTGGTTTTGACTTTTAAATTTTTTCCACCTACTTTGGCTGGTATTTTTTAGGCATGACTACTCCTTAAATAATTTAATAAAACGGATGTACTAATTTTCAGCATCCATATTATTAGAATATATTATTTAAGCTAAGGATGGCTTCGTGCCATAAAATTTTCGAGCCATGTAGAAAAGTAATGACGTAGAGCAGCAGTTTGTGCCTAGCCATGCACCGGCATTGGGGATGCTCACGCTGGGGTTTTGTCCCAGGCGCTCGGCCAGCAGTACGGCGCGCCGGTTCAGGCACTGCTCACCCAGCTCTATGGTTTGGAACTCATCGGCCAGTCGCATCGCAACTTCCTATCATCTAGCGGTCAGGGGTGCAGTGTAGGTAGCGGGAGACTTGTGTGTAATGGGATGGGTCTATTCAGGTAAGATGGACATTATTTGCATCCAAAAGGGGGGATCCAATGGCTTACGAAGCCCAAATCAGCCGAAATAGTCCCACTGCGTTTCTGTTCGTGGTCGATCAGTCTGGATCGATGTCCGACAAAATGTCATCTGGTCGAAGCAAGGCTGAGTTCGTGGCAGATGCCCTGAACCGCACACTGATGAACCTTGTCACGCGCTGCACTAAATCCGAAGGGGTTCGTGACTACTTTGAAGTTGGTGTACTGGGTTACGGCGGCCAAGGGGTTTCAAATGGCTTTTCTGGAGTCCTTGGGGGCAACGTACTTAACCCAATTTCCGCATTGGAGCAAAACCCTGCACGTGTCGAAGATCGCAAGCGCAAGATGGATGATGGCGCGGGAGGAATTGTCGAAACAACTGTAAAGTTTCCAGTGTGGTTTGATCCAGTTGCAAGCGGTGGCACTCCGATGCGTCAAGCATTGACACAGGCAGCCGAAGAGCTTGTCATCTGGTGTGATGCGCATCCAGACAGTTACCCTCCTACTATTCTGCATGTCACTGACGGTGAAGCAACTGATGGAGACCCAGAAGAAGTAGCTAGCCATCTGCGCCAAATCCGCACGAATGATGGTGAGGTGCTAATCCTGAACATTCATGTCAGCACATTAGGAAACGATCCGATTCGTTTCCCTGCATCCGATTCTGGACTACCGGACGATTACGCGAAATTGCTTTTCCGTATGTCTAGTCAGCTTCCTGAACACCTGATTCGATTCGCTCAGGAAAAAGGACACAAGGTTGAAAATGAATCTCGCGGCTTCATGTTTAATGCAGAAGCAGCGGAACTCGTGGACTTCTTCGATATCGGCACTCGCGCATCGCAATTGCGTTGACGCTGATGAAATGCGATTTCTCCGGGTCTGTCCCGAAGGATCCTTGCAGCCCTGAATCGAACGAGGATAAATTTGCCTTTTCCGATGATGGGGTGCGACTGTCTCTTTGTGACGGGGCAAGCGAATCATTCGACTCAAAGCTTTGGGCAGACCTGTTGGCGCACAAGTTCATTGCCGACCCGAAGGTTTGTCCAAAGTGGATTGACTCGGTGCTATCAGAATATTCTTCTGCCCATGATTTCGCCACGATGAGTTGGGCGAAACAAGCCGCTTACGAACGCGGTAGTTTTTCGACCCTGATTGGGCTTGAATACTTCCAAGAGCATAAGGCTGCTGAAATTATCGCGATTGGAGACAGTATCGCGTTACTTTTTGACGGAAACAAATTCGTGAGCGGATGGCCGTTTGAAGAGCCAGAAAGATTCAAGGAGCGCCCAACATTACTCGCCACAATTTCTGGCCATAATGATTTTTTTGGGGCTAGTGGCTTCTGGACAAAACATAGCAAGACCTTTCATTTAAGTGGACTATCTTCACCTAGATTGCTGTGTTTGACGGACGCAATTGGTGAATGGGCACTAAAAGAAGCTCTCACTAATGGGCCCGGAATTGATGAATTGCTTTCCATGCAATCAGTAGAGCAGTTGTCTGAACTCGTAATTCGAGAGCGCGCTGAGAAGCGTATGCATGTCGATGATTCGACGCTCATCGTCTTATCTTTCGAACACGAATAGCAAGATGGCTTATCCGTCGCTTGAACAATACAATCAAGCTTTTCAGCTTCATTCGAAGCTGCTGTTCGACCCTGACCTCCGAACAGGCACTGTAGCAACAACTGGCTTAGGACTTCCACTTGCGATTAGTGGTGGGTTTGCGCTGACATACACGATAAAAACAGCAAGTAAGAAATACGCTGTTCGTTGTTTCCACCGCGAATCGAAGGCTCTTGAGCGCAGGTATGAAGCGATTTCTAGGCGACTCGCCAGTCTCCGTTCACCTTACTTTCTCGACTTTCAGTTCCAGCCAAAGGGAATCAGTGTTGACGGCAGCACTTTCCCGATTGTCAAAATGGCATGGGCAAAGGGAGAAACCCTTGGTGAGTTCATTGAGAACAATCGGGATAACTCCCAAGCCCTATCCAAACTATCAGCATCAATCGTTTCGCTTGCTGCTTTTTTGGAGAAAGAAAGGATTGCTCACGGTGATCTGCAAACCGGGAACCTCATGGTTTCCGATGGTGGCGCCACTGTTCAACTTATCGACTATGACGGCATGTATGTTGACGAGATTAAATCTCTCGGCAGTGCTGAACTTGGGCATGTTAATTTTCAACATCCGGGCCGTAAAGCGAGAAATCCATTCGACGCAAGCCTAGACCGTTTTTCGTTAATTTCGCTATGGCTTGCACTTAAATCTCTAGCGACCGATCGTTCACTATGGGACAGAACCAACTCTGAACTTGATGCGCTGATTTTCCGGGCGAATGATTTTGTTGATCCGGCGTCGTCACCTGTGTTTGCAATGCTATCTGCAAACAACGCGTTAGCCGCTGATACAAAGAACTTCGCAATCGTATGTAAATCTGCACTGGATAAAGCACCTACGCTATCTGATTTCGTCGCAGGGAGAAATATCCCTTCGATGGAGATACGAATCACTGGCTCGACTCCTGCCGGACAAGCGCTGCCAGGCTACATCGGGGCTTACGCGGTACTTTCCGCGCTGGAATATGAAAATTGCCTACGAAAGGTTGGCGATAAGGTAGAGGTAATTGGGAGAATTATTGAAGTAAAACTTGATAAAGCCCGCAATGGCAAACCATACATTTTTATAAATTTTGGCGACTGGCGAGGGCGCATATTTAAGATTTCCATCTGGTCAGAAGGTTTAGCTGCGATTAAAAACAAACCTGACTCATCATGGGCAGGAAAATGGATCAGCGTAATCGGCCTGATGGAACCGCCTTATGTGAGCAATCGCTACAAATACTCACACCTTTCGATCACAGTATCCACCACTGGGCAAATGACCGTGATATCAGAGGTTGAAGCGAAACGTAGGCTCGCTGGCTCAAAAGGTGCTATCGCGTCAAACTCCAATCAGGACGTGATAGATCGTATAAAGGGCAATATCAAACCTACACCCCAGCAGGTACAACAACCGGTAGCAAGTACAGCCGCATCATCCAATAAGGCAGTGTTGGACAGAATTCGCGCAACTTCGCAGCCAGCCCCTACTCGAACTCAACCAGCACCTTCTCGACCATCCCCAACCCAATACCACCCCCAACCAAGACCAACACCGGAATGGCAACAGCCCAAACCACAAGAAAAAGGAATTGTGTCGAAGATATTCGACTGGCTGTTCGGTTAAGGTAATCGCAATTTGACCTGTTTTTGTCTTCGCAAATCCCACGGTGGAGTGGGCTCAGCGTCAGTCCATAGGCCAAGTCGTTACCGATGGGCTTCATCTTCCGCCGCGTAGTATTCCGGCACATTGCGGGCATACTTCCGATAGACCCACGCCATGCCAGCCTTGACCATCGCAAGGCTGATAACCGTGCCACCACCACTGCACACGGCAATGGTGCGTCCGTACCGGTCAAGGCCAGATTGATTACATTCGACAGCCTTACCAAATGTCAGGTCAGATAGAACCTGCTTTGACCGCTGCCCAAAGGGTTGTGTCTTCTCTGGTGCGTCGATGTTTGCCAGTCGCACCTTGACCTGATCATGACCGGCAACCAGCACCGTGATGGTGTCGCCATCAGTCACCCCAGCCACTCGCCCCAAAATCGTTTCCGCTGCGTTGGCGGAAACAAAAATACCTAGCCAACATAGAAGCAGAAAACCTTGACGAATTACTTTAACCATTCCCGAGGTCAACTCACCGACTGCCCGAGTGAATTCAATACAGTGACAATCCTTGAACCCAGCACTGAAAGCCGTTTGGGCATAATTCGGTAGTAATCCGCGCTTTTTTCAGGATTCCATTTGGGGTGATGCCACACATCCTGTTGAGGGTCATCATTCAAAATTCCCGTCATGTATTTGTACTGTACCAAGCTGTCCGTGTGTGACAGGAACAAATTAGCCATGCACAGGTGAAAAAGGTGGGATGGAATATCTACCGGATTGGATCGTTGCACAGTGAGCATTAGGCATCATTGATGCATTGACATTTTGCTAGTCTGTACTAACAACTTGACCAGCATTGTTCAGCGTCGTTTTCGATTGCTCGCTTTTGGCATTAATGACCGAAACCGCCATAACGCCCGCCCGAAGGCCGACAAGCTCCTGCAATTTCTTAGCTCATCGCTTCCACAAGGACAATTCCTTGTCAGATACAAAAACCAAGAATTGATGCCGATCTTGCTTTATGAGCCCACCGGGAATTTAAAAGTACAAGGAGTACAGCACATCTTGAAGGTAAACATAGTAGGACTTACGCAGCCGTGATGGAGACAGAGGGACTGGGTAAGTCTTAATCTATAAAAACTTCTCATTGCCATGAAGAGCAGCTAACGAACTAAGGTAAACGACAGCTGCAAGCTGTCCGTTTGAGCGAATTGTTAGCCCTCAATGCCTACTATCCCATGCCAGCACATCATAGTAGATTGGAGGAACTCCAGCCTTCTTGGTTATCGCACGAATAACCGCCTGAATATTCTCATATTGAGCGGGAGTTTCAACGAATTTCATAGTTGCGTTTTTTGGTATGGAAAGCCTTGGAGCTATTGAGCGAAGACCAATGATCGTGTAGCTGTCCAAGGGTACGTGCTGAAAATCAACTAAGGTTGATCGCTGCTCTTTCGATAGAGATGAAAGGCATGCGAACTTTTTCAATACAAGGTTGAATAGCTTTGCCCCGCGTCCATATCCCATGTCCGATCCAGTAATGCGTTTCCATTCTAAGCAAAGATTGTTGGTTGCGTCATGCACATATTTTGCGTAGGAATGGCTATCTGAGATAGTACTCAAGATGAGAAATGTATTTTCGATGTAGTTTGTTGCCCATGTTCTGAATGTTTCTGAGGGTTTGACCGGCAGGTTGCGGAAAGCTCGAAAGGTGTTTCCAGACACCCCGGTTGTGACTACGGCAAGAATGCTTGGACTTTGTTGCGCAAAGAATGTTTTTGCTGAATTAATTGTATTGGTGTCGCCAAGGCGTTGAACTAGTTCTTCCTCGGTTAAAAATTCGTATGGCTTTGGCATGATGTGCAATTCCTTGCAATGGCTAACGAACAAGGTAAGCCGCCCAAAGTATGCGGGTCGGCTTGAGCGTCGGTTTAGGTATTTTGCGATTCTTGCTGAGATGGCAGTGAGTTATATGAGGTGGTTAGTGATTTGATTTTCGAATAAATACCAAGATGCCTATCAGTTGGAGAGCTATTGAAAGGGTCTTGTATATATATTCCATTTTTACCCATCTCAAAAATAAAAATTGAATACTTCTTAATATTTTGAGCAGCAAAATATAAGGCCTTACTGTCTAATTCCTCCTCCAATTTGCTATCGCGCCAGCGACTATGCGTTATTATTTCGAAGTAACCAGGGGGATTTATTCCAGATGCTTTAAGTGCTCGCAGAAACATGCTAGTCTGCGTGGCGCCGCTGTAACTATTTTCATCAATACCGAAATCTGAATTTACAATTAACAAGAGTAATTTAATATTTTCATTAAAGATATGAACAGTATCTTGACTGGCTATAAGCTGATTTTTAATATGATGCCTAACGATTTTTTCTAACATCTGATGTGATTGCTCGATAACAGTCACAGAATTTAAATTAGATTCTCTTCGGTTTTTGTAATTATTTAACAAACCATACAAAATAGCCAATATTTTTTTGAATTCTTGCTGCCCCATTGCAATGATCGTTACATCATTGATCTTATTTAAGACTGTGCTTAATTCATCTATGGTTTTCTCAATTATGCTCATTTTTATATCTTAATGTGAATAATTTTGTACGGAGTCTAACTAAATTAAATGACGGCCATCGTAGGCGGAGTAGTCTGCCAAAACAAGACGTATCCATCAGTACATAGGGATAGTCCCCAGCTCGAAGCGTTTAGGGAAGCCTAAGTTTTTGTGTATTGCTTTTTACTCTACTGGGGTGATGATAAAACGCGCCCAAGCATCCATCAATGGGCGGCGCTGCTCCAGCAGGTCTGTGCGGTGGTAAGCAGCCTCCACTTTGTCTTTGATGGTGTGAGCCAAGGATCTCTCTGCCAGGTCACGCGAATATCCATTTTCACTGCACCAGTCCCTGAAGCTGGATCGAAAGCCATGGGCGGTGGCAAGTCGGCCTGGGCTGTCACTGTGTGCCTTCAGTCTGCGCAAAAGTGAAGTGAGGGCCATATCTGAAAGCTCGACCCGATCTCGTACAGATGGGAATACCAATTGTTCGTGCTGATCTTTTTGCGACTCTAGGAGGGCCAGCGCTCTTGGTGAGAGCGGCACACGGTGGGACAACTTGGCTTTCATTCGATTGGCAGGCACTGTCCATATTTTTTCCTTCCAATCAATTTCATTCCACGTCATCCCTCTTGCCTCGCCTGAGCGGCAGGCGGTCAAGATGACGAACTCCAGCAGTGTGCGAGTCACTTCAGCACGGTTGGTTGCTCTGAGTTCCTGCTGGACAAATTTCGGTATGTCGCGCCAAGGCATTGCAGGGTGGTGTTGGGTTCTAACGGCTTTGCCAGGCTGTTGTGCCAGTAGGTGTTCCACCACATCTACGGGGTTGGATTGACAGTGGCCGTGTGCCCATCCCCAGGCCATCACGGCATGCATGCGTTGTTTGACCCGACTGGCGGTTTCTGCTTTTGTGAGCCAGATGGGTTTGAGTGCTTCTGCGATGTCAGCGGGTTGGATCTCATGCAGGAACTTGCTCCCAAGTTTTGGGAAAACGTAGTCCTTCATGGTGTTGATCCACTGCTGAGCATGCTTGGGGTTCTTCCAGGCAGGGAGTAAGTCCTGGTGCAGCGTATGCGCCGCTTGCTCAAAGGTGGGGGCCTTGGGCTTTTCCTCTTCGATCTTGGTCTTCTCTTCCAGGGGATCTTTACCCTCAAGAAGAAGAGTTCGCATGGCCGTTGCGCGACGACCAGCTTCTGCAATGCCAACTTCGGGGTATGCACCCACGCCAGCGTTTCTGCGCTTGCTTGTAAGCGGGCTAACGTATCGCAACACCCATTTGCCACGCCCTTTGATACTGGACGGTAGTAAGCTCAGTCCAGTGATGCCGCCGTGAGGGATCGCTGGGTCAGTGGGTTTGATGTTTCGGGCTTTGGTGTCGGTGATGGTTGCCATGATCGTCACTCTCCTGGTATGCCACCCAGTATGCCACTAGCCCTCAGATGGAATTGGATAGAATTGGACACGTCAAGACATATATCCCAAATAAAACAACAACTTATGTGTAAATTTCGGAATCCATTGGACACCCAGAGATGTCAAACCGGCAGACACAGTCTCCGCCACTTTGGGGCCTAACTAGATGCTCATCTATTTGGGCCTTTTTCTTTGGCGCATCGAATCCGGCAGCGGTCTGGTTGGACTGCGCACAGGATCTGGTCAGCACGAGAGGAAGTGCAGCATGGGCAAATCGATGTGGATCAAGCGCCACCGCGCGGGCTTGGCGGCCGTGGTGTTCTCGCTACTGAGCCTGCCCACATGGGCCAGCGAGCCCACCATCGCTGCCGCTGCCGATCTGAAGTTTGCGCTGGATGAGGTGGCCCAGTCCTTCCAAAAAGAGACGGGGCAGTCGGTCAAGCTCACTTTTGGCTCGTCAGGGACTTTCGCCACCCAAATCCGCCACGGCGCACCGTTCCAGATGTACCTCTCAGCGGATGAAGACTATGTGCTCCAGCTGCACGCAGAGGGCTTCACACGCGGCCCAGGCACCTTGTACGCCCTGGGCCGCATCGTGCTGATGGCTCCCCCCGGTTCGGCGCTCGCGGTGGATGGCGAACTGCAAGGGCTGGCTGCGCAGCTCAAGGCCGGAAAAATCAAGCGCTTTGCCATTGCCAACCCGGAGCACGCGCCCTATGGCCGCCGCGCCGAAGAAGCCTTGAAGCACGCTGGCCTGTGGGAAGCCATAAAACCGAAGTTGGTGTTGGGCGAGAACGTCTCGCAGGCAGCCCAGTTCGCCCTCAGCGGATCCACCCAGGGCGGCATCATCGCGCTGTCGCTGGCCCAATCGCCCCAGCTGGGGCCGCTGGGCCGCTACGCAGTGATTCCTGCCGAATGGCACACGCCACTGCGCCAGCGCATGGTGCTGCTGAAAAATGCCGGCACCACCGCCCAAGCCTTCTACCGCTACATGCAAGCGCCGCCCGCGCGGGCCGTGATGCGCCGCTACGGTTTTGCACTGACCGATAGTGCCCGCTGATGGATTGGCCTGCCCTGTGGCTGTCCTTGCAACTGAGCGGCCTGACCGTTTTGCTGCTGCTGCCTGCCGCCCTGTTCACCGCACGGGCGTTGGCCTACCGGCGTTTTCGTGGCAAATCGCTCATCGAAGCGCTACTGGCTGTGCCGCTGGTACTGCCGCCTACGGTGGTGGGTTATTACTTGCTGGTCGGTCTGGGAGGCCAGTCGCCCCTCGGGCGCTGGGTTGAGCAGGTCAGCGGCCACACGCTGGTGTTTCATTTCAGCGGCCTGCTGATGGCCTCGGTCATCGTAAACATTCCGTTTGCGGTGCAGCCGATGCAACGCGCCTTTGAGGCCATTCCCCACGAGGTGCGTGACGCTGCCGCCTGCTGTGGCATGTCCTACTGGCGCACGCTGTGGAGTGTGGAATTGCCGCTGGCATGGCCCGGTGTGCTGACCGCGCTGGTGCTGACGTTTTCACACACGCTGGGCGAATTTGGCGTGGTGCTGATGGTCGGCGGCAGCATTCCCGGCGAAACCAAAACCATCGCCATTGCCATTTACGACCGCGTACAGGCATTCGATTTTGCAGCGGCAGGCCAGATGTCGCTGCTGCTGTTGCTGTTCTCGGTCACGGTATTGGCGCTGGCCAGCGGCCTGGGGCGGCGTATCGGGAGGCGCCATGGCGCACCTGAACGCTGATTTCGCCCTGGCGGTACGGCAGGCTGCGCCCATCCCGCTGGATGCAGAACTGGCGTGCCAAGGCGGCGAACTGCTGGCCCTGGTAGGCCCCTCTGGCAGTGGCAAATCAACCTTGCTGCGCATGATCGCGGGGCTGGAGCGTCCGGCCAACGGGCGCATCTACAGTGGCACCAGCGTGTGGTTTGACAGCCAGGGCGGCATACACCAAACACCCCAGCAACGCCACGTGGGCTACGTGCCGCAGCACTATGGCCTGTTCCCGCACATGAGCGCGCTGAACAACGTGATGGCGGGCCTGGCGCATCTGCCGCCCCATGCCCGCGCACCCCGCGCCCACGAGTGGCTGGAGCGGATGCACCTGACCGGGTTGCAAGCACACCGGCCCGCCGAGCTATCGGGCGGGCAGCAGCAGCGCGTGGCACTGGCGCGCGCACTGGCCCGGGAGCCGGCCATCCTGCTGCTCGATGAGCCCTTCTCGGCGGTGGATCGCACCACCCGCGAAACCCTGTACCTGGAACTGGCGCAACTGAAACGCCAGCTGGCCATCCCGGCCATCATGGTCACGCACGACCTGAACGAAGCGCTGCTGCTGGGCGACCGCATGGTGCTGCTGTCCCAGGGCCGCACGCTGCAAAGCGGCCCGCCACGCGATGTGATGGCCCACCCGGTGAACGAAGCGGCCGCCCGACTGATCGGCGTGCGCAATATCTTCGATGGCCACATCGTGCGCCACGACCCCGGTGCGGGCGTGACCTGGCTGCAAGCGGGCGCACAGCCACTGGCTTGCACGCTGAACGCGCAGTGGCCACCGGGCAGCCAGGTGCGCTGGATGGTGCACAGCCATGGCGTGCGGCTGCGTTCACTCAGCCGGGGTGATCTGCCAGCGGGCAACAACCCGGCGCAGCTCACCATCGACAGCCTGCTGGTGCTGGGGGATGAGGCCCGCATCACGGCCAGCTGGCCCGGCCTGAGTGGGCCGCTGCACCTGCAAGCGCCCCTGCGGCTGGTGCAAACGCTGCGCTTGCAGCCCCAGGCCAGCACCGATGCCGTGCTGCGCGAGGCACACATCCATATCCTGCCGCCCGACGCCGCTCCCCAGCCCTGAATGGTGTACTGACCCAGCGCCGCTGTTCTGGCCCCGTCCATTTGCGGTAGGCGACTGGGGGTGAAACCGCGCAAGCTGTGCATTCACCCCTCATTGATCTACTCACAGGAGACACCCCCAAAATGTTCCGACTCGACGGCAAAGTAGCACTGGTCAGTGGCGCCGGACGCGGCATGGGCTTTGGCGTAGCGCAGACGCTGGCACGCCAGGGCGCCACCGTGGTCATCAACGACTTTTTTGGCGACCGCGCCGAAGCAGGCGCCCAGGCGCTGCGCGACGAGGGTCTGCAAGCCTTTGCCGCCACCGCCGACATGACCGACCGCGACGCCATCTTTGCCATGGTGCAAGGGCTGCTGGCACAGCACGGCGCCATTGACGTGTTCGTCCACAACGCAGGCATCCCCGCGCAGGGCTGGGGCTACAGCCCGTTTTTGGAGTCGCCGCCATCGGAGTGGGACGCCTGGCTGCAACTGAACCTGCACGGCCTGATGCACGCCTGCCAGGCCATCTTGCCGTCCATGATCGAGCGCCGCTGGGGCCGCATCGTCGCCATCAACTCCGACGCCGCCCGCACCGCCACCGGCATGGGGCTGTGCGCGTATGGCGCGGCCAAGGCGGCGGCCATTGGCTTTGTCCGCAACCTCTCGGGCGAAGTGGGCCGCCACGGCGTGACCGCCAATGCGCTGTCGCTGGGCACCATGAACAACTGGGAAGGCTCGGAGCAAATCGCACGCAAAAGCGCCTCGGTGGGGCGCGCTGGCTCGCCGCAGGACGTGGGCGCGGCGGTGGCCTACCTGGCCTCGCCTGAGGCCGAATGGGTCAATGGCCAGGTGCTGCCAGTCAACGGCGGCAGCCTGGTGTGCTGACGCGCTCGTGCCTTCGCACCTTTCCAGCGCAGACCCGGCGCGGGCTTGCCACGGCATGCCCATCCGTGGCGATACGCCATCCACTCCTGAAAGCATAGCTACTCGCGCTTGCTGCATAAGGGCTGGAAGCTATTTCGGCCCTTATTCTGAAAATAGCTCCTGAAAAGAGAGCTACTCGCGCTTTCCGGGCGGGCGCTGGAGGCCATTTTGATCCTCTATTTTCCGGTTCACCCTGCCACACGCGGGGGCATGCCCTGGGCCGCGTCCAAGGGCCAGCCCTGGGCAGGTAAAACCGGACTGCACGCCCATTCCACCCCCCGATGGCCCTGCACACGCCATCGTCTGAGCGGACGATGCCCGCCCCGGGCCATCGCCAAAAAATGCCTTCAACGGCCCTGGGCTGCGGCACCCTGACAGGCGCCGTCCACCGCCCCCACTGGCCTTGAAAAGCACGCAGCGCCAGAAACTACCAGTTGCAACGACGAGGATCTTTTCCATGACACAACCCGCCCACGGCTGGCGCAGCCACTACGCCCTGCTGATCCTGCTGTTCGTCTACACCATGAGCTTCATCGACCGCCAGATCATGGGCATTCTGGTGCAGCCGATCAAGCAGGAGTTTGGCGTGTCCGACACCGCCATGGGCGTGCTCACCGGGGTGGCGTTTGCGCTGTTCTACAGCACCTTGGCCATTCCGTTTGGCCGCTACGCTGACCGCGCCAACCGGCGCAACTTCGTCGCCTACTGCTGCGCCGCCTGGAGCGCCATGACGGCGCTGTGCGGCATGGCCACGGGGTTCTGGACGCTGGCGCTGGCGCGCGTGGGCGTGGCGGTGGGCGAGGCCGGGGGCGGCTCGCCGTCGATCTCCATGATCGCCGACCACTACCCGCCGCAGCAGCGCGGGCGCGCCATGAGCGTGTACATGCTGGGCCCGCAACTGGGCATTTTGTTCGGGCTGACCCTGGGCGGCTGGATTGCCCAGCACCACGGCTGGCGCGCCGCTTTTATCTGGATGTCGGTTCCCGGCGTGCTGGCGGCGCTGCTGCTGCGCTTTACGGCCGTCGAGCCGCGCCGGGGCCAATGGGACAGCGCCACCAGCGCCCCCGCCGGGGCCACGGCAGAACCCATGCGCGTGCTGCTGCGCGACCTGTGGGCATCGCGTGCCTTTGTGCGCATCACCCTGGCGTGCCTGCTGATGGGCTTTACCGGCTATGGCATTGGCATCTGGACACCGGCTTTTCTGGTGCGCTCGCACGGCATGTCGCTGCAAGGCGCGGGCATTGTGATGGGGCTGGTCGGCGGCATTGCGGCGGCGCTGGGCGCGCTGACCAGCGGCTGGCTGAGCGACAAGCTGGGCAAGCGCGATGCGCGCTGGCGCATTGGCGTGCCGCTGCTGGGCTGCTTGCTGTCGGTGCCGTCGGGGCTGGCGTTTTTCATGCTGCCCGCGGGCGATGCCTGGCAAGTGGGCAGCCTGCTGGTGCCGCGCGCGCTGGCGTTTTATGTGCTGTTTGGCTTCACCGCCGTGTGGTGGACGGCGCCGGTGTATGCGGTGCTGGCCGAACTGATTCCGGCGCACCGCCGCTCTGCCGGACTGGCGATTTTCAACCTGGGCATCACCATGGTGGGCGGCGGGTTTGGCCCGCTGCTGGTGGGCGCACTGAGCGATTTCCTGGTGCCGCAATTTGGCAACGAGGCGCTGCGCTGGGCGCTGGCCGCCACCACCGGCAGCTGCTTTTTTCTCGGCATGCTGGCCTTTGCCTGGACAGTCAAGCCCTACGCCGCCGAGCGGCTGGTCCCCGCCCTGCCCCCTGCGGCAGCACATTGAAGGAGCCGTGCCGTGAGCGCAGCCATTTCTGAATCCCTGCCCCGGCGCAGCTACACCCTGGCCCTGCTGACGCTGATGTCGGCAGTGGCTTTCATGGACCGGCAAATCCTGGCCGTGCTGATCCAGCCGGTGAAGCTGGAGTTTGGCCTGTCCGACCTGCAAATCGGCCTGGTCACGGGGCTGGGTTTTGCGCTGACGTTTGGCCTGCTGGGCGTGCCGCTGGGCCGCCTGGCCGACCGCCATGAACGGCGCAGCCTGGTCGCCTGGTGCCGTGGCGCGGGCGGGCTGCTGGCAGCGCTGGGGGGCCTCTCGACGGGGTTTTGGTCGCTGATGTTCACGCGCGCGGGCAGCGCCGTCAGTGACGCGGGGGGCAGCCCGGCGTCGATGTCGATGCTGGCCGACCTGTACCCGCCAGAGCAGCGCTCGCGCGCCATGAGCGTGTTCAGCACGGGTGGCAGCGTGGGCGCCCTGATGGCGCTGGTGCTGGGCTCGTGGCTGGCCGAGCACTATGGCTGGCGCACCACGGTGGTGGTGGGCGGCTGCGGCGCGCTGCTGCTGGCGCTGCTGCTGCGCTGGAGCGTGCGCGAGCCCCTGCGCGCGATGGCGGCACACGCCGCACAGGCCAGCGCGGGTGCGCCGCGCCAGGGCGCCGTGGCCGCCGTGTGGGCCCAGCCGGTGACGCGCTGGCTGATCGTGGGCGCCGCCTGCGCGCTCTTGGCGGGCTACTCGTTTGGCGCCTGGAACACCGCCCTGCTGGTGCGGCGCCACGGCCTGTCGCTGCAACACGCGGGCTGGATCTCGGGCGCTGCGGCCTTGCTGTCGGTGCTGGGCAGTCTGGCGGCGGGCAGCCTGACCGACCGCCTGGCGCGCCGTGATCTGCGCTGGCAGCTGGGTGTGCCGGTGCTGGGCCTGGGCCTGGCGCTGCCGTGCGCGCTGGCCTATTTGCTGCTCCCCGCCGGGGCAGTGGTACCAGCGGCAGTGCTGGTGGTGGCATTTGCTTTTTTCATGCCCTGGTGGGTGGCGCCGACCTATGCCGCACTCAGTCTGGTCGTGCCTGCACAGCGCAGGGCCACGGCCAGCGCCATGGTGCTGCTGTCGGGGGCCATCGTCGGCAATGGCGTGGGGCCGATCTTTACGGGCTGGCTCAGTGACCTGATCCACCTGCGCACGGGTGGCGATGGCCTGCGCTACGCGCTGGCCGTGGTGGTGTGCATGCTGCTGCCCGCCATGCTGGCGTTTGGCCACGCCCTGCGCGCCTACCCGGCCGCCCACCGCGCTGCCCTGCCCCCTGCGCCGCACTGACCCCCCACGCCACGAAAGCACGACCATGCCATCACCCGACACCGCCAGCGCAACCACCACCCCACAACCACCCGCGCCCCTGCCGGCAGAAAGCACCCCGGCGCGCTGGAGAATGATCTACCTGGCCCGGCGCAACCCCGCCCTGGCCGCAGGCGATTTCGCCCAGGCCTGGCGCGAGCATTCGGCGCTGGGCCGCCAGTGCCGCAATGTGCAGGACAAGGTGCTGGGCGTCACGCAATGCGCGCGGCTGCGCGACCACGGTGAAGACGGCGGCCTGCCCGGCGCCAGCACCGATTACGACGGCGTCAACCTGCTGCAACTGCGCGACCTGGCCGTGGCCACCGACCTCTGGAACGACCCCGAAACGCTGGCCATCATGCGGCCCGACGAACCGCGCGTGTTCTCCACCTATGTGCGCAATTTCACCCTGGTTTGTCGCGAGCAGGTACTGCGCGATGGGCCCGCCAGCCCGGTGGGGGTGTTTGGCTTTTTGCGCCGCAACCCTGGCGTGAGCAAAAGCGCTTTTGATACGGCCTGGAACAATGGCCCCCAAGACGCTTGGCTCAGCGCGCCGGCACTGGACAACGCCCGGCGCGTGGTACACAACCACGTGGTGCAAACGCCGCCCGAGGGCTACGACTACGACGCCATTGCCGAGTGGTGGTTTGACAGCGCCGACGCGGCCCGCTCCGCCTTTGCCGACAGCCGCAATGGCAATGGCAATGGCGCGCCAGATATGCGCAGCAACGTGCGTGATCTGCGCTGCCAATTGCCCGCGCCGTACAGCGCGCTGGTGGACCTGAAACAGTCGGTATTCATGTTCACCCAGGTCACGCACCAGCGGCCTTGATCGCCCCATAAAAAAACCCGCCTGTGAGCGGCAGACAGACTGCAGCCCAAGGCGGGAATGGGGCCGAAAAAATCAGGCGGCGGCTTCGGTCATGGCGGCGGCACCGCGCTCACTGTACGGCGTCGCGCCGCGGGGCACGTACAGGCCTTCGCATTGCTCCAGGTACTCGCTCTTCTTGGCACGCGGGTTGTAGAACTGCTTGTACCAAATGCGCGCCTTCATGAAAGGGCCGTCGCTGGGAATGAACAGGCCGTTCAGGCACGGTGCCTTGTTCGTCCAGACCTCGAAGTCCTGGGCAAACGCCAGGCGGCTCGACTCCTGAAACTGGCGTGCGGCCACCAGATCAGACGTGTTGACCTGTGCATTGCCCCCGGGCGACTTGACGATCAGCGAGTGCCAGACCTTGACGCTGCCGTCATCGACCGGCGTGTGCATGATCAGCAGCGCCGTCTCGAACATACCCGTCAGCATGGAGATCAGCACGCCGGGGCCGTGGTAGACGGTATCGGTGTACAAGGTGCTGTTGGCCGGATCAGAGCCCACCAGCGTGCGGTGACCACCGCACTGGCGCTGGATGGCGTTGTGGCCCTTGAACTCGTTCTCGTAGCGCTCGACGGTGGAGCCATGGATGGGGCTGAGGTGGCCGTAATCCACGATGTTGTCCACGACCTCCTGGGGGTGCTGGTTCAGCATGCCCAGGTGGTCCCAGTGGCCGCGCACCCAGCTGGGGTCGTCCCACTGCGGCAGGCTGGGGTGCGCCCACTCGGGCTCGCCGCCTTCGGGGTCGTGCCAGACCCAGATGGCGCCCAGGCTCTCGACCACTGTCCAGCTCTTGACGCAGGCAGCCGCCGGAATGGGGCCCTGGTGGTAGGGAATGTCATCGCACTTGCCGTCGGCCCCAAAGCGCCAGGCGTGGTAGGGGCAGCGGATGCCGTCGCCCTCGACGTTGCTGCCGCCGCCGTCAATGACGACATACGAGGTGTTGTTGGGTGCTGCCAGGTGCGTCTTCATGTGCGGGCAGTAGGCGTCCAGCAAAATCACTTTACCCGTGGCACGGCCCCGGTACAGCGCAAAGTCCTTGCCAAAAAAACGCACCGCCAAGGGCTTGTGCGTGTTCAGCTCTTGGGCATCGGCAATCATGAACCAGCCTCGGGGGAAGGTGAATTCCCCCAACCGGTAATCTTTGGAAGTGGCCATAAAGTCTCCAGACAGAGTTGTGGTGGGTAAAAGCCAATGATCGATTTGCCTTTGCCCGCTGACATACCCTGTTTGGACGATAGACACGCCGCCTCTGATGCAGCGCAAACCGCACGCCCTGCTACCCCATTCGGACGATGAACAAAGCACAGCAGGCGGGAATTGCCTGCGGCAACCGGCGCCCGCGCTACCGTACCGGCCCAGGCGGTACGGGTAGCACCTGCGTTGGGGATGGGCACGCCACCCGGCCCCCTGCGCCCGCTGCGGCGTGTTCAGGACGGCAGGACGCTGGCTGGCGAATCCACTCTTGCAGCGCCTGCGAGAGCTGCACGCGCTCGTCCCGCAGCGCCAGGTGCTGCGCACCCACACAAGCCTGCAAATCTGCCAGCGCCGCCTTCAGCAGCGCCTGCGAGCAGTGCAGCTTGCGCGCGGCATGGGCCACGTCGCCCACCTCGCTGACCACGCGCAGACAGCGCCACTGCGCGCTGGACAAGGGTGCCTGCGCCCACAGCAGGGGGCGTGGGCCGTCCGGAGGCTGGCTCATGCCAGCTGGTGTTCGCGCACCAGCGCTTGCAGCTCAATAAGCTTGGGCTTGCCCGCCAGGGCGGCAGCGTCCGGGTGGGTGGCCAGCCACAGCAGGCTGGCGGCAATGGCGCTGGGCGCCACCGCGCCGTAGCGCTGCGCCAGCGCGCCATCGTCGCCCAGCGTAGCGGTCACAGCCTCGGTCGTGACCAGGCCGGGGTTGACGCTGAAAGCGCGCACGCCCTGGGCGCCGTGCTCACGGTTGATGCAGCCCGCCAGCCGCGCCAGGCCCGCCTTCGAGGCGCCGTAGGCAAAGCCCCAACCGCCCTGGTTGGCGGCCACCGGCGGGTCGTTCTGCCCGGCGCCCGAGCACACATTGATGATCTGGCCACTGCCCTGCGCCAGCAGCGTGGGCAGCAGCCGCCGCGCCAGATGGAACGGCGCCACCACATTGCCCAGCAGCGTGCGCTGCAAGGCAGCGTCGTCCAGATCGAGCAGCATGGCGTTGATCTCGCGGTCCTGGTACACGGCGTTGTTCACCAGCAGATCGATGCGGCCGAAATGCGCCAGCACCGCGTCCAGCGCCGCATCCATCGAGGCCGTGTCCATCAAATCCATGGCGTGGGCAAACACTTGGGCACCACTGGCCTGCACAGCGGCGGCCGTGGTGGCCAGGCTGCCCGAGAGCAGTTGCCCGTCTGGGCGGCGCAACTGGTGGGCCAGCGTCTGGCCATCTGCATGGGTGCGCGCGGCAATGGCCACGCGCCAACCGGCGCGCCCAAAGGCCTCGGCAGTGGCCGCACCAATGCCACGGCTGGCGCCGGTAATGAAAACAACGGGGGCAAGCGGGGTAGTCAACGCATCATCCTTTCAAAAAATGGGTGGGGGCGCCTCCGGCGCAGAGGCACTCAGGCAGCGGGCACGGCGGGCGGCACCATCTGTGCCAGCCGCGTGCGGTAGGGGTTCAACGCCGTGGCCAGCAGCAAGGCCGTGGGCACCATCAGTAGCATCACGCACACCAGCGACCAGCGCAGCGCCTGCGTGCCAAACACCGGGGTCAACAAGTCGCTGACCACGCCCGTCACCAACGGGCCTGCGCCCACGCCAAACAGCGTGATGAAAAAATTCAGCAACGCCGCCGCCACGCTGCGCTCGTTCGATCCCACCATGTGGCTGGTGGCGCTGTACGACAGCGAAGGCCACCAGCTGGCAAAAAAGCCAAACGCCATGGCAAACGCCAGCGCGTGCGGCACCGCCAAGGTGCCCAGCTGCCAGACGCCCGTGGTGGGCCAGAGAAAGAAAGCAACGGCGCAGGGAATGGCCGCCACCACGCCCACCAGCGGCAGGCCCAGCTGCCAGCGCACATCGCGCGCCACCAGCCGGTCGCACAGCCAGCCACTGCACAGGGCACCGACCACCGCCCCCACCCCGCTGGCCACGCCAAACAGCAAACCCGCCTGGGCAATGCCCAGGCCGTGCGTGCGTACCAGAAAGCTGGGCGTCCAGACACCGTAGCCATAACCGGCGATACCGGCCATGCCGCAGGCCAGTGCCAGGCGGCGAAACGCGGTGATGGCCAGCAAACGGCGCACCTGCGTCCACAGCGACTCGGTGGGCTGCTGCTGCATCTGCGCCAGGGCCGCCGCCGTCTCGAAACCTCCCCGGCGCGGCTCGCGCACCAGCAGCATCACCAGCACCGCCAGCACCACGCCCGGCGCACCAAACCACACGAAGGTGGCACGCCAGCCGTAGTGCTGCGCAATCCAGCCGCCCAGCGCCAAGCCAATCAGCACCCCCAGGTTGGGGCCCATCATGAACAGGCTGATCATGAACGAGCGCTGCTTGGGCGGGTACAGGTCAGACACCAGCGAAATCGACGGCGCCATGCCCCCCGCCTCGCCAATGGCCACCGACATGCGTGCCAGCAGCAACTGCCAGAAATGGTTCGCAAAACCGCAGGCCATGGTGGCCAGGCTCCACAGCCCGCAGCACACCGCCACGATGGCGCGGCGGTTGTAGCGGTCGGCCAGCTTGCCCACCGGCACGCCCAACGCGGCATACAGCAGGCCAAACGCCAGGCCGGTGAGCAAACCCATTTGCGTATCGTTGGCGCCAAATTCGGTCTTGATGGGCTCAATCAAAATCGCAATCACCTGGCGGTCGATGAAAGAAAAAATATAGACCAGCGCCAATAGCGCCAGGCTCAAGTGCGTGCGCCAGGTCACGCGCGGGGGGTGGTGGGGCAGGTTCATGGCCCATGGTCGCCGGGCAGGGGCTGGTGTGCCATCGTCTTTTCAGACTAAGCCAGACAAAACCGGGGCCGCTAGCATGTCTCCACAACCATCCATAAATACGCCCGGAGACTGCATGACCACTTCCCTTGCCCCCTGCTCCACGCCCACCGCTGCGCTGCTTGCCGCGCAGCAAGCCGCCTTCCGCGCCGAAGGGCCGGTCAGCGCGGCCACCCGCCAGGCCCGCCTGCAACGCGCCATCGACATGCTGGTGCAGCACTGCGACGCGCTGTGCCAGGCCATGGGCGAAGACTTCGGCGGCCGCGCGGCGGTATTCTCGATGATGAACGACGTGGCCGGGTCACTGGGCTCGCTCAAGCACGCGCGCGACCACCTGACCGAGTGGATGCCCGACCAGCCACGCCCCAGCGTCTCGCCCTTCGACAACTTTGGCGCCACCGCCTGGGTCAAGTACCAGCCCAAGGGCGTGGTCGGCATCATCGGCACCTGGAATGCGCCGGTCTTTACCCTGCTCTCGCCGCTGGCCAGCGTGTTTGCGGCGGGTAACCGGGCGGTGCTCAAGCCCTCCGAAATCGCGCCGCGCACCGCCGAAGCGCTGGCGCGCGCCGTGGCCGAATTTTTTGCCCCCGAAGAGCTGGCGGTGGTGACCGGCGGCCCCGACGTGGCCGCCGATTTCTCGCGCCAGCCCTGGAACCACCTGGTGTTCACCGGCTCGACCGCCGTGGGCAAACGCATCATGCAGGCCGCCGCCGAGCACCTGGTGCCGGTCACGCTGGAGCTGGGCGGCAAGTCTCCGGTGCTGGTGGGCCAGAGCGCCGACATCGCCAACGCCGCCGAGCGCATCGCCGTGGGCAAGGGCCTGAACTCGGGCCAGCTCTGCGTTGCGCCCGACACGGTGTGGGTGCATGAAACCCAGGCCGACGCTTTGGTAGGCGCGCTGCAATCGGCCTACGCCGGCCTGTTCCCCACCATTGCGGGCAACCCCGACGTCACGCCCGTGGTCAATGCGCAGCACTTTGCGCGCGTGGAATCCTATGTGGCCGATGCCGGTGCGCGCGGCGCGCGCGTGCTCATGGCGGGCGACTGGCCCAGCGCCGAGGGCGCAGCCCAGCGCCGCATGCCGCTGCGCATCGTGGTCAACCCGCCCGCCGACAGCGAGATCGCCCAGCACGAAATTTTTGGCCCCGCCCTGGTGCTGCGCACCTACCGCGCTATCAGCGACGCCGTCGCCGAGCTCAACGCAGGCGAGCGCCCGCTGGCGCTGTACTACTTCGGCAGCGACGCCACAGAGCAGCAGTGGGTCCTGGACCACACGCTGTCGGGCGGGGTGTCGGTCAACGATGTGGTCATGCACCCGGCGCTGCACGACGCGCCCTTTGGCGGCGTGGGCGCCTCGGGCATGGGCCACTACCACGGCCACGAAGGCTTTCTGGAATTCAGCCACGCGCGCAGCATCTACAGCGCGGGCAGCCATGACCCGCGCCGCGAGTGGGGCATGTTGCCGCCCTACACCGAGCAGTTTGCGCAGATGGTGCGCGGCGCCATCACGCCCTGAGGCTTTCCCGCCCAGCTGGCGCTACCAGCTTGGCCCCCTAGCCAGCGCCCTGCCCTGGGCCTGACCGGCCCGGGTCGGTGGGCACAGCTACGCCTTCCTGTTTTGTTTTTTCTTTTTCAGGCCCTGAACATGACCGCTTCTTCCTCCCCCTTCTCCTTGCACGGCCAGGTGGCCATCGTCACCGGCGCTGGCAAAGGCATTGGCCGCGCGTGCGCCCTGGCGCTGGCCCGGGCCGGTGCCGACGTGGCGCTGGCCGCCCGCACCCAGGCCGATCTGGACGCCGTGGCCGCTGACATCCGCGCCCTGGGCCGGCGCGCCATCACCGTGGCCGGTGACGTCAGCGACGAAGCCGCCCTGGACACGCTGGTCGCGCGCACCGTGGCCGAGCTGGGCAAAGTGACCATCCTCATCAACAACGCGGGCGGCTCCGGCCCCAACAGCCCCGTGAAAATGGGCGGCGCCGAACTCAGCGCCGTACTGGCCTGGAACGTCACCCCCGCCTACCTGCTGATCCAGAAAACCGCCCCAGCGATGAAGGATGCAGGCGGCGGCGCGGTGGTCAACATCTCGTCGGTGGCGGCGCGCTACGCGCAAAAGCACTTCAGCGCCTACGGTGCGGCCAAGGCGGCGCTCAACCAACTGACGCGCAACCTGGCGCAAGACTTTGCGCCGCTGGTGCGTATCAACGCCATCGAGCCCGGCACCATCATGACCGAGGCGCTGGGCCGGGTGCTGACGCCCGAGCGCCTGGAAAACATGCGCAAAACCACGCCCCTGGCGCGCATGGGCCAGCCCGAGGACATCGCCAACGCGGCGCTGTTCCTGGTCTCGCCCGCGTCGGGCTGGATCACCGGCAAGATTCTGGGCGTGGATGGCGGCGTGGAAGCGCCCAACTTCTGATGCACGCTCCCGGTCAGCAGGTGTTGGCAGCTATTTATTTAATAGCTTCTCGCGCTTGTCCAGAAAGCGCTGGAGGCCAAAAATACCTGAAATTTTTGGTATCTTCATATCTGCCACCAAGCCAAGCAAGCTGCACGTGAGAGAAAGACTTTCGGGTGGTGCTTCGTTCGTCACGGCACAGCCCCTGCGGTCGGCAGGATCAGGCCGTACTTTTGGGCCCTGATCTCGTTCAGAACCACGACCGATGTCGGGGACATGGCCCAGGTCTTGATCACGGGTTTCAGCACAGCACCCAAGGTATTTTGTAGTGCCGCCAAGTGTTCATCGGGCGCGCCCTTGATCACCAGCACAAACCGGAAACTGGCCGTCTTCAGCGCCAGATTCTTGAATGCCTCTGGCAACTCTTCTTTCGCTGCGGTGTGCCTGCCCAGGCACGCAGCCACACCCAGCATGAAGGCATTGGTCAGCTTCACACGTATCTCGTCCATGTACGCAGTGAACTCGCTCGGGCAACTGGACTTGGCCTCGACCACCCACAGGGTCGGGCCTTGCTCCTGCTGGCGCAGCAACAAGAACTCCGCCATCTTCACGCCTTGTCCCACTTGACGGTAGCAGGCACTTTTTTCGATGTAGAAGCACTGCCCAGCCGGATAGGGGCCAAACGTCATCCCCGATTCAATGATGGCGTCCGTAGTCATTTCAGGGCCAGTTCCACTTCCTGCTGGTAGAGGCGGATCGACTCGGCAATGATGGGGTTGTCGGGCATACCGGTTTTCAGGTCATCGCACACCCAGGTGCTGCCAGTCGCAGAAATCACCGGGATAGACCAGCCGCGCTCCTGCGCAATCAGGAACAACTTTTTGACCACAAAATAGGAATGGCTGGCCATGAAGAACTGGATACCGCGCTCGGCCAGCATCGCCACAATGTCCAGCAATTGCGAGATGGCAGTCGGGTGCAAGGCCGACTCCGGCTCGTCGATCAGCACCACCGAGTGGGTGTCCAGATAGCGGTTGCCCAGCAGCGTGTCCAGGATGGCAATTTTTTTGATGCCTTCTGCCGTCACCCCGATGGGAAACTTGTGGCGGCCTTTGACAAACAGCCATCGGCCCGAGGTGTCGTCGTACTCGACCACACCTCCCAGGATGCCTTCCAGCTGGGTGCGCGATTGGGCGAATTCCCTGTAATTTCGGCCTTTACTGGTGGAAATGCGCAATGCCGTGGCCAGGTCGTAATAGGTGTCATCAAAGCCAAACACCTTATCCTGCTCGCGCGACTTCAGAATGATCTGGTGCAGCGACAACACCTCCTTGGCTGGCAAAAAAACCGAATTGCTGGCGCGTGGCGGCACATGGTTTTCGGGGCTGGAAATCTGTTTGCTGGTGTCCTTGCCAAAGCTGTAGGAAAAGTCGTTCTGATCGATGGTGAGCACGCTCGATAAGGGCGCATCCGCGCCCTTGCTGACCAGATCGCCAATCTTCTCGGCCTGAAACGTCCAGTACAGCTTGTCCGCCAAAATCTCGGCGGCCGAGCGCTGCTCGTTGCCGCGCTTGTACCCTTCCAGCGTGCGCAGGCTGCTGTAGATGGCCTTGAGCAAAAACGTCTTGCCAGTGCCATTGCCGCCAATCACCAGATTGATCTTGCCCAATGCCGACCAATGGACGCTGGAGAGCGGCCCAAAGTTATCGAGTTTGATTTGATTGATCATTGCCCACCACTTCCATCGGTCAATTTTGCGCACACCAACGCCACCAAGGCGATGCGGCATCGCCCTGCCCATGGCGGTGGGTGCGCGATTATTGACCCGGAACGTGGCCTGCGCCATGAAAGCCATGGAGGGCCTGCTGCCCCTCCCTGCTCACAGCGGCAACGCAACGGCCCAAGACCCTGCTACTCACACGCTGCGCCCGACCCGGTTGCCGTCGTGCATGGCGCCCTCGATGTAGTTCACACCGGCGCAGTCGCCAATGCGGTGTACCGGCACACCGCAGGCCGCCAGCGCGGTGGCCACGCGGTCGTCGGCCTCGGCGCCGATGGCCAGCACCACCGAATCGGCCGGGGTGCGCTGGTCAATGCCTTTGGCGTCTTGCCAGAGCACCGCGTCGCGGGTGATTTCACGCACCTGGGCCTTGAGCTTGAGCACGCCGTGCGCCGTGACGGCCTCGACCACGCGCCAGCGGCGCACGATGGGCAGCTCCGGGCCGGGGTGGGTGCCGGGCTCCAGCACCGTCACCTGGCGGCCCCGGGCCAGCAAAAACTCGGCCAGCTCCAGCCCGACCAGCCCGCCGCCGACGATGACCACCTGCTTGCCCAGCGGCATCCACAGCTTGGACAGGCTTTGCAGCGCCTGCGTGCTGTCGGTCACGCGCAGCATGCCGCCCGCCTTGAACAGGGTGCGCTCGGTCAGGCTGAGCTTGGCCTTGGCGATCTCGTCGGCGCGGTCGCTGGTCATCAGGCGGCGCAACTCGTCACCGCTCCAGACATGCTTTTGTTCGGCACCCGCAATGGCCGGTGCAGCGCGGCGCGCACCCGTGGCCACGATGATGGCGTCAGGTTTCAAGCGCGCCACCAGGGCGGCATCGGCCTCGGTGGACAGCTGCACAGCAATGGACGACTGTTTGACCTGCCCGACCAGGTAGTCCAGCAGCTTGCCGTTTTCCGGATAGGCCAGCGCGGCAAAGAACAAGGTGCCGCCCAGGCGGTCGCTGCGCTCAACCAGCGTGACGCGGTGGCCGCGCAGGGTGGCCACGCGCGCTGCTTCCATGCCGGCGGGGCCGCCGCCCACCACCAGCACATGGCCGGGGGTGGCGGCGGGCACGATGGGAGCCTCCAACTCGTAGCCGGTCTGCGCGTTCACGGCGCATTTGATGCCCCGGTTGACAAAAATCTCGCTCACGCAGGCGTAGCAGTAAATGCAGGGGCGGATGGCCTGGGGCTGGCCAGCGATCAGCTTGTTAGGCAATTCCGGGTCGGCCAGCAGCTTGCGCCCCATGGCGATGAAGTCGGCCTCGCCTGCGGCGATGGCGGCGGCACCGGCCTCGGGCTCGATGCGCCCGGCCACGATGATGGGCAGGCCCACCGCCCGCTTGAAGGCTTTGGCGTAGGCCAGGTAAGCGCCGCTTTGCTGGGGGATGGGCGCATCCGTGAAGTCGCTGCCCCGCACCAGGCGCGCATAGGCCGAGACGCTGATGGCGTTCACCCCGAGCTGCTCGCACAGGCGGGCGGTTTGCAGCGCCTCTTCCATCGCAATGCCGCCGGGTGTGTGCATCTCCTCGGCATCCAGGCGCACCCACAGTGGGTAGTCGGGGCCGACGCGCCGGCGCACCTCGGTCAGCAGCTCGCGCAGCAGGCGGGTGCGGTTCTCGTAGCTGCCGCCGTAGCCATCAGTGCGTTGGTTGAAGTAGGGCGAGAGGAAACCGGCAATCAAGTAGTTGTGCGCGCAATGCACTTCCACGGCATCAAAGCCCGCCTGCTGCGCGCGCACGGCGGCAGCGGCATACCACTCGATCACTTGCGCAATGTCGGCCTCGTCCAGCACACGGTAGCGGTCCGGATGGGGGCCCACGCCCACGAAGGTGGACAGCTCTTTGGGCGTGATGGTGCGCATGGCGGCGCTGGGCGGCAGCTCCGGCGGCACCGAGGGCACCCACATTTCGCGTCCGTGGGCGCGGTCGTTGGCCGCCACTTTGCCGCTGTGGTTGATCTGGATGGCCACCTTGGCGCCCTGCGCCTGCACGCGGCCCACCACCTGCGCCAGGGTGGGAATGAAGTCATCGCTGGAGATGCCCAGCTGGTGCGGCTCGCTGGTGCCGCTGGGCCACGACACGGCGGTCGTGCCCAGGATGACCAGGCCCGCGCCGCCGCGTGCGCGCGCTTCGTAGTAGGCCTGGGTTTTTTCAGTGGCATGGCCGTCCAGGCCGCCGAAGTTCTCGCCCATGGGGGCCAAGGCGATGCGGTTTTTCAGGTGCAGCGAGCCAATCTGGCCGGGTTGCAGCAGGGGGTCGTAGGAGGTGGCCATGGTCAAAATCCGGGTGGGTTGTAAAAGCCGTCAGCAAGCCCCGGACGCGCGCGCATCCCAGGGTGGATGGGGTCGATTGTGGGAAATCCCCTGCAACCAACATCGTCCATTTGGACGCATCCTGAGCGCTTTTTTTTCGCCACAGTGGCGTGCAATATGTTGTCTCCAGACGCCTCCAGAAGGCTCCAACCAGAAGGCTGAAAATGAAAATTCTCGTTCCCGTCAAGCGCGTGGTGGACTACAACGTGAAGGTCCGCGTCAAATCGGACAACACGGGTGTGGACATCGCCAACGTCAA
>NZ_SLXH01000036.1 GCF_004341365.1 Simplicispira metamorpha | reverse complement strand
TGGCCGCTCTGGTGGACAAACTCAAAAACGAAGCCAAAGTGATCTGAGGAACCGAACATGACCACCCTCGTTATTGCCGAACACGACAACGCCAGCCTCAAAGGCGCCACCCTCAACACCGTCACGGCGGCTGCAGCCATCGGCGGCGATGTCCACGTACTGGTCGCAGGCCACAACGCCACAGGCGCAGCCCAAGCCGCAGCCCAAATCGCCGGTGTCGCCAAAGTGCTGCACGCCGACGGCGCCGCCCTGGCCCACGGCCTGGCCGAAAACATGGCCGCGCAAGTGCTGGCCATCGCATCCAGCTACAGCCACATCCTGTTTGCCGCCACGGCAGCGGGCAAGAACGTCGCCCCGCGCGTTGCCGCCCTACTCGACGTGGCGCAGATCAGCGAAATCAGCAAAGTCGTGAGCGCCGACACCTTCGAGCGCCCCATCTACGCCGGCAACGCCATCGCCACCGTGCAAAGCCAGGATGCCACCAAGGTCATCACCGTGCGTTCTACGGGTTTTGACGCTGCAGCCAGCGCCGGACAAGCGCCAGCAGCTATCGAAAGCGTAGCGGCTGTGGCCGACGCCGGACAAAGCAGCTTCCAGGGCAGCGAAATCGCCAAGAGCGACCGCCCTGAACTCACCGCGGCCAAGATCATCGTCTCGGGTGGCCGGGCGCTGGGCAGCAAAGAGAAGTTCGACGAAGTCATGACCCCGCTGGCCGACAAGCTGGGCGCCGCACTGGGTGCCAGCCGCGCAGCGGTCGATGCGGGCTACGCCCCCAACGACTGGCAAGTGGGCCAGACAGGCAAGATCGTGGCGCCGCAGCTGTACGTGGCTGCGGGCATCTCGGGCGCCATCCAGCATTTGGCAGGCATGAAAGACAGCAAGGTCATCGTGGCGATCAACAAAGACCCCGAGGCGCCGATCTTCAGCGTGGCCGACTATGGGCTGGAGGCGGACTTGTTCGTCGCCATCCCTGAACTGGTACGGGCGCTGTAACGCCTGCGCCGCACTCCCCTGCCCCACCCCTTCCTTTCTGAAAGAACCCAGCCATGCCCCTTACCCTTGTCACCGGCTCCGCGTCCGGTATTGGCGCTGCCACCGTGCAGGCGCTGCAAGCCGCTGGCCACACCGTCATTGGCGTGGACTTGCGCAACGCCGACATCACCGGCGACCTATCCACGGCGGCGGGCCGCCAGGCCATCGTGGCGCAGGCGCTGGAGCGCAGCAACGACACGCTCGACGGCCTGGTGCTGTGCGCGGGCCTGGGCGGGCAGACGCAGCCCGCGTCGCTGGTCACCTCGGTCAATTACTTTGGCGCCGTGGAGCTGCTGGACGGCTTGCTGCCCGCGCTGCAAAAAGGCCACAAGCCCGCAGCGGTGGTGATCTCATCCGTGGCCTCGGCCATGCTGCCCTGGGAGAAAAACCCGCTGGCCCAGGCACTGGAATCGGGTGACGAGGCCATGGCCAGCGCCATCGTCATGGGCGCGGGCGAACAGGGCGGCAACCTGGCCTACGCGGGCTCCAAGAATGCCCTCACGGTCGCGGTGCGCAAGCGCGCCAGCGCCTGGGGCCAGGCCGGTGTGCGGCTGAACACGGTGGCCCCCGGCGCCACCGAAACCCCGCTGTTGCAGGCGGGCCTGCAAGACCCACGCTTCAGCGCCGCCATCCAGAACTTTGTCGCCCCGCTGGCACGCCGCGCTGACCCGCGCGAGATGGCCTCGGTGGTGGCCTTCCTGATGAGCGATGCGGCCAGCTTTGTGCACGGCGCGCAGTTTTATGTGGACGGCGGCATCGACGCCGTCACGCGCCCGACGCAGTTCTGAACGGAACCGCAGCCGACTTGGCGGGCTTGGCGGGCTTGGCGGGCGCTTAGATTTTGGGTCTTTTACGGCCCAAAGCCATGCGCAGAGCGCGCTACCAGCTATAGTAAAAATAGCAAATCACAGCCACACCGCCTCTGCTTCTTCAGCACGACAGACACAAAAAAACCCGGTTTGCACCGGGTTTTTTCATGGTCTATCCACCGAGGCTCAGAACGAGTACTTCATGTTCAGCGACAGTTGATCGCGGTCGGCCAGCAGGCGGTTGCTGGTCGCATCCAGCGATGCGCCACCGGCGTAACCCAGGTACGTCACGCCCACCGACAGGTTGCCACGGTGGACAAACGAGGCGCCGATGCTGTAGCGCTTGTCGCCCTTGCCACCGACGCCGCCCAGCAGCGTGCGGCCGCTCAACTGCTGCGAATAGCTGATGGGCACCGTCAAGTCCCAGCCTTCAAAGATGCCGGGGTAGCCCAGCACCAGCGTGCCAGAGAAGGCCAGACCCGAGTCGGTCTTGAAGTTCAGATTGCTCTTGGGGCCGTCGTAGCCGCTGTATTTGATGGCGGAGATTTCACCCAGCAACTGCACCTGATCGGCCAGGGCCGAGCGACCCAGGTTGGTGAACGTGCCCACGTTGAGCTGTGTGGCGTTGGCCCGCGTGGGCGTGGCAAACGGCCCGATCAGAATCGGCACGCCCTTGCGGTGGGTCAACTCGCTGTAGGCGGTGGTGTTGCCAAACGTGGTGCTGACCGTGCCGCCCAGCAGCTTGACGTTGTCAAAGTACCGCACCTGGTAGGAGCCCACCGCAAAGGTCGGTGGCCGGGGCTGCATGATGGGCAGCGGTGTGCGGTCGTTGTAGTTGAGGTAGTACAGACCGGCTTCGGTCTGGTCGGTCACGCGGTAGCGCGTACCAATACCCCATTGCCCGGTTTTGCCCGGCTTGATGTCGGCACCGCGCCCAAAGCCCATGCAGTTGTTGCCGCTGTACACGCCGATGCAGGTGCCGCCAGGGCCGACGCCGTCGGAGGTGTTCAGGAACGAGCCCGGTGCGGGCGCAATGGTTTCGTGAAAACCAAACTGCACCTGGCCCAGCATCGTCCAGCGGGGGGTGATTTCGATCGAAGCGGCAATCTGGTCTTCGGGCAGGATCACGTCCTTGGTTTCCGTGCCGGGCACGCCGGTCTTGGTGCCGTCAAACGGGCCTTGCGCCTGGGCGATGTTGGGGAAGTACACCGCTTCGCCCCAGTTGACGGCCTGGCGCCCGACGCGGATCGTGGCGCGGCTGGAGTCGCCAAAATCAAACGAGGTGTAGGCATAAGCATCCAGGATGCGGCTGTAGCCCCCGTGAAAGCGCTTGGCCTCGGCAGTGAACTGGTTGACTGGCCCGGGCTTGCTGATGCGGTTGCCGGTGTTGTCGTTGTCGCGGTGGTACACATCGTCATAGAACGTGCTGCCCGAGAGCACAAAGCCGCTCTCGCCCTTGGACAGCTTGCCCTCAAACAGCGCCGAAAAGCGGTTGGCCGTCAGCGCGTGCTTGTTGAAGTTGTTGTTGCCGTCGTTGCTGGCGGCACTGCCCGCCAGGATGGGGTCTTGGCTCTTGACGCGCTGGGACAGCGTGTAGTTGGTGTTCACGCGCCAGTCGAACTTGTAGCCATCACCGAACTCGATGGGCTCGCCTGCGCTGGCTGCGCCTGCACCGCACAACAAGGCGGCTGCCAGGGCGATGGGCGTAATGTTTTTACGGGGTGCTTTGTTGTACATGGGAAAAGTCTCCTCTTGACCTCTGGATGGCTTGGTGGTGCTCAGTTACCCATGTTGCGGGCAGCTTCGGGGGTAAACATGGAAGGCTTGAGGTCGCCCTTGTTCAGCACGGGGCCGGTGGGGCGCTCCTGGAACAGGTTGTAGGCCACGTAGCCACCCGAGTTGAGGTCAAAGAAAAACGCATTGCCAGCCTGCCACGCCTTGGTGTCGAAGGCGTAGTAGTAGTTGATGTAGGCGTACTGCCACAGCGAGCCGCGCGCGTCGTACAGGTCGGACATCACCGCGTGGCCCGTGTCCTCGTCCAGGAACAGCACGCGCTTGCCGTACAGGTGGCGGTAGTTGTCTTTGAGCGAGCCTTCCACGGCCCAGACGCGGCGCAGCTCCCAGCGGATGTAGTCGGGATTGGGCACGCCGGGCTTGACCAGGTCGGCGTACTTGACGGTCTTGCTGTGCAGCTTGTAGCCGTTGGCGGGGATGTACATCTCGCGCTTGCCCAGCAGCTTCCAGTTGTAGCGCTCGGGCGAGCCGTTGAACAGGCGGTCGGAGTCGATGGTCATCTTGCCGCCGGTGCCGCCCAGGGGCTGGTCAAAGCCGTACTCGGGCAGTTGGCGCACGCGGCGTGTGCCGGGGTCGTAGTTCCAGGCCAGGCGCTTGTCCTTGGCAAAGTTGACTGGCTCGGCAGACACGCTGACGCTGCCTTTTTCGCGCTCGGGCAGCAGCGTTGCATTCACGCTGTTGGCCATCAAGCCTTCGAGGGGTTTGCCGATTTGGTCTGGCAGGTTGCCGTAGTCCAGGTTGGTGTTGCGCTGGCGGCCCCAGGAAATGGTGCCATCCGACAGCACGTTGGCAATGTCAGCCACCTTGTTTTCATTGAAGGCGCGGCTGGGGAACATGTTGTTCATCAGGGCTTCGTGGCCGTCCTTGGGGATAGGAAACGGCAGGGCGCCCTTGACCGCGCCCTTGATGCTCAGGCCACCGTCGGCGATTTCGGCATTGAGTGCGTTCTTTTTGGCGGATTCGCAGACGCTATCGGGGTAGCGGAAATCGCGGTGCCCCGGGTAGATGTCCATGCGGAAGGTCTTGGGAAACTTGGCGAACAGGGCTTTCTGGCCATCGGAGAGCTTGGCTGCGTACTGCGCCTGGTTTTCTGCCGTGATGGTGAGCACGGGTTTTTCGTTGGGGTACGGGTCCACGGGGTGCTGGCCGACGTGGGGCGTGTACTGCACGCCCGGTGGCGTACCCAGCCATTTGCCGGTGAACTCGGGCACGCCGTCCTTGCTGCCCGCTTTTTCAGCGCCGACGCAGGTCAGCTCCTTGCCCAGCTTGTCGGCCTCGGCGGCGGGCACCTTGGCCAGGGCAGCGCCTGCCATCAGCAGGCCCACGGCCAGGGGAATGGCGGTCATCGTTGCTTTCATTGAAGTCTCCTTGCATCTCTGTCAAAAGGGTGGCGATCCGAATCGCTACACGGTGCGTGGTGGTGGTCTGTGGCGAACGGGTCAGAACTGCTCCTCCCTATCCTTCCGGGGGGAATTGTTCAACCCCGCTGTGTTCTCTCCATCGTCTGATAAGACTAGGGGCCGACCCGGAGCCTGCGCCGTGCAGACGCACCAAAGCGGGCGCTGCAACGCAGCTCCCGCAGAGGAATCAATTGCTATATAAAAGATAGCTGCTTGCGCTTATCCAGCAAGCGCTTGAAGCCTTTTTGATGCCTAATCCACAACCCCTGACACGGGGGCTGTGTGGCAGCCAGAGCCGAATCGGGCCTTGCCGCGCGGCACACCGCTGCGGGGCAGCGTGCGGTTCAGGCGCTGGCGTATTCGCGCTTGAGCACGGTTTTCAGCATTTTTCCGGCCGGGTTGCGCGGCAGGCTGTCGTGGCGCACATGCACCTGCTGGGGCACCTTGTAGGCGGCCAGGCGCGCAGCCACATGCGCCTGCACTTCCTGCGCACTCAGCACCTCGCCGGGCGCCAGCACCACCACGGCCACCACGGCTTCGCCGGTCTGGTCGTCGGGCTGGGCAAACACGGCCGCCTCGACCAGCGCCGGGTGCTGTAGCAGGCACGATTCGATTTCAGCGGCGGCGATTTTTTCGCCCGCACGGTTGATCACGTCCTTGATGCGATCGACGATGCGCACAAACCCTTCTGCATCCACCATGCCGATATCGCCGGAGCGAAACCAGCCGCCGTCCAGCGCGCGCGCCGTGGCATCGGGCTGGGCGCAGTATTCCTTCATCACGGTGACGCCGCGCAGCCACAGCTCGCCCGACTCGCCCGTGGGCAAGGGCGTGCCGTCAAACTCCGCCACGCGCAGCTCGATGATGGGCGAAATCAGGCCCGAGGCGTGCGGCCGCAACTGGAACAGGCGGCCTGACGCAGCCGCGCCCACGCCGTTGGTTTCGGTCAGGCCAAAGCCGATGCCCGACATGGAGTCGCCACGCCGGCCCAGCACGTCGTCGATCAGGCGCTGGGGCAGGCCCGCGCCGCCAAAGCCCACGCCGCCCAGGCTGCCGGTGATGGCAGGGTCGTCAAAACCGGGCTCGGCCAGCAACTGCATCACCATCGAGGGCGCGCCGTTGAACTGGGTGATTTTTTCGGTCTGGATGAGCTGCAACGCCTGCGCCGGATTCCAGCGCCGCATGAACACCAGCCTGCGGCCATGGCGCAGCGATGCCAGCAACTGCGCGTGCAGGCCACTGACATGGAACAGCGGCACGGCCGTCAGCGTGGTGGGCTGCAAGCCGCGCGCCATCATGGCGGCGATCATGTCGGGCGAGGTCATGGCGGAAATCGCGCCGATGTAATCAATGTTGTACAGCGCCTGGCACACCGCGCGCTGGGTGGAGAGCACGCCCTTGGCCTGGCTACTGGCGCCCGAGGTGAACAGGATGAGTGCATCGTCGTCCGGCGCCAGCGCGGGCGGCTGCACGGCGGGCGCGCCGGGTGCGGTCAGCGCCGCCCAGTCGGCATGGCCCTGGCCGGGCGCGCCATCGACCACCGCAGCGCGGCAGTGCAGCGCGGCCAGGTCGTCCTTGACATGCGCAAAGCGCTCGGCGTCGCACAGCAGCCAGCGCGGTTGCACGTCGCGCAGGCCGGCCAGCAACTCATCGTGCAGGCCAAAGCTGTTCAGGGGTGCGGGCACGGCGCCCACCAGGGCTGCTGCCGCAAATGCCACGGCCCACTCGGGGCGGTTGCGCATGGCGATGGCGATGCGCTCGCCAGCGGCCACGCCGTAGTCGGTCTGCAAGCGCCCGGCCAGGGCATCGACCGCCTGGTAAAAGCGCTCAAACGTCCAGCGGTCGTTTTCATAGACCATGAACTCGCGCGCCGCGTGGGCGCGGCCAGCGTCGATCAGCGCTGCCAGCGTGGGCTGGGCGTGGCGGTAGGCGGGCACGGTCTGGCCGTTGATGTCCAGATCGATCAGCTCAAAGGGCGCGCCGGGCGCGGTCAGTTGGCTGCGGCAACGGGCAGCCAGCGCCAGCAGGTCTTGCGCGTCGGCAGAGGTGGCAGCAGTGGCGGGGGCGGTCATGGGGGTGGAAGGGACAGAAGAGGCAGCAGCGTTCATGTTCAGAATCCTTGCAGGCGAGCATAGCGGTCGCGGTGAAACACCCCGTCGCCCAGGCTGTGCTGGAGCACGCGTGCGCGCTTGACGATCAGGCCCAGGTCAAACTCATCTGTCACGCCGATGCCGCCATGCAGCTGGATAGCCTCGTTGGTGACCTTTTCACACAGGTCGGAGGCCCGGGCCTTGGCCAGACTGGCCAGCAGCGCCAGCCCGGGCTCGCCCGCGTCGATGGCGGCCAGCGCGGCGCGCACGCAGCTCTCCAGCATTTCCAGTTCCGTGTAGAGGCGTGCCATGCGGTGCTGCAAGGCCTGGAAGGAACCAATCGGCACCTCGAATTGCACCCGCTCCTTCAGGTACGACAAGGTGCGCTCGAAGGCCTCGCGCAGCAGGCCCAGGCCCTCGGCGGCCAGGCAGATGCGGGCGCGGTCCAGGGCGGCGTCCAGCGCCTGCAATGCGCCTGCCGTGGCGGGCAGGCGCAGGTCGTCGGCCACCTGCACGCCCGTCAGCGTGATGCGGGCGTGGTTGCGGCTATCGGCCAGCAGCGTAGGTTGCAGCGCCACACCGGGCTGCGTGGCTTCGACCATGAACAGGCCCAGGCCCTCGCCCTGCCCTTCGGCCCCGATGGTCTGCGCCACCACGACGAGCCAGGCCGCGCCGATGCCGTCGATGACAAACCACTTCTCGCCGTCCAGCACCCAGCCGCCGCTGGCGCTGCGCCGCGCCTGCGTGCGGATGCGCTCGGGGTGGTGGCGGCCCTGCTCGTCCAGTGCCAGCGCCAGGCGCTGCTGGCCATCGATCAGGCCGGGCAACCAGCGCTGGCGCTGCGCCTGGGTGCCCGCGGCCAGCAGCAGCTCGCCGCACAGCACCACCGAGGACAACAGCGGCAGCGCCGCCACGGTGCGGCCCATGGCCTCAAAGACGGCGCCCAGGCCCTGGTAGCCCACGCCCAGGCCGCCGTCTTCCTCCGGGAATACGGCGGCGGGCCAGCCCAGCTCTACCACCTGCTGCCACAGCGTGGGCTCATAGCCCAGGGGCGCGCGGGTATCGCGCAGGCGCCGCTGCAAGGCAATGGGCGACTGGGCGTTCAAAAATTCCGTGGCGCTGTCGGCCAGCTGCCGTTGTTCATCGTTCAGCAAAAAAACCATGCTGCGTCTCCGTGTGTTGTGTCGTCTGCGCGGGGGTGGCAAGGCATCAGCCCGGCAGGCCCAGCACGCGCTTGGCAATGATGTTGAGCTGCACTTCGCTGCTGCCGCCCGCAATGGTGTAGGTTTTGGACAGCAGCCACAGGCGGCCAATGTCGTGCTCCTGGCTGCTGAACTCGTCGCCCTCCCAGCTCAGGCCGCGCTGGCCCATGACCTGCATCAGCAGCTCGTACTTGGCCACTTCCTGCTCGGTCTGCACCAGCTTCATGATCGAGGACGGCCCGCTCACGTCCATGCGTGCCATGGCCTGCTCCAGCACGCGCTGGTGCGTCAGGCCAAAGGCCTGCGAATCCATCAACAGCGCGGCCAGGCGGTCGCGCCACACCGGCTCCAGCAGCGTGCCGTCTGCATCAAACAAATAAGGCCGTGCCACGGCCAGCGCATCGTGCGAGGGCGCCGAGCCTTCGCTGAACTTGGACATGGCGGCGCGCTCGTGTTGCAGCAGCTTCTTGGCCACCGTCCAGCCGCCATGCAGCGGGCCGACCAGCTGGCGCGCAGGCACCCGCACCTCGTCAAAGAACACCTCGCAAAAGCTGGATTTGCCGCTGATCAGCTCGATGGGCTTGACGGTGATGCCAGGGCTCTTCATGTCAATCAGCACGAAGCTGATGCCCTCTTGCTTGCGCGCCGTGGGGTCGGTGCGCACCAGGGCGTACATCCAGTCGGCGGCGTCGCCGTAAGACGTCCAGATTTTCGAGCCGTTGATGACGAAGTCGCCGTTGTCCTCGATGCGCGCGGCGGTCTTAAGGCTGGCCAGGTCAGAGCCCGCATTGGGCTCGCTGAAGCCCTGGCACCAGCGGGCGCGCCCCTGCATCATCGGCACCAAATGTTCTTGTTTTTGCGCTTCGGTGCCCAGCTCCAGCAGCACCGGCCCGAGCATCCACACGCCCAGGTTGAACTGTGGCTGGCGGCAACCCAGGCGCAGCATTTCTTCTTCGACGATGCGGGCTTGCCGGGGCGTCAGGCCGCCACCGCCCAGCGCGGCGGGCCAGCCGGGCGCAAACCAGCCCCGGTCGCGCATGCGCTCGAACCACAGGCGCTGGTCTTCGCTGCCAAAGCGGACGCTGGAGCCGCTCCACACCATCTCATCGGGCGTGATCGGCTGGCGCATGGACTCGGGGCAGTTGGCCTGCAGCCAGGCCCGGGTGTCGGCGCGGAATGTGTCAGTGTCTTGCATAAGAAATGTCTGCCTCTTCGGATGGCTCTGGGGTTTCTGGTGGCGTGGCTGCTGCCGGGTCGGTCAGCGCAAAGCGGTAGATGCCATCTTCGTCCAGCACGCGCCGCAGCACACCGCTGTAGCGCAGCCAGGACAGGTGGGCAATGGTCTCGCCCAGCGCCAGCATGTCGTCCACGGGGGTGCGCAGGCGCGGAAACAGGCACAGCATGGCGTCAAAGGCGGTGCAGGTGCCGTGCTCGGCCAGATGGTCACGCAACTGGCCCAGCTGCTGGCCGTGGTGTTCGCGCAGTTCCTGCGTGCGGGGGTGCAGGCCGCGAAACACCCGCTCGTGCGAGGGCAGCACCAGCGTGCCGGGCGCCAGCCGCTCCAGCCGCGTGAGCGACTCCAGCCACAGTTGCAGCGGGTTGGCCTCGGGCTCGATGCTGGTGACCAGCACATTGGAGCTAATGCGCGGCAGCAACTGGTCGCCAGCGATCAGGATCTCGTCCTGCGCGCAGTACAGGCAGGCGTGCTCGGGCGAATGGCCTTCGCCGATGACCACGCGCCAGGTGCGCGAGCCCAGCGTGATGTCGTCGCCGCCGCGCAGCCGGTGAAACGACTGCGGCTGCGGCGGCATGAAGGGGTCGGCGCGCATGGCTTTCCACATGCGTTCGGTGCGCTCGGGCGGCATGCCCGAGCGCGCATAGAACACAGCCTGGTCACTCGGCAGCGGGTCGGGCACCGGCTCGGCCAGCGTGCGCATCATGAAGTATTCGCCGTGCGTCATGTACAGCGGAATGCCAAAGCGTTCGCACAGCCAATGGGACAGGCCCGCATGGTCGTAGTGCATGTGCGTGCACACCAGGCGCACGATGGGCAGGCCCTGCAGGTGCGTGGAAGCAATGTGCTCCCAGCAGTCGCGGGCGGCTGGCGTGTTCAGGCCGGTGTCGATCAGCGTCCAGCCGTCGTCACCGCGCAGCAGGTAGACGTTGATGTGGTCCAGCGCCATCGGCATGGGCATGCGCGCCCACAGGATGCCTGGCGCCACTTCGACCACCGAGCCGTCGCAGTCGGGCGCGCTGAAGGGATAGTCCTGCACCGCGCGGGCGCTCAGCCGCGTCATGCCAGCACCTTTTGCGCCGGTACCGCGGCATGGAGCGGCACATAGGTCTTGGCGGCGTCATCGCGTACGAACAAAGGGTCTGCGACCTGCGCCGTGTCGTAGCCCTGGCGCTGCAAATCGACCTTGCGCAGCTTGTAGTTGCCGGTCATGTCCGTGGTGGGGGCCAGGCGCAGGTACAGCGGTGCGGCGTAGCGCGGCAGGCGCGCCAGGGCAAAGGCCCAGAACGCCGCCGGATCGAATGGCGCACCCGGCTGCAGTACCAGCGCCGCCATGCCGGCGCGGCCTTCGGCACCGGGCACCTTCACGCCATAGACGGTGATGGCGTCCAGCCCCGGAAAGTCGCCCAGGGCGTCGGCCACCTCGGTGGTCGAGACGTTTTCGCTGTTCCAGCGGAAGGTGTCACCAATCCGGTCGACAAACCAGCAATACCCGTCGGCATCCACGCGCAGCAGGTCGCCCGACGACCACCAGGCATCGCCTGGGCGAAAGACGTTGCGCAGGATTTTCTTTTCTGTCGCCTCGGGCGAGGTGTAGCCCTCAAAACGCCCGCCCACGACGTCGGGGATGTCGATGATCATGCCAATGGCCTCCCCCACCTCACCCACCTCGCACAGCTGCAGGAAGCCGTTTTCATCGCGCGGGTGGGTGTCGGTGTCGATGTCGTAGCGCACCAGGCGCAGGTTGGTTTTTTCCCAGAACGGCACGCGGCCACAGGAACCGATGCGGTTGTCCAGGTTGATGGTGTTGGTGTTGGCCTCGGTCGAGCCCCAGCCTTCGTAGATCTGGAACTGGTCGCCAAAACGCCGCACCCACTGCTCCCAGACTTCAGGCGCCATGCCCGCGCCCACCATCTTGCGCAGCGGGTGCGCGTGGTCGTCGGTCTGCGGTGCTGCGGTCAGCAGGAAGCGGCAGATCTCGCCGACGTACTGGCAGATCGTCACGTGGTGGCGGCGCACATCGGCCCAGAACTCGCTGCGGCTGAACTTGCGCCGCAGCAGCAGGCTGGCACCCGAGACGAATGCCGTGGCCCCGGCCGACAGCGAAGCGGCGCCGTGGTAGAGCGGCAAGAAAACATAGAAGCAGTCGTGCGCCTGCACGTCCATGGTGGCCTGCATCACGTCGCCGGTGATGAGCCAGCGGGCATGGCTGATGACGGCGGCCTTGGGCAGGCCGGTGGTGCCGGACGTGAAGATGTAGAGCGCCGGGTCGCCCGCCACCAGGGCGCTGCGCCACTCGGCAGGCGGGTTGTGCTCTGGCGCCTGGCCGGCGGCCTGCTCCAGGTCCACGCTACAGCGCGCGCGCAGCGCGGCGGACGCGGGCCGCTCGGCGTCCGGCCAGAGCCAGTAGCACAGGCCCGGCGGCAGCTCGGTGGCGGCCAACAGGCCCAGGCACTCCTCGCCTACCACCACGTGCGTGGCGCCCGTGGCCTGCAGCGCATGCGCCAGGGCCTTGCCGCTGACGTTGGTATTGAGAAACACCACCCGGGCGCCCACCTTGGCCAGGCCCAGCCAGGCAAACAGGAAGGCCGGGCGGTTTTCCATGCACAGCGCCACCACGTCGTTGCAGCGCACGCCCAGCGCGTGCGCCGCGTGGGCGACCTGGTTGGCGCGCCGGTTGGTGGCGGCGTAGTCGTAGCGCATGTCGCCATACAAAATGCAGGGCCGCGTGGCAAAGCGCACCGCGCTTTCCTCGACGCGCTCGGCCACCGTGTAGGTCTGTGATGCACGGTGGCGCTGGCCCGCCCGTGTCCGATGGTCAAGCTTGGCCTGCGTCACTTCGCGCGGCACGATGGGGGCTGTTTTCACGCTGTCTCCCGAGTGTCGTTGTGGTGTATCTGAGCGGATGGACTTCAGCGCGCCGGGCGCGGCATCTTCAAGCCGAACTGGGCAATCAGCTCGCGCTGCAGTTCGTTGGTGCCGCCACCAAAGGTGTTGATGGTGCTGGCCCGGATTTCGTACTCCAGCTCGCCCATCAGCAGCGCCGCGCTGGAGCCCGCACGCACCAGCGCGCTGGCGCCGACGATGTCCATCAGCCGGCGCAATATCTCCAGCACGCCTTCGGAGCCATAGACCTTGGTGGTCGAGGCCAGGGCCACGTCCATGCCGCCGGCTTCCAGGTCGGCGGCGATGCGGAAGTTGATGAGGCGCATGGCCTCCATGCGGGCATAGCACTCGGCCAGTGCGCGCCGCACCCAGGGCTGGTCCACCGCGCGGTGGCCCTGCTCATCGCGCGCCTTGGCCCATTGCAGCACCCGGCCAAACGGGCCAAACACCTTGTCCGACCACGACCCCAGGCCCAAGCGCTCGTGGTTGAGCTGGGCGGTGATGAGCTTCCAGCCGCCATGCAACTCGCCCACCAGGCGGTCGGCGGGCACGGCCACGTTGTCGTAGTAGGTGGCCGCCGTGAAGTTGCCCACGGTCTGGATCAGCGTGTGCGAAAAACCCGGCGCATCGGTATCCAGAATCAGGATGGAGATGCCTTTGTGGCGCGCCAGCTCGGGGCTGGTGCGCGCCGCCAGCCAGACATGGTCGGCCGACTCGATGCCCGACGTCCACAGCTTGGCGCCGTTGACGATGAATTGGCCGGTCTGCAAGTCGCCCTCCAGCCGGGCCTGCGTCTTGAGCGTGGCCAGGTCAGAGCCGGCCTGCTGCTCGGAATAACCGATGGCGAAAATGATCTCGCCTGCGGCGATGCCGGGCAGGAAGCGCTCTTTTTGCGCCTGCGTGCCGTTTTCCATCAGGGCGGGCCCGACGGTGCTGATGGTCACGAAGGGCAGCGGCGCACCGGCAATGTTGGCTTCTTCAAAAAAGATCAGCTGCTCGGTAGCGCTCAGGCCCTGGCCGCCGTGCTCCTTGGGCCAGCCCACGGCCAGCCAGCCGTCGCGCCCCATCTGGCGGATGGTGTTGCGGTAGGTGTCGCCGCCTTCGGCGCCGCGCAGCTCCAGGCGCAGCTCGGGCGTCATCAGCGTGTTGAAGTAGTCGCGCACCTGCAAGCGCAGGCGGTGTTGCTCGGGGGTCAGGTCAATGAACATGCTGTGGTCTCCTTGCCTGGCGTCAGGCGTCGCCCAGAATCAGGCCGCTGGTGGGCACGCCGGTGCCCGCTGTCACCAGCACGTTGTGTACGTTGTCCACCTGGTTGGCAGCGCTGCCGCGCACCTGGCGCACCGCCTCGGCCACGCCGTTCATGCCGTGGATGTAGGCCTCGCCCAGCTGGCCGCCGTGGGTGTTGATGGGCAGCTTGCCGCCGCGTGCGTGCTCGCCGGCACGCACGAAGTCCTTCGCTTCGCCGCGCTTGCAAAAGCCGAACTCCTCCAGCTGCGGCAGCACGAAGGGGGTGAAGTGGTCGTAGATCACCGCCGTCTGGATGTCTTGGGCGCTCAGGCCGCTTTGCTGCCAGAGCTGCTGGGCGACCAGGCCCATCTCCGGCAGGCCAGTGATGTCCTTGCGAAAGTAGGAGGTCATGATCTGCTGGCCGTCGCTCAGGCCCTGGGCAGCGCCCTTGATGACCACCGGCTTTTGCAGGAGGTCGCGTGCCCGCTCGCTGGACGTGATCACCATGGCAACGGCGCCATCGGACTCCTGGCAGCAGTCCAGCAGGTGCAGCGGCTCGCAGATCCAGCGCGAAGCCTGGTGCTCTTGCAGCGTGATCGGCTTGCCATGGAAGAAAGCAGCCGGGTTGGTGGCGGCAAAGTCGCGCGCCGCCACGGCCACGCGGCCAAAGTCCTCGCTGGTGGCGCCGTAGGTGTGCATGTAGCGCTGGGCGAACATGCCGACCCAGGCTGCGGGCGTGTGAAAGCCATAAGGCATGTACCAGCCGTAGTTGACGTTCTCGACAATCGGCGAGGAGCCAAAGCCGTAGTTGCCGTTGCCAAAGCGGTACCAGCTGCGCTCGTTCATGGCGCGGTACACCACCACCGTCTTGGCGATGCCGGTGGCCACTGCCATGGCGGCGTGCAGGATCGGCGCGCAGGCCGCGCCGCCGCCATGCGGCACTTGCGAGAAGAACTTGACGTTGTTGGCGCCCAGCAGGCGGGCGATTTCGTACTCGGGCACCTTGTCGATGGTGTACGACGAAAAGCCGTCCACCTCGCTGGGGTCGATGCCCGCGTCGGCCAGCGCCGCCAGCGTGGCTTCCATCGCCAGCCGTATTTCGGTGCGACCGGAGTTTTTGGAGAATTCAGTGGCGCCCAAACCCACGATGGAGGCGCGACCGGAAATAGAAAAATCGTTCATGGAAGGGGGTGCTCCTGGCAGTGCGGCATCAAGGCAGGCACACGCGCACCGTGCCGGTGACGTGGTTGCCCATGGAGTTGGCGCCCTTGAGCGTGACTTCGACCGTGCGGTCAGAGGCACGCTTGTCGGTCACGGCGCCGGTCAGCGTCATCGTGTCGCCGGGGTAGTTGGGCATGCCCAGCTTGATCTTCAGATCGCACAACCGGGCCTGCGGGCCTGCCCAGTCTTCGACGAAGCGCTGCACCAGCCCGTTGGTGGTGAGGATGTTCATGAAGATGTGCGGCGAGCCCAGTGCGCGCGCGGCCTCCAGGTCGTGGTGGCCCGGAAAGTAGTCGCGCGTGGCAATGGCGCCGCCGGTCACCAGCGCCACCGTCACCGGGACGGTCAGCGCGGGCAGCTCTGCGCCGGGCTGAATGTCGTCAAACTGCGCCATGGCGGGCCTCCTCGGGGGTGTTGTCTTCGGCAGCGTCATATTTCCATCCCAATGTGTCGTTGTCGGCCAGCCAGTCGCCCAGCCGGGCCAGGTGGTGTTCGGTGCCGCCCAGCGCAGTGCCGAGCGCGCGGCTCCAGAAAAGAAAGCGGTGGATCGGGTAGGTGGTGTCTACGCCAATGCCGCCGTGTACGTGCTGCGCCATGTGGCCGGTGCGGTGTCCGGTGTCGTTGGCCAGCGTGCGCGTGGCAAAGGCCTGCGGCGCGGCGCCCAGGCGGGCGTCCAGCCGGTACACCAGCTGCCACACCGATGTGCGCAGGGCCTCGGTGGCGATGTAGCCATCGGCCATCTGGCCCGCCACCAGCTGAAAGCTGCCAATGGCGCGGCCAAACTGCTGGCGCTCGCTCACGTATTCGACGGTGCGGCGCAGTTGCTCTTGCGTCACGCCCAGTTGCAGCGCGGCCAGGCAGGCGATGGCGCGCTGCTCTGTCCAGGCCGTGGCGGCCACGGGCAGCACGTTGTCGGCGGACAGCGTGATGGCGTCAAAGGCCAGGTCGGCCACCCCCTGGTGGTGCTGGCTGGTGCCCTCGGTGCGCTGCACGCCGCTCTGTGCCAAGTCCACCAGCACCAGGCGCAGGCCGTCGCTGGCCTGCGCTGGCAGCAGCGCATGGCGGGCCTGGCCGCCCAGCGGCACGGCGTGGGCCTGGCCGCGCAGCGTCCAGCCGCCCTCGGTGTGCTCCAGGTGCAGCGAGGGGCCGCGCGATTGCGCCAGCCCCGCCAGCGACAGCGCCAGCGGTGCCCCGCCCGACAGCGCCTCGTCCAGCACCTGCGGCAACGCCGCCGGGGCAAACCGGGCCAGCGCGGCCACGGCCAGTTGCGTTTCCCACAGCGGCACCAGCGCCAGTGCGCGGCCTTGCTGCTCCAGAACGGCCATCAGCTCGGTCATGCCCAGACCCAGGCCACCCTGGGCCTCGGGCACCAGGATGGTGTGCAGGCCCGCAGCCACGCATTGCTGCCACAGCGCCTGCATGAACGGCGCGCCCGAGGCGTCGTGCTCGCGCAGTTGCTCATCGCCGCAGTAGTCGGCAAACAGGCCGCTGGCCATGTCGGCAAACGCGCGCTGGTCTTCACTCAGTTGGAAGTTCATGCGGCCACTCCTTGGGCCGCAGCGGCCACCGGACGGAACTGCGGCAGCACCAGTTCGCCATCGTTGAAACTGTTGAACTCGACCTGCACGGCCTGGCCGATCCGCACCTCGCCCGGCTGGATGCCCACGATCTGCGAAATCAGCCGCGTGCCCTCTTCCAGCTCCACCAGAACGATCGGGTTGAGGTGGTCGAACGGCGGTACCTCGGGGTAGTGCATGACGACGAACGAATACACCGTGCCGCGCCCCGAAGCTTCTACGGTGTCCCATTCAAATGAATGGCAGCTGGGGCACACCGGGCCGGGCGGGTGGCGCAGCTCGCCGCAGCCCTTGCAGCGCTGGATGAGCAGCTTGCCAGCGCGCGCGCCGTCCCAGAAAAAGCGCGTGTCATCGCTGATGCCGGGCAGCGGGCGCTTGGCGGCCACCGGGGCCGCAGGCTTGTCAGTCGCCGGCTTGACCGGGTTGGCGGGGCGGAACTTGAACACGCGAAACAGCAGCTGGCCCACTTCTTCGTCGCCCTGGGGCTGCTCGGAGAAAAACGCCATTACCAGCGTGACGAAGTAGCCGGTGCCCAGCGCCGTGGTTTTTTCGGGGCTGATGGAGTCCAGGCGTGTTGTGTAGTACAGCCGCTCGCCCTCGCGCACATCGCGGCCAAAAGTCAGCTCGGAGTTCACCGCCACCACCGACGCCATGCCCTGGGCCTCCAGCAGCTTGAGGGCTTCGTAGGGGTTCTCGGTGGTCGAGCCGGGCGGGTAGTTGTTGGCCACCGGCCCTTCCATGCACCAGACCTGCAGCATGGCCGGTGGCGCAATCACGGCACCCTCGGCGGTGTAGCGGGTTGCATCCACGCCCATCACTTCGCACCACTGGCGAATCATGGGGGCATTGATCTTGTCCCAGGCGTAAACGCGCCCGTATTCCTTGCCCACCAGGGCGCGGACTTCATTCATCCACTCGTGTTCAGCCAAGGTCATGCTCCTTCGTTGGTTTGGTTCAGAGTCCCCTGCCAGCGCCGCTGCGCTCTCTCAGGAAAGGTGTGCTTGCGCTGCGGCCAGGAAGGCGGGCTTTTCGCCGCCGCCGTGCAGCAACAGGTTGGTGCCGCTCAGGTAGGCCGCACGCGGCGAGGCCACGTACAGGCAGGCCTGGGCAATGTCGGAAGGCTCGGCCATACGGCCCGCCGGAATCGTGGCGCCGACGGCGGCAATGCCCGCCTCGTCGCCAAAATGCAGGTGCGATTGCTCGGTGCGCACCAGCCCGGGGCTGACGGCCACGACGCGCACCTTGGGCGCCCACTCCACCGCCAGCGACGAGGCCAGGCTCAGCACCGCCGCCTTGGCCGCACCGTAGGCCGCCGTGCCGGGCGAGGGCCGCAGCGCGCTAACGCTGCCAATGAAAACGATGACACCACCCCCCGCCTGCGTTTGCATGGCGGCATTGGCGGCCTGCGCCATGTGCAGCGCTGCCGTCAGGTTCAGGCGGATCACGCCCTCGTGAAAGCGCGGCGATACCGTGGCGGCATCCACCGGAGGACTGCCGCCCGCGTTGTGTACCAGCACATCCAGGCGCCCGTGGCGCTGCACGATGGCCGCCACCAGCGCCTGCACGGCATCGGCGTCGCGCACATCGCAGGGCAAAAATTCGGCGCTGCGCGCGCCCGCCGTGGGCAGTGCTTCGGGGGCGCTGCGGGCGCACACCACCACGGTGGCGCCTGCGGCCAAAAAGCCCTCGGCAATGCCGCGGCCTATGCCCTTGGTGCCCCCGGTGATGAGCACCACACGCTGGTCAAAATCGCTGTTGCTGGTCTGTGTCATGACCGTAAATTTACGGATTGCACCCCTGCGCAGATACGTCCAAAAGGACGATGTGACAGCACCCCCCTGACCAGAACATGCTGGGGTCGCGTCAACAGCCCCCATGCCGGTTTGCAGCCGTCCGCGCCACGCATCGCGGCGTTGCGATCCTGGAGCGTTGACGCGGCACCCACTTCCACCCTTGCAGGACTTTTGCGTATGCGCCCCGACACGCCCCCCCCCGCCTCTGCCCCCTCTTCTTCTGCCAGCGCCGCCCCGGCCAGCCCGGCCGACAGCCGCGAATTGCTGGTGGACTACCCCCACGAAGGCGTGGCCGTGGTGCGCCTGAACCGCCCGCAGGCCACCAACGCACTGAGCCTGCACCTGCAAGCGCTGCTCTCGCAGGCGTTCACGCAACTGGCCGCCGACCCCGCCGTGCGCGTGATCGTGCTGACCGGGGGCGAGAAGGTGTTTGCCGCCGGGGGCGACATCAAAAGCATGGAGGGCGCCGGGCCGATTGAAATCATGCAGCGCCACACCGAGCGCGTCTGGGCGCCCATCGAGCGCTGCCCCAAACCCATCATTGCGGCGGTGTGCGGCTACGCTTTTGGCGGCGGCGCCGAGCTGGCCATGCACTGCGACATCATCCTGGCGGGCGAAGGCGCCAGCTTCTCGCAGCCCGAAATCCGCATCGGCATCATGCCGGGCATCGGCGGCACGCAGCGCCTGGTGCGCGCCGTGGGCAAGTTCAACGCCATGCGCATGTTGCTCACGGGCAAGCCCGTGGGCGCCGAAGAAGCACGCGCCATGGGCCTGGTCAGCCAGGTGCTGCCCGACGACCAGGTGCTGCCCGAGGCTTTGAAAATGGCCACGCTGATTGCCACCATGCCGCCGCTGGCCGCCATGCAGATCAAGGAAGTGGTGCTGGCGGGCGTCGATGCCTCGCTGGAGACGGCGCTGATGCTGGAGCGCAAAGCCAACCAGCTGCTGTTTGCCACGCGCGACCAGAAAGAAGGCATGCAAGCCTTCATTGAAAAGCGCAAGCCCACGTTCGAGGGCCGCTGAACGTATCCCCCGGCCTGCGCGGGCCAGGGCACCGGGGCCGCGCTGCCCGGCGCCCACGCCAGGCAGGCATCCCGCTCGTCGCTCAGATTGCTCCGATAACCATAGCTGCTGGCGCATGACCTGCAAGGGCTACAGCCTGTTTTGATTCATATTTCAGTGCTGCACCGGGTGCGCCCGAATGGCGCCCCTGGGACGGCGCACCGTGGAACACACCCACCAGCTCTTCCAGCTGCACCGCCTGGTGCTCCAGCGCCTGCGCGGCGGCGGCCGACTGCTCGACCAGCGCGGCGTTGCGCTGCGTCATGTCGTCCAGGCGGCCCACGGCGGCGCTCACATCCTCAATGCCCGACGACTGCGTGCCTGCGGCGGTGGCCACCTCGCCGATGGTGGCGGCCACGCGCTGCACGCTGGTGACGATGTGCTGCATGGTTTCACCCGCGTTGCGCGCCAGCTGCGAGCCGTGGTTGGCGCTGGCCAACGACAGCTCGATGAGCTGCTTGATGTCGTGCGCGGCGGCCACCACGCGCTGCGCCAGGCTGCGCACTTCGGTCGCCACCACGGCAAAGCCCCGGCCCTGCGAACCGGCGTGCGCCGCCTCCACCGCCGCATTGAGCGCCAGGATGTTGGTCTGGAAGGCAATGGAGTCGATCACCCCGACGATGTCGGCAATGCGGCGCGCGCCCGAGAGGATTTCGTCCATCACCGTCTCGACGCTGGCGACCACTTCGCCGCCCTGGCTGGCGGTGCTGGCAGCCTGCCGCGCCAGGGCATCGGCCTGGGCGGCCGACGCCGCCGAGGCGCGCACCACGCCCGCCAGCTCGCCCACCGAGATGGCGGTGGACTGCAAATCGCTGGCGGCCTGTTCGGTGCGGGTCGACAAATCCTGGTTGCCCTGGGCGATTTCCCGGCTGGCCAGCGTGATGCCCCCGGCAGAGTCGTGGATGCTGGCCACCAAGGTGCGCAACTGCTGCTGCATGCGCCCCAGTGCGGTCAGCAAATCGCTGGTTTCATCGGTGCCCGTGGCCACGATGTCGCCAGTCAGGTCGCCCTGGGCAATGCGCTGGGCGTGGTCGATGGCCTGCGCCAGGGGCCGCGTCACGCTGCGCAAAATCAGGATGCCAGCGACCACGCTGATGGCAATGGCTGCGCCCGCCGCGCCCAGCAGCCACTGGCGTGCCAGCGCAAACTCGGCCTGGATGGCCTGGCCCTGCGCTGCGGCGCCCTGCGCTTCATGCTGGGCCTGCGCCCTCAGTTGGTCCAGCCACTCGTGTTGCAAGGGGGTGGGGTTGCGCTGGCGAAAAATATTGCCCAGGTTGCTGTTGCCCGAGCGCAGGGCATCGCGCACGTAATCGGCGCTGTCGAGCCCGCGTGTGGCCACTTTCTCCAGCGCAGCCAGCATGGCGTCTTGTTCCGGATCGGGCGCGGCCTCGGACAAGGTTTTGAACTGGGCGCGGGCGTTGCGGTAGCGCTCCAGCCCCTTGGCGAGCAGGTCGGCCTGCTCTTTGGCGTCCACCTCGTCCACCACCAGCGTCACGCCCAACATCGCCACCGTCACCTCGTTGACCGCATTCATCATGGTCTGTATCACGGCGATGCGGCTGTGGTTGACCTCTTGCATGCGCGTGGTGTGGGCGTCGATGCGCTGCATGCGGTGCAAGGCCACCGCCGTGATCACCAGCAGCAGCCCCAGCACCAGGCCAAACGCCACCGACAGGCGCGTGGACAAGCGCCAGGAAGGCCGCCAGCGCGTTGCTTTCAAGGCCACAGGGGTAAGCGCCCTGGAGGAAGTGGAGGCCGTCATGTGAATTCCTTTGTGCCGCGTGGAAAAAGCCTGTGGCGCCGGTGGCGGCCCGGTTCAGCCCAGCTGCAGCCGGGCCACGGCCATCTGCGCCAGTTCGCGCTTGAGCACCTTGTTCGAGGCGTTGAGCGGAAAATCCTCGCACCACAGCACATGGCGCGGCACTTTGTAGTTCGCCATGTTGGCGCGCGCCCAGGCCAGCAATTCCTGGCTGCTGATTTCAACGCCCGCGCGCAGCACCACGCAGGCGCAGCCCACTTCGCCCATGCGCTCGTTGGGCACCCCCACCACGGCCACCTGGGCAATGGCGGGGTGTGCAGCCAGCAGGCGCTCGATTTCCGCCGGGTAGCAGTTAAAGCCGCCGACGATGAACATGTCCTTGAGGCGGTCGGTGATGCGCAGGTAGCCGCGCTCGTCCAGCACGCCCACGTCGCCGGTGTGCAGCCAGCCGTCGGCGTCGATGGCTTCGCGGGTGGCCGCTTCGTCATCGAAGTAGCCCTGCATGACGTGGTAGCCGCGCAGCAGCACCTCGCCCGCTTGGCCCGCAGGCACGGGGCGGCCCTGGTCGTCCACGCAGCGCACTTCGGTGCCGGGCAGTGCGCGGCCACAGGTGCCGGCCACGGTTTCGGCGCTGTCGCCGGGGTCGCACACGGTGGCGCAGCCGCCGCATTCGGTCAGACCATAGGCGGTGGTGACGTTGGCAATGCCCAGCTCCTCGCGCATTCGCGTAATGAGCACCGGCGGCACCGTCGCCGCGCCGGTGACGGCCACGCGCAGCGAAGAAATATCGAAATCGTGCAGGCCCGGGTGCGCCAGCATGGTCAAAAACAGCGTCGGCGGGCCCGGCATGAAGCTGATGCGGTCGTGCGCGATGCGGGCCAGCACCTTGTCGGCGTCGAACACCTGCTCGGGGTACACCGTGGCGCCCTGGATGAACGCCGCCACCCAGCCCGCCTTGTAGCCAAAGGAATGGAAAAACGGGTTGACGATGAGGTAGCGGTCGCCCGGCTGCAGCCCGACCACGCGGCCCCAGGTGCTGAAGGCGCGGATGGTGGGCCCGTGCGCCGACATCACGCCCTTGGGCCGCCCGGTGGTGCCCGAGGTGAACATCAGATCGGCGGTGCTGTTGGCCGTCAGCGCCTGCTCGCGCGCGGCCACCTGCGCTGCGGGCACGCCAGCGCCAGCCTCCAGGAACTGGTTCCAGTCCATGTCGCCCGGTGCGCCCGCCCCAGGCTGGAAACCGCCGCGCAGCACCACAATGTGCTCCAGCGTGGCCGGGCGCTGGCCGCTGAGCATGGCCGGGTAGTACTGGCCCAGAAAGTCGCCAATGCAAAACAGCACCTTGGCGCCGCTGCGCTCCAGGATGTCGGCGGCTTCGGCGCCCTTCATGCGGGTGTTCAGCGGCACCACCACGGCACCGGCGGCGTGGCTGCCGCAGGCCGCCAGAATCCACTCGTGCAGGTTGGGCGCCCAGATGGCCACGCGGTCGCCCGCCTGCACGTTCAGCGCCATCAGCGCGCGCGCCACGGCCTGGCTGCGCGCCAGCAGGTCGGCGTAGCTGATCGCCACCGCGCCATCGACGATGGCAGCGCGCTCCGGGTAACGGGCGGCCGCCTGGCGCAGCAGGGCGGGCAGCGTCTCGGGCAAGTCGGACGCCAGCGACCAGGCAGAAGACGGGGGCACGGCGCTGGTGGGCGCGTCGGAAATCAGGCTCATAAGGTTCACTCCGGAAATTGGATGCGCAGCCGCGCGCTGGTGGGCACGGCCTGGCAGGCCAGCGTCCAGGCTTTGGCCAGGTCTTTTTTGTCCAGCACGTCGTTGTGGCGCAGGTGCACGCTGCCCTCGACCACCTGGCACATGCACGAGGCGCACATGCCCGCCTGGCACGAGTACGGCGCGTTCAGGCCGGCCTTGAGCGCGGCGTCGAGCAGCGTCTCCGTGCCACCGCAGTGCAGGGTATGGGTTTCGCCGCCCAACAGCACCTCGACCACGGCTTCGTCCACGGCGTCGGGCAGCGGCGGCGCGGCCTGCGCGGCGGCCTGGGTGGCGGCCTGGGTTTCTTCGTCGGGCAGCGAGGCAAAGCGCTCGACGTGGATGCGCTCGGACGGCATCTCGATGGCCTGCAAGGCCGCCACGGCAGCGTCCATGTACGGCCCGGGGCCGCAGATGAAAGCCTGCGCGCTGCGGTGGTGGCGCGCCAGTTCGGCCAGCTGCGCCACCGAGGGCACGCCCTGCACCGAATCGAGCCAGTGGATCACCGTCAGCCGGGCCGGGTGGGCCTCGGCCAGCGCCTTGAGTTCGCTTTGGAAGATGACGGATTTTTCGTCGCGGTTGGCGTAGAGCAGCGTGGCGCGGCCCTGGGCCTTGGCCAGCACCGTGCGCAGGATGGAGAACACCGGCGTGATGCCGCTGCCACCGGCCAGCAGCAAAAAGTCGCCGTCCAACGAGCGCGGATAAAACACGCCCGAGGGCGCCAGCACTTCCACGGTGTCGCCCGTGCGGATGCGGTCGCACACCCAGTTGGAACCGCGCCCGTCTTTCACGCGCTTGACGGTGACGCGCAGCGCATCGTCCACGCCCGGCGCGCTGGACATGGAGTAGCAGCGCGGCACATGGCGCCCATCGATGGGCAGGCGCAGCGTCAAAAACTGGCCCGGCTGGTAGGCAAAGGCGCTGGCCAGTGCGGGCGGCACCTCGAACACCAGCGATTTGGTGTCGTGGGTTTCGTCCACCACCGCGCGCACGCGCAGCGCATGGTATCGGCTCATGGTCAACTCCTTGGTAGGGCAGCGTCAAACACTATCAAAACGGTAGCTGCTAGCGCTTATCCAGCAAGCGCTGGAGGCCGTTTTGACATAAAAATATGGAGAATGTGATGGGCACAGCGGCAGCGCAGCGCCCGGCCACTCACAGCCCCATGCCCAGGATGGCGCTGTCGGCGCGGATTTCGGCGCCATTGATGGCCTGCGAGTCGTCCGACGCCAGAAACAGCAGCACCTTGGCAATGTGCTCGGGCATGCAGGCGCGGCCCTTGGGGTTGTTCTTGGCATCGAACAGCAAAAACTGGGGCGGTACGCCCGGCGCCGACGCCTGCATCATGGGCGTGTAGATGCCATCGGGGTGCAGCGAATTGACGCGCACGCGGTGGCCGTTTTTGCGGCAAAACAGTGCGGCAGCGCGGGTCAGCGCGCCCACAGCGGCCTTGCTGGCGCTGTAGCCCGCGTAGTTTTCTACCGGCAGCCACGACGACACCGAAGCCATGTTGACGATGCTGCCGCCGCGCTCTTTCATCGCCTCTACACCCTGCTGGCAGCCGATGAAGCACGAGTCGGTGTTGACCTGCATGAGCTGGCGAAACTGCGCCAGCGTGGCGGTTTCGATGCTGCCCGGAATCAGGATGCCAGCGTTGTTGATGAGAATGTCCAGCGGCCCAAAGCGCTGCTGCACGGCGGCGATGGCAGCGCTCCAGTCGGCCTCGCTGGTCACGTCGTGGCGCACAAACACCGCGCGCTCGCCGCACTCCTGGGCCAGGGCCTGACCCGCCTCGGCATTGATGTCGCTGATGCCGACGAAGGCGCCCTCCTCCAGCAGCAATTGCACCGTGGCCCGGCCCACACCGCTGGCCCCGCCGGTGACCAGCGCCACCTTGTTTTGTACACGTCCTGCCATATCCATCCTTAGTCAGAGAAGTGGGCTGCGGCATGGCCTGCGCGCCGCCCGGAAAAAACACAGTCGGCCAGCGACAGGCCGCTGACGTAGCGCGACGAGGGCAAGCCCATGGCCGTGCGCCCGGCGGCAAACAGGCCGCCAATGCGCTGGCCTGCGGCATCGAGCACCTGGCCGTTGGCCTCGTCCAGCACCAGCCCGCCCAGCGTCAGCGTGGCCAGCGGAAAGGTGGGCGAGCCGATGGAAATGTCGATGGCGTAGTACGGCCCGCGCGCCATGTCCTGGCGCATGTCGGGCGATTTGCCAAAGGCGTCTTCGCGCTCACCGCGTGCGGCAGCGCTGGCGGCCTCCAGGCTGGCGCGCAGCTTGGCCGGGTTGGCCTTCAGGCGCATCGCCAGGGCCTCGGGCGTGGCCGCTTTTTTGGCGCCCAGCAGCATCATGGCCAGCGCGGGCAGCGACTGAAACGCCCACAAACCGCCAAACAGGCACTGGCGAATGGCCTGCGCGCGCAGCTTGGCATCGATCACCAACCAGCCGCGCCCGCCCTGGTGATCGACCAGCGCATGGCCCAGCGTGGCGCCATAGACCTGCTCGTTGCAAAAGCGCTCGCCCTGGGTGTTGACGACGATGCCCTTGGGCCACACCGCTGGCGGCGTGATGAAGCGCCAGGCCGAAATGTTCTCCAGCGCCTGGGCCGCCGCACCCACGCTCTGGCCCAGGCGCAGGCCGCTGCCGTCGCAGCCGGCGGCGCCCACCGGCCAGCCACGCTTGGCGTGCGGCGCGTGCGTGGCCATCAATTCAGGGTGGTAAATAAAGCCGCCCGTGGCCAAGACCACGCCGTGGCGCGCGCGGATGAAGCGCGGCTGCGCCGTGGCCTGCTCGATCAGCGCCGCCTCGCGCCGACAGGCCGCCGCCTTGCCGGGGCGAAACGTGCGCCAGCGCGCCACCTGGCGGTGCAGCTCGGCATGGCGCAAGGTACCTGGGGCGCCCGGCGGCAGTTGCCAGACTTCCACGCCCAGCACGGCGCCGGGCTGCCCATCGGGGCCACGCTGGCGCACCAGTCGGCGCACCGCTGCCTGCGTGACGGGCTGCGCGCCCGCCTTCAGCGTGGCCTCTTTCAGCGCCGCATACAGCGCCTTGCCCGACTGGCCCTTGGCCACGGCCCGGTGGCCGCGCGGCGCGGGTGCGCCCAGCGTGCCCCGGCAGGCGGGCACCACTTCGTTGCCGGAGTAGTAGAGAAACTTGCCCTCGGGCGGGTACGAAGTTTTGTGGTCGGGCATGGTGGCGCCAAAGCGCACGCCGTGGGCCTCCAGCCAGGCCAGGTTGGCCACGCTGTCGGCACAAAACTTGTGCAGCGTGGCATCGCTGACCACACCGTTGACCTCGTGGCGCAGGTACTCGGCCATGGCCTCGGGGGTATCGGTAAAACCAGCCTGCTGCTGGTAGGGCGTGCCGCCACCGGCATACACCACGCCACCCGACAGCGCACTGGCACCGCCGCCGTCAAAGCGGTCAATGACGATCACCGAGGCGCCTGTGGCGCGCGCTTCCAGTGCGGCGCAGGCACCTGCGGCACCCCAGCCCACCACCACCACGTCGGCGCTGTCGCTCCAGTCGATGGCGCTGGCGTTGTCCACCTCCAGCGCCGGGGCGATCGGGGTGACGGTGGATGGCTTGGCGCGGCCCGTCATGCCGCCTGCCCCACGCGGGGCGCGCCCTGGAGCAACTCGGTGCGCTCCAGCGCCAGCGGCTTGCCCTGGATGGCGGCAATGGCGCGGTAGGCAAAGGTCATGGCCGGGCCCAGCGTCGAGCCCGCACCGGGGTAGGCAGGCCCCATCACCGAGGCCGAGTTGTTGCCTACGCAGTACAGGCCCTCAATGACCTTGCCTGCCTCATCCAGCACCCGGGCGTCGCGGTCGGTCAGCAGACCGCCCTTGGTGCCGATGTCGCCAGGAAACAGCCGGATGGCATAGAACGGCCCTTTCTGGATAGGCGCCAAGTTGGGATTGGGCTTGACGTTGACATCGCCGTAGTAGCGGTCAAACACATTGCCGCCCCGGTCGAACTCCAGGTCTTTGCCGGTGCGGGCAAATTCGGTCATGCGGGCGGCACTGGCCACCAGGCCAGCGGCATCGACGCCGATTTCAGCGGCCAGCTCGGGCAGGGTTTCGCCCTTCCAGTACACCTTGCCCAGCCAGCTCTTGCGCAACCGGCTGTCGGGCACCGCCGTCGCAGGCATGAGCGGGCCCATGGGGTAGTTGGCGCGGAAAGTGGCATCAAAAACAATCCATGCCGGAATGGCGCCGCCCGTTTTTGCGTGGTTGGCGTACATGGCCTGCTGGAACTCGGGGTACGGCCCCGATTCGTTCAAAAAGCGCTCGCCCCGGGCGTTGACCACCATGCAGCCGGGCAGGGAGCGCTCGACAAACAGCGGGCGGAATTTCTCTTCCTTGGGCACGTCCAGCGTGGGCACGCCCCAGGTGTGCGCCATCAGGTGCAGCTTGCCGCCCACGGCGGCGCCCGCACGGATGGTGTCGCCGGTGTTGGCATCGGGCGGCGTGCTCGTCCAGGCCTGGTTGGTGGGCTGGGGCAGGTATTGCTCACGCATGGCCTGGTTGCGCTCAAAACCGCCCGCGCCCAGGATCACCGCCTTGCGCGCTTGCAGGCGCAGCGCCTGGCCATCTTTGCGCACGACCACGCCAGTGACGCGGCCCGCGTCGGTGGTCAACGACTCCATGGGCGTGTCCAGCCACAGGGCAATCTTGCGCTGGCGCAGCGCCGCCAGCAGGCCACCCACCAGCGCCTGGCCGCCGGTCAGGCGGCGGTCGCGGCGGGTTTTGCTGCGCCAGGGGTAATCGAGAAAATAGCGGGCCATGATGCCCATCAGCATCCACTTGGCTTTGCGCTCGCGCGCCAGCATGGAGCGTGCCTGGAAGGCGTTGATGTGCATCCGGCCAAAAATCAACTGGCCCGGGTTGGTCGGGCGCAGCAGCGCCAAGCCCTCCAGACCTAGCCGGGCCGCGTTGAAGTCCAACGGGTCCATAGTGCGCCCACCAGGTAACGCACCCTGAACGTTGGGGTAGTAATCCGAGTAATGCGGCATGCAGCGGTAGGGCACGCCGATCTGCGCCAGATAGCGCGCCATGTGGCGCGCCGTCTCGACGTAGGCCAGCACGCGGTCGTCGCTGGCCAGTCCCTGGGCACAGGCTTTGACGTAGCCAAAGGCCACCTCGATGCTGTCGCGCAGCCCGGCCTTGGGCATGTCGTGGTTGTCAGGAATCCAGATACCGCCGCCCGACAGGGCCGAGGTACCACCAACCAGCGCGGTTTTTTCCACCACGAGGGTTTTGAGCCCCTCATCGCTGGCTCGGATGGCGGCCAGCAGCGCACCAGCGCCCGAGCCGACGACGATCACGTCAAACTGCTGTTCGTCTTTCAAGGGTGGGTGCTGCACGCCGCCTCCTGTGGTCATGGGTGGTTACCGCTCAAACGAAAGCGTCGGCGTTGGGCAGGCCCAGCATCACGGCGCCATGGCTGCGTGCATAGGTATCGCTGTTGTTGGCAATGTGGCCGCGCGCCACGTGCAGGTCGCGGAAAGTGCGCTCGATGGGGTTGGTCTTGAACACGCCACCGGCTGCGCAGGCGCGCATGATCTCGTTGACCACCTCGGCGCAGCGCTTGGGCACCTGCGATGCCTGGGCACGTTGCATCAGGCGCTCTTCCACGTCCATCACCGTGCCGTTCTTGGCGCAATCGACGATGCGCTGGAAGTTGCGATACAGCACCAGCTTGGCTTGGTCGGTCATCATCATGGCCTCGCTCACGGCCAGCTGGGAGTTGACGTCTTCTGCCGTCTTGGCACCGTGCTTGCCAACAAAGCTGGCGCAGCGTTGGCGAAAGCTGTTGATGGCGGCATCGGTCGCGCCCAAGCAGGCCGACGACACCGCGCGCTGGAACACCTGCGTGAACGGAATGCGGTAGAGCCAACCGGGGTTGACGGCACGGCCAGGGCAGCCAGCGTCGCTGTGGTCGTTGGTACGGTGGGTGCGGTGCGCGGGCACAAAGGCGTCGGTCACTTCGATGTCGTGGCTGCCGGTGGCGCGCAGGCCCAGCACGTCAAAGTTTTCGATGATCTTGAAGTCTTTCTTGGGCAGCAAGAAGGTGCAGTGCTCCAACACGCCCGAGCCGTCTTTCTTGGGCAGCAGGCCGCCCAGCAAAATCCACTCGCAGTGCTGCGAGCCACTGCTCCAGCTCCAGCGGCCGCTGAAGCGGTAGCCGCCTTCCACCGGCTCGGCCTTGCCGGTGGGCATGTAAGTCGAAGCGGTCAGCGTGGTGGGGTCTTGGCCCCAGACGTCGATTTGCGCCTGCTCCGGGAACAGCGGAATTTGCCAGTTGTGGACACCAATCACGCCATAAATCCAGGCGGTGGCCATGCAGCCTTCGGCCAGCGCCATTTGCACGGTGTAGAAAACACGCGGATCCATTTCGTAGCCGCCCCAGCGCTTGGGCTGCAGCACCTTGAAAAAGCCCGCCTCCTGCATCTCCGCGACAGTCTCGCGCGGCACCATCAAAGCGTCTTCCGCTGCACGGGCGCGCTCGGCCAAACGCGGCGCCATGGCGCGGGCGCGTTCGATCAACTCAATGGCTTCGGGCGTCAAATAATCGTCTCTTACTGTCATCATGGTGCTTGTCTCCGAAAGGCTTTGCTCTACGCGGCAGAGGGGGTGAACGCACAAGGAAAATCCCTTGCGATGGGCAGATATTCCCACCCGCATCGGCAGGGCTCATCGTCCAATCAGACTAAAACGCCGCCCGCCAGCGCATCACCTGATGTGCAGCAAAGAACGCCCTAGTCCATGTGAAGGATTCGATGCAAGGCAGCGCCCGGCAAGCTTGGGCTCCAGGACTCAGGAGACTTGTATGAATGCACTTGCCCCGCCCTTCGACCCCAAGGAATTTCGCCGCGCACTGGGCATGTTTGCCACGGGCGTGACCATCGTGACCACCACAGCGGCCGATGGCACGCCCATCGGCATCACGGCCAACAGCTTCAACTCGGTGTCGCTGGAGCCGCCGATGGTGCTGTGGAGCCTGGCCAACAACGCGCGCAGCCTGCCTGCCTTCAGCGACAGCACGCACTGGAACGTACACATCCTGTCGAACGAGCAAGAGGCGCTGTCCAACCGCTTTGCCCGCGCGGGCGAGGACAAATTCAACGGCCTGGCGCTGGACATGCAACCCAGCGGCGCGCCCCTGCTCACCGGCTGCAGCGCGCGCTTTCAGTGCAAGAGCGCGTTCAAGTACGAGGGCGGCGACCACACCATTTTTGTCGGCGAGGTGGTGCAGTACGACAGCAGCGCCCTGCCCCCGCTGCTGTACGTGACCGGCGGCTATGCGCTGGCCTCGCGCAAGGCGGCGCCCGTCTCGACCGAGCCGCAGGCGCAGCTGGAGGGTGCGGTGTATTCCGAGAACCTGCTGGGCTACCTGTTCGGGCGCGCGCATTTTCAGTTTTTACATGGCATCCGGGGCACGCTGCAGCAGCGCCAGCTGTCGGACACCGACTTTTTCGTGCTCTCGCTGCTGAGCGTGTGCCAGCCGCTGCAAGTGCCCGAGATCGCCGCCCACATTGCCTACACCGGCGTGGACCTGGGCACGGGCGCGCTGCAGTCGCTGGTACAGCGCGGCCTGCTGGTGCAGGAGGCGGGTGGCCTGCGCCTGAGCCCGACCGGCTCGGACGCCATCCTGCATGTGCTGGCGGCGGCCAAATCGGTCGAGGCCGATCTGGTAGACCGCATGGGCGAGATGGAATCGGCTGCGCTGCGCAACCTGCTCAAGCAGGCCATTTTGGCCACCGACCCCGGCCTGCCCAAGCTGTGGCAGGCCACAGCACCAGCGCAGCCAGCGGCCTGAGCGGGCGGCAGCGCCTGTGCGCCCGCACCCGCCGCAAAGCCCCCCCTTTTTTCTCTTTTCTTTTTGCTTGACCCACACCCCATGCAGACAACCCCCTCCATCCCCGAAGGCCACTACCTCGACATTGGCGAGGTCGCCGGCCTGCCCCAGCGCGTGCACTACCACGACCAGGGCGAAGGCGAAGCCGTCATCTTCCTGCACGGCGCGGGCGGCGGCGCCAGTGGCTACAGCAACTTCAAGGGCAACTACCCCGTGTTTGCCGAGGCGGGCTACCGCACCCTGGTGCCCGATTTGCTGGGCTACGGCCTCTCCAGCAAGCCCGACCTGCCGCAGTACGACCTGGACCTGTTCATCGCTGGCATCAAGGGGCTGGTGGACGGCCTGGGCCTTCAACGCGTCACGCTGCTGGGCAACTCGCTGGGCGGTGCGGTGGCGCTGGGCTACGCACTGGCCTACCCCGAGGACGTGGCGCGCCTGATCCTGATGGCGCCCGGTGGCGTGGAAGACCTGGACACCTACCTGGCCATGCCCGGCATTGCCAACATGTTCAGCATCTACCAATCGGGCAAGACCGGCGCCGAGGCCATGCGCGCCGTGATGACCATGCAGCTGTTCGACCCCTCGCTGCTGACCGACGAAATCATCAACGAGCGCGCGCCGATTGCCGCCACGCAGACGCAGGCCGCCCGCTCCATCCTGAAGGTGCCCAACATGACCGAGCGCCTGCACGAGCTGCGCTGCCCGGTGTTTGGCTTCTGGGGCGTGAACGACCAGTTCAACCCGGCCAGCGGCACCATGAAGCTGATGGAACACTGCCCGCAGGCGCGCATGGTGCTGATCAACCGCTGCGGCCACTGGGTGCAGGTGGAGCACCGCGAGCTGTTCAACCGCAGCTGCATTGACTTCTTGCAGAACGGCTAAAAATGGACGCCGCAACCATTGAAGCCCTGGGCGACGCGCTGTTTGACGCCCTGCGCCAACGCCGCACGCTGGCGCCCCTGACCAGCCGCCACGCCGACATCACGGTGGACGACGCCTACCGCATCTCGCTGCGCTTTCTGGCGCGCCGCCAGGCGGCGGGCGAGCGCGTCATCGGCAAGAAAATCGGCGTGACCTCCAAGCCGGTGCAGGACATGCTGGGCGTGTTCCAGCCCGACTTTGGCTTTCTGACCGACGCCATGCAGTACGCCGATGGCGCCACCGTATCGCTGAGCCAGTCGGGCCTGGTCCAGCCGCGCGCCGAGGGCGAGATGGCCTTCATGCTCAAGACCGACCTGCAAGGCCCGGGCGTCACGCGGGACGACGTGCTGGCCGCCACCGCGTGGGTCGCGCCCTGCTTCGAGATCGTCGATTCGCGCATTGACGACTGGAAAATCAAAATCCAGGACACCGTGGCCGACAACGCCTCGTGCGGGGTGTTTGTCGTCGGCACGCAGCACACCGACCCGCGCACGCTCGATCTGGCCGCCGCGTCCATGCAGATGTGGAAAAACGGCGCTCCCGCTGGCAGCGGTGTGGGCGCTGCGGTGCAAGGCCACCCGGCTGAAGCCGTGGCCTGGCTGGCCAACACGCTGGGCGCTTTTGGCATTCCGTTCAAGGCCGGCGAGCTGATCCTGTCGGGTTCGCTGGCGCCCCTGGTGCCCGCCGTGGCTGGCGACCGATTTACCATGCAGATCGAGGGCCTGGGCGGCTGCTCGATCGCTTTCTCCGCATAAGAAATCTCCTGTATGACCACCCAAAAAATCAAATGCGCCCTGATAGGCCCAGGCAACATCGGCACCGACCTGCTGGCCAAGCTGCAGCGCAGCCCCGTGCTCGAGCCCGTCTGGAT
>NZ_SLXH01000035.1 GCF_004341365.1 Simplicispira metamorpha | reverse complement strand
GGCCGCGTGAAACGGCCCGGCAGGTGGCGCATTACCAGCGCACACGGTTTTTGTTGGTGTTTTTGTACCTGACGGGGCTGCGGCGCAGCGAAATCGCGCAGGCGAGTACAGCCGACTTGGTGCAGCGCCGGGGTCAGTGGTGGCTACAGGTCAGTGGCAAGGGGCATACGGGCTTGCCGGTGCCGGTTCCCGAAGATGCGCTACAGGCGCTGCGCGCGTACCGAGCCTCCACCGAGCGCAGTGCCTGGCCCGATCCACTGCACCCCGAACCCCTGTTGATGGATTTGTACGGCAAGGGCCAGCCGGTGTCGAGCAAGGCGGTGCACCAGATTGTGACGACGCTGTTCGAATCAGCGGCCAAGGCCTGCCCAGATCCAGAGCAGGCCCGGCTGCTGCAGGCGGCAACAACACACTGGCTGCGGCATACGGCGGCGACGCACCAGCTGGATGCAGGGGTGCCACTCTTGGTGGTGCGCGACAACCTGCGGCATGCCTCGGTGCAGACGACCGAGCGATATCTGCATGTGGAGCCGGATCGCCAGCATGCGCAGACGCAAAAGCACAGGCTCCAACATCAGCGAGTGTGACTCCGCATGCTCTGTAAACACGTTGTCCTGCACCATCGGCCCAAGATTAATATTTAGCCCTTCGGATGCATGAAATAGACAGCCCAAAGCATCCTGAAATTGAATTCCAAATTCACTGGTAGCTTTTTTGTCATATATATAAAATTAGCTACCAATGTCATGACACATGGTTTGTGTTGTGCTATCTTTCGGCCAATTGTCAACTTCGACATTGTGAAAATGCCTCGCTCTACCTTTGCACCAACGGACTCTTTTTTGTACCGGCTCGCCGGAGCAAGTGCGTTGCTTGGCGTTTCAAGCAACACGATGCGTGCCTATGCTGACAACGCTGGCGTGCATATCAAACGCGCAGCGGACTTCAAACCTGGAGCACCCCAAGTACGAGTGTTCGATCCAAGCCAAATTTTCCAGATAGCTGCTTGGCGGCGCGCGCAGGGTTACACAAAGTTTCCGGCACACAGGCCTACGGTCATCACCGTAGACGTAATCAAGGGGGGTACTGGAAAAACGACAACCAGCGTTGAACTGGCAGTGAATCTCCAGCTCAGCGGCATACGCACACTCCTAGTGGACCTGGATATCCAAGCGAATGCGACGCAAATGCTGGGCTATGAGCCAGACTTAACCATGGAAGAGGCAGAGTCGTATGACCTTTTGCCGGAAGCCATCGTTGAGAATACATTCGCATCGATTTTGCTTCCCTACATCCTCTCGAAATCAGGCGCTCGCCAAGGCGCAACAAACCCACCGGCAGAACTTATCATCAAGAAGCCATTCGGCGAAGCAGGTCCGCACCTGATTCCTTCGGACCCCTATCTGAGCGATGCCGAGACGGCTTTGGCAAAGGCTTCTGGCCAGCGCGAGCTATATATCCGCCGCATCCTGGAAGGAAACTATGGCTTCAATGCCAGCGATTACGACGCAATCATCTTTGATTGCCCGCCATCTGTCAGTTTTCTTTCGAGCGCAGCGATTGCCGCCGCAGACATTGTTATCGCGCCAATCCGAATGGACCTCTTTTCGATTAAAGGGCTATCGCGCTTGATGGGCGAAATCAACACGCTCGAATCCGAATATAGGCTCAAACCAGAACTGATCATCCTGCCAACGCATTACGCCCCTCAGTTCTCACGTATCAGCCGGATGCAGCAAACACTAACTGCCTATCGCGACTTGATGGCACCGTGCGTTATTTCGGCCAGTGAGCAGTTTCCGAAAAGCCTGGATCAGTACCTGCCATTGACACTCCAAGTGCCAACATCGCAGGCCTCCAAGGAATATAAAGTTTTTGCCGAGTTCATCCAGAACCGGATCATTGCACGCACCGGGAATAAGAAATGAAACAACGATCAATTGGCAAAGGTTTTGGCCCTGGAGTTCCTATGCTGAAATTCAGCAACACACCGACCCCCCCCAGCCCAGACAAAGAATCCAGCAATGCAGTTATCGGACGAGAATTGCGACTCATCGATCCAAAGCTGATCGATCCAAACCCTCTTGCACCGCGAGAAATCTACACGGAGGAAATGATCCAAACCCGTGCAGAAGAATTGAAAACTCAAGGCCAACGCGACCCGATTCATGTCATTCCGAATCCGAAGGAACCTGGACGCTTCATCATCGCGGACGGCTGGACTCGCGTACAGGCCTGCCTAGAACACCAAGCACTTAACCAGTTGCTGGCCGAGATACACAGCGACCTATCACTGGAATCTTCGGCCTGGCTTGGATGGGAAAACAACGAAGGGCGAGCCGAGCATACGGACGTTGACCGTGGACTTTTTTTCGCCAAGATGATAGAGAACGGAAAGTCCCCATCCGAAATCGCTGACAGGGCGAAGATCGCACGGTCGGCGATGACCTTCTTTCAGGCTTACAGCAAACTCCCCGCAGAAGCTCTCTCCGAAATGCGCAAGCATCCAAAAAAGTTTGGATCGCTCGTGGCCTACCACCTTCTTCGTCTATGCGACGCATCTGGCATCGAATCAGTCCTGCGCCTAATGGACAAATACATAAGAGAGGACCACGGAGCTCATTGGGTTGTCGCACAAGCCAAGAACTTAATGACAACCTCATCGCCACGCTCCAAGCCAACAAAGAACAAAACCATCAAGTACCAAAACGGGCATCTAAAAACACGGCCTGATGGCCGCGTTGAGCTTGCAATCCATGTAGCACCAGAAAAACTAAAAGCTTTTGAGGAGGCACTGGTGTCGCTACTCAACTCAGTGGCCACACCAACTCAAGATGATGCAAAAGCCGAACAGGAAGATGCTGCAAGCCAGACCGATCATGCAATGAATTTAAACGTTTAAACAGTCCTGCAGCGCACATACCAAGAGCAAGACCAACCAAACCAAGCGATAGCAGACCAATTTAAACGTTTAAACAGCGCCAAGCAAAAGAAGACATCGTGAACTGACATAGAAAAAAACCCGCCAAAGCTACCAACTTTGGCGGGCTTTCCTTTTGGATATTGATGATCCCGTTTCCATGAAACCACAACCGATTGCAGTCGGTAAGTAAGCCTCAAGAGAGTTATGGGGTGAATGTAGTTCCAAAGAAATGGGGCGTCAAGTCTTTCAGAAATTTCTTGCGTCAAAAAACGCGCGAAAGAGAAAAATGACTTCTGTGAACCCCGCAGATGATGGCGGCCGCACATCAAAATTTGAATCCGTAGTTATCTATCCCAGCATGATCGCCCGCGCCATCACGATGCTGGACGAAGACCCTTTTCTTCGCACCCTCCCCTATTGCGTTTGGCCTACGCTTGTGCGTCTGATCAAAAAGATCGACGTAAATCAGCCCAAAAAGCCGATCTTCGCGAGTCGGGCCACACTGGCACACGAAGCTCAATCTTCACTCCAAAACTTAAATCGCCAGCTAAAAATGCTGGAAGACATGGGAATCATAGAGCGAAGCCAAAAGGCTCGCCAGGGGCTCCGGGGCTCAGTCTCAGAAATAACTCTGACTGGAAAAGCAATTCGAGCACTGCGGTTTGACCTCCCGGCACCTCACGAGCTAAAGCCTACCATTCGCACAAGAAAGGTATCGGAAAAGGGAATAGTCACTTATGAGGACACGGGGCTAGTCCGAATCGGCGCGAACAAATTGCCTGCCGAATTAGAATTTCTGGTGAGCACAGGAGAGATCAAATGCTCTGCCGTATTCAAACTCATGGCCTTGGCAAAGTCCTCGGGACAGCGGCTCTCCGATGTCATTGAAGGCGTGAAGGAAAAAATTTCCTCGATGCGGGGAGGAAGGCTATATGCCTATCTGCAAGCTGCTTGCAAGGGGTATCGGAACTTCAGCCAAGAAAAGGAGATAGCGAAGAGAGACATGGAAAAAGAAGCCAAACTCGCATCGGAACTGGAACGGTCACGCCGAGCAGAAATACGGAGAGCGCAAGAGATAGCCGAACAGTCCAGGCAAAAGTCCGAATTGATTAAATCACTGAACAACGATCATCTAGATCGTTTGCGGAAAATTTGGTTTGAGATGAAAGACAAGACAGAAAATCTCATGGGCAGGGCAGGGGAATTGCTTTTCAAAGGGTGGTTGCGCGGGAAGGAAAAGGAATTCCTTCTTGGGGAATGTAGATAACTTTACGCACAACACCTCTCAAATTTGAGTGCTCTATATCTGCACTTAACAATCTTCTTTGAAGAGAACAGTCGTAACCGTATTTTTTTAAAAATTTACAGGGCTGTTTCAAAGCATAAGTGCAACACCGGCGCTTAAAAGTCAATGAATGGTAGCTTCATATTGTTTGTCGATAGCCCTGAGAACTCACGAAACGCTGGGTACGGAGAGCGCCAATCGAGCGTATGCAGGGGGCGGTTGTCCATCAAATCAGCAACACTATCCAGGTCGTCCTGGTCATGCACGCTCAGATCAGATTGGGAAAAAACTGGCGCAACAAGCCATTAGTGTTCTCACATCTGCCGCGCTGTCAAAGCGCTGTGCAGATCGCAAAACTACACCCGCATGTTGGTTGCCTGGGCCAGCTCACGACGACATGCCATCTCCCGACCCTGGTCATAGGTAAGGATCTGGCGTATGGGCGCGGCAATCTGGTTGAGCTTGGCCGTGAAGGCCGCCAATAACGATTGGGCCGTCACATCAGGCATCTTGCAAAGTTTGGGCAGAAGCCAAGCGGTAGTGCGGCGACAGACACAGGCCGCCTGGGCGGGCTCGGAGGCGTAGCCGCAAAAGCTGCTGTTGCGAGCGACTTAGCGGCGCTGGGGCTGTACCCGAGCAGGCGGGCGATAGCCCGTTGGCTCAGGCCTTGTTAGACTTACTGTGTCACAAAAGTAGCATCATGAATCCTTCTCAACTCTTCTTGTGAGGGACAATGAGTGCGAGTGAACGGTTTGACCAGTACATGGCGCATTTGTCGCGGGCGCTAGGACACGCAGATCGCCACGCAGGTCTCAAAGGTTACTGCACAGGTTTGATGCTGCCGCTATCGCGTAAGAGTGTGGAGCCCATGGCCGCGCGGATGGATCCGCTTCATGCCAGTGCAAGGCACCAAGCACTGCATCACTTTGTGGCCAAGGCACTACTGGTCAGTCCGAGCTGATGGAGGCGTATGTCGGCGTTCCGCGCTATCGACGCTGTGACGCGGCGCATCAGGCAGCCAACGGTCTCTTCCTGGTAGTAGCGAGAGGCTCCATAGAATGCGATCGGCGCAGGGTCATCTCCCATACGAGGAAGGTTGCGGGCGAACCGGTCTGCATCTACGGATAACGGGGGACAAAGTTCACCACGCGGCGAGACAGCCGCTTGCACACCACCCTCCAAGTCCGCGCGTCCCAGATCGTCGTTCAGCCAGATGGGGCCTGCGATTTCATCCCAGTCCGAGTCCAGCAGATACCGCCGAGCCACCAACAAGATCTGCTCCACTTCATCTTCGTTCCGCATGCCCTCGCGGACTGCGCTCGCGAGCGATTGCAGCTGTGCCGACGCCGTTTTGTCCCCGAGAGATGCCTCCTCGACGATCTCCATGAATTTCGCAGCCAGTCCACGCTCGCGGCTGCACCGCTCCTCCAGGCAGGACAAAATTTCGGCAATTTCGGGATTTCGCTTACGCAGCACCCTGTGCAATTCAAGCTCTCCATTGGCTCGCAGGAGGTCTCGCCGGACATGCTGCACGCACATCCGGATCGCATCTCAATTCGTGCTCTGTTGCCCGGCGCTGTCTTCCTCAACCAGCGCGAGCAACCCAAGCGTGCTGGAGGCAAGTGCACGACGCATGCTCAGTATGGCGGAGACAGCTCGATCCTGCGCAGTGGGAACCCTGCCGGCTGTAACGACCGTCACAAGCAATGGCACCGGCGAGTCCCGAAGAACTTGCTCCGCGCAGGACTGGAGACTCTATCCCTGGGCACCAGGGCACCGCTGCGGCGCCATCACAATGACGTCGCACCCATGGATCTTGACGGCGGTGCCAACGGCTTCGGCGAGATGGCCCGACACCATGGCCGAACTCTCGCAGCGAACACCACGTGCCACCGTGCTCGATTTCGCCTTCGACAACACCGCATCGGAGTCGCCGAAGGCCGCGTGCTGCAATGTGCTGGCCAAGGCCGCTGGAAGCACGGTGCCTCTCAACGTCGCGGCCTGATCAGGAGAGCGTGAAGAAAGGTGATCTTCGCGCCTAATCGCTCCGCCAATCCGAGCGCGACGCTTACGTTCTCATCCGACGCCGACGTTCCATCAACGGGCATCAAAAAATACTCATACATGGCGGGCATCCATCAGACAAGACCCTACAAAGAAAATTTTGGTTCACGACATTGAATCGGCTTCATCGTTCTTCCCTATCTACACCAGCTCGCGTGTCAGCTCTTCCATCGTTTGCTGTCGCCGTGAAAACGGCTCTCTCGCCGCGCTGCGCTCCGCGATTCCCAGCAGCAGCCCCACCTGCGCCTCGTCCGCACCTCGGGTATAGAGGCGGTCGGCGACCGCATGTCGTGCAGTCAGCGCTGTGACCTGCTTAAAATCGGCATAGCGGAACAGCTTGCAATAGGTCTCTTGGATCCTGCGATACCGGAAGCGGCGCTGTCCGGCCTCTCCGTACGGCGTGATCTCGAAGCCCTTGCCGCTGGCGGACAGGAACAGGCGGCTGCTAGGAGCCAGGCGCCAAGCCACGGTACTGGCCTTCCACACCGAGTCCCGCACCGCACACGATCGGCGAGATAGGCGTTCATGGCTTCGTTCAGCCGCGTGCTGTGGAAGTACAGCGGCCGCGCCCAGGAGGTGATAGCGGCCTCCTCGCGGAGCACGGGGACCCGGCGCACGCTGCCTGCGGCGTCCAGATAGTCCCGCACCTCCAGACGCGCGATCTCCAATGGCCGCGCGCCGATCGCGAACAGCATGTAGCACAGCGCGAGGTCTCCCAGAAGGTGTTGGCTGCGGCCCCGGATCCGCACGGCGCCAGCGGCGATCTCCGGCTCACTCAGGATGGGCGTGCCCATGGCCCGATCCGCGCCAGGGGGCTGCAGACCGTCCAGCGCGGTCTGCAGCGCGTCACGGTGCAGGCGCAGCCTGCGAACGAAAGCCGCACCCACCGCTCTGCTGCGCCGCTCGACGGCCGTGCGCGACACCCCGTGCAGTGCCGCCATCGCGTCATAGGCCGCCCCATCTAGCACCGCGCGCAGCATCGCCACAGACACGTCCCACGATGGCCGGGGTTCGCCGGAGAGTTCCTGCCCTTGCAAGCCGCATGCCTCCTTTCAAGGCAATCACACCACGAACGCATCCTGACGCCACGGCACGCGACGCGCCAGCCGAAATCGCGTCGCAGTCCGGAGGGTTTCGGAATCAACTACCTAGACGCCCAAGGGCAATGCCTCACAACCCGGTCGCATTGCCAGCCTGCGTTCCATGGGACCAGCAACGAGCCGTCGGATGCCAGCGCCGCGATCACGAGGCAAGCCCTTCGGCGAGACAGACAAAGCTAGCTCCGTTTCTTGACGCGGGGCAACGGCCTGTCGAATGGACGATGCACCGGCTGCGATCTCGTCGTCGCCGACACGGATGTTTCGCCCCAGTATCGCCCAGCCCTTTTCAAGCAGTAAGTTAACGTGCGGTTTCGCGGCCAACTACCGCCTCAGGATTGAGCTCGCGCTCGCTGCGCGGAGTCTCAATCTGCTTGAAGCCGCCAATCATGGCGTCGTTCAGGTACGCGTACAGGCCCCTGCTGAAGTCGTACACCACGTTCTTGACAGACCAGGGAATGTCCAAGTCGTACATGGGAGTAGTGGTATTGAACATGACTCGCGCCAACTGCCCCTCTTGGTCGAAAGCATCGAACATGCCAGCTCCGGAAAGATCCTCGTCAAAGTAATACGTCCGGCGTGGATATGCATGACGCTGGCCCGAGCGCAAGACCGCATCCACCACCCAGACCCGATGCAACTCCCAACGCTCGCATGCTGGGTTGGCATGGCGGGCCATCAGCGCAACTTCTGGTACGGGGCAGTCGTAGGTCGCCTTGTAGCCGTTGTAGGGAATGAGCATTTCCTTCTTGCCGAGCAGCTTGAAGTCAAAGCGATCCATCATTCCGGAGAAAACAAACAATTCGTCATAGACGATGACACCGCCCATGCTTGCCACCGGCGTGTCATAGGCAAATTCGGGCGCGAGCTTCACCCGGCGCTGGCCCGGCGTATAAGTCCACGCCTTCCGGGGCCTGGCGCTGGGATCCAGGTAGTCGGCCAAACCTGTCATTTCACCTACCCTGCGGGCCGGCGACTTGGTGACGGAATAGACCCGCCAGGCCATGGTGGGATCACGATCTTTCTGATCCAGTTCGTAGTAAGGAAAATTCTGATAGGTCTGCTGTTCCGCTGTCTTAATGGGCCGGCCGTTGGCATCCACCACCCAGGATCGCGAAGACATGGTGACCATGTCCTTGCTGCCCTGGTAGCGCAACTGCTGGTTCCACATCACCTCGTGCCCCGTCTTGGGAATCGGGAACGGCATGCCGCCACGGCAGGCCACGTCCACCGCCAAGCCGTCCTTCAGGCTGCGGCAACTGGTGGCGTTACGCCGTGTCGCAGCCAAGACCGCGTCGGGGTAGGCTACAGTGCGGTGGCTCGGGTAAACGTCCAGGTAGTACTCCGGGAATCGGGCCAGCAACTGCCGCTGGCCTTCCGAGAGCTTATCGGCGTACTGCGCCATGTTGCGTGCGTCAATGCGGTAAAGCGGTTTCTCACCTTTGAACGGATCGACCCAAAAGCCGCTGCCCGGCCTGTGTGCGGCAGGCGCGCTTCGGAGCCCCCCGGTATAGGGCGGGATGCTGCCGTCGGCATTGCCGGCGCGCACCGCTCCAAACTCTGTCAAGCTGCCACCCAATTGGCGGGCCTCTTCAGGAGAGACTCCTGCTGCGGCGGCGAGGTGCACGGCCAGCAGTGCCAGCGAAAATATACGGCGCATGGTCACGATCCAGTCAAACGAAAAGATGAAAGACGATTGGGTGATAGAAGGGTGCCGACTCAGCGTATCAATTGCCCATAGCGCGATCGCACCCCCACGTCCACCCAGTCGGAGCCCTGGTTGCGCTGTCGCGCGAAGCTCACGCTGAAGCCGCCCAGATCCAGATCGTTGAGCTGCGATAGCGTGGCAGCCACTGCCTCGGTCGTGAGACGCGGCGTGCGGCGCAAGGCCTCCACCAGCACCCTGGTGTTGATGTAGGCCTCCATGCCTACGAATGTCACCGCGTGGCCCGCGCCGTAGGTGTCCATGTTTCTTTGGAACTCCTGAACCAGGCGCAGATTGCCCGCCTCCGGATTGGGCACCACCGCGGTGAAGCCGAAGAGACTGCCCTTGAAGCCAGCCATCAGCGTGTTGAGGTGAGGACTCGCCAGCGAAGCGATAACGCGAGGCCATTCCTCCCGTGCCCCCAATTGAAGATCCACCAAGGCCTCAGCCGTCGGTAGTTGCAAGGCAAGCACGGCTCCATGAAAACTCTCCCCGCCCAGGGCCTTGATCAGCTTCTGCGCGCTGTCGCCCGGCAAGCCGACAGGAACGGCGAGTACGGTGGCGGTCATACCCTGCCCGCCCATAGCGCTCTTGAGCGCTGCGACCGATTCGCTTTCCGGCGCGTCGGTGACGATGGCGACCCGAAAGCAGGCGATGGCCTTGAACTGCCGGGCCAGGGCCTCGACCTCACGCGTGCTGCTGGCCCGTACCTGGAACAGCCAGGGCGCATTGCTGCGCGCCAAGGCTGAGGCGCCGCTCAACGGCCCAACCAAGGGCACTTTCAATACTGCCGTGACTGCGGCGGAGGCCCGGCAAGAAGCCTCGCCCTGACAATTGAGCAAGGCCACCGCCCCACGCTGCGTGATCAGCTCGCGAACATTGCGCTCGTGCTTGCGCGGGTCACCATCGTCGTTTAGCGTGACCAAATCAAGCCGACGCCCCTGCACGCCTCCGGCTGCATTTACGCCGTCTATGTACCCCTTGGCCGCGGCCATGACCCGCAATCCGCCGCCGTCCGAATCGGGTCCGATGTTCAGCGACTGGCCCAGGACGATCATATCGGCGCCACGCGCCACACAGCACCACACCAGGCCTGCCGACAAAGCCACCGCCAGGCGCCAATACCCACTATTCACATTCCGCATAGTACGGGTCTCCTTCGTATTCTTTTTAGGACAAGCCGTGCCCACAGCGCAGATGCTGGATCACAGTGGTGATGCGCTGGAAGACTTGGGCTTAAACGAACGCTAAGCTTGCCAGGGTGAAAACGGCCACATGGATTAACCTTCCACGCTCTGGGCTCCCAAGATGCGGTGGTGGAAAGCATGGCGGTGCAATTCGCTAACAGAAGCGCGCTGTGCACCGTCGAGGTGATGCCACTGCACAGGATTGTGGTGCGCAACTGTGCATGGCGGGGTAAAAATAGGCGGTTGCGGGCACTCCCTCTCACGCACTTCCTGCAAGCATTGGCGCAGCAAACCCATGGCGTAGAGCCTCCTTACGAGATCGCCTTGACGAGTTCCGGCACGGCCGTGAACAGGTCAGCCTCCAGGCCGTAGTCGGCTACGCTGAAGATCGGCGCCTCGGGGTCCTTGTTGATCGCCACGATCACCTTGGAGTCCTTCATGCCGGCAAGATGCTGGATGGCGCCCGAGATGCCCGCTGCGATGTACAGCTGCGGCGCCACGATCTTGCCGGTCTGGCCCACTTGCCAGTCATTGGGGGCATAGCCCGCATCCACGGCGGCGCGGCTGGCGCCCAGGGCGGCGCCCAGCTTGTCGGCCAGGGGCGTCATCACTTCGTCGAACTTTTCCTTGTTGCCCAGCGCCCGGCCGCCGGAGACGATGATCTTGGCCGCCGTCAGTTCGGGGCGGTCGCTCTTGGCGATCTCGCTGCCGACGAAGCTGCTCTTGCCTGCATCGGCCGTGGCGGCTGCGATTTCGACCGCCGCGCTGCCGCCGGTGGCGGCCGCGGCGTCAAAGCCCGTGGTTCGCACGGTGATGATCTTGGTGGCGTCGCCGCTTTGCACGGTGGCAATGGCGTTGCCCGCATAGATGGGGCGCTCGAAGGTGTCGGCGGCGATCACCTTGGTGATGTCGCTGATCTGGGCCACGTCGAGCTTAGCGGCCACACGCGGCGCCACGTTCTTGCCGCCGGCGGTGGCGGGGAACAAGATGTGGCTGTAGTTGCCGGCGATGGCCAGCACCTGCGCGGCCACGTTCTCGGCCAAGCCGTGTTCTAGGCCGGGGGCGTCGGCGTGGATGACCTTGGCGACACCTGCGATCTGGCCGGCGGCCGCGGCTGCAGCACCTGCGTTGTGGCCAGCCACCAGCACATGCACGTCGCCACCGCAGGCCACGGCGGCCGTGACGGTGTTTAGCGTAGCGCCCTTGATGGAGGCGTTGTCGTGTTCAGCAATAACGAGTACCGACATTCAGATCACCTTCGCTTCGTTCTTGAGTTTCTCGACCAGGGCGGCCACGTCCGTCACCTTGACGCCAGCGCCGCGCTTGGCGGGCTCGGTCACTTTGAGGGTTTTGAGGCGCGGCGCGACGTCCACACCGAGGTCTTCGGGCTTGACGGTGTCCAGCTGCTTCTTCTTGGCCTTCATGATGTTGGGCAAGGTGACGTAGCGGGGCTCGTTCAGGCGAAGGTCGGTGGTGATGACCGCAGGCAGCGAAAGCTGCAGGGTCTCCAGGCCGCCGTCCACTTCGCGGGTCACGTTGACCTTGTCGGCAGCGAGTTCGACCTTGCTGGCGAACGTGGCCTGGGGCAGGTCGGCCAGGGCGGCCAGCATCTGGCCGGTCTGGTTGGCGTCGTCGTCGATGGCCTGCTTGCCCAGGATGACTAGCGATGGCTGCTCCTTGTCCACCAAGGCCTTGAGCAGCTTGGCCACGTCCAGGGGCTGCAGCTCCACGTCGGTCTCGACCAGGATGGCGCGGTCGGCACCGATGGCCATGGCCGTGCGTAGGGTTTCCTGGCACTGGGCCACGCCGCAGCTGACGGCGATGACTTCGGTCACCAGGCCTTTTTCTTTCAGGCGCACGGCCTCTTCGACGGCGATTTCGTCAAAGGGGTTCATGCTCATCTTCACGTTGGCGATGTCCACACCCGTGTTATCCGATTTGACGCGGACCTTGACGTTGTAGTCCACCACGCGCTTGACAGGGACGAGAATTTTCATATGTATCTCCTTTGGAATGGGTAGCAGCTTTGTCCTGGCTGCCCTAGCCTTGGGAAAGGCCGGTCTTCGTTCGCCAGCGGGCCAGGAGTTCCAAGGCCTTCTTCTGCGCGACCTCGTGCTCGCGCGCCTTCACATGGCCATAGCCTCGCACTTGCTGGGGCAAACGGGCGAGCGCCAACGCCTCGTTGAAGTTGTTGCTGTTCAGGTCTTTAAGCAGGTCTTTAACCAAAGCCTCGAATTCGTCGATTGCCGCACGTTCCTCCCGCCGCTCCCGAGTCCAGCCGAACGGATCGAAAACTGTTCCGCGCAGGAACCGCAAACGGGCCAGGAGACGGAAGGCCGTCTGCGCCCAGGCGCCGTAGCGCTGTTTGACTGGACGGCCTTGCGCGTCGCGGCGCGCCAGCAGCGGCGGTGCTAGGTAGTAGCTCACGGTGAAATCACCTTCGAAGCGCTCTTGCAGCCGGGCGAGGAAATCACTGCTGGTGTGCAGGCGAGCAACTTCATATTCATCTTTGTAGGCCATCAGCTTGTAGAGGCTCATCGCGACCTCGCGCGCCAGGCGATCTCCTCCGACACGCGCCTTCTCGACATCGGAAACACGCCGCACGACCGCCGCGTAGTGCTGCGCGTAGCGTGCATTCTGGTAGTCGGCGAGCCGCTCAGTGCGATCGGCCAGAATGCTCGCAAGAGACGCTGTTCTGCTCGGCATCAGCATCACCTTTTCGTCGGAAAGCAGGCCGGCCGCACGGCGCACCGCAGCAGGATCCAGCGCAGCCTGGCGTCCCCAGGCAAACGCTGCGCGGTTCATGCCTACCGCGGCGCCGTTGAGTTCGATGGCGCGCAACAACGAACCCTCTTGCAGAGGCACCCAGCCTTTTTGCCATGCAAAGCCCAGCAGGAATACGTTGGTGGCCACGGCATCACCCATGAGGGCGACCGCCAGGCGGGAGGCCTCCAGAGACTCCACCTGGGCAGCGGCCGAACCGACCCGCTCGAGCATCGCATCGGGCGACGCCTGCCAGTCGGGATCCCGTGTAAAGCTGCCCGTGGGGGCCACGTCCGTATTCAACACGGCGCGAGTGCGCCCGGACGCCATGGAAGCAAGCGCATCTCCGGCCGCGGCCACCATCAGGTCGCAGCCGAGCACCACGTCCGCCTGTCCGCGCGCTACCCGCGCGGCATGCAGTTGGACGGGATCCGCCGCCAGCCGCACATGGGACATCACGGCCCCGCCCTTCTGCGCCAAACCTGCCATGTCCAGCACCAGCACCCCTTTGCCCTCGAGATGCGCGGCCATCCCCATGAGGGCACCGATGGTCACCACGCCGGTGCCGCCGACCCCGGCCACCAGAATGTTCCAGGGGCGCGCCAAGACTGGCAGCTCGGGTCGCGCCATGCCGGTGGGCGGCGCCACGCGGTCACGCTGGGGCTTTCGCAGTTCGGCGCCATCGAGCACCACGAAGCTTGGGCAGAATCCGCGCACGCAGGAGAAGTCCTTGTTGCAGCCGCTCTGATCGATCTGCCGCTTGCGCCCCAAGGGCGTTTCCAGTGGCAGGATGGAGACGCAGTTGGACTGCACGCCGCAATCGCCGCAGCCTTCGCACACGGCCTCGTTGATGACCACTCGACGCGCCGGATCGACCAGAGTCTTCTTCTTGCGCCGGCGGCGCTTCTCGGCCGCGCAGGTCTGCGCATAGACGATCACCGACACCCCCTTGACGTCGCGCAGCGCACGCTGCAGCGCGTCCATGCCGTCACGGTGCGACACCTTGACATCCTTGGGGAAGTCGTCCAAGGCCTGAAAGGCCTCGGGCTCGTCGCTCACCAGGTGCAGTTCCTTCACGCCTTCGGCGGCAAGCTGCCGCAGCAACTGGGGCACCGAAGGTGCGCCTTCGACTGGCTGACCTCCCGTCATGGCGACAGCATCGTTGACCAGCAGCTTGTAGGTGATGTTGACACCGGCAGCCACGGCAGCCCGGATGGCCAGGGAGCCCGAGTGCATGTAGGTTCCATCGCCCAGGTTGGCGAACACATGTGGCGTATCCGTGTAGGGCGCCTGCCCTATCCACGGCACCCCTTCGCCGCCCATCTGGCTGAACGTTTCCGTGCGGCGATCCATCCACATCGACATGTAGTGACAGCCGATCCCCGCCAGCGCGCGCGACCCTTCCGGCACCTGGGTGCTGGTGTTGTGAGGACAGCCCGAACAAAAGTAAGGAAGCCGCTGGGGCACAGGCGCATCGGATGGGGAACGAGTTGCCACCACCGCCTGACGCTCCAACCACACCCGCACCGACTCCGGCAGCACGCCTTGCCCGTACACCTTGACTAGGCGCGCAGCGATCACATCAGCGATGCCGGCTGGCGTGAGCTCGCCATTAGGCGACAGCAGGATGCCGCTGCTGGGAACCTGAACCCATTCGCCCGATTCATCGTATTTGCCGACCACGCGGGGGCGATGGGGTTCGTTGTAGAGGTGCTCCTTGATCTGGTATTCGAGTACTTGGCGCTTTTCCTCCACGACCAGTATTTCGTCGAGGCCCTGTGCGAACTCAACCACGCAGGTGGGTTCCAAAGGCCAGACCACGCCGATTTTGAGCAGGCGCACACCCAGCGCCTGTGCGGCCGCCTCGTCCAAGCCCAGCAGCGACAGCGCCTCGCGCACGTCCAGGTAGCTCTTGCCGGTGGTGCAGATACCCAGGCGTGCGTCCGGGACTGCCCAGTCCTGGCGATTGAGTTTGTTCAGGCGCACGTATTCGAGCAGTGCATACAGGCGCTCGCGCTGCAGCCGGTTCTCCTGCTCCAGCGGAGGATCGGGCCAGCGGATCGAGAAGCCGTCGGCGGGAACGGGGTAGGACTGCGGAATCTTGATCTCGACCGACATCGGATCGATGTCGAACGACGACGAGGACTCGACCGTGTCGCTGATCACCTTGAAGCCCACCCAGCATCCGGAGTAGCGCGACATGGCGTATCCGTGGAGTCCGAATTCGATGAATTCGTGTACTCCCGAAGGATGCAGCACCGGAATCATCGCAGCGATGAATGCATGCTCGCTCTGATGCGGCAGGCTGGATGACTTGCATGCGTGGTCGTCTCCCGCCACCAGCAGCACGCCGCCATGCGGAGCGCCACCCGCGATGTTCCCGTGCTTGAAGACATCGCCACTGCGGTCCACGCCCGGTCCCTTCCCGTACCAGAGGGCGAACACACCATCGACCCGTGCCTTCGGATCCAGGCTCACCATCTGCGTGCCCCAGACCGACGTTGCCGCCAGCTCCTCGTTGAGACCGGGCTGAAAGCGCACCTTGTGCTTGTCCAACAGCGCCCGGTTCTTCCACAGCTCCTGGTCTACGGCGCCCAGGGGAGAGCCACGATAGCCGGAGACGAAACCTTCGGTATTCAACCCGGCGGCCTCGTCACGCGCCTTTTGCGCCAGCAGCAGCCGAACCAGCGCCTGCGTACCGTTCATGTAGACACGGCCGGCGGGCAATTCGTACTTGTCCGCCAGGGAAACGGGAGGGGTCATGGGGATATCTCCAGGTTGCTCGCGCAACCTTTTATTTAAACATTTATCTATATTTTGTTCATATTTATGGCATAGTCAAATTCAATTTTTGAACCCCAGGTATTTGCCTTTCCAATGACAATCGGTCTGCCTGCCCTGCCGCGCTTCACGCTGCGCCAACTGCACTACTTCGTGGCCGTGGCGCGCTGCGGGCAAATCTCGGCTGCCGCAACAGAGATCGGCCTGTCGCAGTCGGCCATGACCCTGGCGATCGCGGACCTGGAACAGGCCATGGGCACGGCCTTGCTGGATCGCGGACGCCAAGGCGTCACCCTCACCTTGCAGGGACAAGGCTTTCTGCAGCACGCCGAATCCGTTCTGCGCATGGCCAACGAGGCGGCCCGCTTTCCGATACATGGGCGCGACCTCCACGGGAAGCTGGAAGTGGCCGCGACCTACACCGTCCTGGGGTACTTCCTGTTGCCCGCCCTCGCGCGTTTCTGCGAGCTGTATCCCCGGATAGAACTCTCGCTCGAGGAAATGCCGCGTAAGGACATCGAGGTCCGCCTGGCGAGCGGCCAACTGGAAATGGGCGCACTTTTGCTGTCCAACCTGGAAGCGCCGGAGCGCCTGGAAACCCGCGTCCTGGAAAGGTCCAGGCGTCAGCTCTGGATGGCTGCGGGCCATGAATACGCGGGCCGGGGGAGCGTGAGTTTCGAAGAACTTGCGGCGCTCCCCTACATCCTGCCCATGGTGGACGAAGGCGACCGCAATGCCCGGCGGTACTGGGCCGACGCGGGGCACACACCCCACAAGATTATCCAGACGTCTTCCATGGAGGCGCTGCGCGAGATGGTCGCTCTCAACCTGGGCGTGACCATCCTGTCGGACATGGTGTTCCGGCCATGGTCCCTGGATGGGCGGCGCATCCACGCCGTTCCCATGGACGCACGGCTGCCGGTCATGGAAGTCGGCCTGGCCTGGTCCGCAGGCCGTGCATTGAGCCCCTGCGCAGCAGCGCTGGAGCAGTTCCTGGGCCGATCATTCGCTAACGGCGCACAGGCAACGGCAAGAACCTAGATATGAACTATTTTTTAATTTCTGCCTACAATCTGCCAGATATTCTGCATAACCAGGAGACAGTACATGCTTATCGATTTGAGCCACAAGCGCGTCATCGTGACGGGCGCCTCGCGCGGAATTGGCCGGGCCATTGCCCGTGCCTTTGCTAAAGAAGGGGCCCGCGTTGCGGTCTGCGCCCGCACGCAGGCCGACATCGAAGCGGTGGGAGCCGAACTGGCGACGACGGCGCAAGCCGTGATCGCGCGCGCGGTCGACGTCACCGACACCGCGGGCGTGAAAGCCTTCGTGGATGAGATCGCAGCCGCCTGGGGCGGCGTGGACGTCCTGATCAACAACGCGGGCCAAGGCCGCGGCGGCAACCTCGACAACCTCACGCCAGAGCAGATCCTGGAGCACGCCAACGTGTTGCAGATGGGCCATTTCCGCTTCATCCAGGCCGTGGTCCCGCACATGCGAAAGCAGCGCTGGGGGCGCATCGTCGAGATCAATGCGCTGGCCGGCACCCAGATCACCCCGGACGGCATCCCCTCCGTGGTGAACCGCGCGGGCTGCATCGCCATGTCCAAATCGCTGGGCATGTCGCTGCCCAAAGACAACATCCTGGTCAACACCCTCAACATGGGCTGGATCGACACCGGGCAGTGGGACCGCCACTACCGTGAGATGCCGCCCGGCACGCCGCGCGAGGAATTCGACGCCATGGTCCTCAAAGTTGTCCCCCTGGGGCGTTTTGGCAAGCCGGAAGACGTCGCCGGCATGGCGCTGTTCCTCGCAAGCGACTACGCCAGCTTCATCAGCGCGGCCTCCATCGACATTGCCGGCGGCATGGGCGGACAGATTGCCTACTACCCGACCCTCAAAAGGGACTTCGGCGCGGCCATGGCCTTGCGCTATCCCAGCCCGGACACCCAAGCCTGAGGCCCGGCTACGTGAACGAGGCCCAACGACACCTGCAAGGCAAGGTCGCCGTCGTCACCGGCGCATCGTCAGGTATCGGCGAAGCCATTGCCCATGAGCTCAGCGCCGCGGGCTGCAGCCTGGTGCTGACCGCGCGCCGCGCCGAGCGCTTGAATGCGCTGTGCGCCCAGCTCCCCGGCCCGGCAGTCCCCCTGAGCGCAGCGATCGATGAGCCCGCCACGGCGCAGGCTCTGCTGGAGTTGGCCCACCGAACCTACGGCCGCGCCGACATCCTGGTCAACAACGCCGGCATGCTGGTCACCGGCACACTCGAAACCATCGATCTCGATGGCCTGATGCAGATGACGCGCACCAACTACGATGCCGTGGTCCGGACTTCCTATGTGTTTGCGCGCGCATTCAAGCAACAGGGCGCGGGCGCCATCATCAACGTGTCCAGCGTGGGGGCATACCTGAGCCATTCTTCCATGGGCGTGTACGCCGGGTTGAAGCAGGCCGTCGAGGTGTTCAGCACTGCGCTGCGTGTCGAACTCAAAGGCAGTGGCGTGCGTGTGGGCACCATCGCGCCCGGCACCACGGAAACCGAGATCTTTGACCGGCTGCGCGCCTCGGGCCAGCCGGTCCGGGCGGACCAGACACCGGCCCTACAGTCGTCGGATGTCGCGTCCGCCGTGCGTTACATGCTCGAGCAGCCAAAGCACGTTAGCGTGGCGCGCATGCTGATGGTCTCGTCTTCGGAATCAGTCTGAAACGCCGACTCCCGTGCTGGCGGCCCAGCGCGGAAGTCGGCAAGCGGGCTGCGTCATCCCTGTTTGTACTTGGCCAGCAACTCGGGCTCGAGCAGTTCTTCGGGCGTCCGTACACTCGGGCCGAGGATCGGGCCCACCACTTCATGACCCCAGGTGCTAAGCTTCTCGGGATTGAGTTCGAAGCCGTCGTCGTGCCAGGGTTCGAGCTCGGTGATGGTCTCGAGTGCAAAGCCGCCCGGCGAGAAATGGTAGAAGGAAGCGTGCGGATCTTGAGAGTGCTGCCCCAGCGTCATCATCATCGGGATCCCGCGCTGCTTCACGATGTCGTAGGTCTCGCCGACGTCGCGCAGGCTTTTCACAAACAGGCCCACATGCTGGACACCCATCTTCCCAGGCCCGTATCCATAGGCGATATCGTGGCTGGTGTAGCTGTTGAGCTTGGAGCGGTAAAACGCCGTCTGGCCCTTGCCGGCCCCTGGGCCGTAGTAATGGAAGCCCATCAGCTTGACGAAGAAATCTTGCAGTTCGGGTGGCCATTGCGGAGTGATCACGACCAGATGTCCCAACCCCCGCACGCCGGCCACGAAGCCCCCGTGAGGGCGGCCTGGCGTGAAGGAACGAGGCATCCATTTTTGACCATGGAACATCTCATGCTGGTAGCCGACCGGGTCACGAAAACGGAACACTCCCTTGACGCCACGCTGCTCGCACAGGGCCGCATCGCCCATGGTGATTTCCACGCCATGTTCCTGGAATCGGGCGATCGCCGCCTCGAACTCGATCTTTCCCTTGGCCTCCCAACCGATATAGGCCAGGCGATCGATCTTGCCCGGATGGAAGGCAAACCGGTGCCGCCGATCGTCCGTGCGGAAGTAGAGGGAGTCCGGATCTGACGCCGGAGACTGGCCGACCTGAAAACCCATGACCTGCGGCCCATAGTCCCGCCATTCGTCTACCTTGGTTGTCTCGAAGCCGAGGTATCCAATACCTATGATGTCCATGTTGATGTTTTCCCGTGAGCTAAAAAAACCGATGTCCCGCAGAACGAGTCATCGGCGAGAACCAGCCATAGGATGCGCCAGCGCCCGCCGACAGCAGACCCTGCTGGACCTCCGCCAATCACGACTGAATCGCTTCAATGACCAGCGCTTCCGCGGGGCAGGCTGCGGCCCCTTCCCTCGCCTCCTCCTCAAGCCCACCAGGGATGAGCTCGGATTCGACGTACACCAAGCCGTTTTCATCCAGCTTGTACACCTCGGGGCAGAGTTGGGCACACAGCCCGTAACCGCAGCAACGACCGCGATCGACGATCACTCGAAGTGTGGGGGTTTTCCCGTGGGTACTCATGATTTTCCTTTCGATGCAGCGGGTTCGATGTTGCTGCGCATAGAGATATATGGACATTATTCGATAAAGTGTTGATTTTTACTTCAGGGTTCTCCCTAGACCACCCTTCGTACCCCGCACACTTTGCACCTGTGCGCAACGACCCACGAGCCGACCCGGTATTCCCGTCACCACAGGGGCGTCCCTGAACTAGATAAAACTCCATACAGAATGCACTTCGCCACTTAGAATGCCCGCTGCTGCAGACAGGTGGAAGTTTTGTGACACCCCGTCGTTCCAACACTTCCGAGGCAGTGACCTTCATTCAATTGACCACTGGACAACATGGAATACGTCGTGACCGAAGACAGCGCCGCGCCGGGCAAAGCTCCGACTTTGGCCGACAACTCCAAGAAATCAGGATCGAGCTACGGCGTCATCGTGAAGCCCGTGGTGAATGCCATCGGAGTCCTTCGATACCTCGCGCACAAGGGGGCTCCTGAGCGAGCAGCGGACATAGCGAGGCACCTGGAAATCAATCCAAGCACCTGCTTCAACATCCTCCGAACCCTGGTCTTGGAAGATGTCGTCGATTTCAATCCGCTGTCCAAAACGTACTCTGCAGGCCTTGGGCTGGCTCGCTTGGCAGAGCAGTTGGTGACACAGGGCCAGCGCGTCCAGTTGGCATTGCCGCTCATGCGCGAACTTGCCATCGCACGCGGAATCACGGTCACGCTCTGGCGCCCGATGGGCAATGACAGGATTGTGCTCGTCAGCTCCGAATCCAGCCCTGCGGATCTGCACATCTACATGCCGCTGGGCCAGCGCCTGCCTATCCTGATGGGAGCCAGCGGCCGGCTTTTCGTTGGGCAGATGAATCTCTCTGAAAACGACCTGCACGCTGAATTCGCCCGTATTCGCTGGGCACGTGCGCTATCGTTTGAGGAGTATTTGGATCAGGTTCACCTAGCTCAACGCCACGGATGGGCCGTTGACGACGGATATTTCTCCGACGGCGTCCTTGCGATCGCCGCCCCTGTGCGAGACACCACGCGCAGCATTGCCTACACCGTTTCAGCTGTCATGATCCGCAGCCAGCACAGCGATGCCGAAGTCCGGATCAAGGCCCTTGGACAGTCGTTGAAGGAATTGGGCACCCGGCTGGAATCTGTGCTTTTTTGAGACCCGGGCCTGGAAAACAGGCTCAAACACCAGTCACCACTGCAGCCATGCCCCAATCCCGCATCTAGCGGCGGCCGCTCGCGTTCGCACGAGCCCAAAAGGCTCGCCCCCCCAAGTGATGCGCTGAAATCTAGCGGAAGCCGTGAGACATCAGTGTCCAAAAATCGCTCGCCATAGGGAGCGTGTGGGCATGCAGATGACCAGCATGACTGTGCTGGTGGACAGCGGCATCGGCGAATTGCCACAGCACAGCAACAACCACCGCAAGGCTCGAGACGGTCGTAAAGATCAAGGAAGGCATTTTGTCTCCATGGTTTGATCCTCTGATGGCAGGACGGCTGTGCACACAGGAAATCAAAGGCACTTTTTCCATAAATGTACAGATTCCAACCTCCTGCGTCAAAACAGAAAGCGCTCCATGCGCCTCTTTCCGCCCAAAACCAGGGAAAACACCGATCCCAACTCAATCCAGCAGCCTGAGACACAACGACCGTCCGCCCCACTCCACTGGGGCGTTCCCGCCCTTGATCAGGGGCCTCCCCATCACCAGCACTACCTGCCCCAGGCGCGCATTCATGCGTATCACCTGCGGCCCGTCGGGACCTGTAAGTACAGCCCAAGCCAATCAGGACAACAGAGAGGAATGGCCAGCTAGGGTGAATCCCAATACCCAAGGCAGCGCGGGCCGAGCAGAATTGCAAAATTCTAAATGCAGAATTCAATTCTTTATACAAATAATAAGAATGGCTCCTGTTTGGGTCAAGGCGCTCATGCTCATGTGCTTTTTGGCGGGTGCCGATGCATCCGGGGCCGTCGGCTTCCCGGAAAAACCCATCAAGGTCGTGACTCCCTTCACGCCGGGTTCGGCCCCAGACGTCTACACCCGAGCCCTCGCAAGCGAGATGTCCAAAGCTGCAGGAGTGCCTGTTGTGGTCGAAAACCGCCCTGGCGGCAGTTCCGGCATTGCGGCGCAATTGATCGGTTCGGCGAAACCCGATGGATACAACCTTCTGATCTCGGGGAACGTGGCATTCACCGGCAACCCCCACGTGATCAAGAACCTGCCCTACGACCCAGTCAACGGCTTTGTCCCTTTGACGACACTCTCCAAGGGCCCCATGTACCTGTATGTCAATCCGGACAAGGTCAGGGCGGCATCTGCCAAGGAGTTCCTCCAGCAGATCAAGAGCAATCCAGGCCGGTTCACTTTCGGCTACACGAGCATCACCAGCCGCTTGCCCGCCGAGGTACTGCAGCAGACCGCCGCAGTGAAAGTGGTAGGGGCAGCCTATCGCAGCGGCAACTCGATGATGCCGGATCTGATCAGTGGAGAAATCGACTTCATGTTCACCGACTTTTCGGCCTGGACTTACGTCAGTTCCGGAAAAATCAAAGCACTGGCCGTGACCGATGAAGTCCGCAGCCCATTCGCACCCGACCTGCCAACCTTCCGTGAAAGCGGAATCGATGGCATGGACATAGGTTTCTGGCTGGCAGCCTATCTGCCAGCCATGACTCCCGAGCCGATCGTTCAAAAGATGTACCGCTTGCTGGTTCAAGCCAATGAGACGCCGGCAGTGCAAGCAGCCATGAAGGCATCGGGCACGTTGGCGTTCATCCAGCCCCTGGGCCAGCTTGGGAAATACCAGACAAAAGAACGTGATCTATGGGGAAAGATCATTAGGGCCGCAGGCATCCAAGCCGAGTAAGCGGCTGGATCTCATGAAGAGCACCATCAGATGCACACCTCTTGTCAGCCTTTTACCACTGGTTGGTTTCCAGGCTCCGGCCCAGAGCACGGTGAAATAACCTGGCGGGACCCAACCCGCAGGGACATCCTGGACTATCCGTCAGCAATGGCCGCCTCCGTCGAGTGCAACCTGCGGGAACAGCACGCGCTGGACACTGCGGGCGTCGGCATCGTCTACATCCGCCAACGTGTCATTGTCCGCTGCAACCGGCGATGCGCGGACATTTTCGGATACCCAGACGAGCACGCGCTGGTAGGCGTGGGCAGCGAGCAACTCCATCCCAGCCGAGGCGACTTGCGCAGCCTTGGACGCGAGGCCTACACCACGCTCAGCGCGGGCCATGCCTACCGCACACAGCGTCGCCTAAGGCGCAAGGATGGCAGCCTGTTTTGGGGAGAGCTTACGGGCCGCCTCATTAACGCCAGCAACCTGCACGAGGGCTCAATCTGGATCGTCAGTGACATGGGAGAGAACCTGCTCGCCCAACAGGCTCTGAATGAAGCGCATGAGCAGTTCAAGCAGCGGCCTCAGCGGGGGCTCAGGGCCACCGTGGAGAACCTGCGCCGCGAAATCACCGACCGCAAGCTCGACCAGGAGCGCATTTACTGGATGGCGCACTACGACGGGCTCACGGGCCTGCCTAACCGGACACTGCTGGCCGAACGCACCGAGCGAGCCATTGAATTGGCCCGCGCCAGCGCCAGGCAACTGGCAGTGATGTTTCTCGACCTCGACCATTTCAAGCACGTCAACGACTCGCTGAGCCACCGTGTCGGCGATACGCTGCTGATTGAGTTCGCTCGAAGGCTGCGCACAGTCGTGAACCGGTGTGACACCGTGGCACGCATCGGCGGCGACGAGTTTGTGGTGCTCTTACCCAACGCCAATGCCCAGGGCGCCGAGCGCATCGCCTCCAAACTGCAGAAGGCATCGCGTCTGACGTATCGGATCGACCACCACGAGCTCATGATCGCCCCCTCCATCGGGATCGCGCTGTATCCCGATGACGGCCATGACATTGACTCTCTGACCCAGGCCGCCGACACGGCCATGTATCACGCCAAGCGGGCCGGCCGCGACACCTACCGCTTCTTCACGCCGCAGATGCAGGCCCAGTCGCGGCGCGCGCTGCAAGTGGAAAACGCGCTGCGCCGTGCACTGGATCGCAACCAACTCTCGCTGCACTACCAGCCCCAAGTCACGCTACGCACCGGCCGCGTCCACAGCGTGGAAGCCTTGCTGCGCTGGGACCATCCAGAATTGGGCCGCGTCTCGCCGGCCGAATTCATCCCCATCGCCGAGGACAGCGGCCAAATCCTGCAGATCGGCGAATGGGTGCTGCGCACCGCCATGCGGCAATTACAGACGTGGCGCCAGGACGGATTGCGCGATTTGAAGGTGGCCGTGAACCTCTCTGCCATTCAGTTCCGCCAGCCGCAACTGCCTGAGATCATCAACTCCATACTGCAGGACACCGGAATCCCTCCTGATTCGCTGGAACTGGAGCTGACCGAGGGCGTGGCCATCAATGATCCGCACCAAGCCGCTGCCACGATGGACAAACTGCGAGCCCGTGGTGTGCGCCTGTCGATGGACGATTTCGGCACTGGCTACTCTTCCCTGAGCCAGCTCAAGCGCTTCCAGATCTACAAGCTCAAGATCGACCAGTCCTTCGTCCAGGATCTGGATCGGAACAACAACGATCGTGCCATCGTCAGCGCCATCATCCGCATGGCCCAGGCCCTGGGCATGCAGACCACAGCCGAGGGCGTGGAAACCGAAGCGCAACTGGAGTTCCTGCGCGAGGAGGGCTGCGACGAAGCCCAGGGCTACCACTTCAGCCGCCCGCTGCCGTCAGGTGAACTCGGACAGCTCCTGCGCAGCCAGCCTGGATGGCTGCCATAACACCCCCAGAAAAAGGCGTGAATTGCGGCACCATCCCCAAGAAACCAAAGCGTGGCAAGCGCATACAGCTTCCAAATTAATAGCAAAAGATCACTTAATCCAGGGCACAAGCCGAAATTACCTCGGCTCAAATGTGCACTGGATTGCCAGACTCCAGGCCCCTCATCCGCATGGCGCCGACATGTTCCAGGCAGGCGCCCGCCTAGCCGTTCGGCTAGTGGTATTCCCTAAACTCGTATGTATTCCTTACCAAATATGAACATTATTATTGAATCTGTACAGTATTTGATCTAGCATTCACACCCTATGCTGTCGGTTCGGCCGCCCGGGCCAACCCCCATCGCCTCACTCTCTGGAGACAACATGAAGCTGGAAGATCTCATCCTCGTCAGCGTTGACGATCACGCCATCGAGCCACCCAATGCATTCGCCCGCCATATGCCCGCGAAGTACAAGGGGCGCGAGCCCCGCGTCGAGAACCACAAAGGTCGCGACGTCTGGGTGTTCGAGGAAAAAGCCACGGGCTACATGGGCCTGAACTCGGTGGTCGGCCGCCCCAAAGAGGAATACGGCATGGAGCCGCTGGGCTACGAACAGATGCGCCGCGGCACGTGGGACATCAAGGCCCGTGTCGATGACATGAATGCCAATGGCGTTCTGGGTTCCCTCTGCTTCCCAACCTTCCCGGGTTTTGCGGGACAGCGGTTTCAGAGCTACGAAGACCGCGGTGTCTCGCTCGCAGCCATCCAGGCCTACAACGACTGGCATCTGCACGATTGGTGCAACGCTGCACCGGGCCGCTTCATTCCCTTGATGATGGCTCCTTGGTTCGACATGCAGGCGGCGGCGGCGGAAGTCCAGCGCCTGGCCAAGCAGGGTGTGCATGCCCTCACGTTCTCCGACAACCCTACCGTGCATGGGTACCCGTCCATCCACAACAGCTACTGGGATCCCCTGTGGAAGGCATGCGCGGACAACGACGTGGTGATCTGCTGCCACATCGGCACCGGCGTCAAAGCGGCCCATGCATCCGACGAGTCGCCGATCGATGCCTGGATCACGTCGATGCCCATCTCCATCTCCAACTCCGCCGCCGACTGGATCTGGGGCCCCATGTGGAAGAAATTCCCCAAGCTGCGCATGGCCCTGTCCGAAGGCGGCATCGGCTGGATCCCCTACCTGCTGGAACGCGCCAACTTCACCCACAACCACCACAACGCCTGGACCAACTCCAACTTTGGCGGCAAGAAGCCCAGCGACGTCTTCAACGAGCACATCATCACCTGCTTCATCGAGGACGAGTTCGGCCTGCGCAATCTGGACTTCATCAATGTCGACAAGGTCACCTGGGAATGCGACTACCCGCACTCCGACTGCACATGGCCGGAATCCGCCAACGTGTTCTGGAAGCAATCTCAGCACCTGAGCGACGAGGTCATCAACAAGATCACGCACCTGAATGCGATGCGCGAGTTCTCCTACGACCCCTTCGCCATCCTGGGCCGCGAAAACTGCACCGTCGGCGCGCTGAAGGCGCAGGCCAAGCACGTGAGCATCGAGCCGGCCTGCGGCATGGGTGGCGCGGCTCCGCTCCGTGACCCGGAGCGTCCGGTCACCTCGGGCGACATCAACAAGATGTTTGCCGCCGCCGACGCCCAGACCGCCTTGTAACCCGCCATCGGCATCAACCCAGGAAACCGGCCGTACCCTATGGCGCTTGCATCTTTCCAATACAACCGCATCCCCGCAGACGTCGAGCCGCTCCGGGCCGAGGTGAGGCGCTTTCTCGCCACCGCACTCAAGGATCGGAGCGCCCTGCGCCGCGCGGACTCGTGGATGGGCGCCGACCCGGCCTTCAGCCGGGAATTGGGGTGCCGCGGCTGGCTTGGCATGACCTTGCCACACCAGTATGGCGGCCACGACGCCAGCCCTTGGGCGCGCTATGTCGTGATCGAAGAGCTGCTGGCGGCCGGGGCCCCCGTCTCCGCCCACTGGATCGCCGACCGCCAGAGCGGCCCCCTGATCCTGCGCTATGGCACGGAAGCCCAGCGCCAGAAGTACTTGCCTGGGATCTGCAAGGGCGAGGTCTATTTCTGCATCGGCATGAGCGAGCCCAACTCGGGCTCGGACCTCGCTTCGATCCGCAGCCGCGCGGTGCGTGATGAAGCGGCGGGCGATGGCAGCTGGCGGCTGAGCGGCCAGAAGGTCTGGACCACCAATGCCCACCACGCGCAATACATGATCGCCCTGGTGCGCACGGGTGCTGCTACGGGCGAGAAGGCTGCGCGCCATGAAGGCATGTCGCAGTTCATCATTGACCTGAAGGCCGCCGGCGTCACGGTGCGCCCGATCCGTGACCTGGCGGGCGGTGAACACTTCAACGAGGTCTACCTCGACGACGTCCGCCTGGATGCCGATGCCTTGATCGGCACCGAAGGCCAGGGCTGGGAACAAGTCACCGCGGAACTCGCCTTCGAGCGCAGCGGGCCAGAGCGTTTCCTGAGCAGCATGGCGCTGCTGCACACGCTGATCGACGCCGTCGGAGCACAACCGGATGCCCTGCAGGCCCATGCCGTGGGTCGCCTGAGCGCGCGCCTTGTCGTGCTGCGCCAGATGTCGCTGGCGGTCACGGCCGAGTTGGCCGCAGGAGGCAACCCCGCCTGGGCGGCCTCCTGCCTGAAGGATCTGGGTGCTGCGTTTGAGCAGGAGATCCCTGAACTCGCCCAACAGGTGCTCGATGTGGCGCCCGCCGTCGGCGGGGGCAGTGACCATGCGCAAGTGCTGGCGGCCTTGATGCAGATGGCACCTTCTTTCTCGCTGCGTGGTGGCACACGCGAAATCCTGCGCGGCATCATCGCCCGCGGTCTCGGGCTGCGTTGAGAACACAAGCATGCGTGAATTGTTTGAATCCACCATCGAGCGGCTGCTGGCCGATCTCGTCACCCCGGAACTGATCCGCCACTGCGAGGCGGGCCACTGGCCGGCCGACCTGTGGGCAGCCCTCGAATCATCCGGGTTCGCTGTGGCCGCCGCGCCGGAACACCTGGGCGGCGCTGGCGCCTCCTGGGAAGACCTGTACGGGGTCGTGAAGGCTGCAGGACGCCACAATCTGCCCCTGCCCCTGCCCGAGACCATGTTCGCGAACTGGTTGCTGGGCCAGTGCGGGATCGAGGCCCGCAATGAACCGCTGGGCATCTCCATGCGCAGCACGCTGTCGCTCAACCATGCCGCAAAAGGAGCTTTCTTCGACGCACCCTGGGTTGCGCCTGCGGAAATCCTCGTCACAGGCACGCTGTGCGACGTACCCTGGGGGCGCGATGTGGAGCACGTCGTCGCTCTCGTCCCCGGCAAACGAACGACGTTGATCCTGCTGTCGCGCCGCGACGCGGAAGTGAGCACCAAGCAGAACACCGCCGGCGAGCCGCGGGACGACCTCAGCTTCAAGAACACCACGCCCATCGCGATCGCGGATGTCCCCGCCGATTGGCCCGACGATGTGATCTGGTGGGGAGGGGCCATGCTGCGCACGGCCCAGATGGCCGGAGCCCTCGAAACCACGCTGGATCTGAGCACCCGCTACGCCACCGAGCGGGTTCAATTCGGCAAGCCCATCAGCGCATTTCAGGCCATTCAGCACCAGTTGGCGCAGATGGCTCAGCACACGGGCAGCGCGCTCGTCAGCGCCGAGGCCGCCTTCGCGGAATCGGGCAGCCAACTGGCGACCTGGCAGATTGCCGCGGCCAAGGTCTGCGGCGCAGAAGCCGCCGGTGCGGTGGCCGCCATGGCCCATGCAGTGCACGGCGCCATCGGCTTTACGCACGAGCATGCGCTGCAGTTGGGCACCCGCCGGCTCTGGGCCTGGCGCAGCGAGTTCGGCAACCAGGGGCACTGGACACAGCGGCTGGGAAGGGCCGTCGCCCAAGGCGGCTCTGCCTCGCTGTGGCCTGCCGTAACCAGTGGCCGCCTGGCAGCCCTGTCCTCCACATGAATTCCCACCCCATGAGCGAACAAAGCCCTACCCCCTTCTTGCTGATCGAACGCGACGGCCCCGTGCTGACCGCCCGGTTGAACCGTCCCGAGACGCGCAACGCCCTGACCGATCCCGCGCACATGGATGAACTGGTGGCCCTGTGCCGCCAGATTCGTGCAGACCACAGCATCAAGGCCCTGGTGCTGACCGGCGAAGGCAGTGCTTTCTGCGCTGGCGGCAATGTGAAGGACATGCAGCAGCGCGGCGGCATTTTCGCGGGTAGCCCCTACGAGGTGCGCGACAGTTACCGCGACACCATCCAGCGCATTCCTCTCGCTCTCTACGAGCTCGACGTGCCGGTGATCGCAGCGGTGAATGGCGCTGCGATTGGCGCGGGTCTGGATCTGGCCTGCATGTGCGACATCCGGATTGCGAGCGACAAGGCCCTGTTCGCGGAGAGCTTCGTCAAGGTCGGCATCGTGCCCGGGGACGGTGGCGCCTGGCTGCTGCCGCGCGTGATCGGCATGCCCAAGGCCAGCCTCCTGGCCTTCACCGGCGACACCATCGATGCCGCCAAGGCGCTGTCCTGGGGCCTGGTTGCCGACGTTTTTCCCGCCGACCAGTTGCTGGGCCAGGCACAGGCGCTCGCCCAGCGCATCGCCCTCAACCCGTCGCATGCGCTTCGGTTAACCAAGCGCCTGCTGCGCGAAGGCCAGCATGTGCGCCTTGACACGCTGCTGGAGCTCTCATCGGCTTACCAAGCGTTGTCCCACCACACCGAAGACCACCTCGAAGCCGTCAACGCCTTTCTGGACAAGCGCCCCGCGCAGTTCACCGGACGCTGATGGCGAGCCCCCAGAACCAGGACATTTCCATGCGCCCCGTATTCCGAGAAGACCACGAGCAGTTCCGCGAACAGGCCCGCCGCTTCATTGAACGTGAGATCGTGCCCCACCTGCACGCCTGGGAGGCCGAGGGTATCGTGCCCAAGAGCGTCTGGCTCAAGGCTGGCGAAGCCGGCCTGCTGTGCTCCACCGTCCCTGAAGCGTACGGCGGCGCGGGCGGCGATTTCGGCCATTCGGCCGTGATGATCGAAGAACTTGCGCGGGTCAACGCCACCGCGGTCGGATTCACCACACACTCGGAAATCGTCGCGCCCTATATCGTGGCCTACGGCACGGAAGAGCAGAAACAGCGGTGGCTGCCCAAGATGGTGAGCGGCGAGACGATTGGCGTGATCGCAATGAGCGAGCCCGGTATAGGCAGCGACCTGCGCAGCATGCGCACCACCGCCGTGCGCGGCGAAGACATCTATACCATCAACGGCCAGAAGACCTTCATCACCAACGGGGGCAACGCGGATCTGGCCGTGACGGCCACCAAGCTGGATCCGGCAGCCAAGGAGCTGACGCTAATCTGCGTCGAAACCGACCAACCTGGTTTTTCCAAGGGCCGCAGGCTCGAAAAAATCGGACTCAAGGGCCAGGACACGTCGGAGCTCTTCTTCGACAACGTCTCGGTTCCGATGGCAAACCGGCTCGGCGAAGAAGGCCAGGGCTTCAAGTACCTGACCCACCAACTGGCCTGGGAGCGCACCATCATCGGCATCCGCGCGGCCGCATCGATCGACTCGCTCATCGAACAGACGATCCAGTACACCCGCGACCGCAAGCTGTTCGGCAAGACAGTGTTCGACTTCCAGAACACTAAATTCAAGCTCGCCGAATGCAAGGCCCAGGCCACCATGCTGCGCGTGTTCGTCGATGACTGCCTAGCCAAGGCGATGCGTGGAGAACTCAGCGCGGAAGTCGGTGCCATGTGCAAGCTCATGGGCTCCGAAATGCAGGGCAAGATCCTGGACGAACTGCTGCAACTGCACGGGGGTTACGGCTTCATGAGCGAGTACATGATCAGCCGCGCCTGGGTCGATGCCCGGGTGGCGCGCATTTACGGCGGAACCAGCGAAATCATGAAAGAAATCATCAGCCGATCGCTCTGATTACCGATCCCACTTTAAGGAGACCCCCATGCCGCAAATCATCTATGTCACACCCGATGGCAAACGTACCGAGCTGGACGTGGCCGAAGGCACCAGCGTCATGCAAGCCGCGCTCGCCAATGGGCTTCCAGGCATGAACGCCGACTGCGGCGGTGCTTGCCAATGCGCGACCTGCCACGTATACGTCGAGCAACCCTGGGCCGAGCAACTCAGCTCTATCGACGATACCGAAGATGCCATGCTGGACTGCACAGGCGAGCCCCGTCAGCCCCACAGTCGGCTGTCGTGCCAGATCATGGTCACGGCGGCCCTGGATGGTATGGTGGTGCGCGTGCCCGCGGCGCAGTAGCGAGCGGGCACGGGGGTGCGGAGCGCCCCCCACCAACTCGCCACCGCTCCGTGCACTGCACGCCCATCTCCCCGCGTCCCGCCAGACGGCCCGCATGCGAAAGGGAAGCATCATGATCAAGCGCCCAGACCACTTCACCATCGTGACGGACCAGTTGGAGGCGACGCGGGCTTTCTACGTGGATCTGCTCGGCATGCGCGAGGGCCCGCGCCCCCCGTTTCCGGTTCCGGGGTTATGGCTCTATGTAGGGAATCAGCCCATCCTGCATGTGGTCGCTGTGGATCGAATGCCTATGCCCCGTCGTGGCGCGCTCGATCACATGGCCTATTGGGCCGAGGGGTTGCAGGAGACCACCGCCACCTTGCGTTCGCACAATGTGGGGCTTCGCCTCATCCGTGCGCCAGGATCGGTCAGGACATGGCAACTGTTTTTCTCCGATCCCAATGGGGTTGAAGTCGAACTGGACTTCGCCGAAACCGAAACCCCGCCCGAAGACTGGAAAACATTTTCCAGCAGCCTCCGCTAGAGCGGTTTCGCGCTGACCGACATAGCTGCCCGCATGGTTTTCGGTGCATTGAACCGCCCCGTATTTTGAGGAGGCTCTTTTCTCTGAGAGGATTGAGCTACGAAGAAGTCGAACAAGTTCTCACCCGAGGTTCGCGAACGCGCTGTTCGCATGGTGCGAGAGCACAGAGGCGATTACCCCTCGCTGTGGGCAGCCATCGAATCCCTTGCCCCCAAGATCGGCTGCGTGCCGCAGACGCTCAATGAATGGGTCAAGCGCGACCAGATTGATACTGGTGCGCGCGATGGCATCACCACGTCCGAGCGCGAACAGATGAAGGCGCTGGAACGCGAGAACAAAGAGCTGCCCAAAGCCAACGAGATCCTCAAGCTCGCGAGCGCGTTTTTCGCCCAGGCGGAGCTCGACCGCCGTCTGAAGTCCTGAGGGAATTCGTCGACCAGCATCGACAGGCCTACGGGGTCGAGTCGATCTGCAAGGTGTTGCAGATCGCCCCATCAGGCTATTGGCGCCACGCCGCCCATCAAAGCAATCCTCAACTGCGCTGCGCGCGCGCTCAACGCGATGACACCTTGGCGCCTCACATCGTGCGCGTCTGGCAAGACAACATGCGCGTGTACGGGGCCAACAAGATCTGCAAGCAGATGAATCGCGAAGGGGTTGGCGTTGCCCGCTGTACGGTGGAGCGGTTGATGAAGCGCCTGGGCTTGCAGGGCGTACGCCGTGGCAAGGTGGTGCGCACCACGATCAGTGATATGAAGGCGCCATGCCCACTGGACCGGGTCAATCGGCGGTTCTTGGCTGAGCGGCCCAACCAGCTGTGGGTCTCGGACTTCACGTACGTCTCGACTTGGCAGGGCTGGCTGTACGTGGCCAACGCGCTCGACGTGTACGCCCGGCGCATCGTGGGCTGGCGGGTCAGCCTGCACACAGGCTTCGTTCTGGATGCTCTGGAGCAGGCGCTCTATGCCCGGCAACCCGAGCGTGATGGCGCCTTGATTCATCATTCCGACAGGGGGTCGCAATACGTGTCCATCCGCTACAGCGAACGACTCGCAGAAGCTGGCATCGAGCCCTCTGTAGGCAGCAAGGGCGACAGCTACGACAACGCCTTGGCCGAGACGATCAACGGGCTGTACAAGGCCGAGGTGATCCACCGACGGTCATGGCCAACCCGTGAATCGATGGAGCTGGCCACGCTGGAATGGGTCTCCTGGTTCAACCATCACCGGCTGCTCGGATCCATCGGATACGTCCCGCCGGCAGAAGCTGAGGCAAACTACTACCGGCAACTCGCCAGTCAAGCCACCGCGGTGGAGGTCTGACTTAAACCAAACGGCCTCCACGAAACCCGGGGCGGTTCACTGTCGTAGATCTTGTCCGCCAGCAGCTCCTGCCCAGGCAAGTCCTGGATCAACCCAATCAACTCCGGTGTGTCGGACTTGTTGCCAGCCGTCAGCTTGAAACGCAAGGGATTGCCCAGCGCGTCGCATACCGCATGGATTTTGGTGTTCAGCCCGCCGCGAGAGACGCCAATCGCTTGAGGTCCATTTTTTTTGCGCCCCAGCACTCGCCTGATGTGCTCTGCAAGAGGTCGAGTCCACCATCAGTTGCTCGTGATCGGGCTCTTGCAATGCCACAAACAGCGCCTTGAAATGCCCCCGCTCACTCCAGCGTGCAAAGCGCTGGTAGACCTGTGCCCATGCACCCAGGTGCACAGGCAGGTCACGCCAAGGCGAGCCTGTTTTGGCGATCCACAGAACCGCATCAATGAACAATCGGTCATCGCGCCCGGGACGCCCCAGTACAGGGGGGAGATGGACTACCATGCGCTGCCATTGCGCATCGGTGAGGGCGTGGCGTTGTGGGGTCATTGAAAGCTTCTAGAGATGAGAGGCTATTAAACACCACTTTAATAACAGGCCCTAGTACTACAGCCGTAGATTCTCTTCAGGAGGAATGCATCCCCGACGCCGGTAGTGGAACAGCTGCGCCCGTCGTTGATGTCGCCTGCGCCAGG
>NZ_SLXH01000034.1 GCF_004341365.1 Simplicispira metamorpha | reverse complement strand
CAGGACGCCACCAAAGTCATCACCGTGCGCTCTACGGGGTTTGACGCTGCAGCCAGCGCCGGACAAGCGCCAGCAGCTATCGAAAGCGTAGCGGCAGTGGCCGACGCCGGACAAAGCAGCTTCCAGGGCAGCGAAATCGCCAAGAGCGACCGGCCCGAACTCACGGCGGCCAAGATCATCGTCTCCGGTGGCCGGGCGCTGGGCAGCAAAGAGAAGTTCGACGAAGTGATGACCCCGCTGGCCGACAAGCTGGGCGCCGCGCTGGGTGCCAGCCGCGCAGCGGTGGACGCGGGCTACGCCCCCAACGACTGGCAAGTGGGCCAGACGGGCAAGATCGTGGCGCCGCAGCTGTACGTGGCGGCCGGTATCTCGGGCGCCATCCAGCACCTGGCCGGGATGAAGGACAGCAAGGTCATCGTGGCGATCAACAAAGACCCCGAGGCACCCATCTTCAGCGTGGCCGACTATGGGCTGGAGGCCGATCTGTTTACGGCCGTGCCGGAGCTGGCCGCAGCGCTGTAAGCCACGCCGGATCAGCACCCGGCAGTGGTCTGGGTGCTATCCAAATGAGAGCTGCTAGCGCTTATCTGGTGAGCGTTAGCGCCGCTTTTGAATAAAAATAAACCGGAGACAATGTCCATGAACACCCCCCTTTCCCGCCGCGCCCTGGTGCGCGTTGGCACCGCCGCCCTGGCCACTGCCGCCTTGCCCGCTTGGGCGCAGTCGGCCTGGCCCAGCAAGCCCATCAAAATCATCGTGCCCTACACGGCGGGCGGTTTTACCGACCAGATGGCGCGCCTGCTGCAAGTGGGCCTGCAAAAGCAGCTGGGCCAGCCCGTGGTGATTGACAACAAGCCCGGCGCCAACAGCATCATCGGCGTGGATGCAGTGGCCAAGTCGGCGCCCGACGGGCACACGTTTGGCGTGGTGATTCCGGCTTTTACGGCCAACACCACGCTCTACCCCAAGCTGCCGTACAGCCCGGGCAAGGATTTGGTGGGCGTGTCGCTGATGGGCGTGTCGCCGCTGGTGGCTGCGGTGTCCAGCAATGCGCCGTTCAAGAACACCCAAGAGCTGATCGCCTATGCCAAGGCCAATCCGGGCAAAGTCAGCTTTGCCTCGTCGGGCAGCGGCTCGGCAGCGCACCTGACCAGCGAGCTGTTCAAGACGCTGACCAAAACGTTCATGGTGCACATCCCGTACCGGGGCGCCTCGCCCGCGCTGGCCGATTTGCTGGGCGGCCAGGTGCCGTTGTTCCTCGATCCGCCGCCCAACCTGATCCAGCCTGCCAAGGCCGGGCGCATCCACCTGATTGGCGTGGCCAGCGACAAGCGCCTGCCCATCCTGCCCGACGTGCCCACCTTTGTGGAGCAGGGCATACCGGGCATGCTGGGCAGCACCTGGGCCAGCATGATTGCCCCGGCAGGCACGCCGCGCGACATCGTCAAGCGCATGTCGGACGCCGTGAACCAGATCATCCAGAGTCAGGAGACCCGCGCCAAGCTCGAAGCCATGGGCACCTTTGCCGAAGGCACCACGCCCGAGGCCTGCGATGCCTTTTTGGCCTCAGAGACTGCCAAGTGGGGCAAGGTGATTCGTGATGCGGGCGTGAAGCTGGACTGAGCGCGCACCCGCCGCAGCGGCGGCGGCAGCGGCGGGCTGCGTTCAGTTGTTGCGGATGTCGTTGTCGCGGATGACTTTGCCCCACTTGTCAAAGTCTTTTTGCATGCGGCTGCCCATGTCTGCGGGCGTGGCGTAGGCGGCGGTGGTGCCTGCCTGCTGGAGTTTTTCCTGAACGGTTTTGTCGGCCAGGGCTTTCTTCAGCTCCTGGCTCAGGCGCGCCACGATGTCGGCGGGGGTGGCGCTGGGGGCCAGCAGGCCGCCCCAGGCCACGGCTTCAAACCCGGGGAATCCTTGCTCGGCCACCGTTTTGACCTCGGGCGTGAAAACCACCCGGCTGGACGAGCCCACCGCGATGGCGCGCAGCTTGCCTGCCTTGATGTGGGGCAGGGCGGCAATCATGTCCGAGAACATCATGGGCACCTGCCCGCCCAGCAAGTCGGTGATGGCCGGGGCGCTGCCACGGTAAGAGATGTGCTGGATGTCGAACTGCCCCTGGCTTTTGAGCAGTTCTGTGGACAGGTGGCCAAAGCTGGCGTTGCCCGCGCTGGTGTAGTTGAGCTTGCCGGGCTGGGCCTTGGCCTTGGCCACGAGCTGCTGCAGCCCGGTGACGTCGGGCATGACCTGCGGGTTGACCACCATGACGATGGGCAGGTCGTAGGCGCTGCCAATGGGCGCGAAGTCTTTGAACAGGTCGTACTTTTTTTGCCCGTAGAGGTGGCCAGCCAACAGCGTGGGCGATGCCAGCATGACCAGGGTGTAGCCGTCGGCGGGGCTTTTGGCGGTGGCCTCGGTGCCCAGCATGCCCGATGCGCCGGGCCGGTTTTCCACGATCACGGGCTGTTGCAGCCCCTCGCCCATCTTCTGCCCAATGATGCGCGCCGCCGTGTCGGTGGGCCCGCCCGGAGGGAAGGGAACAATCAGCTTGATGGGCTGGGTGGGGTAGCTTTGGGCCAGTGCCTGGCCTGCCAGCAGGGGCAGCGCCAGGGCGGCGACCAGGCCGCTCAGGATATGGCGGCGCGCTGCGGTGGCCCGGTGGTGGTTTGTCGTTTTCATAAGTCTCCTTGGGTGGTTGCTGGTATGGCCACCGTGGGGTGGGCTGCCAGCGGTGGGTCGGTCAGGCACCAGGGCCCGGGCCGGAAAATGCGTGCGTCCATCGTTTGCAGGTCGGGCGCCACCTCCAGCGGGCCAGCGCACTGCGCCAGCACATCACGCTGCAAATCCATGCCGGGTGCCAGCTCGACCACGGTCAGGCGCTGCTGGCCTTGGGCGTCGGCCCGCATCTGGAACACGGCGCGTTCGGTGATGTAGAGCACCGGCGTGCCCCGGTGGGCGGTGTAGGGGCCGTTGAAGCTCAGGTGCGCGACCTGATCGACCAGTTTGCGCACCCGCCCTTCCTGCACGATGCGCAGGGCGCCGCCATCGACGGCCACTTGCAGGCCGCCGGTGGTCAGGGTGCCCATGAAAACCAGGGCCTTGGCGCTTTGCGTGATGTTGATGAAGCCGCCCACGCCTGCAATCGATGTTTTGCCCGCTTCGCCAAACTTGCTGACGTTGACGTTGCCCAGCGTGTCCAGTTCTGCCAGCCCCAGGATGGACAGATCGATGCCGCCGCCCTCGTAGAAGTCGAACTGTGCGGGCTGGTCGATGACGGCCTCGGGGTGGGCGGAGGCGCCAAAGCTCAGGCCATCGGCGGGTGTGCCGCCCACGGGCCCGGCCTCGACGGTGAGCGTAAAGCCCGACAGCCCCGCCTGCTGTGCCAGCGCGCCCACGGCGGCGGGCATGCCCACACCCAGGTTCACTACGCGCGGCTGCAGCCGTTGCAGCTCCAGCACGGCACGGCGCTGGATGATGGTGCGGGCGTCCAGCAGTGCGCCAGTGGCTTGGGCTGGTGGCAGTGTTTCGGCCCGCTCGCCGCGCCAAGGCTGGGTGTAGGCGGCATTGAAGTTCTCTGAGAACGTCATCTGGTGGTGTGCCGGGTCATCACAGACCACCACGTAGTCCACCAGGATGCCCGGCACATGGATGGCGTGCAGCAGCTCGTGGCACTCGACCAGATTTTTCACCTGGGCGATGACGATGCCGCCGCTGTTGCGGGCGGCCTGGGCGATGGCCAGCAGTTCGTGGTGGAAAGCCTCGCCGTGGGTGCTCAGGTTGCCCCGCGCATCGGCTGCCGTGGCGCGCACCAGCGCGCAGTGGATGGGAAAGGCGGGGTAGAACAGGTGTTCCTTGCCGCGAAACTCCAGCGCTTCCACCCAGTTGGAGCGCCCTTCAGCAACGGCGCGGGCCGCCGACTGGTTGATGGCGCCTGCGTGGTAGCGCGCATCCAGGTAGGTGCGGGGGTCCACAAAAGTGTGCAGGCCGATGGGTGTCAGCACACCCGGTTTGCCTGCGGCGATGGCGCGGTAGAGGTGGCTGATGACGCCTTGGGGCAGGTTGTAGCCCTCGCATTGCTCTTGCAGCGCCAGAGCGCCCAGGCGCGGCGCCGAGCGCCAGTGCCCGCCGCAGACCACCCGGGTCATGCCCGGCTGGCCGAAATGGTTGACGCCGCGCTGGCCCCGGTCGCCCTGTCCGGCGGAATAGACCAGCGTCAGGTCGCGCGGCTGGGCGCTGGCCAGAAAGCGCCGCTCCAGCGCCGAGGTGATGGCTTCGGCATGGCCTGCGCCCACAAAGCCTGCACAGGCCACCGTGGCACCAGAGGGAACCAGTGCGGCAGCCTGGTCGGCACAGATGATTTTCATGGGATGCGGGCCTTGGAGGAAATAGATAAAAATGTTTATTTGGCGAACAAATGTTCGCTAATTGATGGATGCTAAACGGCATTGCCTGTGGACGCAAGCACCACGCCCACTCCTACAATGCCCCGCTTGCCCCTGAAAGAAGTGTGAAATGCCTGCCTCCCCTGTCTGCGAAGCGACGGCCAAGAAAGAGCCCGAACTGCTCGATGCCTTGTCCAACGGCCTGGCGTTGCTGCGGCTGTTTGCCACGGGCGTTCCGACGATGACGATGCAGCAGGTGGCAGAAAAACTGGGCGTGACGCGTGCCGCCGCGCGCCGCTTGCTGCTGACGCTGCAACACCATGGGTACGTGGCACAAGATGCGCGCCAGTTCGCCATCACCCCCAAGGTGCTGGAGCTGGGCCATGCGTATTTCGCCTCGATGAGCCTGCCGGTGCTGGCGCGGCCTGTCATGCACGCGCTGGCGCATGAGTTGCAGGAAACCTGCTCCCTGGGCGTGCTGGACCAGGATGCCGTGGTGTTACTGGCCCGTGAGGAGCCACCCCGGCTGCTGCGGGTGGATTTGGGGGTGGGGCGGCGCTTGCCTGCGTTTGCGCACTCGATGGGGCGGGTGCTGCTGGCGGCGCTGGATGATGCAGCGCAGGCCGCTTACCTGCGTGACGCCACGCTGACCATGCTGACACCCGCCACCACCACCGACCCCGGCGCGCTGGCTGGCATTTTGCAGCGCGTGCGCAAAGAGGGCCATTGCGTACTGGACAGCGAAATGGTGGATGGCTTTGGCGGCATTTCGGTGCCCCTGCGCGATGGCCAGTCCAAGGTGGTGGCGGCGCTGGGGCTGAGCATGGTGCTGGGGCGCCGCTCACGCAAGGACCTGCTGCGCGACTGCCTGCCGCCTTTGCAGCGGGCCGCACAGCAAATTGAGTGGGTGCTGCGCGCCCGCGCCGGGTGAGCCCGTCAGGCGTAGCGCTTGGCGCGCAGGTTGTCCTTCATTTGTTGCAGCAGCGGTTGCAGCGGGCTGCCAATGCGCAGGGCCACGCAGGTGGCCAGCACGTCAATCACCAGCAGGTGCAGCAGGCGCGACACCATGGGGCTGTAGCGGTCGTAGCCCTCGGGGTGGTCGGCGGCCAGGTGGATATGGCAAGCGCTGGCCAGGGGTGAGCCGCTGGCGGTGATGGCAATGGTGGTGGCGCCATTTTTGCGCGCGATTTCTGCCGCGTCCATCAGGTCGCGCGTGCGCCCGGAGTTGGAGATGATGATGGCGCAGTCGCCCGGGCCCAGCAGCGTGGCGCTCATCACCTGCATGTGGCCGTCGCTGGTGGCCAGGCTGGTAATGCCCAGCCGGAAGAACTTGTGCTGCGCGTCCTGCGCCACGATGCCCGAATTGCCCGCGCCATAAAACTCGATGCGCCGCCCGGTCTGCCAGGTGCTGGCAATGGCGGTGGCCGCGCGCTCAATGGCCACGGTGCTGGCGGCGTTGCGGTATTGCAAAAAGGCGGCCACGGCGTTGTCCACCACCTTGACCAGCACGTCGCCGGTTTTGTCATCGGCGTCCACGCTGCGGTGGATGAAGGGCACGCCCTCACTGACGCTGCCCGCCAGCTTGAGCTTGAAATCGGCCAGCCCGTCGTAGCCCATGCTGCGGCAAAAGCGCACCACGGTGGGTTTGCTGACGTTGGCGCGTGCGGCCAGCTCGCGCACGGGAAGGCGGGCAAATGTGCGCGCGTCGGCCAGTACCAGGCGGGCCACGCGCTGCTCTGCCGGGGCCAGGGACGACAAAGACGCTTCAATGCGATCGAGCACGGGGCAAAATTCCTAAAACCAGATCAGAACGCATGGCACAAGCAAGGTGAACATAAAAGTGATAGCAATGTAACGCGGTTTCAGGCGCTGTTGCCGGGCACCACAGCACCCGATGGCGGGACTGGCGCCCTGCAAACCGCATGCAGCGCCCGCATACACTTGCAAACTTGTCATCTGCCCAGGGCCGCCGGCCAGGGCGCCCGCAAGGACGTTTTATGAACCAGCTCGACGCACTCAAACAGTTCACCACCGTGGTTGCCGACACCGGCGATTTTCTCCAGCTGGCCCAGTTCCGGCCACAGGATGCCACCACCAACCCCTCGCTCATCCTCAAGGCGGTGCAAAAAAGCGAATACGCCCCGCTGTTGCAAGAGACGGTGGCGCAGTGGCGGGGCCGTGACCTGACCGAGGTGGTGGACAGGCTGCTGGTGCGCTTTGGCTGTGAAATCCTGGCCACCATCCCGGGCCGCGTGTCCACCGAGGTGGATGCGCGCCTGAGCTTTGATACCAGCGCCACCATCGCCCGCGCCGAGCGCCTGATCGAGCTGTACCAGGCCCAGGGTGTCCACATCGACCGCGTGCTCATCAAGATTGCCGCCACCTGGGAGGGCATCAAAGCCGCTGAAAAACTGGAGCAGCGCGGCATCCACACCAACCTGACGCTGTTGTTCTCGTTTGCCCAGGCGGTGGCCTGCGGACAGGCCAAGGTGCAGCTGATTTCGCCGTTTGTGGGCCGCATCTACGACTGGTACAAAAAACAGGCCGGCGCCAGTTGGGACGAGGCCGCCATGGCCGGTGCCAACGACCCCGGCGTGCAATCGGTGCGCGCCATCTACCACCACTACAAGCACTTTGGCATTGCCACCGAAGTGATGGGCGCGAGTTTCCGCAACGTGGGCCAGATCACTGCGCTGGCGGGTTGCGACCTGCTGACCATCGCCCCCGACCTGCTGGCGCAACTGGCCGCCACCGATGCGCCTCTGGTGCGCGCACTGGACGCCGATGCCGCCCGCGCCATGGATTTGCCTGCTGTGCAGTACGACGAAGCGGGTTTTCGCTACGCGCTCAACCAGGATGCCATGGCCACCGAGAAGCTGGCCGAAGGCATCCGCGCTTTTGCCGCCGATGCGGCCAAGCTCGACCAGCTGCTGCTGGCCGCCTGAATGCCAGCGCCTGCAACTGTCCTCACTGCTGCCGCCACCCACGCCACAGTGGACACTGGCCGCGCCGCGCCCTGGGGCGATGGCGCGCGCCTGCGCTGCGACCAGACGGCGGCCTGGGGTGCGCTGCGCGCCCACTATGAGCGCACGGGTCGCAGCTTCGATGTGCGCGAGGCCTTTGCCGCCGACCCGGGCCGCTACCAGGCTTTCAGCCAGGAAGCGCCCCATGTGTTTGCCGACCTCTCGCGCAACCGCACCGACACTGCCACAGAGGCGCTGCTGCTGGCGCTGGCGCGCGAGTGCGGCCTGGAGCAGCACCGCGCCGCCATGTGGGCGGGCGAGGCCGTCAACACCACCGAGCACCGGGCCGCGTTGCACCATTTATTGAGAAATCCGGCCCCATCGCCCGCCCAGAAAGCGCAAGTAGCTACTGATTTAATAGCAAATGCGGAGCAGGATGTGCAGGCCACGTTGCACGCCATGCTGGCCTACGCCGAGGCCGTGCGCCAGGACGCGCACATCACCGACATCGTCAGCATTGGCATTGGCGGCTCGGGCCTGGGGCCGGCCATGGTGGTGGCGGCGCTGCAAGACCTGTGGCTGCCGCAGCAGCGGGTGCATTTTGTGTCCAACGTCGATGGCATGGAGCTGGGCAGCCTGCTGCGCCAGCTGCGCCCCGAGCGCACGCTGTTCCTGATCGCCTCCAAAACCTTCACCACGGCGGAAACCATGGTCAACGCGCACGCTGCGCGCGACTGGTTTCTGGCCCACGGCGGCAGCACGCAGGCCGATGCCGCCCTGCCGCTGGCGCGCCACTTTGCTGCGCTGACCACCAACATCGCTGCTGCCCGCGACTTTGGCATTACCACCACCTTTGGATTTTGGGACTGGGTGGGCGGGCGCTTTTCGCTGTGGTCGGCCATCGGGTTGCCCATTGCGGTGGCCGTGGGCGCCGAGGCATTCCGCGCGCTGCTGGCCGGTGCCCACGCCATGGACGAGCACTTTCACAGCGCACCCCTGGAGCGCAACCTGCCGGTGCGCCTGGGGCTGCTGGACGTGTGGTATCGCAACTTCCATGGCTTTGGCAGCCGCTGCATTGCGCCCTACAGCCACGGCCTGCGCCGCCTGTCGGCGTATTTGCAGCAGCTGGAGATGGAGAGCAACGGCAAGGGCGTGGACTGGCAGGGCCGCGCGCTGCCCTACGCCACCTCGCCCGTGGTCTGGGGCGAGCCCGGCACCAATGGCCAGCACGCGTTCTTCCAGATGATCCACCAGGGGCTGGACGTGATTCCGGTCGAGTTCATCGTGCTGCGCCGGGGCGGGCGTGATTTGCCCGAACAGCACCCGCGCCTGGTGGCCAACGCGCTGGCGCAGGCGCAGGCGCTGATGCTGGGGCGCGAGAGTGCCTGTGGCCACCGCCACTTCAGCGGCAACCGGCCCAGCACGGTGCTGCTGCTGGAACAGCTGACGCCGGCATCGCTGGGCGCGCTGATTGCGCTGTATGAGCACCGCGTGTTTGTCGCCGGATCGCTTTGGGGCATCAACAGTTTTGACCAGTGGGGTGTGGAGCTGGGCAAGCAGCTGGCTTCCAACATCGAGCCACGCCTGGCCAGTGGCGACACTACCGGGCTGGATGCGGCCACGGCGGGGCTGTTGCAGCGGCTGGGCGCGGGTATCGGCCCTGGCCCTGGCGTGTAAGCGCCCGGCGCCCCTGCGCCCCTGCGCCCCGGGGCTCAAGGCCAGGTGATGGTCACGCGCAGGCCGCCCAGCGTGGGGCTGCGGTCGTGGGCCACGCGCAGGCCGTGCAGCCGCGCAATGCGCTGCACGATGGACCAGCCCAGTCCGCTGCCGCTTTGCCCCGTGCCCAGTACCCGGAAGAACCGCTCGCCCAGGCGCGCCATATCGGCCTCGGCCAGACCCGGCCCGCTGTCTTGTACGCACAGCTGAGCGCCCTTGCCTGGGGCTGCCGGGCTGATCTGCACCTGCACCTGCGCGCCCTCGGGGCTGTAGCGCAGTGCGTTGTCCAGCAGGTTGCGCAGCAGCACCTGCGCCAGGGGCTCGGCCAGCGGCACGGGCGCGGGGCCTGTGCATTGCAGTGTCACCTGTTGCCCGCGCGCCTGTGCGGTGCTGGCCAGGTCGGCCACCACGGTACGGGCCACATCGGTCAGGTCGGTGGGCGGGGCGCTGGGCTGGGCTGCTTCGGCATCCAGCCGGGCCAGTTGCAGCAATTGCTCTACCAGGCGCGTGGCGCGGTCGCAGCCGCGCACGGTGGCGGCCAGGGCATCGCTGCGTTCGGCGGCCTCGCTGGCGCCCTGGGCCACCTGGGCCTGCATGCGGATACCGGCAATGGGCGTGCGCAGCTCGTGCGCGGCATCGGCGGTGAATTGCTGTTCGCTGGCCAGCAGCTGGGCCATGCGCTCGAACAGGCCGTTCAGCGCCGTTACCAGCGGCAGCACCTCGGGGGGGACGCCTGCCGTGTCCAGCGGCGCCAGCGACTGCGGCTGGCGCGTGGCCACGGCCTGTCCCAGTTGGCGCAGTGGCCGCACCGAGCCGCGCACCGCCCACCAGATGCCCAGCGCCAGCAGCGGCAGCGCCCAGGCCATGGGCTCCCACATGCTGCTGACGCTGGCCATCACGATCTCGTCGCGCATGGACTGGCGCTCGCCCACCAGAATGCGCACATCGCCCTTGCGCCCCGGGGTCACAAACACACGCCACTCCTGGTCTTCCACTTCGCTGTTGGTAAAGCCGCGTTTGCGCCGGTCGGTCAGGGGTTGCAGCGGGGCGTTGGCCGATCGTGCCAGTAACTGGCCGTCGTGCCAGAGCTGGAACACCACTTTGGGCTGGTATTTGTACAGCTCGGGCGCTTCATTGAGCTTGTCTTCATCCAGCTCGTCCAGGGGTTGCAGGCGCAGCAGGGCGGCAGTCTGGGCCAGGTGGGCGTCCAGCAGTTCGCTGACTTCGTGCTCGGTTTCGTACCAGGCCAGGGCGGCGGCGGCGCACCAGGCCAGCAGCACCAGCGCCAGCACCGTCACCAAGAGCCGGGTTTGCAAAGAACGCGGTGTGCGGGCCGGGCTGGCGGTGTGGTGGCCCGCACCGGTGTCGCTGGCGGCGCTCATGCGGTCGCGCCCTGTGCCATGCGGTAGCCCACGCCGCGCACTGTCTCGATCAGCCCCGCGCCCAGCTTGCGCCGCAGGTGGTAGATGTGGACTTCGACGGCATTGCTGTTGATTTCGCTGCCCCACTGGTACAGGCGCTGCTCCAGTTGCTCGCGCGAGAGCACGCGCCCGTTGCTCAGCAGCAGTGCGTGCAGCAGGTCGTATTCGCGGCCTGACAGCTCCACGGGCATGCCCGCCAGCCAGACCTGGTGCGCTGCCGGGTCGAGCTCGACGGCGCCTGCGCTCAGGCGGGTTTCGCTCTGGCCGTGGGCACGGCGCACCAGGGCGCGCAGCCGTGCGGCCAGTTCATGCAGGTCGATGGGCTTGATCAGGTAGTCGTCGGCCCCGGCGTCCAGCCCGGCGATGCGGGCGGTGACGGCATCGCGCGCGGTCAGCACCAGCACCGGGGTGGCGTTGCGCCGGGAGCGCACCTGGCGCAGCACGTCCATGCCGTCCTGGCGCGGCAGGCCCAGGTCGAGCACGCAGGCCTGGTAGGCGCCGGTGGCCAGTTCGCGCTCAGAGGCCACGCCATCGCGCACCCAGTCCACCTGGAACCCGTGTTGCGCCAGGCCTGCGCGGATGCCCGAGCCCAGCAGTTCGTCGTCTTCAGCCAGCAGGATGCGCATGGGCGGGGCTTTCGGTCAGTCGTCGTGGTCGGAGTGGCGATTTTCGCTCCAGGCAGCGTCTGCCGGGATGGGGGCGCTGGGGGCCGCGCTCCACTGCCAGGCCCAGAAGGCCACCACAGCCAGCACGATGGCGGCGGCCAGCAGGGCGTGGTTTTTCTTGGCCAGATCGGGGCCGGGGCCGGGCACGCGGCCCGTGAGCATGGGCAGGGCCTGGTTTTTGCGACGCAGCACGCTCAGCAGGGCAATCAGACCGATGTGTGCCAGCACCACGCCGAGCAGGGCGTTGCCGAAAAATTCATGCACCTCTTCCAGCCATTCGCCGCCCCATTCGTCCCAGACGGCGTAGCCGCTGAGGGTGAGTGGCAGTACCAGGGCCAGGATCAGCGCCACGGCCAGTGCCATCAGCAGGTTTTGCCCCGGGCGCCAGGCCGCTTGCAGCGCACTGGGCGAGCGCACGGCGGCCAGCGATTGCAGCCACGCGGGCAGCCCTTGCAGCTTGCGCCACAGCGCCGACAGCCGCGCGTGGCGCGGCCCGAACAGGCCCCACAGCACGCGCGCCACCAGCAATCCCGCCAGCGTGTAGCCCAGCGTGACGTGGACGAGCCGCCAGCGCTCGCCGTCGGCAGTGAGGTAGGCGCCGGTAAAAGACAGCGCCATCAGCCAGTGCAGCGTGCGCGTGGCTGCATCGGTGACGCGGCGGCTGGGTGTGGGCGCTGCCGTGGTGGGGCCGGTGGCGGTGGTCGGGCCGGGGGAATGCAGGGTGTTGCCAGTCATGGGGGGCCTCATTTCGGGATACGGACGTTGTCGTCGTCAAAGTCGCCCTGGTCGGCGCGGGTGTGGCAGGCCATGCAGTTGGCGCGGCTGCCCACGGCGGGGCGCTTCCAGACGGCGGGCTGTACCTCGCGGTGCTTGCGCTCGAACCAGGCCGATTGGGTGATGCGGTCTTGCGGCGGCGCCTCGCGCACGCGCTTGTAGGTGCCTGCGTTGGCCTGCAGCCAGGTGTTGAGCTGGCCCACCAGGGCCGGGTCGAGCGAGGCGTCGGTGCCGTAGTGCTGCTCCAGATTGCCCATCATGCGGTTCCACGAGCTGGCGGGCAGCATGCCGGGCGGGTAGGCCATGTGGCAGGCGGCGCACTCTTGCTGGTAGGCAGGCAGCATGGCGCTGGCGGGCATTTGGCGGCTGTCGGCCAAGGCCGTGCTCAGGGCACCGGGCAGGGCGCAGGCCAGGGCCAGCAGCGCGGCAGACCGGCGTACCACACGCCCCACTGGGGCTGTAGCCCCGCCCAGCAGGTGTTGCCCAGCGGCCAAACGGGAAGGTGCAGAAGAAGTTGCAAACATGGCGGGTCTTTCTCGGTCAGGGTTTGAGCTGTACCAGCCAGGCCAGCACGTCGGCTTTTTCAGCGGCGGTGCATTCGCGGCTGAGCACGTCTTTGCAGTTGCGCCGGAACCACTTGTCGGATTTGGCGGTGTCGGTAAAGCGCTCGGGGTTGAAAGCGGGCGCCAGCGGTGCCACGGTTTTGCCGGTGCTGGCGTGGCGTGCGGGCGTGGTCGGCACACTGCCGTGGCAGGAGGCGCAAGACCACTCGCCCCCGTGGCGGCTGGTGAAGAACACGCGGCCCCGCTCGGCGTTGGCCGGGGCGCCTGCCGCAGCGCTCCAGCGCTGCAACTGGGCCTGGGCGTTGGTATCGCCCGCAGCGTGGGCCAGGGGCAGGGTGCAGGCCAGCGCCAGCAGCGCGGCCTGGGCGGCAAGAAGGGTGCGGTGTGGGGATTGCATGCCGCCATGGTGCAAGGCGGGCATGAAGAATGGCTTAACGCCGGGTGCCAGGGCTGTGGCTGGCCGCGCAACGCATTGATGTGCCTAAAGTGCCTGTAGCGCTTATCTGATGGGCGCTTACAGCTATGAATTCAGTAGCGAAAACGCAAAAAACCCGCAGGCTGTGACACCTGCGGGTTTTTTGACAAAGTGAGGTGCTCGCCTCGGGACGGGAACCAGTCCCGCCCGGGGGGGCTTACATGCCCATGCCGCCCATGCCGCCCATACCACCCATGCCGCCCATGTCGGGGCCGCCAGCGGATTCTTCCTTGGGCGATTCAGCAACCATGCACTCGGTCGTCAGCATCAGCGAGGACACCGAAGCGGCGTTTTGCAGTGCCGTGCGCGTGACCTTGGTGGGATCCAGAATGCCCATCTCGATCATGTCGCCGTAGGTGTCGTTGGCAGCGTTGAAGCCGTAGTTGCCCTTGCCAGCCAGCACAGCGTTGACCACCACCGATGGCTCGCCACCGGCGTTGGCCACGATTTCGCGCAGGGGCGCTTCGATGGCCTTGAGCACCAGCTTGATACCGGCGTCCTGGTCAGCGTTGTCACCCTTGATTTCGCCAGCCGCTTGGCGGGCGCGCAGCAGGGCCACGCCACCACCGGCCACGATGCCTTCTTCCACCGCAGCGCGGGTAGCGTGCAGGGCGTCTTCCACGCGGGCCTTCTTTTCCTTCATTTCGACTTCGGTGGCAGCGCCGACCTTGATCACGGCCACACCGCCGGCCAGCTTGGCCACGCGCTCTTGCAGCTTTTCGCGGTCGTAGTCGGAGGTGGCTTCTTCGATCTGGATGCGCACTTGCTTGACGCGCGCTTCGATGTCAGCAGCCTGGCCTTCGCCGTCGATGATGATGGTGTTTTCCTTGCCCACTTCGACGCGCTTGGCTTGGCCCAGATCGGCCAGCGTGACCTTTTCGAGTGTCAGGCCCACTTCTTCAGCGATGACCTTGCCGCCCGTCAGGATGGCGATGTCTTCCAGCATGGCCTTGCGGCGGTCGCCAAAGCCAGGGGCCTTGACAGCGACAACCTTCAGGATGCCGCGGATGGTGTTCACCACCAGAGTCGCCAGGGCTTCGCCTTCGACTTCTTCGGCAATGATCAGCAGCGGACGGCCGGCCTTGGCCACTTGCTCCAGCGTGGGCAGCAGGTCGCGGATGTTGCTGATCTTCTTGTCGAACAGCAGCACGAAGGGGTTGTCCAGAATCGCGGCTTGCTTTTCGGGGTTGTTGATGAAGTAGGGCGACAGGTAGCCGCGGTCAAACTGCATGCCTTCAACGACGTCGAGTTCGTTTTGCAGCGACTTGCCGTCTTCCACGGTGATCACGCCTTCCTTGCCGACCTTGTCCATGGCATTGGCAATGATTTCGCCGATGCTGGAGTCCGAGTTGGCGGAAATGGAACCCACTTGGGCGATTTCCTTGGAGGTAGTGGTGGCCTTGGAAGCCTTCTTCAGCTCTTCGATCAGGGCGGCGACAGCCTTGTCGATGCCGCGCTTCAGGTCCATGGGGTTCATGCCAGCGGCCACGTACTTCATGCCTTCGCGCACGATGGCCTGGGCCAGCACGGTGGCGGTGGTGGTGCCGTCGCCAGCGTTGTCAGAGGTCTTGGAAGCGACTTCCTTGACCATCTGCGCGCCCATGTTTTGCAGCTTGTCTTTGAGTTCGATTTCCTTGGCCACGGACACGCCGTCCTTGGTCACGGTGGGGGCGCCGAACGAGCGCTCCAGCACCACGTTGCGGCCCTTGGGGCCCAGGGTGGTCTTGACCGCGTTGGCCAGAATGTTCACGCCTTCAACCATGCGGGCGCGGGCTTCACCGCCGAAAACTACGTCTTTTGCTGCCATGTTGGAGCTCCTGAATATCTAGGTTAAATGTGGTTCCAGCGCCCGTCTGTCAAGCGCCAGTAGCTATCAATAAAGTAGCGTTGAAATTATTTCTCGACAACCGCGAACAGGTCGTCTTCCTTCATGACCAGCAGCTCGTCGCCATCGACCTTGACGGTCTGGCCGCTGTACTTGCCGAACAGCACGCGGTCGCCAACCTTGACGTTCATCGTGCCCAGTTCGCCCTTGTCGTTCTTCTTGCCAGGGCCGACGGCCAGCACTTCACCTTGGTCGGGCTTTTCAGCGGCGTTGTCGGGGATGTAGATGCCCGAAGCTGTTTTGGTTTCGCTTTCGATGCGCTTGACGATGACACGGTCGTGCAGGGGGCGAAGTTTCATTGCATATCTCCTGGGTTCAAAAAGGTTGCTTGCCATAGATGCCTGCCATTGCAGGCACCACCAAATTACGACCAAGGCCCGCTTGTTAGCACTCCTTGGCGTCGAGTGCTAATGATAAGGGCGTTTGTCCCGGTTTCAAGCCCCCGGCGTGCAAGACCCGTGCATCCATTGGGGTTGATGCTGGTCAGGGCAATAGCACGGCTTTGTCAGATACTTGGTAGTGGTATGCCCTACCATCGTGGTTTGGGGCAGCCGGGCGCCGGTGCCCCGCTGCCAATGGTTGCCTGCCTTGTTTTGGCCCGACCGTGATTGCCCACATGCTCTCTTCCTCCCCCTCTTTATCCCTGGCTCTGTTCCAGCATTTGCCCGATGCAGTTTTTCTGATCGATCCGCACAGCTCGGACATCCTTGACTGCAACGCGGCGGCGCTGCACCAGGTGGGCATGGAGCGCTCCGAGCTGTTGTCGCACTCGGTGCTCAGTCTGCAAAAAGACGTGCTGGGCATGCCGCAGTGGGCCAGTCTGGCGCAGGCCATCCGCGCCGCGCCGCAGGGGCTGGTGTTTGTGGGCCAGCACCAGCACAAGAGCGGTGCAGAAGTGCCTGTTGAGGTCTGCACCAGCGCGTTCGAGCACGAGGGGCGCGAGTACTTTGTGTCGATTGCCCGCAACATCAGCCAGCGCCTGGCCCTGGAGCAAGACCTGCACGACCGGGATATGCAACTGCACTACGCCCTGACCCAGGCCAGCGATGGCCTGTGGGATTGGTGCCTGGAAACCAATGAAGTGTTTTTCAGCCCGCAGCTCAAGCGCATGCTGGGCTATGGCCCCCACGAGATGCGCCCTTCGCTGGAGTCCTGGTCAGAGAACGTCCACCCCGACGACCGCGAATTTGTGCAGCGCGTGCTGCACGAGCACCTGTCGGGCCAGCGCGAGCGCTATGAGGTCGAATACCGGCTGCGCAACCGCAACGGCCATTTCATCTGGGTACACGACCGGGGCCGCGTTTGCGAGCGCGATGCGCAAGGCGCCCCCCGGCGCGTGGTGGGCATGGTGCACAACATCACCGACCGCAAGAAAACCGAGCAGGCTTTGCAAGAGCTGGCCTCCCACGACGCGTTGACCGGGCTGCCCAACCGGCGCGAGGGCGAGCAGTGCCTCCAGCGCCACCTGGAGCGCTGCCGGCAACTGGGCACGACCCTGGGGGTGTGCGTTTTTGACGTAGACCATTTCAAGGCCATCAACGACCAGTTTGGCCATGCGGTGGGCGATGAGGTGCTGCGCCAGATTGCCCGCGTTCTGGGTGCCCAGGTGCGGCCCACAGACTGCCTGTCCCGCTGGGGCGGCGAGGAGTTCATGGTGGTGTGCGCCGACACCCGGCTGGACGATCTGCTGGTGCTGGGTGGGCGTTTGCGTGCGGCCTTGGCACAGGTCGATTGGCCCACCGCAGCGGTGCTGGGCCCGGTCACTTGCAGCTTTGGCATGGCAGTGTTTCCGCACCACGGCAGCACCGCGCAGGCGCTGTTCATGGCGGCAGACTCAGCCCTGTACCGGGCCAAGGCCAAGGGGCGCGATCGGGTCGAAGCCGCCGTGGCGGCAGCGCTCAGCGACCCTGCGTAAGCCCCAGAAAGTGGTCGAGCATGTGGAAGTGGTCTTCAAAAAACCGGTCTTCCAGGGCGGTCAGTTGGGCAACGGGCACCCACTGCGCCTGTAGTGCATCGTCGTCGGCCTGCACGGCGGGCAGGGGCATGTCGCCCAGGTCGAAGTAGTGCGCGTGCGTGATGGTGCGCCCGCGCTGGCTGCGGTCGGGGTGGTCAAACACGGCCACCGATTGCAGCGCGCTGCGCAGTTGCGCCTCGGACACGGCGCAGTGAGTTTCTTCGGCCAGCTCACGCAGGCACGATTGCCAGAGCGTTTCACGCTGTTCAATGAAGCCGCCGGGCACGGCCAGTTGGCCCTTGCCGGGTGCGTGGGCGCGGCGGATCAGCAGCACTTGGTTGCGGCAACGCAGCACCGCGTCCACGGTGACAAACACGGGCGGGTAGGGGGCATGGGCCCAGGACTGGCGGTGCGCACGCAGCACGCGCCACTCTTCTTGCAGCGTGGTGTATTCGGTTTGCTGGGCAAAGGTGCCCAGGGCGGTCAGGGTGCTGGCGGGGATCTGGTCGGCCAGCGGTGCCAGCGCTGCTGTGGCGGTGGCGGGCGTGGCGCCAAAGTAGGCGTCGCGGATGGTGGTGGCGTCGATGCTGCCCTGGCGCTCCATGGGGATCAGTGTCCAGCCCGGAAACGCGCTGAGGTAGCTGCTGGTGGCGTCCTTGAAGTGGCCCACCAGGCCGATGCGCGCGTCGGCTGGCACCTGCTGCGCCACGCTGGCGCGCACGGCCTGCACCCAGCGCGCTTCGTTGTAGTAGTCGCGCACCGGCAGCACATGCAGGCGCGCGCGGTCGGCCTCGGGCAGGGCGTCGCACAGCATGGCGGCGCGCTCTTGCCAGGTGAACGGGTTTTTGGGCGAACGCACCTGCCAAGCCGATCCCATCACCACGATGGTTTGGCGGGCGCTGTCCAGGGCACGCCGCAGCAGCGCCAGGTGGCCGTTGTGTACGGGCTCAAAACGGCCGATGAGGATGGCGGTGTCGTACATGGTGCGGGCCTGAGACGGCCTGTGTGAATATCAAAAATGTGAGCTGCTCGCGCGCACCCCTATTGGGTTGGAGCTACTTTTTACTTTAAAAAACCCTTGGCGGTGGTGCTGCCGCCAAGGGGTGTGCTCGGGGTCTTTACAGGCCCGCAGCCGCGCGCAGCACTGCCGCTTTGTCCGTGCGCTCCCAGGTGAACTCGGGTTCGTCGCGGCCAAAGTGGCCGTAGGCAGCGGTTTTTTGGTAGATCGGGCGCAGCAGATCCAGCATCTGGATGATGCCCTTGGGGCGCAGGTCAAAGTGCTCCTGCACCAGTTGGGCGATCTGCGCGTCGGGGATCAGGCCGGTGCCCTCGGTGTACACGGTGATGTTCATCGGACGGGCCACACCAATGGCATAGGCCACCTGAATCTGGCACTGGCGGGCAATGCCCGCAGCGACGATGTTCTTGGCCACATAGCGGGCGGCGTAGGCGGCGCTGCGGTCCACCTTGGTTGGGTCTTTGCCACTGAAGGCACCGCCACCGTGCGGGCAGGCACCGCCGTAGGTGTCCACGATGATCTTGCGCCCGGTCAGGCCGCAGTCGCCTTGCGGGCCGCCGATGACGAAGCGGCCGGTGGGGTTGATGAGGTATTTGGTGTCCGCCGTCAGCCACTCGATAGGCAGCACGGGGCGGATGATTTCTTCGCGGATGGCCTCATAGAACTCGGGCTTCATCTTGTCGCCCAGGCTCATCTCGGGCGCGTGCTGGGTCGAGAGCACCACGGTGTCGATGCTGTGCGGCTTGCCATCGACATAGCGCAGCGTGACCTGGCTCTTGGCGTCGGGGCGCAGGAAGGGCAGGCGGCCATCTTTGCGCAGCTGGGCCTGGCGCTCGACCAGGCGGTGCGCGTAGTAGATGGGCGCGGGCATCAGCTCGGGGGTTTCGTCGCAGGCGTAGCCGAACATCAGGCCCTGGTCGCCAGCGCCGGTGTTCAGGTGGTCGTCTGACGCATGGTCCACGCCCTGGGCGATGTCGCTGCTTTGCTTGTCGTAGGCCACGAGCACGGCGCAGCCTTTGTAGTCGATGCCGTATTCGGTGTTGTCGTAGCCGATGCGCTTGATGGTGTCACGCGCCACCTGGATGTAATCCACGTTGACGCCGGGCTTGGCGGTGATTTCGCCGGCCAGCACCACCAGACCGGTGTTGGTCAGCGTCTCGGCGGCGACGCGAGCGCTGGGGTCTTGCGCCAGGATGGCGTCGAGGATGGCATCCGAGATTTGGTCTGCCACCTTGTCGGGGTGGCCTTCAGAGACGGATTCGGAAGTGAAGAGAAAGTCGTTCGCCATTTGAATAAACTCCTGTGTCTTGGCAAGTGGGGCGTTGCCCTCGGCTACAGGAGCTTTCGGCGAACGCTTTAGCAGCTTTGTTTAACGTCGCCCTGCAAGTTGCTCATTTAACTCAGCGACCCCTCTATTCTAATGCCCGTCGTTTTTCGGCTCTTTTCCGTATTTCCCCTGTGGCTGTTGCACGCGCTGGGCGCTGCCATGGGCTGGGTGACGTTTGCCGCATCGCCCACGTACCGACGCCGCTTCATCGACAACGCTGCGCTGGCGGGCTACCGTTTTGCCGATGTGCGCGCCGCCGTGGCCCACGCCGGGCGCATGGTGGCTGAGCTGCCGCGCCTGTGGCTGGGCGCGCCGCCGCCGTGCCGCCTGGTGGGCGAGGACTGCGTGGAGCGCGCTTACGCCGCTGGGCGCGGCATCATTTACCTGACGCCGCACCTGGGTTGCTTTGAGCTGTCGGCCCAGGCCGCTGCGCGCCGCTGGAGCGCACAGCATGGCCCCATCACCGTGCTGTACCGCCCGGCACGCCAGCCCTGGCTGGCCAGGGTCATGGAAACCGCGCGCGACCGCCCCGGCATGCAGGCTGTGCCGACCACGCTGGCCGGCGTGCGCCAGATGATCAAAGCGCTGCGCCGGGGCGAGGCCGTGGGCCTGCTGCCCGACCAGGTGCCGCCCGAGGGCCAGGGCCTGTGGTCGCCCGTGTTTGGCAAAAACGCCTACACCATGACCTTGGCCGCACGCCTGGCCCAGCAAACCGGCGCTGCCGTGGTGCTGGTGCGCTGCGAGCGCCTGCCCTGGGGGCGTGGCTATGTGGCCCACTTTGAGCCCCTGCCTGCGCCGCTGGATACGGCACTGGAAGCTGCCGTAGGCCAGATCAACCAGGCCATGGAGCAGCTGATCCGCCAGTGCCCGCAGCAGTATTTGTGGGGCTATGGCCGCTACAAGCAGCCGCGCACCGAAACCGCCACCGGGGTGGCAGCGTGAGCGGGCGCTTGGGCGTGTGGCTCATGGGCCTGCTGGCGTACCTGCCATTGCCGGTGCTGCGGGGGCTAGGCTGGGTGCTGGGGCGCATTCTGTTCGTGCTGGTGGTGCCCCGGCGCAAGATTGCATTGCGCAACCTGGCGCTGTGCTTTCCGCAGGCCAGCCCAGCCCAGCACCGCGCTTGGGCGCGCGAGGCGTTCGTGGTGTTTTGCCAGACTTTTCTCGACCGCAGCTGGCTGTGGTCGGCGCCGCGCGAGGTGGTGCTGCGCCGCGTCAAGCTGCAAGGCGCGCTGCACGAGCTGGAGGGCGATACGCCCACCATCATTTTTGCGCCGCACTTTTACGGCATGGATGCGGGCGGTCTGGCGCTGCCTTTGCACACCACGCGGGCGTTCACCTCGATTTTTTCCACCCACCCGAACCCGGCGCTGGACGCTTGGTTTATGCGCGGGCGCCAGCGTTTTGGTGATGTGCGCATGCTCAACCGCGCCGATGGCGTCAAGCCCATCATCTCCAGCCTGCGCAAGGGCGGGTTGCTGTATTTGCTGCCCGACATGGATTTTGGGCCGAACGAGTCCATCTTCGTGCCCTTCTACGGCATGCAGGCGGCCACGGTGCCGTCGCTGTCGCGGTTTGCGCGGCTGGGCCGGGCCAAGGTGGTGGGCATGGTCACGCGCCTGACGCCCGAGGGCTATGTGGCCGAAATCACCCCCGCCTGGGAGCACTTCCCCACCGACGACGTGGCCTTTGATACCGCACGCATGAATCGCGAGTTGGAGCGCTACATCAACCCCATACCGGGCCAGTATTACTGGGTTCACAAACGCTTCAAGACCAGGCCACCGGGTGAGCCTTCGGTGTATTAACCAAATCAGGCTCCAGCGCTTGCTGGGTGGGCGCGAGCAGCTATCAATTCAGGAGTTTATGGCTGGCTGACTGGCGGGCAGCAGGCGCTCAGGAGGCGTTTTAGATAAAAAATGCTTCCAGCCCTTGCGCGGTATGCGCAAGCAGCTATTGTTTAAATAGCAAGGGTGCGCCCGGCCAGGGGCGCAAACGCGCTCAATCCAGCGCGGGCGGCTCGGCCTCGGCGGCCTCGCTGGCGGCATCGGTGGCGGCATCGGTGGCGGGTGCCTCGGGCTGCGCAGCCACCGCTGGGTGTGCCCACTGCCACAGCAGTTGCGCGGCTTCGTCCACGCCTTGTTTTTTCAGCGCGGAGAACATCCGCACCTCGCCGCCGCCCGTTTGCAGCCGGGCGATCGACAGCGCTTTGGCCTGTTCTGCGCGCGTGAGTTTGTCGGCTTTGGTCAGCAGCACCAGAAACTTCAGTCCCTCTTCGACACGCGGGCGCACCACTTCGAGCAGGGCCTCGTCCAGTTCGGTCAGGCCCAGGCGCGGATCGCACAGCAACACGATGCCGGTGAGGCTCTCGCGGCTGACCAAATAATTGACCATCACCTGCTGCCAGCGCATTTTGTCCGAGCGCGACACGGCGGCGTAGCCGTAGCCGGGCAGATCGGCCAGTACGGCGTCGGTAATGCCCTGGCGGCCTAGCGAGAACAAATTGATGTGCTGCGTGCGCCCTGGTTTTTTGGACGCAAAAGCCAGCTGTTTTTGCTGCGTCAGCGTGTTGATGCAGGAGGATTTGCCCGCGTTGGAGCGGCCGACAAAGGCGATTTCGGGCACGTCAATGACGGGCAACTGGTGCAGTTGCGCTGCGGTGGTCAGAAAGCGCGCGGTGTGCATCCAGCCCATGGCGGTGCGGGCGTCGGGGGCGGTGGGGGCGCCGTCGGCGGCGGGCACGGAAAGAGGGGGGGTCATGGGCAAATCAGGGACGATGGAGTCGCATTGTAGAATCGCGTGGTTTTGCGCCACCACCAACAAGTCCCTGATATGAAGTTGCTCGCCTCCTTGCTCATGGCTGCCGCGCTGGCAGCTCCCGCTTTCCCTGCCTTGTCCCAGGCAGCCAGTCCGGCCAAGCCTGATCTGGCAAAAGGCGAGGCCAGCTATGCCGCTGTCTGCGTTGCCTGCCATGCAGCCGACGGCAATTCCACCATCGCCGCCAACCCCAAGCTGGCACAACAGCACCCTGAGTACCTGGTCAAGCAGCTGCAAGAATTCAAGTCTGGCAAGCGCGCCAACGCGATCATGCAAGGCTTCGCCGCCACGCTGACCGATGCAGACATGAAGAACATCGCTTGGTGGGTGGCCACCAAGCCCGCAGCGCCCGGCTTTGCCAAAGACAAAGAGCTCGTCAAACTCGGTGAGCGTATTTACCGTGGCGGTATTGCCGATCGCAACATCGCCGCCTGCGCTGGTTGCCACAGCCCCAATGGCGCTGGCATTCCCGGCCAATACCCTCGCTTGAGCGGCCAGCACGCCGACTACACCGCTGCCCAACTGGTGCAGTTCCGCGATGGTGTGCGCACCAACAGTGCCCAGATGACCGGTGTGGCCGCCAAGCTCAATGACCGCGAAATCAAGGCGGTGTCGGACTACATCGCCGGGCTGCGCTGATATCCGGACGTCGCCCGCGCCGCGCTCTGCCATTGCAGAGCACGGTGGTGCGGAACCAACCGCCAGCAACAGACCCCAAGACAGGCGGGCCCATCCTCCAGATGGCCCGCCTCTTTTTATTTCGGCTCCGTACCATCCTTGTCCATGTCTGATTCTTCCCAAGGCGTTCGCTCCCGCGCGGGCTCGCAGGCTCTGCGTGCCAGCATGGAGTTGCTGGCCTCCATGCGCTTTGCCATCGCGCTGCTGACGGTGATCTGCATCGCCTCGGTGATTGGTACGGTGCTCAAGCAGCACGAGCCTGCTGTCAATTACGTCAACCAGTTCGGGCCGTTCTGGGCCGAGCTGTTTGCCGCGCTCAAGCTCAATGCGGTGTACAGCGCCTGGTGGTTCTTACTGATTCTGGCGTTTTTGGTCACCAGCACGTCGCTGTGCATTGCGCGCAGTACGCCCAAAATCCTGACCGATCTGAAGACGTACAAAGAAAACATCCGCGAGAAGAACCTCAGCGCTTTCCACCACAAAGCGCAGGCAGAGCTGGCAGGCGATGCCGCCACCGAGGCCCAGCGCATCGGTCAGATGCTGGTGGGTGGTGGCTGGAAGGTGAAGTTGCAGCAGCGCGATACCCCCGCAGGTGCTGGCACTGGCTGGATGGTGGCCGCCAAGGCGGGTGCGGCCAACAAAATCGGCTACATCGCTGCACACAGCGCCATTGTGCTGGTGTGCATTGGCGGTCTGCTCGATGGTGACCTGATCGTGCGCGCGCAAATGTGGTTCAACGGCAAGGTGCCCTACAACGGTGGTGGTTTGATTTCCGATGTGGCGCCCCAGCACCGCCTGAGCGAGCGCAACCCCACCTTCCGTGGCAACCTGCTGGTGGCCGAGGGCACGCAGTCCAGCACCGCCATTCTGAGCCAATCCGATGGCATCCTCTTGCAAGAGTTGCCCTTTGCCATTGAGCTGAAGAAATTCATCGTTGAGCACTACTCCACGGGCATGCCCAAGCTGTTTGCCAGCGAAATCATGATCCACGACAAAGCCACGGGCGAGGTTACGCCAGCGCGCATTGAAGTCAATCATCCGGCCAGCTACAAAGGTGTGGAGATTTACCAGTCCAGCTTTGACGATGGCGGCTCATCGGTGCGCTTGCAGGCGCTGCCCATGGCAGTGGGTGCGCAACCGTTCAAGATGGAGGGCACGATTGGTGGTACCTCGCAGCTCATCAAGGGTGCGGGCAGCGATACCTTGACACTGGAGCTGACCTCGCTGCGCACCATCAACGTCGAAAATTTTGCCAATGGCAGCAGCCCGGCTTCGGGTGTGGACGTGCGCAAGGTGGATTTGCGCCAGTCCATTGACGCCCGTCTGGGGGCCGCCAACAAGACCGTGACACAAAAAGAATTGCGCAACGTCGGCCCCAGCATTGGCTACAAGCTGCGCGATGCCGCTGGCCAGGCCCGTGAGTTCCACAACTATATGCTGCCCATCGACATGGGCGATGGCGGCCCGGCGATGTTCCTGCTGGGTGTGCGCGACAGCCAGGCCGAGCCTTTCCGTTACCTGCGTGTGCCTGCTGATGCCCAGGGCAGTCTGGATGGCTTCATTCGTTTGCGTGCAGCACTCAACGATCCTGCCGCACGCGAACTGGCCGTGCGCCGCTATGTGGCACAGGCAGTGGATGCCTCGCGCACCGAACTGGTCGAGCAGTTGACCCAGTCGGCAACGCGGGCGCTGGCCTTGTTTGCCGGTGGTGTGGGGGAGGATGGCAAGTACCAGGGTGGGCTGCCCGCAGTCTCTGCTTTCATGGAGGTCAACGTGCCTGAGGCAGAGCGTGCCCGTGCGGGTGAGGTACTGGTGCGCATCCTCAATGGCGCGCTGTTCGAGCTGGCTCAGATCACGCAACAGCGCGCTGGCCTGGCACTGCTGGAGCCCAGCACACAGACCCAGGGTTTCATGACCCAGGCGGTGCTGGCCCTGAGCGATGCACAGATTTACCCTGCACCTCTGGTCTTTGCACTCCAAGACTTCACACAGGTACAAGCCAGCGTGTTTCAGGTGGCGCGTGCGCCGGGCAAAAACATTGTTTACCTGGGGTGTGCCTTGCTCATTCTGGGCGTGTTTGCCATGCTCTATATCCGCGAGCGCCGCGTCTGGGTCTGGTTGGCGCCGCAGGGCGGGCGCACCCACGCCACCATGGCGCTGTCGAGCAATCGCAAGACGTTTGATGGCGACCGCGAATTTGCCCAGCTCACCGACAAACTCATAGGGGCACGCCCCGCAGGAGCAACTGAATGAACACGGCTACCACCACCACGACCACGTTGACTTTGAACGAGAGTTTTCTGTCACGGCGCAACTGGTTCGACTGGCTTTTTGCTGCCTTGGTGTTGGGCGGCGGACTGTTTGCCTTGCAGCGCTATGCCGCGTTCATGGATGGCTATGAAAAAGGTATTTTGTTGGGCTCCATTCCGGCCACTATCTGGCTGGGCTGGTTCTGGCGACCACTGCGGGCGCTGATGCTGGTGGCAGCCGGGTGTGCCTTGCTGGCCATCAGCCTCTACGACGACGGCAGTGCAGGCAGCCTGGCCCGTGCCGACACGGTGTTCTGGCTCAAGTATTTCCTGTCCAGCCAATCGGCCATTTTGTGGATGAGCATGTTGTTCTTCATGAGCACGGCCTTCTACTGGATCAGCATGTTTGCGCGTGGCGAGGGGGCCACCATGTCGCTGATCGCTTCGCGCCTAGCCTGGGTGGCCGTGGCCATGGCGCTGATCGGTACGCTGGTGCGCTGGTATGAGAGCTACCTGGTCGGCGCCGATGTGGGCCACATCCCGGTCAGCAACCTCTACGAAGTGTTCGTCATGTTCTGCTGGATGACGGCGCTGTTTTACCTGTACTACGAAGAGCAGTACCGTACCCGCGCTCTGGGCAGCTTTGTCATGCTGGTGGTCAGTGCGGCGGTGGGCTTTTTGCTCTGGTACACCGTGGTGCGTGAAGCCCATGAAATCCAGCCTTTGGTGCCCGCCCTGAAAAGCTGGTGGATGAAGCTGCATGTGCCTGCCAACTTCATTGGCTATGGCACTTTTGCCCTGGCAGCCATGGTGGCCTTTGCCTACCTGATCAAGCAGTCTGCTGGTGAAACGCGCTGGTACAAACTGGCGCCGCTGTGGCTGCTGGGTGTGGTGCTGTGCTTTGAGCCGGTGGTGTTTCGGCCCGTTGCGGGCGCCAATGGCGGCAGCTACTGGATGGTGTACTTTGGCATTTCGGCGCTGATCGTCGGCGCTATTTTGTTCGGACGCCAGCGCATTGCCGCCAAGCTCCCCGCGCTGGAGTTGCTGGACGATGTCATGTACAAGTCGATTGCCGTCGGCTTTGCCTTTTTCACCATCGCCACCGTGCTGGGGGCCTTGTGGGCTGCCGAGGCCTGGGGCGGCTACTGGAGCTGGGATCCCAAAGAAACCTGGGCGCTGATTGTGTGGCTCAACTACGCAGCCTGGCTGCACATGCGCCTGATGAAAGGCCTGCGCGGTACCGTGTCAGCCTGGTGGGCGCTGGTGGGGCTGGCGGTGACGACGTTCGCCTTCTTGGGCGTCAACATGTTCCTGTCTGGTCTGCACAGTTACGGAACCTTGTAATCGCCAGGTGAGTCCTTCCCGGGGCGCTGAACGCTGGCGCCACCCCTTGAGGCCATTCAGGAATTCACCATGCACCTTCTCTCATCGCGCAACGGGTTCCAGCACCCTGTTCCCAGCGACATCACGCCGCTTTCGGTATACCAAGACCGGCGAACCCTGTTGCGTGCCATGGCCGGTGGTGTCGCTGGCGCTGCCCTGGCCAGCTGGGCCCAGCGTGATGCGCTGGCGCAGGCTGCCAGGCCAGGCAAACATGCGCCGCTGCCGGGTGTGCCGTCTGCTGTGCCGGGCGCCACGACAGTCGAGAAACTGACCAGCTACCAAGACGCCAGCAGCTACAACAATTTCTATGAGTTTGGCACTGACAAGGCCGACCCGGCGCGCAACGCCCATACGCTCAAGACCACGCCCTGGACGGTGGCTATTGAAGGGTTGGTGAAAAAACCGGGTCAATATGGCATCGAAGACCTGCTCAAGCTCAGTGCCCAGGAAGAGCGCATTTACCGTCTGCGCTGTGTCGAAGGCTGGTCGATGGTCATTCCGTGGGTGGGGTACTCGCTGGCAGAACTGATCAAGCGCGTGGAGCCGCTGGGCAGCGCCAAATACGTCGAGTTTGTCACGCTGGCCGACAAAAAAACCATGCCTTTTGTCGGTTCGCGCGTGCTGGATTGGCCTTACACCGAAGGCTTGCGCATGGACGAGGCCATGCACCCACTGACGCTGCTGGCCTTTGGCATGTACGGAGAGGTGCTCCCCAACCAGAACGGTGCCCCCGTGCGCCTCGTGGTGCCTTGGAAGTACGGCTTCAAGAGCGCCAAGAGCATTGTCAAAATCCGCTTCACCGACCAGGAGCCCGGCACCGCCTGGAACAAGGCGGCGCGCAACGAATACGGCTTTTATTCCAACGTCAACCCCAATGTCGATCATCCCCGCTGGAGCCAGGCCAGCGAGCGGCGCATTGGGGAAGGTGGTCTGTTTGCGAAAAAGCGCAAAACTTTGATGTTCAATGGCTACGAGGCCCAGGTAGGCCAGCTCTACGCAGGCATGGACTTGAAAAAGTTTTATTGACCGTGGCAGGCCTTGCACGCGCTGTCAGGTGCCAGCAGTTGGCAAAAGGGTGCTGATGGACGTTCAAAAAATGCTGCTCCACCGCGCAGCCAAGCCGCTGCTGTTTGCGTTGTCGCTGGTGCCGTTGGCCTGGTTGGTCTACGCCGCTGTCACCGACCAACTGGGCGCCAACCCCGCTGAAGCACTGATCCGTGACCTGGGCGATTGGACGCTGCGCTTTTTGTGCCTGGTGCTGGCCGTGACGCCGCTGCGCATTGCCACCGGTACCCCCGCGCTGGCCCGGTTCCGGCGCATGCTGGGGTTGTTTGTTTTTTTCTACGGCGTCTTGCACCTGCTGGCTTACGCCTGGTTCGACATGGGGCTGGATGTGGGCGAGATCGTGCACGACATTGCCAAACGGCCGTTCATCCTGGTGGGCACGCTGGCGCTGCTCCTGCTGGCGGTGCTGGCGGCCACGTCGCCCCACCGTGCCATACGCTGGTTGGGTGCGGCGCGTTGGCGGGCACTGCACAGGTCGGTGTACGTCGTAGCGGTGCTGGGGATCCTGCATTTCTTCTGGATGCGCGCGGGAAAAAACGACTTTGCCGAGGTGCTGTGGTATGGCGCCTTGTTGGCCGGTTTGCTCGGCTGGCGCATACGCCATGGGTGGCGCCAGCGCCATAAAAAATACCACCCAATGCCCTGATCGTTCCAGAGCAGTGGATGAAATTTGCTATTTAATTAATAGCTGCTGGCGCCCTTCCAGAAAGCCTTTGGGGCACTTTTTCTCTAAATCAGGCAGTGACAGGCCGCAGTGTGGGGCGTGCCTTGCCCACTACCGGGTCAATGGTGGCGCTGGGCAGTTGGTAGGCGCGGTCATCAAACAGGTCGATACCGCAGGTCAAGCCCTCAATCCAGTTGATGAAGTCGCTGATGGCCTGCGCGCCCATGATGGGAGCGCCATGCTGGGGCACGATCATGGAGATATCGAGCTGGCGGGCCATTTGCGCCCACAGGCGCATGATCTTGTTTGAGACCATATAGCGCTTGTGAAAGCCTTCCATCAGCGGGATGTGGGCTTTGAAATCAGTGACCGGCTTGGCAGCCTGGGCGCCGCTCATCATGGAGACCCCCAAGTCCCCAGTGAACAGGATGCGGCTCACCGGGTCATAAAACTGGAAGTTGCCCTCCGAGTGCATGAAGTGCGCTGGCAGCAGCCACAGTTCGTGGCGCCCCAGCGGCAGGCGGCCACCACCATCGGGCACGCCAATCACCCGGTTCTCGGTTTTGCCGGTTTTGGTGAAGTGGGGCACAAAGCGTTCCCACATGCGCGAAATCACTAGCAGCGCCTTGGTGCTGGAGAGCCAGCGGTCCAGCGATGCAATGATGTCGGGGTCGGCGTGCGAGGCGAGAAGGTACGAGAGCTTTTGGGGCGGAAAGTGCTTCAGCATGCCCATGTACAGCTCGTTGTAAGCCAAGTTGCCACCGGGGTCGATGATGGCGCCCGTGTCGTCATCGACGATCAGGAACTGGTTGGCCTGCACCGCCTGCCCATCTTCTTCGACGAGGTCGGTGAACATATAGCAGGCATGATTTTTGTCGCGATAGAGTTCAATGGGCATGGATGGTTGCGATGCAGTAAAGCACGGACTCTGATGGGGCCTCGATGGGGCGGTTAATGAATGTCAAGGCGATGACGGATGTCAAAGCGGTGCGGCGGGCAAGAGTTTTTCACCGCGGAAGGTGTCGGCTGCGGTTTCGCGCTCGCGGATCAGGTGCGCGCTGTGGCCGCTCACCAGCACTTCGGCAGCGCGCCCACGGGTGTTGTAGTTACTGGACATGGACATGCAGTATGCGCCAGCTGACAGCACCGCCAAGTGGTCACCTTCATGCACGGCCAGGGTGCGATCACGTCCCAGCCAATCACCGCTCTCGCACACGGGGCCTACTACGTCGTACACCTGGGGAGTCTCCGCACGTGCTTGCAGCGGCACGATGCCGTGAAAGGCCTGGTACATGGCGGGGCGGGGCAGGTCGTTCATGGCGGCATCTACGATGCAGAAGTTTTTTTCTTCGCCTGGCTTGAGGTAGAGCACCTGGGTCACACACAGGCCGGCGTTGCCCACCAGCGACCGGCCAGGCTCGATCAGGAACTGGCGGTCTCCAAAGCCACGGGCGTCCATCTTGGCCAGTAACTGGTGCCACAGATCATCGGCAGCAGGTGGGGTGTCGCCGTTGTAGTTGATGCCCAGGCCGCCACCAAAGTCAATGTGGTGGATGGCAATGCCAGCGGCTTCGATGGCTTCGATCAGATCCAGCACGCGATCGGCAGCGTCCAGGTAGGGCGTGGCGTCGGTGATTTGGGAGCCGATATGGCAGTCGATACCCGTGACGCGGATGCCCGGCAGCGCAGCAGCGCGCTGGTAGGTGGCCAGGGCGCGCTCATGTGCTACCCCGAATTTGTTGCCCTTGAGGCCAGTGGAAATGTACGGGTGGGTCTTGGGATCGACGTTGGGGTTGACGCGGATGCTGATGGGCGCCTGTGTGCCCATGGCCACTGCCACATCATTGAGCACTTCGAGCTCGGCTTCGCTTTCGACGTTGAAGCACAAGATGCCAGCTTGCAGGGCTTGCTGCATTTCAGCGCGGGTTTTGCCCACCCCGGAAAAGATCACCTTGCTCGCATCACCGCCAGCGGCCAGTACACGTTCGAGTTCGCCGCCAGACACGATGTCAAAACCGCAGCCTTGCCGGGCAAAAAATTGCAGCAATGCCAGGGAGGAGTTCGCCTTCATGGCGTAGCAGATCTGCACCTGGCGGCCCGCAAAACCGCGCTGGTAGGCGGCCAGCGCCGACTGCATGGACGCTTGCGAGTAAACGAAGAGGGGCGTGCCGTGGGCCTGCGCCAACGCACTGACCGGAAGGTCTTCAATGAACAAATCCTGGCCACGGTAGGCAATATGGGGATGACCGGGCAATGCAGTGTGCGTCATGGGAAAGAGAGGTGTAGCAGGGGAAGGAGAAGGAGGCAGCTTGCAGAGTGAATCACTGCGGCCGGGTCGGTGGCTGCGCTGGCGCGGTGGCGGTGCCCTTGGGGGCCGATGCATCGTTGGGTAAATAAAGCGGGCCGCGTTGGCCGCAGGCACACAAGGCTGCCACGCTGGCAACAAGGGCAATACCCCTGACTAGAATTTGGGACGCTTTCAACATATGCAAATTGTAATGACCGACCTCGAATTCCTGGCCTGCGCTGAACGGCTGCTACTGGCCGTCGAACAAAACTGTGACCGCATCAATGACTCCACTGATGCGGATGTAGACAACCAGCGTACTGGTGGCATGGTCACATTGACGTTTCGCAATGGCAGCCAGATCATCATCAACCAGCAAAAGCCGTTGCATGAAATCTGGATGGCCGCCAAATCTGGCGGTTACCACTACCGCTTCGATGGTAGGTGCTGGCAATGCACCAAGGGCAGCGGGGAGTTCTTTGAGCACCTCAGCCGCGATGCTTCTGCCCAGTCGGGCATGGCACTGCGGTTTACAGAGTGAGTCACGGTTCAGTTGCGGAAAAGATCCAGAATCCGCTTGCGCTCTTCAGTGACCGGTGCGTCATCTGGTGCGGTGGCCGTTGCAGTGCTGGGGTTGGTGCTGGAGCGATTTTCCAGTCCTAAGCTGGAAACGCCTGCGTTGCGCGCATATTCTTCATAGAACCATTCGCCGCCCACGTTCACCACGCCTGGGGGCACAGTGGGTTCCATCACAGGGACTCCCTTCAATGCCCGCTCCATGAAAGAAATCCAGACGGGCAGGCTCAGTCCCCCCCCCGTTTCCCGGCTACCAAGATTGCGCGGTGTGTCGTAACCAATCCAGGTCACGGCGGTCAGAGAGGGTTGAAATCCGGCAAACCAAGCGTCCACGGAGTCATTGGTGGTGCCGGTTTTGCCGTACAGGTCAGGGCGTTTGAGGGTCGATTGGGCGCGTGCAGCAGTGCCCGACCGCGTCACCTCTTGCAGCAGGCTGTCCATCACAAACGCATTGCGGGCATCAATCGCACGCTCTTGCTCCTCCAGCACCGGCGGACGCGTTTCCGAAATGACCCGGCCTTTGTGGTCAGTGACCTTGGCGATCAACCAAGGGTTCACGCGGTAGCCACCGTTCGCGAATACAGAATATCCCACGGCCATTTGCATGGGAGTGACCGATCCAGCCCCCAAAGCCATCGTGAGGTAGGCTGGATGTTTTTCTGCATCAAACCCAAACCGCGAGACCCATGCCTGGCCATTTTTGGGGCCTACGGCTTGCAATATGCGAATCGAAACCATGTTTTTGGACCGTGCCAAGCCCGTACGCATGGTCATGGGGCCGTCGTACTTGCCATCGTAGTTCTTGGGCTCCCAGGGTTGGCCGCCGGTAACGCCCGCATCAAAGAAAAGAGGCCCATCGTTGATGACTGTCGCTGGCGTAAAGCCTTTTTCCAGGGCTGCTGAATAGATGAATGGCTTGAAACTGGAGCCCGGTTGGCGCCAAGCTTGGGTAGCGTGGTTGAACTTGTTTTTATCGAAATCGAAACCACCCACCAGTGCCTTGATGGCACCACTGCGGGGGTCGATGGCCACCAACGCACCCTCCACTTCGGGCAACTGCGTGATCTCCCAGGTATTTTTAGGTGTTTTGGTGATGCGGATCACCGCGCCAGGGCGCAGCTTGATATTGGGGGGGGCTTTGTCGCTCAGACCGGATTGGGCAGGCTTGAGACCCTCGCCCGTGATCTCGATGTTGTCGCCATTCTGGCGTGCAGCGACGATTTTGCGCGGGCTGGCTTCCAGCACCATCGCCGACATCACGTCGCCGTTGTCTGGATGGTCTGCCAAGGTGTCATCGATCACATCCTCGCGCTCTTGCGCTGAAGTGGGGAGATTGACAAATTTCTCTGGCCCCCGGTAGTGCTGTCTGCGCTCGTAGTCCATGATGCCGCGGCGCAGTGCGCGGTATGCGGCTTCCTGGTCGCCTGCGCTGAGTGTGGTGTAGACGTTCAGTCCGCGCGTGTAGGCCTCGTTGCCGTATTGCGCAAAAATCAGTTGCCGGGTCATTTCAGCCACGTACTCTGCATGCACGCGAGTGTTGTCCGGCCCGGTACGGATTTGCAGTTCTTCCGTGCGCGCGGCTGCCGCTTGTTCGCTGGTGATAAAGCCGCTTTCTTCCATGCGGTCAATGATGTGCAGCTGGCGTACCCGTGCCCGCTTGGGATTGCTGATGGGGTTGTACGCGGATGGCGCTTTTGGCAGGCCAGCCAGCATGGCGGCCTCAGCCACCGAGACCTGTTTCAAAGGTTTGCCAAAGTAAGCCTCGGAGGCTGCTGCAAAACCATAAGCACGGTTGCCCAAATAAATCTGATTCATGTAAATCTCAAGAATCTGATCTTTGGTCAGCAAATGCTCTAGTTTGAATGTTAGTAATATTTCGTAAATTTTTCTCGTAAATGTTTTTTCTGATGACAAATAAACATTACGGGCAACCTGCATGGTGATGGTGGATGCCCCTTGGCTTTTAACCCTTCCGAGATTAGCCAAGCCCGCGCGCAAAACACCTTTGTAATCGACACCTCCATGTTGAAAGAAACGGGTGTCTTCAATCGCCAGAACGGCATCTTTCATTACTTCTGGGATGTCCTTGATCGGTGTCAAGTTTCGGCGTTCTTCTCCAAATTCGCCTAGCAAAGCACCTTCAGCTGAGTACACGCGCAGCGGCAGCTTGGGTCGGTAGTCAGCCAGCTCGGATACGTCTGGCAGATTGGGGTAGGCCATGGCCAGAGCCACGCCCACCACCAGTGCCACTGCCAAGGCACCAGCCACCACCAGCCCGATGGACCACAACGTCAAGCGTACAAACCAATGCCGTTTTTTGGGGCGGTCTTTTTTATCAAGGCCAGGATTTGGGTGTTGGTTTTCGGTGGGGGGTGCGGGGGGCGGCATAACGCTCCGATTGGATAAGAACGCGCATTATAAAAATGCCGGGGTTCATGGAGGGAAGGCAAGAAACCAGCTCGCCGAACACCGCTGCCAGAGCAGTGTTCTGTTGCTTGAATAACGCAAGCTATACCAGATAAAAGCGTCTGCTTTTGACAACGACGCCGCAGCTTGGTGGGAGGAAAAGCCTTGGCTACGGAACTATCTTACTGATAGCATCCGTGCGAAATGTGAAGTTTTGTTGCCTTATTTTTGTGCGTTTAAGAACGTGTTCAAAGTCTTCCGGGATCATGAGAAGCTCGGGAAATGAGAAAGAGCTATCCAAGCGACATCAGCCATACACAATTCGAAGTCAT
>NZ_SLXH01000033.1 GCF_004341365.1 Simplicispira metamorpha | reverse complement strand
AAACCCAGAAAACTTTTTCAACCACCTTCGCCACCCAAACAACACCGGAAAAACCAAAGCACCGGGTAGCGAAGCCCTCTACTGTAACACAGAACAGAAGGCGTCGTGGAAATGTTTCAACGAAGGACAAGAAATCTCTCAGATCGCGTGCGCAAGGCATCCCACCACAGGGCAACACTGACTTGCACCGGATAATCCTTCGCACCATGGCATTGATTACTTTATTAGATGCACAGCTGGCCTTCGGGCATGTAGCTCTGCTGGATCACGCAACTTTCTCTCTGGAGACAGGAGAGCGCGTGGGATTGATTGGTCGAAACGGCGCAGGCAAGTCTTCGCTGCTCAAGATACTGGGAGGGCTGGCTCACCCAGATGATGGTGCACGCCATCTTCAGCAAGGCGTACGCATCGCCTACGTTGCACAAGAACCCACACTAGATCCAGCCGCAACCGTTTTCGAAGCTACTTCCGAAGGCTTGGCTGAAGTCATCACGCTGCGCGATCAGTACCTGAGTGGGGCTGACGGAGTCGATCTGGATGCGCTGCAGACACAAATTGAAGCCTACGATGCCTGGAACTGGGAGCAGCGGGTAGAAGAAACCTTGCAGCGCTTGCATCTGGATCCACAAGCGCGCATTGCTAATCTCTCTGGTGGCACACGCAAGCGGGTGGCACTCGCACAGGCATTGGTTACCAGGCCCGATGTACTGCTGCTGGATGAGCCGACCAACCACTTGGACTTGGACTCTATCGAATGGCTTGAAGAACTGCTGGTAGATTTCAGCGGCAGTATTGTCACCATTACCCATGATCGCGTCTTTTTGGATCGGGTGGCCACCCGCATCGTCGAGCTAGATCGGGGTCAATTGCGCTCTTATCCTGGCAACTTCGCGCAGTACCAGTTGCAAAAACAAGAGCAGCTCGCCCAGGAAGACACCATTGCCGCAAAGGCTGACAAGCTGTTGGCACAAGAAGAAATCTGGATCCGCAAAGGCGTTGAGGCCCGCCGGACCCGAAGCCAAAGCCGCATAGGGCGCCTGGAAGCCTTGCGCGCCAGCCGCGCTGCGCGCCGCGACACCTTGGGCAGCGTCAAGATGGATCTGGCATCCGGTGCCCCCAGCGGAAAAATCGTAGCGGAACTGGAGGGTGTGTCCAAGACTTTTGGCGCCAAAACCATCGTCCGCAACTTCAGCGGCACGATTCTGCGCGGTGACAAAGTCGGGCTGATCGGCCCCAACGGTGCAGGCAAAACCACGCTACTCAAACTGATTCTGGGCGAGTTGCAAGCCGATAACGGTCGGGTACGCCAAGGCGCCAACCTACAGGTTGCTTATTTTGATCAGATGCGCCACGCCATTGATCTGGATGCTACGTTGGAAGACTTCATCAGTCCGGGCAGCGAGTGGATTGAAATTGGCAAACAACGCAAGCACGTCAAAAGCTATCTGAGCGACTTCCTGTTTTCTCCTGCGCGAGCGCACTCACCGGTGCGCTCGCTGTCCGGTGGCGAACGCAACCGCCTGCTACTGGCCCGCCTTTTTGCTCGCCCCGCCAATGTGCTGGTACTCGATGAGCCCACTAACGACCTGGACATTGAAACCCTGGATCTGCTTGAAGATTTGCTGCAAACCTATGAGGGCACGGTATTTCTGGTCAGCCATGACCGTGCTTTTCTGGACAACGTGGTCACCAGCACCATTGCTTTTGAAGGCGATGGCCTGTGGCGTGAATACGAAGGCAGCGTGCAAGATTGGCTGATCCAGTCGCGCCGCAGCCGTGAAATTGCAGCCGCATCACTGCCCGAAGTTAGCACGCAAGCCATCTCAGAAAATACTAACAAAAATACGGCTCAAAGCCCGCCAGTAAAGCGCGAACAGCTATCAAAAAAGAAGCTAAATTACAAAGACCAACGTGAGCTCGATCAACTGCCCAACCTGATTACCGCACTGGAGACAGAGCAGCAGGCCATTCAGCAAGCCTTGGCCGACGGCACTTTGTACAGCAGCGATAGCGCACGCGCCGCTGCACTGCATGCGCGCGAAGGAGAGATAGAAAATACGCTGATGGCCGCCCTGGAGCGCTGGACGGAGCTGTCAGCGTAAGGCAGCGCGGGTGCTGCCGCTGCGCTCAAATGCGGTGGTAACCCCGATCGGAAGTGCCACGCAACCTGGCAACCAGCGCTGGCGCGATCTGCACCAGGGGCAACACCTCATCGGCGGCGCCCTTGGCAATCGCTTCACGCGGCATGCCAAACACAATGCAACTGGCTTCGTCCTGCACATAGTTGTAACTGCCTGCGTCTTTCATCTCGCGCATGGCAGTGGCACCATCGGCCCCCATCCCTGTGAGCATGATGCCGAACGCGTTGCGCCCCACCACGCTGGCTGCGGATTTGAAAAGCACTTCTACCGATGGCTTGTGCCGGTTCACGGGAGGGCCATCGTCCACCACAGCCACATAGTTGGCGCCACTGCGGCCTACATAAAACTGCTTGCCACCAGGCGCAATGTAGGCATGCCCAGGCAAGATGCGCTCGCCATGCACAGCCTCTTTGACCGTGATCTGGCACAGACCGTTGAGTCGCGCAGCAAAGCTGGTGGTAAAGCCTGGTGGCATGTGCTGCGTGATAACAATAGCAGGGCAGTCAGCGGGCAAATGCACCAGAATTTCTTTGATCGCCTCGGTACCACCCGTGGATGCACCGATGAAAATCAGTTTCTCGGTGGATAAGCGCCCCAGCAGGCTGGCCGTGGAAGCGGTTGGCTGCGCAGCATTTGCCACTGCGGCAGTGCCCACAGGTTCACGCTGCATACGCCGCACCTGCGCTACCGCAGCGACCCGAATTTTGTCCACGATCTGGCTGGCCAGCTCATTCAAGCCGCTGGCAAGGCCCACGCGCGGTTTGGCAACAAAATCCACCGCTCCCAACTCTAGCGCTTTCAAAGTCACTTCGGCACCGCGCTCGGTCAGGGTGGAAATCATGACCACGGGCATGGGGCGCAGGCGCATTAGGCGCCCCAAAAAATCAATACCGTCCATGCGCGGCATTTCAACATCCAAGGTGATCACATCGGGATTCAACTCCCGAATCATCTCGCGAGCGATCAATGGGTCATTGGCCGTGCCGATGCACTCCATGTCACGCTGGCGGTTGATGATTTCCGCGAGCAGACTGCGCACCAGCGCGGAGTCATCCACCACAATCACCCGGATTTTCCTGCTCATCACCAAAACTCTTCCTTAAAAAAGATCCACAGACCCACCAGCAGTAGTTTGAACCACTGTGGCAGCGCTGCCCCGCTTCTCCTGCGCCAGGACATCGGGGTGGGCATGCGCCAAGCGCTTGACCATGGCTTTTCCCGTTGCAGGAAAGAACACCACTTTGCGCGGATAAATATCCAGCACGTCCTCGGAAACAATAGGAATGCGTTCTGTGCGCAAGTAACTCACCACGAATTGCGTATTGCGTTCACCCACATTCATGGTGGTGAAATTGTGCATGACCTGCGCGCCACCAAAAATTTTCGCCTGCATGGTTTCCCGTCTGGCACCAAGCTTAAGCATTTCGTTGATGAGCAATTCCATGGCGTAGGAGCCATAACGCCCAGAAACATCTGTGGCATCACCGTCGGGCAGCATGAAGTGGTTCATACCCCCCACTTGCATGCGACTGTCCCACAAACATGCCGCAATGCAGGAGCCCAGCACAGTCATGATCACCATGCTTTCATTGGAGACAAAATACTCACCCGGCAACACCTTGACGGCGTTGTGCTGGAAGTGATGGTCAAAAAAGAAGAAACCCGCCTGCCCAGGCCGACGGGGCCGGGCCTTGAGCTCATCCAGACAGGAATCACGTACGACCACCCCACTCCCGCTGCGCATTTCGGGAGCGAACGGTGCCATGCGCGGTACGCTGCGGCGCTCGGAAACCACGGGCGCAGCAGCACCCACTTGCGCCATGAAAGTGGGGGTAGAGAAACCAGATCGAATGGTGGTCATGAAGCGTGGCGCAGAAACTTGGCAAACCAGTTAACGGCGTTCGTAGACGGTCTTTCCACGCAAGGTGAAAAGATCCCGGGATTCGCTGAAATTCTCAGCGTGTCCGACGAAGAGCATGCCACCGGGTTTGAGCACCCGATGGATTCGCTCTAATACGCTACGCTGCGTTGCGGCATCAAAATAAATCATGACGTTACGGCAAAAAACCACATCGAAAGGCTCACGAAACGGCCAGTCATCACGGATGAGGTTAACGATCATGAATTCAATAGCATTGCGCAATTCGGGCTTGGCACGCATCAAACCAGCGTTTCCTCCCTTTCCGCGCAGAAAAAACCGCTGCAACCGCTCTGAACTCAAGCCTTTGAGCGCATCCATCCGATAAACCCCCTGTGCAGCAGTGGCCAACACGCGCGAATCAATATCGCTGGCAGTCAGTTTGAATGGTGCTTTGGCCCCCAGCGCCTCCAAGGCGGTGATGACAATAGAGTAAGGCTCTTCTCCCGTTGATGCAGCATTGCACCACACTCGCCAAGGCGTTCCTGCAGGTTTTGAGCGCAAGTACGTTGCCAAAATCTCGAAGTGGTGCTGCTCTCGGAAAAACGCTGTCAGGTTGGTGGTCAGCGCATTCACAAACTCCTGCCACTCGGGGCCATCATGGCGCTCCAGCCAGTCGAGGTATTCCCGAAAACTGGCATGCCCCGTTTCGCGCAAACGCCGTGACAGTCGGCTGTAGACCATGGCGTGCTTGCCATCATGCAAGCTAATGCCTGCACGCTGGTAAATCAGCGTCTGAACCCGCAAAAAGTCGGCGTTAGACCAAGCGAACTCGCGTCCCTGCTCCAACGGCCCTGATGACTCTTCACCGCCTGCGGGACGTACAGGATCACCTCGCTTAGAAAGAGGAGTTGCTGAAGCTTGACGCATGCGCGGTATATCCTGAAACAATTTTTTGTCGCCACCCCGTAATCGGTACATCGCGATGCACCAGTGTCGACCCGGGACAACCGCTCAGGCTCAATCGCCTACAGCCACCAAACCCATATCAACACTGGACATCAGTTTTTCGATATCCAACAAGATCAACATGCGATCACCGACAGAGCCGAGCCCCAAAATACAACCGTTGTCGATAACACTCTCAATATCCGGAGCAGCCCGGATGCTATCGGGTGCTAACTCCATCACATCGCTGACGGAATCCACCACGATGCCCACCACACGATGGCGCAAATTCAGGATGATGACAACCGTAAAACTGTTGTACTCCACCTGGGCGCAATTGAATTTCAAGCGCATATCCACAATCGGGACAATAGTGCCCCTCAGGTTGACAACGCCCTTGATGAAGTCAGGCGCGTTAGCGATGCGGGTGGGTGGCTCATAGCCCCGTATTTCCTGGACCTTGAGGATATCGATCCCGTATTCCTCTTGATCTAGTCGAAACGTGAGGTACTCACGTGCCCCCGAAGAGGCAGCCTCCCCCGTCTTGCTTATTACGCTCATGGTGAATTCTCCTTAAATTACGTTGGCACACTCAATGACGCGCCCGGCGAACCAGGCCACCAATATCCAAAATGAGGGCCACCTTGCCATCGCCCAGGATAGTCGCCCCGGAAACGTTCGGCACCTTACGGTAATTCGATTCCAGATTTTTCACCACCACCTGGTGCTGCCCCAACAGCTCGTCCACCAGCAAAGCCACGCGACTACCGTCAGCTTCTACAACAACCATGATAGTGCTCGATTTTTCAGGATCACATCGGGGCACCTGGAAGATACGCTCCAAAGCAATCACGGGCATGTATTCGTCGCGCACTTTCACCAATTGGGCGCCCTGCGCCACCGTGCTCACATCGTCGGAATTGACCTGGAAGGACTCGACCACCGAGGAAAGAGGCAAGATATAGACCTCATCACCCACTCCGACCGACATGCCATCCATGATGGCCAAGGTCAAAGGCAAGCGCACCGACACTTTCATGCCTACGCCTTCGGTGGACTCAATCTCCACCGTTCCATTCAGGGCTGCGATGTTGCGCTTGACCACGTCCAAACCCACGCCACGCCCAGAAACATCGGTAACCACCTCGGCCGTAGAAAAACCTGGCGCAAAAATGAGCATCCAGACGTCTGCATCCGCCATCTGGTCTGATACGTCCATGCCACGCTCACGCGCCTTGCGCAGAATTTTCTCGCGTGAAAGGCCGCGGCCATCATCACGCACGTCAATCACGATGGAGCCACCCTGGTGTGATGCAGACAACGTGATGGTGCCGTGCTCAGGTTTTCCCTTGGCCAAGCGATCAGCAGGCATCTCAATACCGTGATCGCCACTGTTACGCACCAAGTGCGTCAGAGGGTCAGTGATTTTCTCTACCAACCCCTTGTCCAATTCAGTGGCTTCACCCAACGTCACCAAATCGACTTTTTTGCCCAGTTTATTGGCCAAATCGCGAAGCATTCGGGGAAAGCGGCTGAAAACAACCGACATGGGAATCATGCGGATAGACATGACTGACTCTTGCAAGTCACGCGTATTGCGATCCAGATCTGCCAATCCTGCTAGCAGTTGCTGGTATGCCGCGGCATCAAGACCATGGCTGTTTTGTGCAAGCATAGCCTGCGTAATGACCAATTCCCCCACCAAGTTGATAAGTTGATCCACTTTGTTGACAGCGACACGAATCGTAGTGGATTCCATCTGTGCTTGACTTGCCACCTTAGGGACACTACTGGCAGCTGGTGGCACAGGCGCGGGTACGGGCACGGGCAAAGCCACGACAGGCGCAACCACACCGGTGGCGGGTGCGCCAGGCGCGTCTCCAAAGAAACCGTAAGGCTCCTCATTCATACCTTCTTTGGCAGACACTGCCCCTGAGTCTACGAGCTCTTGTTGCTCAATGCCGCCCACCGGGTGTATTTGAACTTGCTCCTTGGATACATGGAATGCAAACAAGTCCAATAAATCGTCATTCGTGGATGATGTTTCCACCGCGAAGAGGCGTGTTTGTGCCTGATCGCTCGGCAAATCACTGATAGTGCCAAGCCCTGGAATATCACGAAACAACTCTTTGACAGCATCTGCTTGCTCAAGCCGATCCAAGGGGCCAATGCGCACCTGAATGCGACGAACACCCGGAGGCAGTGCGCTCAGCGCCTGCGCTGGTGCCTGCGGAGCGGGTGCTTGAACTGGCGCAGGCGGGGGTGCAGGCACAGGTGTTGGCACCGCACCTGAGGCCAATTCACTGATGCGCCGCACCAAGCCTGCGGTAGATGCAGCCTCGCCTTGCCCGCCCGACTGGTGGCGAGCCAATAAGCTGCGAGAGGCATCAGCCGACTCCAGCAATACATCAACCATCTCGGGAATCGGCTGAATTTCGTGCCGGCGCAAGCGATCCAGCAACGACTCCATATGGTGCGTCAACTCAGCCACATCAGAAAAACCGAACGTGGCAGAACCACCCTTGATCGAGTGCGCACAACGAAAAATACCGTTGAGCTCCTCATCATTGGCAGCAGTAAGGTCTAGATCAAGCAGGATGCGCTCCATCTGATCCAGATTCTCACCGGCCTCCTCAAAAAATATCTGATAAAACTGGGTGAGGTCGAAATCCGCCCCTGCGCCAGTGCCTTCTTGATAGGTTTCACCCATGGGGGGCTCCTGTGTACGTGGTGTACCTGTCCATCGCCATTAACGAATCACTTTCCGGATCACTTCAATGAGCCGGTTGGGATCAAAGGGTTTAACCAGCCAACCAGTGGCACCAGCACTGCGGCCGGCCTGCTTCATTTGGTCGCTGGATTCAGTGGTCAAAATCAAGATGGGAACCGTCTTGAATTTAGGGTGCTCACGCAACTTGCGTGTCAGCCCAATACCATCAAGGCGAGGCATGTTCTGGTCTGCGAGCACCAGATCGATGTCTTGGTTTTGCGCTTTCTCGTAAGCGTCTTCACCATCCACCGCCTCGACTACATGGTAGCCTGCACCGGTCAGGGTGAAAGACACCATTTTCCGCATGGACGGAGAGTCATCAACGGCAAGAATCGATTGCATGTAAAGGCTCCAGCAGAATTGAAAATATTCGTTGTAAAGTGGATTGTGCCGTTCAAAACAGCTCTATGGATCCAGCATCCATTTCACTCTGAGTCACAGGGTTGGGACGATCTGGTGCCATTTCTATAAATGGCGCAGCATCTTCGCCCTCTTCATGTCCCATGGCTTCCGCTGCTAACCTGAACGCACACCCCTGCAACACTTTAGTGGTATGCCATATCAACTGCGATGCCATATCCTGAAACTGTAGCTCTGTGACAGCACGTCGAAGCGCCGCGCGCGCATTTGTAAGCTCAACGGATTCTCCGACAACGGGGTCACTCAAAGCGTCATTGGCCTGTCCAAAATTTTCCAATAGCTTGTCAGCTGCATGGCTCAGCAACCCCTCCAGCCGGTGCAGGTCGTGCATTACCACCATTAATGAATCCTGCAAATCTGCCGCCACCATGACAGGCACCTGGACTCCCGGGAGTCCTGTTCTTGTTAGTGTTGACTGCATTGTTTCTCCATCGCTGCCTGTAGCTTGCATGGTGCATCCGTATTCAGTGCCACACCCTGCAGGACAACGGCACTACGACCGTGCTCCTGCACCCTATTTCACCTTGGCATGGCCTATGGCCATCACAGCGCCCAAACCCTTGCTTGTTCCAATTTGTATCCTATGATAGCGCTACACATGGCTCCCACCGAACCAGAGCAGTTGCTCAGTATTCTGCACTTGGAAGACTCACTGGCAGATCACCGCTTGGCAGTCACAGTTTTGCGCCGCTCAGACATGGTATTCACTGTGCAACACGCAGACTGCCTGGAGTCGTTCAAACGTCTGCTCACAGGCACTCACGTGGATGTGATACTTGCAGATTACAGGCTACCAGGCTTCACAGCCCTGGATGCTTGGCAAATCACTGTTGAGCAGCATAACCACCCACCTTTTATCTTGCTTTCAGGCGCCATTGGAGAAGCAGCCGCAGTAGATGCCATGCGTTTGGGCATTGCCGACTACGTGCTCAAGGATGACATGACACGCCTGCCCCACGTGATACGGCGGGCCTGCGAAGTACATCAAACCAGGCTACTGAGGGAACAGACTGCACGGGATTTGGCAGCCTCGCAAAAGCGGCTGGCCGAATTAACCCAACACCTGCAAACCTCCATAGAAAACGAACGTGCCGCAATTGCGCGTGAAATCCACGACGACATTGGGGGAGCATTGACAGCCATCCGCTTTGATCTAGCGTGGATAGACCGCCACACTACACAAACAGACGTGCGTGAACATGCACAAGCAGCCACGAGTATGTTGCAACATGCAATTGGTGCCAGCCAACGCATCATGATGAACCTGCGACCACACATACTAGATCAAGGCATGGTCGCAGCTGTGCAATGGCTCGCTGAGGACTTCGAGCGCCGCACGGGCGTACCCACCCAAGTACGGACCAGCTCACAAACCATTGAAGTTCCCAATGCAGTGCAACTGGTGGCGTACCGTACAGCACAAGAAGCGTTAACCAACATTTCCAAATATGCAAACTCTAGTCAAGTGCGTATTGACCTCTCAGACTCAGAAGGTGTGCTGACGCTTGAAGTGAGCGATAACGGGCAGGGCTTGGAGCCTGCTGCGCTCGACAAACCAAAAGCATTTGGCCTCAAAGGCCTGCAAGAACGTGCGTTAACAGTCAACGGCTGGCTGGACATCAGTGGGTCTCCGGGACATGGAACTTCCGTAATCTTGTCGGTACCGCTAGGATCCGTGGCATCAGCAACGGGAGAGACTCAGTGATTCAGGTAGTACTCTGTGATGACCATGCAGTGGTGCGTCGTGGTATCCGTGACACGTTGACAGAAGCGCCTGATATTCAAGTCACTGGTGAAGCAGGAAGCTATGCCGAATTACGCGAAATACTTCGTGAGGCAACCTGTGACGTCTTGCTACTGGACTTGAACATGCCTGGACGTAGCGGTCTGGAAGCATTGGCCAGTCTGCGCGAGACAGACTCAGAAATCAAGGTACTGGTTGTCTCGATGTACCCGGAGGATCAATATGCAGTGCGCTGTCTGCGCGCTGGTGCCCAAGGGTATGCCAACAAAGCCTCTGACCCTGTCGCATTGATAGAGGCAGTGCGCACTATCATGCAAGGACGCAAATACCTTACCCCGGAAGTAGCGCAAATGCTGGCGGAGAGCGTTTCAGAACGTGTACCAGAAATGCCCCACTCAGCGTTGTCGGAACGCGAGCTACAAACTCTGCTCAAAATTGCTACTGGCAGACGACTGTCTGAAATCGCAGAAGAATTGATGCTCAGCCCCAAAACCGTAAGTGTCTATCGCTCCCGGGTACTGGAAAAACTCGGCCTTACCAATAATGCTGAGCTCACCGTATACGCCATACGCAATCAGTTGGTTTAATAGCCTGTTCAAAGCACTGCTCTACCGCTGAACAGCAAACAAGTCTATGGCTTGCTGTAGCAACGTCAGCACGGGCTGCTCCAACATGGGCAATGTGGCTGTAATACCAAGCAAGCCGACGGTCAACGTGACCGGAAAACCGACAGCGTAAATGTTCATCTGGGGAGCAACACGCGAGATGATGCCCATCGTCAAGTTGACAAACAATAGCAACGCCATCATGGGCAAGGCAATCCACAAAGCGCTAGAGAACAGCGATGTTCCCAGCGCATAAAGGCGCATCTGCGCAAGCGCCTGCAAGAAGTTTCCATCCACCGGAAAGCTCCGAAAACTCTCCACGACCGCCATGATCAGCAGTAAATGACCATTGATGACTACAAACAGCAGCATGGCCATTTGCCCAAAGAAACGCGCTACTGCGCTCACTTGTGCATTGCTGGTCGGATCGAAAAAGGATGCAAAATTCAACCCCATCTGCAAGCCAACGATTTCACCCGCCAGCTCCACCGAGGCGAATACCAAACGCACAGCAAACCCGAGAGCCAGACCAACGCCCACTTGCTGCATGACAGCACCCAGTGCCGCAGGACTGTTGAACGGAACCACCGGCTGGTTCGCCAGCATGGTTTGCGCGCACAAAGAGACGAAAAAAGCCAATCCAATCTTGGCGCGCATCGGAATCACGCGCATCGAAAACACTGGCGCTACAGAAAATAACGCCAATACACGTAAAAATGGCCAAAGAATCGGAGACAGCCACGTGACCAGCTGTGCCTCAGAAAAGGTGATCAACTTGGCACCACTCACCTATCCCATCATCGCTGGAATGGACTCAATGGTACGTCGGATGTAGTCCACCAACGTGCTTAACATCCATGGGCCAACAACAGAAAACACCACCATTGCGGCAATCAATTTGGGCACAAAAGCCAAGGTAGCCTCGTGAATTTGAGTGACAGCCTGGAAAATACTCACCAGCAAGCCCACGCCCATGACCACGCCCAGCACAGGCATCGCAATCATGAGCAGCAGCGTCAGCGCCTCACGCCCTATGGTAAGAACCATTTGCGAAGTCATGCTTTCTCCCGTTAAGTGACAAAACTGGCAGCCAGCGAGCCAATCAGCAAATTCCAGCCATCAGCCAGCACAAACAACATCAGTTTGAATGGCAACGCCACCAGTACAGGTGACAGCATCATCATGCCCAAAGACATCAGAATGCTGGACACCACCATATCAATAACCAGAAAAGGGATAAAGATCATGAACCCTATCTGGAATGCAGACTTCAGCTCACTGGTTACAAAAGCAGGCACCAGAACCCTTAAGGGCGCAGTCTCTGCAGTAGTTGAAGATTCAAGTTTGGCCAATCGCGCAAACAGCGAAAAATCAGACTGCCGCGTCTGCTTCAGCATGAACTGTCGCATGGGAGCTTCTGCCTTTTCTACCGCCTGCTCAAAGCTGATGGCATTGGTGGTGTAGGGCAAATAGGCTTCCTGATACACCTTGTCTAAAGTAGGGCCCATGACAAACATGGTGAGAAAAAGCGATAGCCCAATAATTACCTGATTGGGTGGTGCCGACTGCGTACCTAAAGCTTGGCGCAGCAACGACAACACTATGACAATGCGTGTAAAGCCAGTCATCATCAGCAAAATGGCTGGCAAGAATGACAGGGCCGTAAAAAAGAGCAGCGTCTGTATCGGCACCGAGAAGCTCGTTCCTTGGCCTCCCGCTCCTACCAACAGAGGCAAGGAACCAGCCGCCTGCGCCCAAACCGGCATATGCCAAACCATGCCAGCCATGCACAGCACCAGCAAGCCCAAATAACGCGGCAAGTCTCTACCAGATATGCCGTATAGCCGCCAGCGATTAAACATGGCGACTTTCTTCGCCATAAGCGTCGGATTGCGTCGCCTGCGCCATAACTTGGGTAAAACTGCCCACCGGGGGTATAGGCACTGTAGGTTGGAGCACATGCAAACAACTCACCTGTTGTGCTGTAACACCCAAGACCAAGCAGACCCTTGCACCATCCGGGCCGACTTCTACAGTCACCACACGCTGGTGCGGCCCCACCGCGACCGCCGACAATACACGCGCCGCCATCCCCAAACCAGCCTGCGCTACAACGCGGCGCTGCTGTAGGTACCGAACCAGCCACGGCAACATAGCTACGGCGCCGACAAACAGCACCACGGCTGTCAAAGCCTGCGACATGCCACCACTATCCACGGCTGACCCGGCGCAGGCGCTCGGACGGCGTAACGACGTCTGTCAAGCGGATACCAAACTTGTCGTTCACTACCACAACCTCACCTTGCGCAATCAAATAGCCATTGACGAGCACATCCATAGGCTCGCCTGCCAGCGCATCCAATTCCACAACAGAGCCTTGGGCCAATTGCAGGATGTACTTGATAGGTACTTTGGTACGCCCCAACTCCACCGACAACTGCACCGGAATATCCAGCACCATGTTGATGTCATTGATCGGCGGATCGCCAGCTGCAGCAAAAGGCCGCACCGCTTCACCGCTGAGTGGCCCTCCCTGTTCAGTATCTTTGTCGTCTACTTTTTTTTGCTCTTCGAGTGCCTCAGCCCAACCTGCAAACGGATCATCGGCACTGCTCTTGTTTTCTTCATTTGCCATTCTTTTCTCCCATCCAGCTCAGATCCGAAGTGCGCAAACACTCTTCAATGCGAATGGCGTACTTTGCATTGTGTGTGCCGTACTGACACTCAAACACAGGAACGCCACCAATGGATGCACGTATACGGGGTTCTCGATCCAACTCAATAAAGTCACCAGGCTTCATGGCCAACAGCTGCTCCACAGTCGCATCAGCACGCGCCAACTCGACCACCAGCGTCACTTCTGCCGACTGAATTTCACGCGTCAACACGCGCACCCAGCGACGATCCACTTCAATGGAGTCACCCTGGGTAGATGAATAAAGCACATCACGGATAGGCTCCAGCGTGGCATAAGGCATGCAGATATGGATAGCGCCCGCCAAATCGCCAATCTCTAGCTGGAATGCGGTAGACACCACAATTTCGCTGGGCGTTGCAATGTTGGCAAACTGGGGCTGCATCTCAGAACGCTGGTACTCAAGCTCTAGTGGATAAATGCCATGCCAAGCTTTTTTGTACTCTGCACAAATCACATCAACCAGCCGATTGATGATGCGCTGCTCGGTAGGCGAAAAATCGCGCCCTTCAATACGTGTCTGGAACTTGCCCACACCACCAAACAAAGTATCGATAATGCCGAAGACCAGCGACGGCTCACACACAATCAGGCCGTTACCACGCAGGGGCCGGATGGCCACAATGTTGAAATTGGTGGGTACCGCCAGTTCACGCAAGAACGCGCTGTAACGCTGCACCGCCACCGTTCCCACCGAAATTTCGGGACTGCGGCGTATGAAATTGAACAAGCCAATACGGAAGTTCCGGGCAAAGCGCTCGTTGACGATTTCCATCGTCGGCATGCGCCCACGAACAATGCGCTCTTGGCTGGAAATATCGTAACGGCGGACTTCACCGTCTTCATGCACCTCTTCGGAGTTTTTCTGGCTCTCGCCAGTCACCCCTTCCAGCAGGGCATCGACTTCTTCCTGGGATAAAAATGATTCGCTCATCGCCGCAACCTCACCAGCGTTATTGAATGATAAAGCTGGAAAACAGAACGCGTCGAACTGGATTTTGCTGCCTGCGCGGAGGCGGATCATCGCCTTCCGCATCCGCAGGACGCGCATTGCGTGCTTCGTTGGCCCGGAAACCCAGAGGGCGGGCCACCTCGCGCTGAATATCCAGCGCCAGCTTTTCCTTCCCCTCCAGAAGCAAAAGGTCTTCTGCAGTGCGCTGCGACAGCAGCATCAAAATGCTACTGCGGACACTGGGCATGTACTGTTTGACCTTGTCTGCTGTTTTGTCATCTGCAAGCTCCAACGTAATACCCAGCTGCACAAAGCGATCGCCCCCGGGGTCGGCCAAATTGACCACCATGTTTTCTAATGGCAAAAAGGTCGGCGCTACCGCAGCTTTGGGTGCAGCGGCGATAGGCTCTCCGTTCTCATCCAGCGCTTGTTTTTGCGACATGAACCAAGCAGCAGCACCACCAGCGACGATCAGCAACAGCAGCAGCACCCCGCCAATAAGGAGAAGCTTCTTGCTCTTGGCAGGCTTGGTGGCGGGCTCGGCGGCCGGGGCGGGGGTCGACACGTTGGATATTCCTTGCGACAAGCAGAAGGGGCCGACGCGCTTTAGACGCGCACAAGCCTATGGGTGATGGACTGCATTATTCAACATGCAGCCCCCCATAATAGCCAGAATAAAAGCATAAACCACTGGCATTCCACCGCGCCCCTGCATGCAAACAGGTCAGCGCCTAGACAAAAACATCCACAGCCTTATCGGTTAGCACCGCAGAGCGCTGACCACTGGCAGCAATGCCAGGAACTTGTACAGTCACTTGGCGAGCGCCACGCTGGCCCTCACGCTGTGCGCCTGCCTCTCCCGACTGCCCCCCCTGTCCCCCCGAATGGCCCACCGTGACGCCAGACAACTCCAATCCCTCACGGCCAAGCAGTTCACGCAGCTGGTCCACGCTAGCATCCAGCAATTCACGAGTCTGGCCTTGGTCGCTGCGGAAAGTGACATGTGCCTCCTTGCCCGTAAGCGCCACACTCACCTCCACCGGATGACCAGCGTGTTCCACCGTCAGTTCGGCATTCTGGATATTCTGGCTAACCCAGTACGCCACCTGTTCCGCTACAGTGTCTTCAGGCCCCAGCGCAGCAGACGGGTCAAAAGGCTGACCCACTTCAGCTGAATCGGGCAATGGTGCGGACGCAGCTGAGGTGCCCTGACTACCTGCACCCGCCAACGGCGCAATCCCCTCGCTGCCACGCGCAAGACCTTGTCCACCGCGCAACCATTCGGGCGCGCCCAGCGCGGCAGGGCCAGGTGCTACCAACGCCATGTCTGCCTGCGGCTGCCCTGCTGGCACTGCGGTAGCAGCAGACTCCCGACGATCAGAGGACGCCAAGGCAGATGCACCGATCGGCGGTACTGAGGCTGTCGGTGCGCCAGAGCCTCCTCCAATCGCCAGCACTTGGCGATCACTGGCACCTGCTTTCAGCGCGACGCTGGCCGCAGCCAGATCGCCGGTACCTACAGCGCCGAGCGCACGTGCACCAGCGCGCCGCGCCCCCAGCGCAGACGCGAGCGCCGTATGGGCAACGGGCTCCTCTGCGGCTGTATCGAACGCAGCCGTTTGCGCCACCAGCCCCAACTCTCCCCCGCCCCCTGCGTTGCGCGCACTGCCCAGTCCCAAGGCACTCCCACCCCACACAGACTGTGCGATGGCGCCCACCTGCGGTGCAGTACCTGTCCCGCTCACCGCTACAACCTGCGACCCTGGCGATACAACACCGCCCCAGCCGCCCTGCAAGGCCAGCAAAGCAGCCATGTCAGTGACAGGAGGCTCCGGCAGCACACTTGCAGGAATGGCCAACGGCAACAGTGGATCCTGACCAGGCAGCGCCAAGGCAGCATCGCCAAATAAAGTGGTGGATGGAGTCAAGTCTGACGCGGACACTGACATATCCTGCAAAACCTCACCACCCAACGCCGACAGCAATGACAAGAACTCGCCTGAACCGGCCGCTGCCGACAATCCATCCGAAGATGCCGGTTTGCCCCGGCTGGCTTGGGCACTGCCCTGGGGTGCCTGGGGGCTGGATATACGCACTTGCTCCATGGTCGCTGCTCCCGGCCCGCTAGAGGCCATTTGATGTTTTACGGTACTGCAAGGCCGCCCGTTCGTCGGTCTGCTTTTGGTCGCGGCGGGCCTGGGCATGCTCCAGCTCCAGGCGACGCTTGTCGGTAAGCTTCTTCAAACTGGCCAAGCGCAACTCAGTTTGCAGCAATCCTTGTTGCGCTGCTGCCACACGCCCTTCGTAATCTCGCACCACGGTGGTCTGCAAACCGATGGCATGGGCCAGACGCGCCATGAACTGGTAGTGGTGAAACATCACCTCCGGGGCCACCGTGGCATCGGCGCGCATACCCCAGCGGCCTTCGGTTTCGTTGGCGTACCCCTGCAACTGCTCCATCTGCCCCTGGGCAGCCTGGTGCGCCGCACGTGCATTCTGTACTCCCTGGCGGGCAGCATCACGCTGACGCTCTGCTACTTCCACCGCCACCATCAGGCCTTTCAGTGCAGACACGGGTTCGGCCCTCCCATTACCTCAGTACCTGGGCCATGGCAGCGCAACTCTCATCCATGGAGGAGGCATCAAACATGCCCTGCTGCAAAAACGCAGCCATGGCCGGCTGGCGGCGAATGGCATCATCAAGCTGCGGATCGGAGCCACTCATGTAAGCCCCCACCTGCACCAGATCACGGCTCTTTTGGTAGCGCGAATAGGTGGCCCGGAACTGCCGCGCCAGCTCAAAATGCTCACGGCTGACCACGTTGTGCATGACGCGCGATGCCGACTGTTCGATATCAATTGCCGGAAAGTGCCCCATCTCGGCGAGTGCACGCGACAACACAATATGTCCATCCAAAATGGCGCGGGCTGCATCGGCAATCGGGTCTTGCTGGTCGTCGCCCTCGGAGAGTACGGTGTAAAAGGCGGTAATCGAACCCACCCCGTGCAGACCATTACCGCTGCGCTCCACCAGCGCTGGCAGCTTGGCAAAGCACGATGGAGGATAGCCCTTGGTGGCCGGTGGCTCGCCAATGGCCAGGGCGATCTCACGCTGTGCCATGGCATAGCGCGTGAGCGAGTCCATCAGCAGCAATACATGCTTGCCTTTGTCCCGAAAATGCTCGGCCACCGCTGTGGCATACGCCGCACCCTGCATACGCAACAGCGGCGGGGCATCTGCTGGCGCAGCCACCACCACAGCACGCCCCCGATCCTCAGCCCCCAAAATATCTTCCACGAATTCTTTGACTTCGCGGCCCCGCTCTCCAATCAGCCCCACCACGATCACATCGGCCTGGGTATAGCGAGCCATCATGCCCAACAGCACGCTCTTACCCACACCCGAACCGGCAAACAGCCCCAAGCGCTGACCCCGCCCCACCGTGAGCAGCGCATTGATGGCGCGCACCCCAGTGTCCAGCGGTGCGCGCACCGGGTCACGGTCCATGGCGTTGATGGGACGGCGATCCATGGGCTCGGCCGCCACATCCAGCACCGGCCCGCCGTGGTCCAGCGGCAGTCCTTGCGAGTCCACCACGCGCCCCAGCAAACCATCACCCATGGGCAAACGCAACATGCCCACTTGGCTGACAGGCCGCGAGGGCTCACCCAAACGTGGCCTCGGGACATACGGCGGTGCTGGCACCACACTGGCCCCACTGGACATACCGTGGACATCGCCCGCTGGCATCAAAAAGGCACGGTCGTCAGAAAAACCCACCACCTCGGCCAGCACCGGCTCCTGACCCGGCATTTGCAGCATGCACTGCGAGCCCACCGGCACACGGATGCCCGAGGCCTCCAGCACCAGTCCGGTCAGGCGAGTCAGGGTGCCGCGCGTCTCCAGCGGCACGCCATCGGCCAAGCGCGCGCGCGCACCTGCCATGAACTGCGTCCAATGCTGCGCAGCAAAGGCATCTTCAGATGCCATCATCGTCCCCACCGGGCGCCAACTCAGGCTCCCACGCCGCAGCCAGCCCCAGAGGGGCAATCGCACGCTGCCAACGTTTTTCCAGGCTGCCATTTACCACCGTGCCAGCCGCATCGACCAGGCAGCCGCCCGGCGCCACCGCTGCATCGGCCACCCACTGCACCGAGGCCTGTGGCATTTCTGCGCGCAAGGCATCGGCCACCGCAGCATGGTCTTGCGGATGCAACCGTACCGTAGCGGGGCGCCCGTCCGACACCACCATCTCCAGCGCCTCGCGCACCACGGGCAACAAAGCCTGCGGATTAGCGCGCAGTTCCTGGCGTACTACCTGGCGGGCGATATCGCAAGCCAGCTCCAGCACGTCTTGCGCCATGTGTTGCTGCATGGACTGCAACTGCGCTTGCAGTGTCTGCACTACCGCCTCCAAGCGCAAGGCAGCCTCTTGACCTTGCCCAGCCACGTATTCATCCAGGCGCTGCTGCCACTCCAGCGCAGCCTCTGCACGGCCCTGCTCCTGGCCCTGGGCCTGGGCCTGTTGTACTGCCGTATCACGGTCCTGCTGTGCCTGCGCCTGGTACTCCAAGAGCATTTGCTGCGTCTGTGCAGCGTGTGCCTCTTGCTGCGCGCGCAACTGTTCTTCTTGCAATGCCTGCTCGGCGGCCAGCTTGTCTTCCGCTGAAAAAATCTTCAGGCCCGAGCCATCCACTGCACCAAACTGCACCGGTGTAGCGTGCCCCAGCTCTTCGCGGGGAATAAAGCGCGTGTAAGCGCTGCGGTATTTAGACGAAGCTGTCATCTGCGCCACCACCAATCACCACCTGACCTTCGTCGGCCAAACGGCGCACGATCTTGATGATTTCTTTTTGCTGCTCTTCCACTTCGGAAAGTCGCAACGGGCCACGGGCCTCCAGGTCTTCGCGCAGCGACGCCGAAGCACGCTTGGACATGTTGTTCAGGAACTTGTCCATCAGCTCCGACGATGCCCCCTTCAATGCCACGATCAGTGTCTCGGAAGCCACCTCGCGCAACACGATCTGGATAGAGCGGTCATCGAGTTTGACCATGTGCTCGAACACGAACATCTTGTCCATGATCTTTTGGGCCAGCTCAGGATCGTGGCTGCCAATCGACTCAAGTACTGAGGACTCGATGTTCGAGCCCAACAGGTTGATGATTTCTGCCGCTGTCTTGACGCCGCCCAGCGACGTCTTGCGAATCTTGTCCCCCCCAGCCAGCACCTTGAACAGCACCTCGTTCAGGTCTTTCAGCGCAATCGGCTGAATACCTTCCAACGTGGCCACGCGCAGCATGACTTCGCTGCGCTGGCGCTCGGTAAATTGCTTGAGCACCGCAGCCGATTGCTCGTACTCCAGATGCACCAGAATGGCCGCAATGATCTGCGGGTGCTCACCACGCAACAGTTCAGCCACCGACAGCGGGTCCATCCACTTCAGGCTCTCAATGCCCGAAACGTCACCGCCCTGCAAGATACGGTCAATCAGCAGAGAGGCTTTGTCGTCGCCCAGCGCCCGCCTCAGCACCGAGCGCACATAGTCGCTGGTGTCGGACACCAGCAAACTCTGGGCCGCTGCCGCGTTGGTGAACTTGGTTACTACCTCATCGACCTTGTCGCGCGAAACCGAGCGCATGCGCGCAATGGCCTCGCCCAGCTTTTGCACCTCTTTGGGTGAGAAATGCTTGAAAACCTCTGATGCCTCTTCCTCGCCCAATGACATCAGGAAGATGGCTGCATCGTTGAGACCTTGTTCATCCATAGTGAAAATCCATCCTGTTGCAGGGGGTCAGCCAGCGTCGCCGTTGACCCACGTTTTCACAATGTTAGCCACAGCAATCGGATTCTGGCGCGCCAGGGCACGGGCATCCTCCAGGCGCAATTGCTCTGGCGTAGGCTGGGCGGGGCCTGGCGACGGCAGCGCTGGGCGCTCCAGAGCCTCGGCTTCCAGCGCATCAAGCTGGGAACTCTCGGCAGCGGGTGGCGCTGCCATCGCCTTCAGCGCCGGACGCATCAGGCCCAGCAGCAGCAGGCCGGCAAACAGGGCCAGACCGATGGGCCAGGCAAAGTTCTGCGCCAACGCCACAGTTTCAGGCTGCTTCCACAGTGGCACGTCTTCGGTCTTGATCTCCTCGATCTGGAAGGGAGTGTTCATCAGGTTGACCGAATCGCCACGCTCAGCATTGAAGCCAATCGTCTCACGTACCAGTGCCGTCATTTGTGCCAACTGCTGGGGCGTCAAAGGCTTGGTGATGGGTTTGCCTTTTTCATCGACGGCATTTTGGTAGTTGACCACCACCGCAGCGCTCACACGCTTGACGGCACCGCTGCTGCCGCGCGTCACACGCACCGTCTTGTCCACCTCATAGTTGGTGATCGACTCGCGCTTGCTGTTGCTTGATGACTGCTGGCCACTGCCACCGGCGGCGGCCAATTGCGGCGCGGCACCGTTGATGGGCGCCGCCGCTGGCTGAGGCGGCTGGTTGGCCACCGACCCGGGTACGCCCGTAGCCACAGTGTTGCCATCCTGGGAGTTGGTGCTCTCCACCACCTGCTGGCTGCGGATGGCGCTGGCATCGGTGGACAAATTGGGACGGTGCTGCTCCGAGGTCGATTCGGTGCGGCTGAAGTCCACCTCCGCCGTCACCTGGGCCTTGATGTTGTTCTTGCCCATCACCGGCTCCAGAATATCCATCACGCGCTTGGTGTAGAGCTGCTCGATTTGCTGCACATACATCAGCTGCTGGGCATCAAAGCCCTTGTCATCCGCGCCATCGGGCGACTTGGACAGCAACTTGCCCGAATCGTCCAGCACGCTCACTGCTGAAGGTGCCAGTTCAGGCACGCTGGATGCCACCAGATGGACGATACCCGCCAATTGCGTGCGATCCAGGATACGGCCTGGGTACAGGCTGACCAGAATCGATGCCGAGGGCTTTTGCTGCTCGCGGAAAAAACCATTCTGGTTGGGCAGCGCCAAATGCACACGGGCACTTTGCACCGACGACAGCGACTGGATGGAGCGCGTCAGCTCGCCCTCCAACCCCCGTTGGAAATTCAACCGCTCCTGAAATTGCGTCTGACCAAAACGGTTGGCCTCGGTCAGCTCAAAACCTGACACCGAACCCTTGGGCAAACCTTGCGATGCCAGACGCAGGCGCACATCGTGCACGCGGTCGGTAGGCACCATGATGGAGCCACCCCCATCACCGTGCTTATAGGGCACGTTCATTTGCGACAACTGCGCCACGATGGCGCCACCGTCTTTGTCACTGAGGTTGGAAAACAGCACTTTGTAATCAGGCTGGCGGTTGAGCAGCACCGCCGCCACGATGGCAGCCAGCAGCAAAACCACGCCCAAACCCAAGCGCAAGCGCTGGCCACGATCCAGAGCGGTCAGGCGCTGCAACCAGGCGGGTCTGGCAGGCGGATTGGCATTGAGGGGTATTTCAGCAACTGCGGACATCTTTTTTTCCAGTATGACGGGCCCGGTGACGGACCTGGCGTGCGTTCGATTATTCGGAACCCGCCCCAACGCACTCGCCAGATAAGCCCCACCTTTGGCCATCTATTCGCCCTGATAAATGCGCCCGTCGTCCCTACGATTGCACCCATCGCCACCTTAATGAGCAAGACCACCATGGACCTCCGCATCAACTCCGTTACCGCCCCACTGTCTGGCGCAGGATCGCTGCGCCGCGCCACCTCTGTTGCACCTGAAGGTGGCGCCCAGGAGCAAGGCTTCTACACCGAATTCAAAAGCGCGCTGAAATCGGTCAGCGCGTCGCAAAACTACTCCACCGCACTGCAACGCGAAGTGCAGCTGGAAAACCCCAACGTCAGCCTGGAAGAGACCATGCTGGCCATGCAAAAGGCACAAATTGGCTTCCAAGCCTCATTGCACGTGCGAAACCGCCTGGTGCAGGCCTACACCGACATCATGAACATGCAGGTCTGAGCGCCCAAATTACTATTATTTTTATAGCTGCTAGCGCACGTCCCGCAAGGGCCAGAGCACAAAAAGGCCCAAATTTTGGGCCTTTTTTGCGTTGATGACTGGGCCGTGTGCTCTGCGGGCAGCGCCCACAAAAAAGCCCTGTTGCAATAACAGGGCTTGCCGTGGCAAAACAAGAGAGCGCGCAGCCCGCGCGGCCTGCTGCGCTCAGTGAACCATTTGCGGCTGGCCTTCAAACATGTGCTCAAAGTGCGCCAGCCAAGGCTCTGCCAAACAACGGATCTGCGCATCGTTGCGCAAAATGCGCTGCATGATGCGCACCTTCTCACGCCGGTGCTCGGGCAACAACTGCTCTTCGGTGGCCTTGGCACGCAACTGCTCGATCAGCACCGCGCAAGCGCCTTCGTAGCGCACCACACCATCCCAATCTTTGAGCTTGGCCGCCTCCAGCATCTTGACGCTGCTGTCTTCTATGGCTTTGTAGTAATCAATCAGCATTGCTGGCATGGCTTACGTCTCCATCGTCACCGTGCCGGAAGCACGTGGCCGCTCAGCGGCAGGTTTCTTGATCTCGTTCCAGCCCTGGGCGATGGGCTCAATCAAACGCGCGACTTCTTCCAGAATGGCGTCATCGTTGCGAATGTTGGCCTGTATCAGGCGCTGCAGGCAGTAGTCATACAGCGCGCCCAGGTTTTGCGCCAACTCACCACCGCCATCGCGGTCCAGCGCCGTGCCCAAGCCCTCTTCAATAATGCGGATGGCCTTGGAGATGCTGCTGCATTTGAGCGGCACGTCGCCGCGCGCCAAAGCACCGCGAGCGGACGTAATGGCACCCAGAACACCGTCATACAACAAGCTGACCAACTGGTGCTGGTCAATCGTGTGCATACTGGTTTCCACATTGATCCGCTGGTAAGCGGAGGCTGCGCGGGGGTTGTAGGCGGTAAACATGCTGCTATCCCTTGGGTTACTTGTTCAATTTATCGGCCATTGCCGCAAAAACTGAAGGCACTATCAACCCGATGATTTATTCCAGGCGGTGACTTGCTGGGAAATGTAGGCATTGAGCCCGTTGAGGGTGCTCATTTGCCTGTCCAGCGCGGTGTAGCGGGCGGTAGTGCGCTTTTCGAATTCATCGACCCGTGCGTTTACACGCTCTTGGTCTTTGGCATTGCGCTTGAGGCTGGCCTCCAGCACCAATTCTTTGGACTTGAAGAATCCGTCGTTGGAGAGCAGGTTGGTGGCCAATGCTTTAACCTTGACAGCCAAGCCTTCAGTGCCGGTGGCGTCATCACCCCGGAAGAATTTTTTCACCTCTTCGGCGTTGCTATTCAGGGCTTTGTTCAGCTTACTGGTGTCCAAGGTGAGTTCACCACCCAAAGCGGCGGTGGCGGCCGGGTCGGTGCTGGTTTTTTGAACCACACCAATGTCTGACAGGTGCTTAAAAAGTGCCGAGCCCCCCGCCTCCCGAATGGCCGAGCGCAGCGCGTTTTGCAGCCCTACCACGGTAGAGTCACCCTGCAACAGTCCCGCCGACTTGGCACCCTTGTCGTATTTGGTGGCCTCGTTCAGCACCGCATTGATACCGTTGTAGGCTTTGACAAACGCTTCGATGTTGGCCTGTATGGCCGAGTTGTCTTTGGCCACCGTGATGGTGATGGGCTTGCCCACATCAGTGACCTGCTCCGCCTTGAAAGTCACACCAGAGACGCTATTGGCAAACGTGTCAGTGGACGACTCCACGGCAATACCATTGATTTTGGCCTTGGCGTTGGCCGCCAACTGGGTGGCGGCAGTATCGATCTGCGCGCTGCTCAAGCGCGAGAGGCCAGTGTTGTCTGCATCAGCGGGGGCGTACACATACGGATCGGCCTGGGTACCCGAGCCACTTTGGATATCTTGCGCCGTCACTTGAAACCCTGACTCCAGCCCGGTCTCCTTGCTGCGCAGCAACAGGCGCTGGCCATTGGCATCGGTCAGGATGGTGGCAGTAACGCCCGCATTAGAGCCGTTGATCTTGCTGGCAATATCGGACACGGTGTCGGAGGCCGACACATTGATCTCTATCGGTGTACCCGCCTTGGGCACAAAAGTGCCAGTGGCTCCCGGCGTGGTAGCCCCCCAGCTGCCCAACTCAATCTTGAGCTTGCCCGCCCCCACTGCGCCACTGACAGAGCCTGATGCGGTGGACTGTGCCTTGGCCAAGCTTTGTACTTCTACCGTAAAGCTGGTGGCCAGCGTGCCACCTACTGCAGTGGCGCTGACAAACTTGCTATCGGACGAAGTGGTAGCAACGGCATTCCAACCCGTCACGCTGGTCAGCTTGGTGGCAGCATCGGACAGATCCGATACCAGCGATTTGATTTGCCCGAAAGCAGAAATTTTGGTTTTAGCGGTGACAGCCTGCACCTCAAGGGCTGCAAGCGGTCGCCGCTCCAGCTTGACCAACTCAGAAATGATGTTCTTGACGTCAAGACCGTTGGTGCCGATGCCGGGTGAAGAAAGGGTCGCCATACAAACCTCCTGAACAAATGCAATGCAAATTATGGCGCGGACCGTGTCTTTTGAACCACGGTAAATGCACCACTAAGCCTGCCAATTCGTGCGCTATGGTCTTGGTAGCACTTCCATACCCGAATCGTCCGGCCTCTGAAAAAACAAAAAGGTGGTGGCACCTGCATGCCACCACCTCGGACTTGCTGCTCAGCAGCGCCACGTATTAACGCAGCAGAGCCAACACGCCCTGTGGCAGCTGGTTGGCCTGGGCCACCATGGCAGTACCAGCCTGTTGCAGGATCTGCGAACGCGACAGGTTGGCGGTTTCTTGCGCAAAGTCAGCATCCAGAATGCGCGAGCGCGAGGCCGACAGGTTTTCCGAAGTCACTTGCAGGTTGGAAATCGCAGTTTCAAAGCGCGATTGCAAGGCACCGAGGTTGGCGCGCTCGCCACTGATATAGGCCAACGCAGAGTCCACTGTCTTGAGCGCTTGCGTCGCATCCTTGAAGCTGGTGATGTCCAGGTCAGCCACTTTTTGCAGGTTAGAGCCACCCGATGTCAGCGCGGTACTGGCCGAGTTCACCGAGAACGATTTGTCAGAATCCAGCGTGATGTAACCGCTGACCGTGCTGCTGATGCCAGTAGCTGTAGTTGCTGCACCCAAAGTCGTAGTGCCAGTCACAGCCGTACCATCGGCCTGCAACTTGGTGATCGCCAAGGTATCGGCGTTAGCAATATTCGCTGCGGTGCCAACCGAAATGTCGGTGCCCGAAGTGTTGGTCAGAATGATGTAGTCACCCTTCTCGCTGAGCGAAGCCGTGACACCGGTCTTGGCCGACTTGTCGTTGATGGCAGTGACAGCCACGGACAAACGGTCGGCAGCGCTACCAGCGGCCAAGTTGAAGGACACCGTTTCCGCAGTGCTGTTCTCGCTCTTGAGAGTCATCGAGAAAGAACCGCCTGTAGCGCCAATCGCCAGCTTGACTTCCGTACGGGCCGTTGCCGTAACACCAGTATCGGCCTTGATACTGTTGATATTAGCGGCAATGGTTTTTGCCGAATCGTTGGCCGCCACCGACATGGAGGAAGTACCCAAAGCGCCGTTGATTGTCACAGCACCAGCACCCACACCGTTCGTGGCGGAAGAAGCGCCTGTTGCCGATGCTTGTGCAGACACGCCAGCACCAGCAGACGAAACGTTCTGGTTGTTGCCGTACACGCTGGTACGCATATTGGCTGTAGCTGCAACGATGGTCTGGTTGGCGTTGGCGCCCACTTGGAACTGCTGCGTACCAAAGCTGCCATCCAGCAGCTTGGCGCCGTTGAATTCGGTGGTTTGCGAGATGCGATCCAGTTCAGCCACCAGCTGGCCCACTTCCTTTTGCAGGGCTTGGCGGTCGCCAGCACTGTTGGAAGCGTTGGCCGATTGCACAGCCAGTTCACGCACACGTTGCAGGATGTCGCCCGAAGCCTTCAGTGCGCCTTCAGCCGTTTGCGCCAGCGAGATACCGTCGCCAGCATTGCGCACAGCCTGGTTCAAACCACGGATCTGGCCCGTGAAGCGCTCGGAAATAGCCAAGCCAGCGGCATCGTCTTTGGCGCTGTTGATGCGCAGGCCAGACGACAGGCGGTTGATGGCGGTGTTCAGCGACGCTTGGCTGGTGCTCAGGTTGCGCTGTGCGGTAAGGGTTGCGACGTTGGTATTGATGGTGGATGCCATTGCAAATCTCCTGAAAAGAACTGACTCATAAATGGCGTTGCCGCCAACAAGGCCCAGATATTACGTGGTTTGGGCCCGGGTTCCTGATGCACCGAGGCATCTTGGTTCCGCTATCCATGATTTCGGACAAGCCTCAGAAAACTTTAGGGCGCAAACACCAAGATTGGCAGGTTTTTCTTTGCTTTATCGGCCCAACGCCCAAAGCACCGATCTCCACAATCACCTCCATCGTTACCACAGAGTCGCCGGAGCGAGGACGTTTGAGCCGGCAGTGTTTGTTTTCATCCCGCAGGAGTTTCCGCAATGGCCTCAACTATCAATACCAACATCGCATCGCTGACCGCCCAGCGCAACCTGGGGATGAGCCAGGCATCGCTGAACACCTCCATCAACCGCCTGTCGTCGGGCCTGCGCATCAACAGCGCCAAAGACGATGCCGCTGGCTTGGCCATCTCGGAGCGCTTCACCAGCCAGATCCGCGGCCTGAACCAGGCTGCACGCAATGCCAACGACGGCATCTCGCTGGCGCAAGTGGCCGAAGGTGCGCTGAGTTCCGCTGGCAATATCTTGCAGCGTGTGCGTGAACTGGCTGTGCAAGCTGCCAACGCCACCAACAGCGCTGGCGACCGCCAAGCCCTGCAAAAAGAAGTCGGCCAGCTGGTGGCTGAACTGGATCGTATCGCGCAAACCACCGAATTCAACGGTCAAAAGCTGCTGGATGGCACTTTTGGCACCTCGCAATTTCAAGTGGGCGCCAACGCCAACCAGACCATCGTGGCATCCACTGCCAACCTGCGCACCACGGTGTATGGCAACAACCAGAATCTGTCTTCCAATGCCTCGGGGCCAGCGGCTGTTTCAGCAGCAGCCACGGCGAGTCCATTCCCTAATGGCATTGCAAGCAACAACATCACGGTCAATGGTCCATTGGGCTCGGCCACTGTAGCGGTGGTGAGCGGCGCCTCGGCCTCCGCCAAAGGCATTGCCAGCCAGATCAATATGGTCAAGGCAGACACTGGCGTCACCGCCACTGCACGCACCCAGGTCGAATTGGATATCGGCACCCAAACTGGTTCATACACCCTGGCGCTCCAGGCTGACAACAGCTCGCTGCAGAACATCGCTTTCACGCTCACCTCCAGCACGGGGGCTGATCGCCTTTCGGCAGCGGTCGCGGCCATCAACGATCAATCGGCTAAAACAGGCATCACGGCGTCGCTCAACGAGAAGGGCGACAGGGTCATCCTGACCAATGCGTCTGGCAACGACATTACCGTGGGCAAACCAGCTACGCCGAACAATGCAGGCAATGTCAGCGTGACCAAATTGCAGGCTGACGGCACTGCCTCCGGTGGCGCTGTCAATTTGGCCTCCAATGCAGAGCAATACGCTACCTCCAGCGGTTACATCACACTGGACTCGGACAAGTCGTTCACTGTCACTTCTGACGTCCCGGGCAACCCCTTCAGCAACGGCGGCTCGACCCTGCAAAAAGTGGCCGATCTGGATGTCACTACCTTTGAGAATGCCACCCAGGCACTGAAAACTGTCGATTCGGCGTTGGCTTTCATCAGCGGTGAGCGCGCCAACCTTGGTGCGTTGCAATCGCGCTTTGAAACCAGCATTGCCAGCCTGAACATCACCTCCGAGAACCTGTCCGCCTCGCGCTCGCGCATTCTGGATGCTGACTTTGCGATGGAAACGGCCAACCTCTCGCGCACCCAGATCCTGCAACAGGCTGGCACTGCCATGGTGGCCCAGGCCAACCAGATTCCGCAGGGCGTGCTGTCGCTGTTGAAGTAAGCAGCACTGCACCAGATCAAGCCAGCGCACCCCAGGTGCGCTGGCTTTTTTCATGTACTAAATACTCAAATTTGATAGCTGCTTGCGCTTTGCAGCATTGGCTTAGAGTCGGTTTTTACTTTAATTTCAGCATCCCAATCCCCGATGCACAACCGATGGCAGTGCGAACGTATGCCCTACTCCAACACGGCATAGCTGACATGTGGCTCGTAGGTAAAGCGCTGAATGCGCAAGCGCGGCAACCCCAGCGCATCCATCACGGCTTTGGTTTCACCAGGCCAGGTGCGGTTGTTCAGTTCGTCGAAAATGATCACAGCCCCCTTGGGCATACGCGGCACAAAGTGTTCAATGCAAACCTTGGTGGGCTCATAGAGATCCAGATCCAGGTGCAACAAAGACACGACCGTCTGCGGTTCACGCTCGAGGTAGGCAGGCACCGTTTTCGCGACATCACCAGCCACCAGTTCTACCTTCTGGATGTGCCCCACAAAACGATTCGCATCGAAAAGTGCCACTGTTTCGCGCAGGTCTTCCAGACTGTCGGCCTTATATCCACCGGCGCGACGCTCGGCAGTCTGGATCACGGCATGCTCATCCTCGGGCGAGACAGACTCAAAGCCACTGAACGTGTCAAAGCCGACAATGCGGCGCTGTAGGTTCACAGGTTCCCAGATAGCGCTCAGCTGCGCAAAGGTCATGAGCCCCCCACCCCAGTTGACCCCACACTCCATCACATCGCCCTGAACGTGTAGAGCCATCTTGAATATCTCGCTCAGGCACAGAAAACGGGCCATCGACTGCCGAGGCACATAGCAGGCAAAGTTTTCGAGCTTCTCGACGTGGCTACCACGTGCGTTGGCAAAAAGGGTCTCCAGCGCACCGCGATAGCCCACTTCACCCGAAGTGCTGCGCCCAGCCTGGCGGTAGCGTGATGGATCGTTCGTCTGTGTCATGCGATGCTGGCTCCGTGTTGTTCCTGCGTCCTGCGGGCGGCGCTATCGTGCCCGGGATAGTCGACATAGAAAATATTGGTTTTATCCCCAGTGGGAAACCGCTGCCGCCGATGTTCCGGGTCGGCCAGGTCGGTGATGCGCAACTGTGCCGTCCAGCGTATTTGATCGCTGTTGTTGGGCGTGCTGCGATGCAGCAACATCTGCTTGAACACCACAAGATCACCGCGCTGGGCTTCGATGGTGACAGGCGCCTCGGTGACCTCATCGGCCAGGGAGATGTCACGTTGGAGCATGGGCACATAGGGCGCAATGACCTTGTCGCTGATGCGTTTGAACGGCGCCAGTCCACGCCGATGGCTCCCGGCAATGACCTGTATCGTGCCGCGATAAAGGTTGACGTCGTGCAGCGGAACCCACACGGTCACCGCATTGACAGAACCAAGCAGATACACAGAGTCCTGATGCCATGCAAAGAGATGCTTGGAATCTTGGGGTTTATCCAAGCGCATATTGCAGCAACCCATCAGCGATGGATGCTGCAATCCCAGCCGTCGGCACATGCTGCGTATGGCCTCGCTGCCTGACATGCACGATAGCGCAGGAAGGTACTTGAGCCGGTCATACAACAAAGACTGCTGCTCGGCGGTCATTGCGTAAGCGGCTGCCTGGGCCGTGCTGCTGAAGCCTGGCCCCACCACCAGTTTGCCCAGCTCGTCCAGCTGTGCCTGCAAAGCGTCCAACTCACCGCTCGGCCAAAAATCGCGCAGCACGATGTAGCCATGCTCCTCAAAGAACTCCACATCCTTCATGATCACTCTCCTTGACTGCATCCATCGACACGGCGGCGCAAAAAGCCATCCGGAGCCACCGTGACCTGCAAACGTTGTTGCATTGCCTGATCCACCTCGAACTCAGCATGCCCGGCCAACCACTGGCGCACGGCCGTCTTGGGGTTGTTGCCTACGTCCCAGGGGCGGTCGGCAAAGAATTTCGGCGGCATATCCTCGACGAAGGTATCGAACACCACGCAATAGCTCCCGGACGTCACCAAAGGCGCATAGGCCTCCAGCTCCGCCAGCACATGGTCGTGGGTATGCATGGAGTCCAGGCACACCATGACACGCTGATAGCCCTTGGCAAAGGCATGCACCTGCTCCACCACCTCGGGCGCAACAGCAGAGCCCTGGATCATGGCAATGCGGCTGGCCATGGGATGGGCCTCAATGGCGGCGCGGTTGTGCGCACGGATATCGATGTCGATGCCCAACACCTTGCGCTGCGACTGGCGCGGATCCAGTGTGGTGCCAGCCTCAATGGCGTCGCACATGTCCAACATCGCCAGGAGCGAGGCGCTAAGCACCAGGGAGCCGCCATGGGCAATGCCGGTTTCGATGATGAGATCAGGGCGTACGCGCCACACCAGCTCCTGCATGGCCCACATGTCCTGCGGATACTGGATGATGGGACGGCCCAGCCAATCAAAGTTGTAAACATACTGGCGCTGCATGGATTGCTGTAGCCAGTCGCGTGAGAGGGCGTTGAAAGTGTTGTCAGCCCCGTAGGACTGCACACGCTCCTGGCGCTCTCGGGAAAATTGTTCGACGGGGTTCATAAGCCTTTTTGGTGAAGTTACTGGAGGACTGCCACGGGGCTACCCATAACGCAGGCGCATGGAATCTATGGATGGGCTGGTTCAAGCAATGTCGCGAACCAGTCACGGGGGGTCAGGCCGAACTCAGATCGCAATCGCTCTGTGTTGATGGGCGGAAAACCATGCCAAGGTGCCTCAGGCTGGACGGTAACGACACAGCCTGTACAGGCAACCAGCCAATCCAGCCATTGCGCATGGGTAGTCTGAAAGCCACTGGCTACGTTGTAGGTGACAGCGCGCCCGGCAAGTGCGATACGCGGCAGCACCTGCGCCACGTCATCAATATGGATGTAGTCCTTGGCAGACTGCAAGCTGCTGCGCAGCACAACGTGGCCATTGCGTGCTTGGTGCAACAGGTCGGCCACCAGATTGCCCGAGGCAGCGTCCATGCCAGGTCCCACCACGTTGGATAGCCGGGCCACACGCACATGAGAGCGGCCACTGGCATGGCACAGCGACTCTCCCGTGAGTTTGGTCAAGTTGTAGAGGTACGAGGGATCACCGGGCTGCACGGTCAACGGCGCGCCTTCATCGGTGCGTACAGCCCCCTGATAGACGCGGGTGGACGACAAATAAAGCAGCGAATCAAACTGCGCACGCTGCAAGACCTGCGCCAGAAAGGTGACATGCGCATCCGTCGTGTCAAACGGACGCGCACGAAAATCTCCGGTCAGACCAATGCAATACAGCACATGGCCCAGCGGTGCGCTCAGCACACGCCCATCTCCACGCGCAGGCGCCCACACCGTGTGCCCGTCTGCACGCAAGCGCTCCACCAACCGACTGCCGATATAGCCCGAAGCCCCCAGCACGGTGAATTGACTCACACCCGCTCTCCCACCTGCACCAAGGGAGAGCCCGCATACACGGTATACGGAGCCAACTCACCACGCACCACCGAGCCAGCTGCCACGACGCAGCCTTGGCGCAGCACGGCACCATCCAGAAGAATGCAGTTGGCGCCAATCCAGACATCGTCCTCCACGACAATGCCACCCTTACTGGGCAGAAAACCCTGCTCACGAATCAGCTTGTCTTTCTCTCGGTAGGCATGGTTCACGGGCGCAAAGGTGCAGTTGGCAGCGATGGCCACATGGTTGCCGATGCGGATGCCATGGCCGGTGTAGAGCACGCAGCCCGCATTAATGACCACATGGTCGCCTATCAGCAAGTCGCCATGTCCGCCAGCAGGCTTGATCTTGACGAAGCTGTCGATGATCGAATGTGCTCCCACAACAATGCGCGTGCCGCGCACCGAGTCTTCTATGTCTGCCAACGCAGAAACGCGCGCACTGGGATGTATCTCGATCATGCAAGCACCTGTAAATGTGGCACGGCGGTGACAAACTCCCCACCCCACTCCCGCACATACGCCAGTTGCGTTGTCACCTCGTCCTTCAGGTTCCAGGGCAGGATGAGCACGACATCGGGGCGGTCGGCGCGCAGGTGGGCTTCATCGACGATGGGGATGCGGCTGCCGGGCAAAAATTTGCCTTGCTTGGCCGGGTTTTTGTCCACCACGTAGGTCAGCAAATCGGGACGCACCCCGGCAAAGTTGAGCAGGGTGTTGCCCTTGGCGGCCGCGCCGTAGGCCGCCACCTTGCGCCCCCGGGCTTGTGCATCTATCAAAAATGAGAGCAGCTCGCGCTTGATGCGCAAGGCCTGGCGCTGAAAATCGCTATAAAAATCGGCGCTGCACACGCCGGCCTGCACCTCCCGGGCCAGCAGGGCGGCCACAGCGGGCTCGGTGGGTCGTGGCGTGCTAGCGTCGCTGCGCTGGGCGAACACGCGCAGGCTGCCGCCGTGCGTGGGCAGCTCTTGAACGTCAAACACCGCCAGGCCGTTGGCGGCAAAGATGCGCTGCACCGCCGTCAAAGACAGGTACGAGAAATGCTCGTGGTACAGGGTGTCGAACTGGCACTGCTGCACCAGCGGCAGCAGGTGCGGAAACTCGAACGTGGCCACGCCGGTGGGCTGTAGCAAGGTGGCGAAGCCAGCGACGAAGTCGTTGATGTCGGGCACATGGGCCAGCACGTTGTTGGCAGCGATCAGGTCGGCGCTGCGGCCTTGGGCCACCAGCTCCTGCGCCAGCGCCACGCCAAAAAAGCGCTCGACCACCGGGATGCCCTTGGCACGGGCGGCGGCGGCGGTGCTGGCGGTGGGCTCTATGCCCAGGCACGGGATACCGCGCTGGGCCACGTATTGCAGCAGATAGCCGTCGTTGGCGGCGATCTCGACCACCTGGCTGTGCGCGCCCAAGCCAAAGCGCTGCACCATGGCTTCAACATACGCCTGTGCGTGCGCCAGCCAGCTGCTGGAAAAAGAGCTGAAGTAGGCGTAATCGGCATCAAACAGGTCGTGCGCCTGGGCGAAGTCTTCGGTTTGCACCAGCCAGCAGTGCTCGCACACCAGCACGCGCAGGGGGTACCAGCGTTCGGGCAGCTGTAGCGCAGCGGCGCTGAGGTAAGCGTTGGACGGCGGCGCCGTGCCCAGGTCGGCCATGACCCGCGTGACCGGGGCGGCGCAGTGGCGGCAGTGCATAGGGGCACGCAATGGGGGGGATGCCAAAGGCACCACGGGGCTGGGGTTCACAGACGGATTCCTTCAAATGGCGCATCGATCCACGGGTGGGCCGCGTCGCGCACCGACAGGCCCTGCACCGGCAGCGGCCAGGCAATGGCCAGGCGCGGGTCATGCACGTTGAGCGCGCCTTCGCAGGCCGGGGTGTACGGGGCAGAGTGCAGGTACAGCAGTTCGGCGCCGTCTTCCAGCACCTGAAAACCGTGCGCAAAACCGGGCGGGATCAGCAACGCGGTGTGGTTGCGTGCCGACAGCTCCTGCGCGTGCCACTGCAGAAAAGTGGGCGAGTCGGCACGCAAGTCCACGGCCACATCCCAGACGGCGCCGCGCAGGCAGCTGACCAGTTTGGCCTCGGGCGCGGGCGGGCGCTGGTAGTGCAGGCCACGCACCGTACCGCGCTGGGCGGTGTGGGTATGGTTGATTTGCGCCACCGGGCCGTGCCAGCCCGCAGCGGCCAGTTCCTCGGCGCAAAACAGCCGCGCCAGAAAGCCGCGCTCGTCGCCCAGCGGCTGGCGCTGGATGCTGACCAATCCGGCCAGCGGGGTGGATGCAACGGCAAAGCGGCTCATGGCTGCGCCGCTGCTGCCAAGGTGCTGGCGGTGTAGGCGTCGATGTCGGCGTGGCACAGCGCCAGCGCGTCGGTCCCCGCGTGCTGCGCGCGGTACCAGGCCATAGTGCGCGCTACGGCAGTGGCCAGCGGCCAGCGCGGCTGCACGCCCAGCAGGCTGCGGGCGTGGGCGGTTTCCAGCGCCAGCCAGTGGGCTTCGTGCGGGTTGTTGCTATTTTTTTGATAGCTAGTAGCGCTTTCTGGATATTAATTAGAAACAAAACGACTTGAAATATTTCTGATTACCCGGATGTTGTCTTGATGAAACTGACCGACATGAGAAAGCTCAGTCCTGCGGCG
>NZ_SLXH01000032.1 GCF_004341365.1 Simplicispira metamorpha | reverse complement strand
GCGCAAGTTTGGGGCCCAACTACAGCCCCAGACGGGCGCGCTTGTCAGCGAACGCCTGTGGAATCAGGCTATTGAGATACCTATTTAGCAATCCCCACGCATGGCTTTGAGGGTGAGCGCATCGCTCATGCCCGGGCGCAGGTTGCGCAAGATGTTCTCGACAAACGTGGTGGATGGCGCCAGCAGCGTGGCCGACGCCGTGGACATGATGGCCGAAAGCAAAGCGCCAAAGAAAGCGATTTGCAGTGCCAGCGGCATGCGCTCCATGACCAGCGTGGGCAGCACTTTCTGCGGGTCGTCCTTGAGCAGCGCCTGCGCCGTCTCGGGCATGATCAGCACCGCCGAAGTGACCACAAACATGGGAATGAAAGCAAACAGCAGGTAGAGCACCCCGCCAATCACCGGCCCGATGCGCGCCGTCTCGGCACTGTTGGACGACATGACGCGCTGGAACACGTCCTGCTGCGGAATCGAGCCCAGCATCATGGTGATGGCGGCGGCAAAAAAGAACGTCCACTCCTTGAAGCCCGCCTGCTGCGGAAAGAAGTTGAACTTGCCCTCGCGCGCGGCAAACTCCACCACCTTGCCCGCGCCACCGGCCAGGTCAGCGGCAAACCAGGCAATGGCGATCAGCCCCACGGCAATCACGATCATCTGCACAAAATCGGTCAGTGCCACCGACCACATGCCGCCGTACAAGGTGTAGATCAGCACCACCGCCGTGCCCAGCACCATGCCCGCCGTGATGGACAGCGCGCCCTGCGTGAGCAGGTTGAACACCAAGCCCAGCGCCGTGATCTGCGCCGCCACCCAGCCCAGGTAGCTGAAGATGATGATGAGCGAGCACAGCACCTCCACCGAGCGGCCATAGCGCTGGCGGTAGTAGTCACCCAGGGTGATGAGGTTTTTCTGGTACAGCTTGTAGGCAAAAAACAGGCCCACCAGCACCAGGCACATGGAGGCGCCAAACGGGTCCTCCACCACCGCGCCCAGGCCGCCATCGACAAAGCGCGCCGACACGCCCAGCACCGTCTCCGAGCCAAACCAGGTCGCAAACGTGGTGGCAATCACCACGGCCAGCGGCAGGCTGCGCCCGGCCACCGCGTAATCGGCCGTGTTGTGGACACGGGTGGCCGCAAACAGGCCGATGCCAATCGACACCAGCAGGTACAAAACGATGAAGGTCACCAGCATGTGCCGCTCCGCAATTCAGGGGGGTTGAAGTCAAATCGCCGCGCATTATCTGCGCAAGATGGCCGCGCCCGCCCTGCGCGGTCGGCACAGCGACTTACAGCACGTGGACGCGCACGATCAGCTGCATGGCCAGCAGGCCGAGGACAAAACCCAGCCCGCCATAGACCAGCGCCTGCAACAGGCGGTTGGTGCGTTTTTGCTCCCTCAACAGCTCCAGCAGCTCACGCTGTTGCGTGTTGCCGCCGGGGCGCTGGTGCAACTGGCTGTGCAACAGGCGCGGCAGGGCGGGCAGCAGCTTGGCGTAGTGCGGCGCCTGGGCGCGCAGCTCGTGCCACAGGCGCTGCGGCCCCATCTGGTCGAGCATCCACTTCTCCAGAAACGGCTTGGCCGTGCTCCACAAGTCCAGATCGGGATCGAGCTGGCGGCCCAGCCCCTCAATGTTGAGCAACGTCTTTTGCAACAGCACCAGCTGCGGCTGGATTTCAACCTGAAAGCGCCGCGAGGTCTGGAACAACCGCATCAGCACCATGCCCAGCGAAATCTCTTTCAGCGGGCGGTCAAAGTAAGGCTCGCACACCGTGCGGATGGCCGCTTCCAGATCGTTCACCCGCGTCTCGGGCGGCACCCAGCCGCTTTCGATGTGCAGCTCGGCCACGCGCTTGTAATCGCGCCGGAAGAAGGCCGTGAAGTTCTGCGCCAGGTACTCTTTATCGAACTCGGTCAGGGTGCCGACGATGCCGAAGTCCAGCAGGATGTAGCGCCCCAGCGTCTCGGGCGCCAGGCTGACCTGGATGTTGCCGGGGTGCATGTCGGCATGAAAAAAACCATCGCGAAACACCTGGGTGAAGAAAATCGTCACCCCGTCGCGCGCCAGTTTGGGGATGTCCACCCCCGCATCGCGCAGGCGCTCGACCTGGCTGATGGGCACGCCGTTCATGCGCTGCATCACCATCACTTCAGGGTGGCAAAAGTCCCAGAAGATGGCCGGGATTTCCACCAGGTCCAGCCCTTCCATGTTGCGCCGCAGCTGAGCGGCGTTGGAGGCTTCGCGCACCAAATCCAGTTCGTCGTGCAGGTAGTTGTCAAACTCGGCCACCACCTCGCGCGGTTTCAGGCGCTTGCCATCGGCAGACAGCCCTTCCACCCAGCCCGCCATCATGCGCATGAGGCTCAAGTCTTTGTCGATCACCGGCAGCATGCCCGGGCGCAGCACTTTCACCGCCACTTCATGGAGCGCGCCCTGGCGATCGCGCAAGGTGGCAAAGTGCACCTGCGCGATGGAGGCGCTGGCCACCGGCACGCGCTCGAAGGACTCGAACACCTCACCCACCGGGCGGCCAAAGGCGCGCTCGATGGTGGCAATGGCCACCTCTACATCAAACGGTGGCACGCGGTCTTGCAGCAGCGCCAGCTCGTTGGCAATGTCGGGCGGCATCAGGTCGCGCCGGGTGGACAGCACCTGGCCAAACTTGACAAAGATCGGCCCCAGCCGCTCCAGCGCCTCGCGCAGGCGCTGGCCGCGCGGCGCGTCCAGGTTGCGGCCCACGGACACCACGCGCGCCAGCAGGTGAATCCAGGGCTTTTGAAAGCTGCTCAGCACCAGGCCATCGAGGCCGTAGCGCAACGCCACCCAGACGATGGTGGCGCCACGGAAAAAGCCCCTCACGGAATCGTCCGGTCTTCAGACCACGACGGTGCCGCAGCGGACGCCGCTGCCGCAGCGTTGGCACGGCTGCCCACAAACTGGCGCAGCGCCTGCGCCGACCAGCGTGCGCCCTCGGCCAGCACCCGGGCGGGCACATCGCCCAGCACCCGCGCCAGATCGTCTTCCAGGTCCCAGCGGATGTTGTCGGCCAGCCACTGGATGTCGCCCGCAAACTGCACATCGCCGTCGATGCGCACGGCGGGGCGGTCGCCGCGCAGCACCACCTGGGCCAGATCGAGGGGGGACTCCTGGGTGATTTCCAGGCGCAGATCGGGTGTGGCGCCGTAGGGGGCAATGTCAAACAGCCCCGCGGGCGTTACCTGCAAAGACATATAAAAGTGCCGCCACTGCACATGCACCATGCGCCCACGCTGGCGCGCCAGGCGCTCGGTGGCCGCGCTCTCTTGCTGCAACACGTGGTTGAGCAAGAGCACGGTTCGGTGCTGCACCTCTTGTACCAGCCACGGTGGCGGGACAAGCCCGGGGACGATGCGCGCGAACACGCCGCCAAGAAAAGAAAAAGGGGACTGTGTTGCCATAGTCCCCGATTATTCACTGAACCGTGCGCCCAGCGCACAGGGCTGGATTACTGCAAGGCTTGCACACCCGCTACCAGCCAGCCGCTGCTGCCGTGCTTGGGCTTGGTCATGTTCCAGACCTCGCGGAACGGGCTGGGGCCTGCCGAAGGCTCTTCACGGATCATGCCGGAGAACTCGACGCTGGCCATATAGGCCTCGCCCAGGTCTTCGATGCCCAGCAGCTGGGCTTCAAGCATGACCACATCGGTCTGGTTGGGATGGTCGCCACGGTGGGTTTCGCGCTCGGCCAGCTGGGCGCGGATTTCATCGAGCATGCTGTCGGTCATCATGGAACGCAGCGTGGCCACGTCCGAGCGGTCCCAGGCGGCCTGCAAGGTGGTGAAGTTGCGCTTGGCAGCCTGGACAAAAGCGGCCACGTCAAAGCCGTCGGGGATGCCCCAGTTTTGCCCGCCCGAACCCGCCAGCGCCGAACCAATGCGCGAACCCTCTTGCGCCGGACGCGCCGTGTCAAAGGCCATGCTGGAGCGCTCCCAGGGGCGCGCCGACGCATCGTTGCCCACCTTGTCGGGGCTGTAGTCGCGCGGCACCGTGGCCGTCTCTGGCGATGCCGAGCCGCCGCCCGCACCCGCGCCCTGGAAGGCAAACGGCGAGGCGCTGGCCGCAGCCGTGTTGCTGCCCTTGCGCATGCGCAGCACCAGCATAACCACGGCAAACACGGCCACCGCCAGCAGCGCCATCATCAGGAAATTGCCAAAGGCTTCACCAAAGCCCAGCGAATGGGCCAGCCACGCCAGCCCCAGGCCCGCCGCCAGACCGCCCAGCATGGCGCCCCATGGCTTCTTGGGCGCAGCAGCAGGCGCCGCTGCGGGCGCGGCAGCCGGCTTGGCCGCTGTGCTGCTGTGCTGCTGTTGGCAGTTTGGGCCGGGGCACCCGGCGTATTGGCGGGCGGGGCAGCATTGCGCTGTGTGACGTTGCTGGACTGCTGGCCCACGGACTTGCCGCCACCCATGCGCCGCGCGTCGGCCTCGGGGTGAACCACCATCAGGATCGCCACCAGCAAGGCGGGCCAGAGTTTCTTCATGTCTTTCATCTCCTTCAGATTGCAATAACAAACAGGATGCATCGGCAGTTCAGCACTTGATGCCCACATGCAGGGCGACCACGCCGCCCGTCATGTTGTGGTAATCAACATGGCCAAAACCGGCCTGGCGCATCAGCGCCTTCAGCTCTTCCTGGCCCGGGTGCATGCGGATCGATTCGGCCAGATAGCGGTAGCTGTCGGCATCGCCCGCAATGAGGCTGCCCAGGCGCGGCAGCACATTGAACGAATACCAGTCGTAGGCCTTGGCCAGCGGCTTGGCCACCCGAGAAAACTCCAGCACCAGCAGCTTGCCGCCGGGCTTGAGCACGCGGCACATCTCAGCCAGGGCGTCGTCCTTGTGCGTCATGTTGCGCAGGCCAAAGGCCACACTGACTACATCGAAGTGCGCATCCGGGAAGGGCAGGTGCTCGGCATCGCACACCAACGTGGGCAGGGCCACGCCCGCATCCAGCAGGCGGTTGCGGCCCACGCGCAGCATGGCTTCGTTGATATCGGTGTGCACCACGCGCCCGGTGGCGCCCACTTTCTTGGCAAACGCCAGCGACAAATCGCCCGTGCCACCGGCAATGTCCAGCACCTGGTGACCCTCGCGCAGATTGGCCACCATCACGGTGTAGGCCTTCCAGGCGCGGTGCAGGCCCGCCGACATCAGATCGTTCATGACGTCGTACTTGGTGGCCACGGAATCGAACACGCCGCGCACGCGCCGCGCCTTGTCTTGCTCGTCAACCGACTGGAATCCGAAATGGGTGGTGCTCATAAAAAACGATGCTATCTGGTGTGGCGACAACCCCGCAGGGTGCGGGGAATCGGCGCCGGGGTTTTGTTTTTAGGCCAAATCGGCCTGCAAGGCAAGCAGGACGTGCGCTAGCAGCTACGCATTTTGTAGCAATTGGCAACGCCGCCGCCTCAGTGGCTGGCACAGCCGTGGCCACCGTGGCCCGCGCCCTTGGGCACCATGGGCGCATCGCGGTCCACGCCCGCCGCTTGCAGGCGCTGCACATAGTCTTGCCACAGCGCATCGCCGCGCTGGCCCAGCTCGTAGAGGTAATCCCACGAAAAAATGCCGCTGTCGTGCCCATCGGAAAACGTGGGCTGCACGGCGTAGTTACCCACCGGGGCCAAGTCCACCAGCGTGACATCGCGCTTGCCGGTTTGCAGCACCTCCTGGCCCGGGCCGTGGCCCTGCACCTCGGCGGACGGCGAATACACGCGCATCAGCTCGAACGGAATGCGAAACGCCGCACCATCGGAAAACACAACCTCCAGCACGCGCGACTTTTCATGCACCGTGATGGACTGGGGCGCAGGCGCCCCCGCTTTCAGACCTGCCATGGGGATGTACCTGTGAGAAAAAAAGAGGGTCAAAACAGGGAGTGATTGTCCCACCCGCCGCACGGCAGAGGATGCAGCCAGTGTGCTGCGGCCTTGCCGGGCCAAGGGCTACAGCGCATCGAGCGGGCTGAGCACGCCACGCCCACCCTTGTTGAGCACATGCGTGTAAATCATGGTGGTGCCCACATCGGCATGGCCCAGCAGCTCCTGCACCGTGCGAATGTCGTAGCCCGCTTGCAGCAAATGCGTGGCGAATGAATGGCGCAACACATGCGGACTCACTGGCTTGGCTATCTGCGCCAGCTTGGCCGCCTCGCGCACCGCGCGCTGTACAGACTCGGGGTACACATGGTGGCGCCGCTCCAGCAAAGCGCCCGTCACAGCGTCGGGGCGCGGATCAACGGATCGTACCGGCGACGGAAACACCCATTGCCAAGCCCAGCTGCGATCCGCATTGGCGTACTTCACGGCGAGCGCGTGCGGCAAATACACGCGGCCAAAGCCGGCCTCCAGGTCTTTTTCATGCAGCACGCGCGCTTTCTGCAACTGCGCCTGCAATGGCAGCAGCAGATTTTCGGGCAGCACGGTAATGCGGTCTTTATTGCCCTTGCCTTCGCGAATCACAATTTCGCGCCGGGCAAACTCCACATCCTTGACGCGCAAACGCAGCGCCTCCAGCAAACGCATACCCGTGCCGTACAGTAATTGCGCAATCAGCCCGGACGTGCCTTGCATATGCAGCAGTAAAGCGCGCACCTCGGTAGCAGTCAGCACTACAGGTAAACGCTTAGGCGTTCTTGCCTGCACCACATCGTCCAGCCAAGGCAAATCCACGCCCAACACCTGTTTGTACAAATACAAAATCGCGGCCTTGGCCTGATTCTGGGTCGATGCAGAAACTTGCCGTTGAACCGCCAAATGTGTCAGAAAAGCCTCTACCTCCGCCGCGCCCATCTCTTGCGGATGCCGCTTGCCGTGAAAGAGGATAAAGCGCCGCACCCAATCGACATAAGCCGTCTCGGTGCGAATGCTGTAATGGCGTGTCCGCAAATGGTCGCGCATACGATCCAACAGCTTGGGCGCTGGGGCAGCCCCTGGTACGGCAGATGCGACGGGGGCAGCACGATCGAAAAACAAGGTCATCCGCAAAATTTTAGGTTTGCCTAAACGGCATCATCTCGGTGCTATCCCTATGTACTGATAGATACATCTTGTTTTGGGAGACCAGTCCGCTTACGATGGCTGTCGTCTAATTCTAGTTAGCACCACTGAAAAACCGATTTATTCAATCCCATGTTTATTCAAACGGCATTCAGCTTCTCAAGCGTTGTTCAGCGCTGGGTTTGCCGTTTCTCTGGGCTTCGCCTGCTGGCTGTGCGTCATTTTCCAGTATTTTTGGCCTCCAGCCCTTGCGCAGCAAGCGCAAGCAGCTATTGTTTTCGTAGTGCTGCGCCGCCTCGGTGGCGCTGTGCTTTTTCGCAGTTAGCGCCCGTCGCCAAATCATGGCTACCCGTTTTGGCTTCTGGTTCTAACCTTCCGGTCAAGCCGACCCGCCTACGGCGGTCGGCTTACCTCGCCCGTTAGCACCGAATAAAACCAATTTATTTCGCCCATGTTTATTCAAACGGCATTCAATTTCTCAAGCATTTTTCAGCGCTGGGTTTGCCGTTTCTCTGGGCTTCGCCTGTTGGATTGGCATCGGTTTGTAGTCTTTTTGGCCTCTAGCCCTTGTGGAAAAAGCGCAAGCAGCTATCGTTTTTGCAGTGCTGCGCCGCCTCGGTGGCGCAGTGCTTTTTCACAGTTCGTGCCCGTCGCCAAATCCAAGTTATCGGTTTTGGCTTCTGGCTCTAACATTTCGGTCAAGCCGACCCGCATTCTGCGGTCGGCTTACCTCGCCCGTTAGCACCAAAGAAAACCAATTTATTTAGCCCATGTTTATTCAAACGGCATTCAGTTTCTCAAGCGCTGTGCAGCGCTTGGTTTGTCGTTTCTCTGGGCTTCGCCTGCTGGCGTTGTGTTTTGCAAGCGCTGCGCTGCCTCGGTGGCGCAGCGCTTTTTCACAGTTCGCGCCCGTCGTCAAATCCAAGTTATCGGTTTTGGCTTCTGGCTCTAACATTTCGGTCAAGCCGACCCGCATTCTGCGGTCGGCTTACCTCGCCCGTTAGTCCCGCTGAAACCCCGCTTTATTTAGCCCATGCTTTATTCACTGGCATTTAGTTTCTCAAGCGTTTATCCGCTGGGTGTTTTGCCGTGTGCCGGGCTTCGCCTTTGGGTGCGGCGGTGGTTTCAAGCCTTTTTGGCCTCCAGCGCTTGGGCAGCGTGCGCCACCAGCTATCATTTTGCAAGCATTCCCTCGCCTCCGTGGCGCTGTGCTTTTTCGCAGTTCGCGCCCGTCGTCAAGTTGGGTTTCCCGTGCTGGCGTCTGGGTCTAACTGTGCAGTCAAGCCGACCCGCCTTCGGCGGGCGGCTTACTTTCGTTCGTTAGTCTCCTTCTGAAACCTCAACTGCTCGCCATTTTTTTCCGTAGGATTTAAAGTGTCCGTCTCTTTTTGTGTGGTCAATAGCCATTTGCATCCCAAGATAAGTACCGAAAACTGTTGCGGCAAACAATGCAACAACCAAAAATACCCCAATCAAAAAATCCATACTTTCTCCAAAATTTAATATCTAACCCGTCAATCAACCGGACTGCTTCGCAGCCGGTTATCTCAGGCGTTAGCACCACTGAAAACCAATTTATTTCGCCCATGCTTTTTCAAACGGCATTCAGTTTCTCAAGCGTTGTTCAGCGCTGGGTTTGCCGTTTCTCCGGGCTTCGCCTGGTGGCGTTACGCTGGTTTTTGGTCTTTTTGGCTTCTAGCCGTTGTGCAGCAAGCGCAAGCAGCTATTGTTTTGGTAGTGCTGCGCCGCCTCGGTGGCGCTGTGCTTTTTCGCAGTTCGTGCCCGTCGCCAAATCATGGCTACCCGTTTTGGCTTCTGGCTCTAACCTTCCGGTCAAGCCGACCCGCATTCTGCGGTCGGCTTACCTCGCCCGTTAGCACCACAGAAAACCATTTATTTCGCCCATGCTTATTCAAACGGCATTTAATTTCTCAAGCGTTGTTCAGCGCTGGGTTTGCCGTTTTTCCGGGCTTCGCCTGCTGGCGTTTTGTCATTTTTCAGTCTTTTTGGACTCCAGCCCTTGCGTAGCAAGCGCAAGCAGCTATCGTTTTGCAAGCGCTGCGCCGCCTCGGTGGCGCAGCGCTTTTTCGCGGTTCGTGCCCGTCGTCAAATGGGAGTTTCCCGTTTTGGCTTCTGGCTCTAACATTTCGGTCAAGCCGACCCGCATTCTGCGGTCGGCTTACCTCGCCCGTTAGCGGGCAAAGTTTCGTCATGCACTCGTGTGGCAATTTCCGGCATTCCAAGCCACTCAAAAATCTGCATGAGAGGGTACCCAATCAAGTTGTGCACAGGCCAGTTTTTGTAAATCCGCTTCATTGTTTGTCCTTTCAAAATTCAGCTCTAACCCGTCAATTAACTCGGACTGCTGCGCAGCCGGTTATCTCAGTCGTTAGCTTTTACTCGGAACATTTGAATGACTAGCCCGCTTCCTAATGAATCAACACAAGCAATTGCTGTTTTAGCCGCTTGCTTTGTAAAAACAATGGGTGAAAAAGATCCTGAGTTCATCGCAGCATTTCGGAATAACCTGGAAGAGATGTATTACCAAATGCGAGATAACAGCTATTTCCCTTCAGGGACGCTTCAGGCAGTAAGAATCACAGGCGATTTTCTTAAAACCTAACCCGGCGCTCAAGCCGACCCGCATGCTGCGGGCGGCTTATCTTGTCCGTTAGGCTTCGCAAGCCATGCTCGATTATCTTCAACGCATGCTCGATTTAGCACTCCGCAAAGAGTTGCAGGGCATCCACTTCTGGGCCACCCTGTATGTGCTCATCGTTCTGGTAGGTTCGCTGTGGCATGCACTGCGAGTTCGCAGGTGGCCTCAGGTGGAAGGTCAACTTCTCAGCCTTGGAATTCGCCCGCTGGGAAGTCCCGACCCTGGCACCAGAGACCAAGACTATGTACCTTCGGCGCTTTATAGGTATGAGGTGAATGGTCAATCCTATGCAGGCCGAGAAATATCGATATGGAAAATGTCTGCCTCAGGCATACTCCAGAACACAGCAAAAATCCTGCCTAGTCAGGTCAGACCGAGTGAAACAGGGAAGGTGCTCATCTACTACAACCCCAAGCGTCCAGAAAAGAGCCTTCTCTTGCGTCCGGGTTGGGCAAGCATTTCATTTTTGTCAGCGCTCATTTCCCTGGCCGCTGCCTTCTATATCTGGCGTTGGTAAGCGAATCGCCCCAGCTTTTGAGGAGGCTCTTTTCTCTGAACGGATTGAGCAATGAAGAAGTCGAACGAGCCGGTCTGCAAAGTGCTGTCGGTCGCCCCGTCGGCGTATCGACGACATGCAGCGCTGCTGCACGAGCCGCACCAGCGCTGCGCCCGAGCCAAGCGTGACGAAGTGCTGATGCCAGAGATTGAACGCGTCTGGCAGGCTAATATGCTTGGCGATATGCTGAAGAAACTCGCTAAGAGTCCGACATTGCTGTATGCCTCAGCCTCAACCGTAGTCCACCATGCAACTATCTTCAACTAATTCATCAGCCATTGCGTCCGCAAGTGTCGGCGCTGGCAGTGGTTCCAGTTCAGCCGCAGAGATTGCCAAGCTCCAAAAGCAGATAAAGAACTTGACCAACGAGCTAAAGAATATCGCTGGTGACACCACAATGGATGCCAAGGCGAAGCAGAAACGGGCAGAGCAACTGCAGGCGCAGATCCAACTCATCCAACAGCAGATCACAGCGATTCAGCAGGCAGACGCCCAAAAGGCCCAAGACAAGGCCCAGCGCCGAACGGAGGCGGCGCGTGAATCAAACTCGCACCCATCTTCCTCTCCTAGCGCACGCAAAGAAGGCCCTCTTGGCACTAACCTCGACGTCCATGCCTGACATACTGGCTCTTATCAGGGTTCAAGCATCGACCAGATCCGCAGGCTGAACGCGGCCTAACCAATCGCTCAACTGGATCCATTGCGGTGTGCTGGGCTTCACCTTGGGGTGCAGCGTCAGTTTCAAGCTTTTTTGGCCTGTAGCGCTTGCAAGATAAGCGCTAACAGCTATCATTTTGGAAGCACTGTGCCGCCTCCGTGGCGCAAGCACCTGACCCGACATTTCAATCCAACCAAAATCTGCTTACAAAAAGCATCTTCCGTGCCGCAAAAAAATACTCCCTTTGAATCTACTGCGCCACCCCATAGTCGCATTACCGGATTTTTGAAAGATGCCAGCTTTCATGACTCCTGGAGTATCCATTCAACCGACACCAGCCTGTCTGCACTCGACCATTTTCTTCTTGCAGCCAAGCAAACGCCCCGCTGGATTGGCATATGCATGGCAGTACGCAACCGCATTGTCCAGCTCGCAGGGCTCAAAAACCTGGGCGCATTATCTGAACTGGCTCCTGACAAAATGGCAGCGTCCTATAAGACTGGTGATCGCGTAGGTATTTTCACGGTTTTGAAAACCACTTTGATGAAGCCCTCATCGGCGATAAAGACAAGCATTTGGACGTGGTTCTCAGCATCCATCGCCATGAAGTGCCCGAGAGAAAACTGGTTGCCATCACCATCACAACCGTTGTTCACGTAAAAAACAGGCTGGGCAGCCTGTATATGCTTCCTGTCAAACCCATGCACCGGCTCATTGCCCCCGCAGTTCTGGCAAGCATTGGGCGCGGCACACATCCGGCATAACATGGCGTTTTTGTGCCCCCCCCGATTGGCACCCACTTTCTTCATTCAGTGCGCTGACACCATGAACGCCATCAAACCTGCCATATTCCCTGAAGACCTGGAGCGCGTCATCACCATTTTTCGGGAATATGTTGCCAGCCCCAGTGTGAATCTCGATTTTCAGGATTACGAGTCAGAATTCGCGGCCCTGCCGGGAAAATACGCCGCACCGGAAGGACGCCTGCTGCTGGCGTGGAAAAATGGGGCGGTGGTGGGGTGCGCCGCACTGCGCAAAGTGGATGCCAGCGTCTGCGAAATGAAGCGGGTCTATGTCCAGCCCGCAGCACGGGGCGATGGCCTGGGCCGTCGGCTGGTTGAAAGCACCATTGCCGCCGCACGGGAGGCGGGCTATTCGCGCATTTGCCTGGATGTCTTGCCCGAATTCACGCAGGCGCAACACATGTATGCCTCACTGGGTTTTCGGCCCACAGCGCCCGTCACATTCAACCCTGTGCCCGGCACCCAGTTTTTGGGTCTGGATTTGATTTCCTCCTGTTGAAGAGAACCCATGCCATTTCCACCCTCTGAAAGAAAATCCCTTCTGGCCGTCAAAGGCGTGGGCCCTACCGTAGTGGCCCGCCTGGAGCAGATGGGGTATGAGTCGTTGGCACATTTGAGCAAGGCCAATACCCTGGATATTGTTTCAAGGGCTTCTGCGATGCTGGGCTCCACCTGCTGGAAAAACAGCCCGCAAGCACGTGCGGCCATTCAGTCCGCTATTGCACTGGCGCAGTCCCACCATGCGCAGGTGGACTGACTTTGCACAGCCAACCGCTCCCGGTGGCGGCTGAAACCGGCCTGGGCGCCCGCGCCCGCCGTGGCGCAGTTCTCGTGTTCCAATGCACCGCGTCTGGCCGCTTCAACGCCGCTGGCAATGGCCGCCGGGCGCACCCACAGGAGGCCACACCTTGAACGCCATCAAACTCGCTGCCATCGCGCTCATCATTGGCGGTGTGCTGGGCCTGGCATACGGCAGCTTCAGCTACACCAAAGACACCACGGCCATGAAACTGGGGCCGATCGAGCTGTCCGTGAAAGAAACTGAAACGGTCAATATTCCCGTCTGGGCAGGCATTGCGGCCATCGTGGCCGGGGGCCTGCTGCTGGTGCTCGGGAGCAAAGGGCGCTGAACGCGCCCCAGCCTCCCTCACTCAACCCAAAGACGCCCGCAACTGCGCCTCCAGCGCGGGCAGGCGCGCACGCAGGGCGTCTTCTGGTGCAGCGTCGCGCGGGCGCTGGGCGGCGGCCCAGACGGGCGCCGGAAAGTGGCTGTCCCAGTCAAAGCGCGCAATCACGTGCCAGTGCAGGTGCGCCACCATGTTGCCCAGCGTGGCCAGGTTGATTTTGGTGGGCTGCAGGTGCTGGCGCAGGGCCTGCTCTACCTGCACCACCACGTCCATGCAGTGGGCGCGGTCGGCGGGGCTGAGGTCAGAAAACTCGGCCACATGGGCATTCCAGACCACGCGGTAAAACGCCGGAAAGCCCGCCTCGTCGGCACGGATCACCCGCAGCTTCTCGCCGCGCCAGATGAGCTGGCCGCCGTCGCTATCGCACAGGGGGCAAGCGCTGCCCACGTTCACACCAGCACCCGCTCAATGCCGCCTTGGTTGGCCTTGGTCACGTACTCGGGCAGCCAGTTCTCGCCCAGGATTTGCTTGGCCATCTCGATGACGATGTAGTCGGCCTCCAGCAGGCCGTTTTGCAGGTCGTCCTCGTAGCGCTTGAGCCCTTGCAGGCAGCTGGGGCAGCTAGTGAGGATTTTGACGTTGGCCTGTGCGGCCACGGCACCGCTGGCGCGCAGTTGTGCCTCGCCTTTTTTGATTTCCTCTTCCTTGCGAAAGCGCACCTGCGTCGATACGTCGGGGCGCGTCACGCCCAGCGTGCCCGATTCGCCGCAGCAGCGGTCGCTTTTCAGCACCTGATCTCCCACCAGCGCCTTCACGGTCTTCATCGAGTCCTGCAACTTCATGGGGTTGTGGCAGGGTTCGTGGTACAGGTAGCCGCCCTGGCCTGCGGGCAGGGTGATGCCTTTTTCGAGCAAAAACTCGTGGATGTCGATGATGCGGCAGCCAGGGAATATCTGGTCAAACTCGTAGCCCTGGAGCTGGTCGTAGCAGGTGCCGCAGCTAACCACCACGGTTTTGATGTCCAGGTAGTTGAGCGTGTTGGCCACGCGGTGGAACAGCACCCGGTTGTCGGTGATCATCTTCTCGGCCTTGTCGAACTGGCCCGAGCCGCGCTGCGGGTAGCCGCAGCACAAATAGCCCGGTGGCAGCACGGTCTGCACGCCCGCATGCCACAGCATGGCCTGCGTGGCCAGGCCCACCTGGCTGAACAGCCGCTCGGAGCCGCAGCCGGGAAAGTAAAACACCGCCTCCGTCTCCGCCGTGGTGGCCTGCGGGTTGCGGATGATGGGCACGTAGTTGCGGTCTTCAATGTCCAGCAGCGCGCGCGCGGTTTGCTTGGGCAGGCCACCGGGCAGCTTCTTGTTGATGAAGTGGATCACCTGCTCCTTGATGGGCGGTGTGCCCACCGTGGCCGGTGGCTTGGCGGTTTGCTTGCGGCCCACTTTGCGCAACAAATCCACGGCCAGGCGCTGGGCCTTGAAGCCCACGCCCACCATGGCCGAGCGCAGCAGCTTGATGGTGTCGGGGTTGGTGGCGTTGAGCATGGTCATGGCCAGCGCATTGCCAGGGCGGAAGGTCTTTTTGCCCATCTTGCGCAGCAGGTTGCGCATGTTCATGGTCACATCGCCAAAGTCGATCTTCACCGGGCAGGGCGTGAGGCATTTGTGGCACACGGTGCAGTGGTCGGCCACGTCCTCAAACTCTTGCCAGTGGCGGATCGAGATGCCCCGGCGCGTTTGCTCTTCGTACAAAAAGGCTTCCACCAGCAGCGAGGTGGCCAAAATCTTGTTGCGCGGGCTGTAGAGCAAATTCGCGCGCGGCACGTGCGTGCTGCACACGGGTTTGCACTTGCCGCAGCGCAGGCAGTCTTTGACCGAATCGGCAATGGCGCCGATGTCGCTTTGCTGCATGATCAGCGACTCGTGGCCCATCAGGCCAAAGCTGGGGGTGTAGGCGTTGGTCAAATCAGCATAGAGCTGGTTTTTTTGCACCAAATCGGCCTCTGGCGCCCGCCCACCGGGCGCTTTAAGCTCCTGATTTCGTAGCAATTTTCCTTTGTTGAAGCGCCCTTCGGGGTCTACTTTTTGCTTGTACTGGGCAAACGGGCGCAGCTCTTCGTCGGTCAGGTATTCGAGCTTGGTGATGCCGATGCCGTGCTCGCCCGAGATCACGCCGTCCAGGCTGCGCGCCAGCACCATGATGCGGCCCACGGCTTCGTGGGCGGTTTGCAGCATGTCGTAGTCGTCGCTGTTGACGGGCAGGTTGGTGTGGACGTTGCCGTCGCCCGCGTGCATGTGCAGGGCCACCCAGACGCGGCCCTTGAGCACGCGCTGGTGGATGGTGCTGCACTCGGCCAGCAGCGGCGCAAAGGCGGCGCCCGAAAAAATGTCGGTCAGCGGCGTGCGGATCTGCGTCTTCCAGCTGGCGCGCAGGCTGTGGTCTTGCAACTGGGTAAACAGCGTTTCAATGTCATGCAGCCACAGCGCCCAGAGCTGGCGGGCGTCGGCCACCACGGCCAGCGCCTGGGCCACGCGCTCGGCCAGCAGCTCGGGCGATGGCGCCTCCAGGTCGGCGCTGCCCTGCGGCCCCAGCGGCAGGTTGCCGCGCGTGAGAAAGGCCGTCAGCTCATCGCACAGCTTGATTTTGTTGCGCAGCGAGAGTTCGATGTTGATGCGCTCGATGCCGTCGGTGTATTCGGCCATGCGCGGCAGCGGGATCACCACGTCTTCGTTGATCTTGAAGGCGTTGGTGTGGCGGCTGATGGCCGCCGTCTTTTTGCGGTCGAGCCAGAACTTTTTGCGCGCCTCGGGGCTGATGGCGATAAAGCCTTCGCCACGGCGCGAGTTGGCAATGCGCACCACCTCGCTGGTGACGCGGGCCACGTCGTCGGCGTTGTCACCCGCGATGTCGCCAAACAGCACCATCTTGGGCAGGCCGCCGTGCTTTTTGCTCTTGGTGGTGTAGCCCACGGCTTTGAGGTAGCGGTCGTCCAGGTGCTCCAGCCCGGCCAGCAGCACGCCACTGCGCTTTTGCTCGGCGAACATGAAGTCCTTGATCTCGACGATGCTGGGCACGGCGTCTTTGGCGTTGCCGAAGAACTCCAGGCACACGGTGCGCGTGTGCGCGGGCATGCGGTGTACCACCCAGCGCGCGCTCGTAATCAGCCCGTCGCAGCCTTCTTTCTGGATGCCGGGCAGGCCCGCCAGAAACTTGTCGGTCACGTCCTTGCCCAGGCCCTCTTTGCGGAAGGTTTTGCCCGGAATGTCCAGCCGCTCGGTACGGATGAAGGTTTTGCCGTCGGCCTCGTAGTAGTTCAGCTCAAAGCTGGCCATGTCCACGTCGTGGATCTTGCCCAGGTTGTGGCCGATGCGCGTGACCTCCAGCCACTGGGCCTGCGGCGTGACCATGCGCCAGCTGGCCAGGTTGTCCAGCGCCGTGCCCCAGAGCACGGCTTTTTTGCCACCGGCGTTCATGGCGATGTTGCCGCCCACGCAGGAAGCCTCGGCGCTGGTGGGATCCACGGCAAACACAAAGCCTGCGCGCTCGGCGGCATCGGCCACGCGCTGGGTGACCACGCCCGCTTCCGTCCAGATGGTGCCCACTTCGCGGTCCACGCCAGGGAGCTTGCGCATCTCCACCTCGGTCATGGCTTCGAGCTTTTCGGTGTTGATGACCACGCTCTTCCACGTCAGCGGAATGGCGCCGCCGGTGTAGCCGGTGCCGCCGCCGCGCGGGATGATGGTCAGCTCCAGCTCGATACAGGCTTTGACCAGACCGGCCATTTCCGTCTCAGTGTCGGGAGTGAGCACGACGAAGGGGTACTCGACGCGCCAGTCGGTGGCATCCGTCACATGGCTCACGCGCGAGAGGCCATCGAACTTGATGTTGTCCTTGGCCGTCAGGCGCGCCAGCGTGCGGCGCACCTGGCGGCGCAGCTGCGTGATCTGGTCAAAGGCGGCGTCGAACTGGCGCACGGCCTGCGATGCGGCCTGGAGCAGCTCGCCCACCAGGGCGTCGCGCGCGGCATCGTCGTCGGGGGTGCGGCGCTTTTGCACTTCGCCCAGGCGGTGCTCCAGCGCCTGCACCAGGAGCTTGCGCCGGTCGGGGTTGTCCAGCAGGTCGTCTTGCAGATACGGGTTGCGCTGCACCACCCAGATGTCGCCCATCACCTCGTAGAGCATGCGCGCCGAACGGCCCGTGTGGCGCTCCAGACGCAGTTGCTGCAACACGTCCCAGGCGCGCTCGCCCAGCAGGCGGATGGTGATCTCGCGGTCGGAGAAGCTGGTGTAGTTGTAGGGAATCTCGCGCAGTCGCACGGGCTCGGGGGTCTGCGCCATCAGGACGGCCAACGTGGTGGGAGCATTCATGGGGGAAGCGGTGGAAAAGGGGGAGTAAGGGCAACACGCCCTGTTACAGGAAATGGGGGGACGAATTCTAGGCAATCAGCGCCGCGCCTGCATGACAGCAGCCCGCGCAGCGCACACGCCCCCGGCACTCAAAACAGCACGCGACAACGCAAGGTGGCGGGAATCTGCGCCAGTTTTTCCAGCGCCAGCGCGGACGAGGCGGCGTCAATGTCGATCACCACGTAGCCGATGCGCTCGTTGGTTTGCAGGTACTGCGCGGCCACGTTGATCTGGTTGTCGGAGAACACGCGGTTGATCTCGGACATGACCCCCGGCACGTTGCGGTGTACGTGCAGGATGCGGTGCTTGCCGCGCTGCGCGGGCAGCGCCACCTCAGGAAAGTTGACCGACGACGTGGTGGTGCCGTTGTCGCTGTATTTGACGAGCTTGTCGGCCACCTCCAGCCCGATGTTGGCCTGTGCCTCCAGCGTGGAGCCGCCAATGTGCGGCGTGAGGATGACGTTATCAAGGCCGCGCAGGGGCGAGACAAACTCGTCCTGGTTGCTGCGCGGCTCGACCGGGAACACATCCACCGCCGCGCCCAGCAGCTTTTTGGCGCGCAGGGCATCGGCCAGCGGCTCAATCTGCACCACCGTGCCGCGCGAGGCGTTGATGAGGATGGCGCCGGGCTTCATGGCGGCAATCTCGGGCGCGCCGATCATCCATTGCGTGGAGGGCAACTCGGGCACGTGCAGGGTCACGATGTCGCTGGCGGCCAGCAGCTCGTTCAGGTTGGCGGCCTGGCGCGCGTTGCCCAGCGGCAGCTTGGCCACCACGTCATGGAACAGCACGTTCATGCCCAGGCCCTCGGCCAGCACCGACAGCTGCGTGCCAATCGAGCCGTAGCCCACGATGCCCAGCGTCTTGCCGCGAATCTCATAGGCGTTGTCGGCCGACTTGAGCCAGCCACCCCGGTGCGCCACGGCGTTTTTCTCGGGCACGCCGCGCAGCAGCAAGATGGCCTCGGCCAGCACCAGCTCGGCCACGGAGCGGGTGTTGGAATACGGCGCATTGAACACGGCAATGCCGTGCTCCTGGGCGGCCTGCAAATCGACCTGGTTGGTGCCGATGCAGAAGCAGCCGATGGCCACCAGCTTGGGCGCGTGGGCCAGCACCTCGGCATTGAGCTGGGTGCGTGAGCGGATACCAATGAAATGCACGTCGGCCAGGCGCTCTATGAGTTCGGCCTGCGGCAGGGCGCCGCTCAGGGATTCGATGTTGCTGTAGCCAGCGGCTTGCAGCACCTGGAGCGCGGAGGGGTGCAGGCCTTCGAGCAGAAGAAACCTGATCTTGCTTTTGTCCAGCGATGTGGGGCTCATGGCGCGGTCCTGTGTCGGCGAAGCCCAGGCCACCGTCTGCAGGCGCCCGGGCTTGGAAGCTTGGCGGGCCATCCTAGCATGGTGCAGCGCACAAAAGCGCCGTCTGGCACGGCTGCCATTACCCGCGCCAGGGGCAAACGCGCCCGGCGCTGGCGCAGCGCCGGGGCCACGCCGTCAACGCCGCGCGGGCCGCACCAGCCACCACTGGCTGCTGGCACAGGCCAGCACCAGCGCGGTGTAAGTCAGCATCTTGCCGTCGCGGCCAAACCCCCACAGCCCCAGCAGCAGCACCGCGCAGCCCACTATAAAGTTAATAGCTGCTTGCGCAATCCAGTCGGGCGTTTCAGCCGTTTTTGACCAAAAAATACGGGCGCACAATGGCAACAGCAGCGCCAGCGCCGCAGCCGGCGCCACCAGGTTCAGCAGGTGATTCAGAGCAGCCGCAAGGCCCATAAAAAGAATGCCCTTCGAGGTGGGTACAGACGCCTGCGGCGCAGGCGGTGCAACAAATTTTATAATCCGGCATATGGCAGTCTGGGCCCTCGGCATCAACCACACCACCGCGCCCCTCGACCTGCGCGGTCGTTTCGCGTTCGCGCTGGATCAAATCGCGCCCACGCTGCAAGGGCTGCGCCAGGCGCTGAACCAGTCGGGCAGCCCGCGCGGCGTGGAGTCGGCCATCATCTCCACCTGCAACCGCACCGAGATTTACTGCGCCGGTGAGCAAGCGGCCCTCGACCATACGCTGGGCTGGCTGGCGCGCAGCGGCGGCGTCAGCCCCGACGTGCTGCGCTCGCACTCCTACGTGCTCGAAAACGGCCCCGTCGCGCGCCACGCCTTTCGCGTCGCCAGCGGGCTCGATTCCATGGTGCTGGGCGAGGCGCAAATCCTCGGCCAGATGAAAGACGCCGTGCGCGCCGCCGAAAGCGCAGGCGCCCTGGGCAGCACGCTCAACCAACTCTTCCAGCGCAGCTTTGCCGTGGCCAAAGAGGTGCGCACCAGCACCGAAATCGGCGCGCACAGCATCAGCATGGCCGCTGCCGCCGTGCGCCTGGCCAGCCAGCTGTTTGAAGACCTGGAGCGCACGCGGGTGCTGTTTGTCGGTGCGGGCGAGATGATCGAGCTGTGCGCCACCCACTTTGCCGCGCGCAACCCCGCTGGCCTGGCCATTGCCAACCGCACGCTGGAGCGCGGCGAAAAGCTCGCCAGCCGTTTTGGTGGCTCCGTCATGCGCCTGGCCGACCTGCCCGAGCGCCTGCATGAATTTGACATCGTGGTCAGCTGCACCGCCAGCAGCCTGCCCATCGTGGGCCTGGGCGCCGTCGAGCGCGCCCTGAAAAAACGCCGCCACCGCCCCATGTTCATGGTGGACTTGGCCGTGCCGCGCGACATTGAGCCCGAAGTCAAGCAACTCGAAGACGTGTACCTCTACACCGTGGACGACCTGGCCAGCGTGGTGCAAACCGCGCAGGCCCACCGCCAGGCCGCCGTGGCACAGGCCGAAGCCATCATCGACGCGGGCGTGCAAAGCTTCATGCACTGGATGGAGCAGCGCGACCCGCAGCACGGCGTGGTGCCGCTCATCCACCAGTTGCACCGCCAGACCGACGCCTGGCGTGCCACCGAAATCGCCCGCGCCAAAAAGCGCCTGGCGCGCGGCGAAGACATCGACAGCGTGCTGGAAGCCCTCTCGCGCGGCGTGGCCAAAAAAATGCTGCACGGCACCCTGGCCGAGCTGCGCAACAGCGACCCCACCGCCCGCGCCCAAACGGCCCACACGGCCTCGCGGCTGTTTTTGCGCTCTCAGGGCAAAAAAGCCATCTAGCGCCCACGGGGCGGGCGCTAACAGCTACAAATTTTGTAGCAAAAACACCCCTATTTGCATGAAACCTTTTCTCCAGAACCAGTTGGAGCGCTACGCCCGGCGCCTGGCCGAGCTCGATTTCCTGCTCTCGCGCGAGGACATCATGGCCGACATGGCGCAGTACCGCGTGCTCTCGCGCGAGCACGCCGAAGTCACCGCCATTGCCGGGCGCTACGCCCGCTGGCGCCAGCGCAGCGCCGACCTGGAAGGCGCGCAAGGCATGCTGGCCGACCCCGACATGGCCGAGATGGCGCAGGAAGAAATCGACAGTGCCAGCGCCGATCTGGTGCAGCTGGAGGCCGAATTGCAGCGCCTGCTGCTGCCCAAAGACCCCGACGACGCGCGCAACGCCTTCCTGGAAATCCGCGCGGGCACCGGCGGCGATGAGTCGGCGCTGTTTGCGGGCGACTTGGCGCGCATGTACCTGCGCTATTGCGCCAACATCGGCTGGCGCACCGAGGTGGTCAGCGAGAGCCCGTCCGAGCTGGGCGGCTACAAAGAAATCGTGCTGCGCGTGGTGGGCGACAACGCCTATGGTCAGCTGCGCTTTGAATCGGGCGGCCACCGCGTGCAGCGCGTGCCCGCCACTGAGACGCAGGGCCGCATCCACACCAGCGCCTGCACCGTGGCCGTGATGCCCGAGCCCGATGAAACCGAGGCCATCCGGCTCAACCCGGCGGATTTGCGCATCGACACCTTCCGCGCCAGCGGCGCCGGGGGCCAGCACATCAACAAAACCGATTCCGCCGTGCGCGTGGTGCATTTGCCCACCGGCATCGTGGCCGAGTGCCAGGACGGGCGCAGCCAGCACGCCAACAAGGCCAAGGCGCTGCAAGTGCTGCAAGCGCGCATCCAGGAAAAAGAGCGCAGCGAGCGCGCTGCCAAAGAAGCCGCCGAGCGCAAGGGCCTGATCGGCAGCGGCGACCGCTCAGACCGCATCCGCACCTACAACTTCCCGCAGGGGCGCCTGACCGACCACCGCATCAACCTGACGCTGTACAAGCTGCTGGCCATCATGGAAGGCGATCTGGGCGAAGTGCTGCAAGCCATGGCGCACGCCCGCGAGGCCGAGCAACTGGCCGAGCTGGAGCAAGGGGCCAACAGTTGAGCTAACTGGCGGCCAATTGCAAGCCAAATCAGCCTCCAGCCCTTGTGCAGAAAGCGCTAGCAGCTATAAAAACATGAGTGAAACCGTGCCCGATCTGAACCACGCCCTGGCCCACGCCCACACGCTGGGGCTGGAGCGCATCGACGCCCAGCTTTTGCTGCTGCACACCCTGGGCCGCGCCGATGCGGGCCGTGCCTGGCTGCTGGCGCACGACACCGACGCCATCGCGCCCGAGGCGCTGGCGCGCTTTAGCGCCCTGTGCCAGCGCCGCGCTGCGGGCGAGCCGGTGGCCTACCTCACGGGCGTGAAAGCGTTTTACGGCCTGGCGCTGCACGTCGATGCCCGCGTGCTCGACCCCCGCCCCGACACCGAAACCCTGGTGGACTGGGCGCTGGAAACCATCGCGCCCCTGCCCGCACCGCGCCTGCTTGATTTGGGCACCGGCAGCGGCGCCATCGCCCTGGCGCTGCAACACCAGCGCCAGGGCGCCCAGGTGCTGGCCGTGGACGCCAGCCCCGACGCCCTGGCCGTGGCCCAGGCCAACGCCACGCGGTTGGGGCTGGCGGTGCGCTTTCAGCACGGCCACTGGCTGCAAGGCGTGGAGGGGCTGTTCGATGTCATCGTCAGCAACCCGCCCTACATTGCCGCGCAAGACCCGCACCTGGCGGCCCTGACGCACGAGCCGCTGCAAGCGCTGGCCAGTGGGGCCGACGGGCTGGAGGATATCCGCGCCATCGTCGCGCAAGCCCCGGCCCATTTGCCACCGGGCGGCTGGCTGCTGCTGGAGCACGGCTGGGACCAGGCCGAGCGCGTGCGCGCGCTGCTGGCGGCAGCCGGATTCGGGCAGGTGCAAAGCCGCACAGACCTCGCCGGCATCGCGCGCTGCTCAGGCGGGCAGTGGCCGACAGTGAAATAATCCAGCCCATTCCCACCGGGCCCTTGCGGCCCTTTTTTTTGGAGCCACCATGAGCGATACCCAGAAACGCATCGACGACCTCGTCAAATCCAGCGAAGTGCTGCTGTTCATGAAAGGCACGGCCAGCTTTCCGCAGTGCGGCTTCTCGGGCCGTGCCATCCAGATCCTGAAAGCCTGCGGCGTCGATCCCAAGGCCGTCGTCACCGTCAACGTGCTTGAAGACGACGCCATCCGCCAGGGCATCAAGGAATACAGCCACTGGCCCACCATTCCGCAGCTCTACGTCAAGGGCGAATTCATCGGTGGCTCGGACATCATGATGGAGATGTACGAGTCGGGCGAGCTGCGCCAGGTGCTGGGCACTGCGGAATAAAGCACCAGCTTCGGCCTGCTCCAGCGCACCGCACGGGCCGCCGCACAGGCGGCTTTTTTGTGCCCGCAACCCGGGCAGCGCAGCCCGTTACCTGCACCGCTACACTGCCACAGGCGCCGCCGCCGACCAGGCCAGCGCGCCACACGCCTTCCGCGCCCCTCGCCATGCTTGAAAACGCCTTCCTCATCTTTGCCCTGATTGCCGCCAGCGGCTTTTTTTCGGTGGCCGAAATCTCCCTGGCCGCCTCGCGCCGCCTGCGCCTGCGCCAGATGGCCGACGACGGCGACGTGCGCGCCGCGCGCGTGCTGCGCACGCAAGAGCAGCCGGGTGACTACTTCACCGTGGTGCAGATCGGTCAAAACGCCGTGGCCATTCTGGGCGGCATTGTGGGCGAAGGTGCGCTCAGCCCGCACTTCAGCCAGTTGTTTGGCTGGTGGCTGGCACCATCCACGGCACAGACGGCGGGGTTTCTCTGCTCGTTTCTGGTGATCACGTCGCTGTTCATCCTGTTTTCTGACCTGTTTCCCAAGCGGCTGGGCATGGCCGAACCCGAGCGCCTGGCCCTGCGCGTGAGCCAGCCCATGGCGCTGTGCATGGCGCTCTTGCGCCCGCTGGTGTGGTTTTACAGCCGCTGCGCCGATGCGCTGTTTCGCCTGCTGGGCCTGTCGTCGCTGCGCGATGAGCGCGTCACCTCTGACGACATCCTGGCCATGATGGAGGCGGGCACGCGCGCCGGGCTGCTCGATGCCAGCGAGCAGCAGGTCATCACCAATGTGTTTGAGCTGGACACGCGCACCGTGGGCAGCGCCATGTCGCAGCGCGAGCGCATTGCATTCTTCCTGCGCGATGACCCCGACGACGTGATCCGCGTGCGCATCGCTGCCGAGCCGTTCTCGACCTACCCCGTGTGCGAGGGCGACATCGACCATGTGGTGGGCTATGTGGACGCCAAAGACCTGTTCCAGCGCATCCTGAACAACCAGCCGATTTCATTGCAGGATGACACCCTGGTGCGCAAGGTGCTGGTGGTGCCCGACCGGCTGACGCTGTCCGAGGTGCTGGAGCAGTTTCGCCAGGTGCATGAGGACTTTGCCGTCATCGTCAACGAATACAGCCTGGTGGTGGGCGTAGTCACCCTCAACGACGTGATGAGCACAGTGATGGGCGACCTGGTCGGCCCCGACGACGAAGAGCAAATCGTGCAGCGCGATGCCGATTCGTGGCTGATCGACGGCGTGACGCCCATTGAGGATGTGCTGCGCACCCTGGCCCTGGACGCGCTGCCCCACGATGCGCAGTACGACACCCTGGCGGGCTTTTTGATGGTGATGCTGCGCCGCGTGCCCCGGCGCACCGACAGCGTGGTCTGGGGCGGCTACAAGTTCGAGGTGCTGGACGTGGACCGCTACCGCATCGACCAGGTGATGGTCTCGCGCACCACGCCCAGCGCTGGCAGCGCCCCCCCAACCGCAGCGGGCAACAGCACCGCCTGATGCAGAAACTATTATTTTGATAGCTACTTGCGCCCACTGCATCAGCGCTGGCGGCCTGTAAAGCCTGAAAAATCGCAACATTCCAGGCCGAAACCACTGCGGCCAAACCAGCCCCAGCGGACAGCCAAAGCCGCCGCGCTACCCGGCGCGCGTGTCGGTGAACAGCCAGTTGCGCTGGGCGGCGAACACGGCATCGGGGTACGGCGCGCGGCCCCGGCTGCCGTTGTAACGCCCCAGGGTCAGGAACAGGTCGCCGCGCTCGCGCTCCAGGTAGTGGCGCAAGATGACGCAGCCAAAGCGCAGGTTGGTCTGCATATGAAACAGCTTGCCCGGGTCGCCATCGCCAATCACGCGCGTCCAGAACGGCATGACCTGCATATAGCCGCGTGCGCCCACGCTGGAGACGGCAAACTTGCGGAACGCGCTTTCCACCTGGATCAGGCCCAGCACCAGCGACACATCCAGCCCGGCACGCTTGGATTCGTACCAGACGGTTTGCAGGAAATCGCGGCGCACCTGCCACTCGGGCTTGCGCCGGCGCAGGCGGTCGCTCATGGTGCCCAGCCAGCGCAGGTAGGCCAGGCGCGCTTCGGTGGTGGGAAAGTCGGGCTCGGGCGGTGCCTGGTTGGCCACGGCAGAACTGAGCGCGGTGCGCACCGAGTCGATCAGCGGCTCTTCCAGCTGGCTGCCCGCGTGGGCAGCGCCGGGCACCGACAACCAGGCGGCAGGCCCGCTCGCCAGCGACACCAGGCAGGCGCGCCGCGAAACCACCCCGGCGCTCATGCGGCCAGGCGGCCCTTGAGGTGGGCCAGAATGTCAGCCGTAGCGACTTTGGTGGCGGCGCTGTCGCGGCGGTGCTGGTACTCGACCTGGCCTTCTTTCAGGCCGCGGTCGCCAATGGTGATGCGGTGGGGCACGCCAATCAACTCCCAGTCGGCAAACATAGCGCCAGGGCGCTCGCCACGGTCGTCCAGGATCACGTCGATGCCCTCGGCCAGCAATTGGGCGTAGAGCGCATCGGCCGCCTCTTTGACCGCCGGGAAGCGATCGGGCGTGATGGGGCACAGCACCACGGTGAACGGCGCAATGGCGTCGGGCCAGATGATGCCGCGCTCGTCGTGGCTTTGCTCGATGGCGGCGGCGGGCAGGCGGGTGATGCCGATGCCGTAGCAGCCCATTTCAAAGAAAGCGGGTTTGCCGTCTTCGGCCAGGAAAGTGGCATTCATGGCCTGGCTGTATTTGGTGCCCAGGTAGAACACATGGCCCACTTCGATACCGCGCTCAATGGCCAGCTCGCCCTGGCCATCGGGAGACAGGTCGCCCGCGACCACGTTGCGCAGGTCAGCCACCACGGTGGGCTCGGGCAGGTCGCGGCCCCAGTTGACGCCGGTGGTGTGGAAGTCAGGCTCGTTGGCGCCGCAAATCCAGTCGGCCATGACGGCCACGTCGCGGTCCACCACCAAATTGACCGGCTGGCACAGGTTCAGTGGCCCCAGGTAGCCGGGCTTGCAGCCAAAGTGCTGCTCGACCTCGGCCACGGTGGCAAAGCGAAAGCCCTTGTCCAACCCAGGCACCTTGGCCACTTTGATCTCGTTCATGTCGTGGTCGCCGCGCAGCAGCAGCAGCCAGACCTGCGACTTGGTGATTTCGCCCGCTTCGTTGGTTTCATCGGTGGCCAACACCAGCGATTTGACCGTGGTGGCCAGCGGCACACCCAGCAGCGCAGCCACGTCGGGGCAGGTGCTTTGGCCGGGGGTGGACACTTTGGCCAGGGCCTGCGTGGCAGCCGGGCGCGGGCCGGTGGGCGCCAGCGCCTCGGCCTTTTCGATGTTGGCGGCGTAGTCGCTGTGCGGGCAATAGACGATGGCGTCTTCGCCGGTAGCGGCAATCACCTGGAATTCTTCGCTCAGGTCGCCACCGATGGCGCCGCTGTCGGCGGCCACAGCGCGGTAGGTGAGGCCAAATCGGTCAAAAATGCGGCGGTAAGCGCCCGCCATGACCTGGTAGCTGGCCTTGGCCGATGCCTGGTCGCGGTCAAAACTGTAGGCGTCCTTCATGGTGAACTCGCGCCCACGCATCAGGCCAAAACGCGGACGGCGCTCGTCGCGGAATTTGGTCTGGATCTGGTAGAAGTTTTTCGGCAGCTGCTTGTAGCTGCGCAGTTCCTGGCGTGCGATGTCAGTAACCACTTCTTCGCTGGTAGGCTGGATGACGAAGTCGCGCCCATGGCGGTCGCGGATGCGCATCATCTCGGGACCCATTTTGTCGAAGCGGCCGGTTTCTTGCCACAGCTCAGCGGGCTGCACCACGGGCATGGTCAGCTCCACGGCACCGGCGCGGTTCATTTCTTCGCGCACGATGGCTTCGACCTTGCGCACCACCCGCAGGCCCATGGGCATGTAACTGTAAATACCGGCGCCCAGCTTTTTGATCAACCCGGCACGGGTCATGAGCTGGTGGCTGACCACTTCGGCATCGGCCGGAGCTTCTTTGAGGGTGGAAATAAAGAACTGGGATGCTTTCATCGGAGCAATGTCTGGCCCATAGGGGAAGGTTCCCTTGCCGCCCGCAGGGGGCCGTGCATAATGGACTCAGTTTAAAAATTTGGGGTTTGATTATGCTTGACCGGGACGGCTTTCGGCCGAACGTCGGCATCATCCTGCTCAACCAGAAGAACCAGGTGTTCTGGGGCAAACGCATACGCACCCACAGCTGGCAGTTTCCGCAAGGTGGCATTGACCGGGGTGAATCCCCCGAACAGGCCATGTTCCGCGAGCTGCACGAAGAAGTGGGGCTACAGCCCAACCACGTGCGCGTGGTGGCCCGAACCCGGGACTGGTTGCGCTACGAGGTGCCTGACCGGTACATCCGGCGCGATGCGCGGGGACACTACAAGGGCCAAAAGCAAATTTGGTATCTGCTGCAACTGATCGGCTACGACTGGGATTTGAACCTGCGTGCCACCAACCACCCGGAGTTCGACGCTTGGCGCTGGAACGATTACTGGGTACCGCTGGATGTGGTGGTGGAGTTCAAGCGCGGCGTCTATGAAATGGCGCTGACCGAACTGGCGCGCTTTCTGCCACGCCACGAGCAGCGCAACCGCTACCTGCGCAGCGGCATGCGCGGGCGCGATTACGACCACGAACACATCGGTGGCCTTCTGCACCGACACGGCCCGTTGCTGGCCCACCATGGAATAGAGCTGCCGCCCGGAGCCAGCTTCGACCCTGATCCGCAAACCAGCCTCACGGCGGCAGCGCAGTCAGCGCCCTCCGATACGGCGGCGGGCAACAACACGGCCACCTGAGCAGCCGATGCACGGCCAGACCCAGGCCACGCACGGCCTTGGCTCTGGCAGTTCAACCGCCCATCAGCACCAGATTGTCGCGGTGCACCATCTCTGGCTCGGCACTGTAGCCCAGCAATGCTTCAAATTCTGGCGATGGCTTGCGGCACAGCAAGCGCGCTTCAGCGCTGGCGTAGTTGGCCAGGCCGCGGGCAATCTCGGCACCGCCATGGTCGCGTACCGCAATCACATCGCCACGCGAGAACTCGCCCTCCACCGCCGTCATACCAATGGGCAGCAGGCTTTTACCCTCATGGCGCAGCTTGGCGGCGGCGCCTTCGTCCACCACCACGGCACCACGCAATTGCAAGTGGTCAGCCATCCATTGTTTGCGCGCTTGCGTCTTGGCCGTCTGGGCGACCAGCAGGGTGCCGATACTTTCGCCCTGGGCCAGCCGCAGCAGCACATCGGGCTCGCGCCCCCAGGCAATCACCGTCGAGGCACCGGAACCGGCTGCGCGTTTGGCCGCCAGAATTTTGGTGATCATGCCGCCCTTGCCAATGCTGGAGCCTGCCCCACCGGCCATGGCTTCAAGGGCCGCATCGCCCGCCTGGGCTTCATGCACGAACTGCGCCGCCGGATCACGGCGCGGGTCGGCGGTGTAGAGGCCCTTTTGGTCGGTCAGGATGACCAGCGCATCGGCCTCCACGAGGTTGGCCACCAGCGCGCCCAGCGTGTCGTTGTCGCCAAACTTGATTTCATCATTGACGACGGTGTCGTTCTCGTTGATGACCGGCACCACGCCCAAGCCCAGCAGCGTCAGCAGCGTGCTGCGCGCGTTCAGGTAGCGCTCGCGGTCGGCCAGGTCGGCGTGCGTGAGCAGCACCTGGGCGCTGCCCATGCGGTGCTCACGCAACTTGGTTTCGTACATTTGCGCCAAGCCCATTTGCCCCACCGCTGCGGCGGCCTGCAACTCATGGATTTCTTTGGGCCGTGCCGTCCAGCCCAGGCGCTTCATGCCCTCGGCAATGGCGCCGCTGGAGACCATGATGACCTCGCGCGGCGCACCCACGCCATCGCCGCGTACCAGCGCTGCCAGTTGGCGGCTCCATTCACCGATGGCGGTTTCATCCAGACCGCGGCCTTCGTTGGTCACAAGACTGGAGCCCACCTTCACCACAATGCGGCGTGCATCGCGCAACACGCCCGAAGTTTGGTTTTGAGTCATTTTGGCTTCTAACGCTGATGTAGCAAGCGCGAGCAGCTACAAATTAAATAGCAAACAAGGAAATCCGAACCGTGCCACGGCAGCCGTGGCACGGGCCAGGCGTCACGCTGGATCGCCGCCGGCAAAGCGCGGATCGACTTCCTCCACCGGCGCTTGCTCGGCCACTTGCTGGGCCTTGACATGGCGGTAAATGGCGTGGATCAGCGGTTCACAGCCCTCGCGCGTCAGGGCCGAAATCTCGAACACCGGGCCCTTCCACTTGAAGCGTTTGACGAAATCGGCCACGCGCGCAGCCCGCTCGTCCAAGGGCACCATGTCCAGCTTGTTCAGCACCAGCCAGCGCGGCTTGTCGTACAGGGCCTTGTCGTATTTTTTCAGCTCGTTGACGATGGCCTTGGCCTGCGCCACCGGATCGACCGCATCATCAAACGGCGCCATGTCGATGACGTGCAGCAGCAAGCGTGTGCGTTGCAGATGGCGCAAGAACTGGTGGCCCAGGCCCGCGCCCTCCGAGGCACCCTCGATCAGCCCGGGGATGTCGGCAATGACAAAACTCTGCTCGGGTGCTACGCGCACCACGCCCAGGTTGGGGTGCAGCGTGGTGAAGGGGTAATCGGCAATTTTGGGCCGTGCGTTCGACACGGCGGCAATCAAGGTGGATTTGCCTGCGTTGGGCATGCCCAGCAGGCCCACATCGGCCAGCACCTTGAGTTCGAGCTTGAGGCTTTTGCGGTCACCGGGCCAACCGGGGGTTTTCTGGCGGGGTGCGCGGTTGATGGCGCTCTTGAAGCGCAGGTTGCCAAAGCCGCCATCGCCCCCCTTGGCGATGGTGATGACCTCGCCGGGCGTGAGCAACTCGTAGAGCACCTCACCGGTTTCGGCATCGGAAATGATGGTGCCCACGGGCATTTTGAGGGTGATGTCGCTGCCAGCGGCGCCGAACATGTCTGACCCCATGCCGTGCTCACCGCGCTTGGCCTCGTGGCGTCGGGAGTAGCGGTAATCGACCAGCGTGTTCAGATTGGGGTCGGCCACGGCGAACACATGCCCACCTCGCCCCCCATCGCCACCGTTGGGGCCACCGAATTCCTTGTATTTTTCGTGCCGGAACGACACGCAACCATTGCCGCCATCACCGGCGGCAATGTCTATGTAGGCTTCGTCAACGAATTTCATAAGGTTTCCAGTTTACAAAACGGCGGCTTGGGCCTGCGCAGCGCCAGCCAAAAAGCACAAAGCCCCGGCGGTGCGGGGCGCGTGCCTGAAAAAGCAAAGCCCCGACCAGGCGGGGCTCAGGAAGCAGCTGAAGCGCTCGCGCCTCAGGCTGCAGCAGTCACGTTGACCGTGTGCTTGGACAAAGCGCCCTTGGTAGCAAACGACACGTGGCCATCGACCAGTGCAAACAACGTGTGGTCTTTGCCCACGCCGACGTTGACGCCGGGGTGGAACTTGGTGCCACGCTGGCGAACGATGATGGAGCCAGCGCTGATCAGTTCACCGCCGAAAGCCTTCACACCGAGCATTTTGGGCTTGGAATCGCGCCCGTTTCGCGTAGAGCCGCCGCCTTTTTTCTGTGCCATGACTGAAGCTCCTTATTAAGCAGCGATGTCGCCGATTTGCAGTTCAGTGAACTGCTGGCGGTGACCTTGGCGTTTTTGGTAGTGCTTGCGACGGCGCATCTTGAAGATGTGCACTTTGTCGTGCTTGCCGTGTGCCACGACTGTGGCTTTCACAGTAGCGCCGGACACCAGGGGCGTACCCACCTTCAGTTCAGCGCCGTTTCCGACGGCCAGAACCTGGTCGATGACGATTTCCTGGCCTACGTCCGCAGCAATCTGTTCTACTTTAATTTTTTCGCCGGAAGCAACGCGATACTGCTTGCCGCCGGTTTTTATGACCGCGTACATGTTGACCTCTTGGGTTGTGAGTTTCCACGAAAGAATTTTCACGGAACCCGGCATTCTAGCAGCCAGACAAATTCTTTCAAGCCGTTTGCAGCAACGCACCGGCATGCACGCCAGTGCAGTCACAGCGGCACACAGCTTCCTATAATTCGACACACCGCTAGCGACCACCATCTTGACTGCTCCCGCCCCCACCACCTCCCGGCCCTCCAGCCCCTCCGCCCCCCTGACCCTGATCGCCGACGGCATGCGCGAAGTCGATCAGGTTATTGCCAGCCGCCTGGCCTCGGGCGTACCACTGGTGGGTCAGATCTCGCACTACATCATCGCAGCGGGCGGCAAACGGCTGCGCCCGGCACTGCTGTTGATGGTCTGTGGTGCCCTGGGGTACCAAAACTCCCTGCGCTTTTCCCTGGCGGCCGTGGTCGAGTTCATCCACACGGCCACGCTGCTGCACGACGATGTGGTGGATGACTCCACCTTGCGCCGTGGGCGTCCTACGGCCAACGAAACTTTTGGCAACCCCGCCAGTGTGCTGGTTGGCGACTTTTTGTACTCGCGCGCGTTCCAGATGATGGTCGAGGCAGGGCAGATGCGCATCATGCAAATCCTGGCCGAAGCCACCAACATCATTGCCGAAGGCGAGGTACTGCAGCTGATGAACATGCACGACGCCTCGCTCGATGAAGAAGGCTACCTGCTGGTCATTCGCTCCAAGACGGCCAAGTTGTTTGAGGCCAGCGCCCGCCTGGGCGCTGTGCTGGCAGGCAGCCCGGCTGATGTGGAAGACGCCTGCGCCACTTACGGCCAAGCCCTGGGCACGGCCTTCCAGATCATTGATGACGTGCTGGACTACGACGGCGACGCCACAGAGCTGGGCAAAAACCTGGGCGACGACCTGCGCGAAGGCAAGGCCACCCTGCCCCTCATCATCGCCATGCAACGGGCATCGGCCAGCGATGCAGCGCTGGTACGCCAAGCCATTGAGAACGGCAGTACCGACCAGTTGGAAACCATCGCCAACATTGTTCGACAGACCGGCGCCCTGGTGGCAGCGCGTGAAGCCGCCGCCAGTGAAGCCCGCCGAGCCATTGCCGCCCTGGGCGCCTTGCCAGCCAATGAATACTCAGCCAATTTGCTACAATTAGCGGCTCAACTTTTGGATCGCCGCACCTGAAAACGCATGGCTCGCGGTACCAAAGTATCGGGGTGTAGCTTAGCCAGGTAGAGCGCTACGTTCGGGACGTAGAGGCCGGAAGTTCGAATCTTCTCACCCCGACCACGAGATAAAACAAAGCCCGCCAACTCAGACCAGTTGGCGGGCTTTTTCATAGAACCCATGCGCAAAGCGCATGGCCCGCAGGGCTCAAAAAGCGGCTTCCAGCGCTGGCATGGCCAGACGCGCACGGATCAGGGCCATGCCCAGATTGGCGGTTTTGCGGCATACAAAGACAGCCACGTAATCAGGATTGCTTTTACCGCGCAGGAAGATGTGGATCAGGTTCTCGCTGTTGACAATGATTTCCTGAAAATAATGGTACTGGCCTTCTTGCAAACCACGCGCCTTGGTGAACATGCGCTCGATGATCGAGACGCTCTCGCCATTGAACAAGTCACCCGTGGCGGCAGCCAGCAGATCAATCACTTGCCGGGGGTGTGAGTCCACGGTTTTCATCGATAGCAACATGCCGCTGGCTACGTCCACATAGCCTGCGGCGACGCATTCAGGCACGGTAGTGGCGGCTTGGCTCAAGGCGATATCAAGGGTCATGGGATGTGGTCTTTCTCAAGTAGTTACAGCATTTTTTTCAGAATCGTTTCCTCGTAGTGCTGCAAAAAGGCTTCCTGCCCCGGGCTTTGCACATACTGAGGATCGAGCAGGCGCACACGGCGCAGTGCCTCGGAGGCAGTCAGGCCAGCGCGCACCAGCCATGCAGCCAGCACGGTACCGGTGCGGCCAATGCCAGCCAAGCAATGCACGGCCAGCACCTGGCCTTGGGCCAGGAGGTTCTCCATGCGCTTGAGCAGCATCTGGATTTGGGCCACCGTGGGCGACTCACGGTCATACACAGGCAAGTGCAAATTACGCAGGCCATGGCGGTGCAAAGGCTCTTGGGGCAGGTCTTCTTCGGTCAAGGTGATGAGCATGGTGACCCCCATGCGCCGCAAAGCGGCCAAGTCATGGTCGATGCTGTGGGTGGCGCCCGGCAAAGGTGTTCCGGCCAGTTGCCCCGGCACCAGCCAGGTAAAGCCAGAGGGGCCTTGCGCTCCAGGAGCTGCATCCTGCGCAGCCGCTGCGGCCATCGCTTCCTGGACAGGACAAGTCCAGAACGTGGATGCGGCCTCTGCGGCTAACGGCGCCGCCACTTCGGCACCCGGTGCAGGCGCCCCCCCCGTACCGATGAAGTGCTGCCCTGCGCTGGAGTGGGGCATGAGCACAAAATCTTCCACCGGGCGCACTTCCTGTACACGCCCACGCTCAAGCACCACCACATGCTGCGCCACCATTTGCACATGGCGCGGGCTGTCGAGTGTGAGCAAAATTGCAGAAGTGCGGGCCAGAATGCGCAGCAGGTCCAACAACAAATAGGCTTCGTAATCGGGCAAATCGGTGATGGGCTCGTCCACCAGCAACAAAGCGGGCTCGCACACGGCCTCACGCAACAAGGCCAGGGCCCGCTGCTGCACAGCGGGCAGCTCCATGGTGGGGAGGTCAAACGCCTGCTCGAGCTCGTGAAAACCCATGCGCTCGACATACTGCCCGCACCACTGGCGTGGCGACATCCCCTCCTGTGCCCAGCGTGGGGGGGCATATTCCAGCAAAGCGTCCAGGGTGCTGGCCATCATCGCGCGGGCGTTGAGCTGGGCCAGCCGGGGGCGGTGGCCATCGGCCAGTGCGCGTCCTTGGTAGAGCACACGGCCCTGCTCCTGGTAGCGCTGGTTGGCAAAATTCAGACCCGCCAGAGAACGCAAAAGGCACGATTTACCAGCGCCCACCGGGCCCAGCAAAGCGGTGACGGACAAGGCAGGCACGCCAAACTCCAAGTCGGACAAGACCACCTTGGGCCCAAAAGCCACACCAAACCCGTCCACGGACAAGCACGGCAAGTGCGCATGCGGCATCGTTCATTCTCCTTGTTGATGTCATCGGCACCCATCCACAAGGGGCGCGCACTACCGTGTGCGAATCCAAATCCTCTGGATCAAGTCAAGGTTTCACACAACTGCCATAGTTTAAGAGATGCATCTACTGGGATCTTCACGGAGAAAAAAGCAGCAAAGCTTTGACCACCAGGATTGACAGGCAAGCGCTTTCTGTACAGCCGACTGCCAGCACGGTCATTGGGCGCTGGAGGGAGCGCGTTGGCGCCTTGGTGGAGCAGCAGGCTTACAGTGCAGCCTGTGATGCACTGGCCGGTGCGCGCAGTGTGCGACTGAGCAGCACCACCGGCACCAAACCAACGGCCACCAGCGCCAGCGAGGGCAAGGCAGCCTCGCCCAGCCGCTCATCGCGGGCCAGTTGGTAGGCCACCACGGCCAGGGTGTCGCTGTTGAAGGGGCGCAGCACCATGGTGGCGGGCAACTCTTTCATGACATCGACAAACACCAACAGCGCGGCCGCTGCCGTCGAGCGCTGCAAAAGCGGCCAGTGCACCTGCGCCATCAGGCGCACACTGCCAGCGCCCAGCATGCGTGCCGAGTCGTCCAGGCTGACCGGGATGCGCGCATAGCCACTTTGCACCGACTGCAAAGCCACGGCGCAAAAGCGCACCAGATAGGCCCAGACAATGCCCAGCGCCGTGGTGGTCACCAACGCGCCCACGCCCCAGTGCGGCGCCTGCTCCTGCACCCAGCCCACCGGCAGCAGCAGGCCCACCACGATCACCGCGCCGGGCACGGCGTAACCTACGCCAGCCAGTTGCACCACGCCGCGCGTGAGCACGTCGGGGCGGCGGCGTACGGCAAAAGCCAGCGCCAGCGCCACTGCCACCGCCAGGCCCGCCGTGATGCCGCCCAGGCGCACACTGTTCCAGGCCCACTCCAAAAAGCGCTCCCAGGGCAATACCGACCAATCGGCAGCCAATGGCCGCAGCATGAACGCCACCGGCGCGACAAAGCCCATGAGCACCGGCACGGTGCAGATGCTCCAGGCCAGCCCGCGTGCCACGCCCCGCAGCGCTACGGGCTGGGCCTCAGCGGCGCCCGCGTGGCCCACGCCCTTGGCAGTGAAGCGCATGCGCCGCTCGGCACGGTACTCCAGCCACAGCAGCAGCAGCACCAAAGCCAGCAGCATGGTGGCCAACTGGGCAGCGGCCAAACGGTTGTCCATGGACAGCCAGGCTTTGAGGATGCCAGTGGTGAAGGTCTGGATACCGAAGTAGCTGGTCACGCCAAAATCGGCCAGGGTTTCCATCAACGCCAGCGCCACCCCGGCGGCCACTGCCGGGCGCGCCAGAGGCAGCGCCACGGTGGCAATGCGACGGCGCAAAGGCGCCCCCAGCAAACGCGCGGCCTCCATCAAATGTGCGGCGCGCTCGCCCAGCGCTGTGCGCGCCAGCAGGTACACATACGGGTAAAGCGAGAAGGTGAACACCCAGACAGCTCCCCACAGGCTGCGCACTTCGGGCAGCAGGCGCCCCTCCAGCCCAAAAGCCTCGCGCAGCCCGACCTGTAGCGGCCCGCTGAATTGCAAAAAATCGGTATAGGCATACGCAGTGACGTAAGCCGGCATCGCCAGCGGCAGCAGCAACAGCCACTCGAACACACGCCGCCCAGGAAACTCAAACAACGTCACGGCCGCCGCCGTGGCCGTGCCCACCACCGCCGCCCCCACCGCCACCCACAGGCCCAGCCACAGCGTTGTCCAGACGTAGCCGGGCAGCACGGTGGCCGCCATCTCCCGCAGCAGAGCACCCGTGGGGACATGGCTGTCCCCCCAGGGCAGCCATGCGGCCAGCAAAGCCAACACGGGCAGCGCCAGCAGGCCAGCCAGCAAGATCAGGGGAATGGTGCGCAGGGCGGCAAAGGGTCGGTGCAAGATGACGGGCTCGGTGGGGAATCGGACGGCTGCCAGAGCCGGTGCAGCAATGCAAATGCGAATTCTAAGCATTCGCCCGCCCTACAATGGCAGCCATGTTTCTGGCCGTCTCCCAACTCCAAGTGCGCTACGCCGGTCAGGCACAGCCTGCGGTGCGCGGCGTGACCCTGGGCCTGCGTGCAGGCCAGATCGGCGTACTGATCGGCCCCTCGGGCTGCGGCAAGACCACCCTGCTGCGCTGCGTGGCCGGCCTGGAGAGCGTGAGCGCAGGCTCCATCCACCTCAACCAGCAACTGGTGGGCGCCCCAGAACACAGCCTGCCGCCCGAGCAGCGCCGCATGGGCATGGTGTTCCAAGACTACGCCCTGTTTCCGCACCTGAGCGTGGGCCGCAACATCGCCTTTGGTTTGCACGGCATGGCGCGCGCCGAACAGGATGCGCGCGTGGCCGAGGTACTGCAACTGGTGGGGCTGGAGGGCAGCCAGAACCGCTTTCCGCACGAGCTGTCGGGTGGCCAGCAGCAGCGCGTGGCGCTGGCACGGGCGCTGGCACCGCGCCCCCAATTGATGCTGCTGGACGAGCCCTTCTCCAACCTGGACGTGGACTTGCGCGAGCGCCTGGCCCACGAAGTGCGCGGCATCCTCAAGGCGGCGGGCGCCACGGCGCTGTTTGTCACGCACGACCAGCTCGAAGCCTTTGCCATCGGCGACGTGATTGGCGTCATGAACCAGGGCCAGCTGCACCAGTGGGACGATGCCTACACGCTCTACCACCGTCCGGCCACGCGCTTTGTGGCCGACTTCATCGGCCACGGCGTGTTTGCCCCGGCCACACTGGAGCAGCAGGCCAGCGGCGTGGTCGTGCGCACCCCTTTGGGCGACCTGGCCAACCTGACCGAATGCCCGCTGCCGTCCAGCTACCCCGGCGGCGAATGCGATGTGCTGCTGCGCGCCGACGACATCGTTCACGACGACAACGCCCCCGTGAAGGCGCAGATTGTGCGCAAGGCGTTTCGGGGCTCGGAGTTTCTCTACACCCTGCGCCTGGCCAGCGGCCAGACCATGCTGGCCCACGTGCCCAGCCACCACGACCACGCACTGGGCGAGTGGATAGGCATCCGCGCGCAGATGGACCATGTGGTGACGTTCGCGCGCGAAGCCTGAGCGCACGGGCTGGCGCCTTCCCCTCCTGCGCACCAGCCACTATTTTTCAGATCAAATCGGGGATTGCTAAATAGGTATCTCAATAGCCTGATTCCACAGTCGTTCGCTGACAAGCGCGCCCGTCTGGGGCTGTAGTTGGGCCCCAAACTTGC
>NZ_SLXH01000031.1 GCF_004341365.1 Simplicispira metamorpha | reverse complement strand
TGTGGCTGCTTTGGCACTGGGGGCAGATCAGACTCATCTGTTGAACCTCGCACAAATGCGGAAAGATTGCATAAAAATACCTTTTTCGCAATCCCTCAAATCGGCATCCAACGCCCGCGCGATGGGCGCAATTAGCTATCAATAAGATAGCTATTTGGCAACTGCCTTCAGGCGTTTCGATACTGGCAATGCACGGAGCCCGTGCGGCCCTGGCGCAGATGGCGCGGCTCAGCGCTGGCGCAGCACGTCCACCTGCGCTTGCAGGTGCGCACTCCAGGTGCGGCGGTCGCGCCCCTGCGCCTGCTCGGGCGGGCCATAGTTGACCACCGCCACGATGGGCGGTGCGCAGACGGTGCGCCAGATCGATCCCAGCAGCGTCTCATCGCCGATGTAGCTGGGCGCGCAGGTGGTGTCGCCCGTGGCCGCATCAATAAAGCGCAGGCCCACCGGCTGCACCGGCGCCGGGGCCGACACCGCCGCCTGCAACAGGTTGGCATGAAAGGGCAGCAACGTGCGCCCATCGCCCGTGGTGCCTTCGGGAAACACCGCCAGCACCTCGCCCGCGCGCAGGGCGTCGGCCATCTGGTGCACCACGCGCAGAGCGTCGCGCCGGGTGCTGCGCTCGATGTAGAGCGTGCCCGCCGCCGTGGCCAGCGCGCCAATCAGCGGCCAGCCCTGCACGTCGGATTTGGAAACAAACCGGCAATGGCCTGCGGCGTGGATGACCACAATATCCAGCCACGACAAATGGTTGGCCACCAGCAGCACCGGCCCTTGCCGTGGCACCGGGCCGCGCACCTGCAAGGCAATGCCCAGATGGCCCAGCAACGCCATGGCCCAAGCCTGCACACGCATGCCCTGCTGCTGCGGCGACAGGCGCGGAAAACGCAGCAGCACCGTGGCCAGCCCGAGAGCAATGTGCCCCAACAGGCGCAGCAGGCGCGCCGCGCCGCGCAGCGGTTTCAGCACCGCACCGCGCGGTGCGCACACCGCCCCCACTGGCCGCATCGGCCCATGGCACAACGGCCCGGTGCGCGGGCCAACAGGCGCAGCGCCACCGTTCAGCGGCGCTCGAAAGCGACTTGTCCGCCCACCAGCGTGGTGCGCACACGCCCGGGCAGCTCGTAGCCCGAGAACGGCGTGTGCTTGCCCTGGCTGCACAGGGCAGCGGCCTGCACCACCCAGGTGTCTTGCGGGTTCACGATGCAGACATCGCCCACGCCGCCTTCCACCAGCTGGCCAATGCTGGCTTGCAGCGTGCCCAGGGCGCTGCCCAGCACCTGCGCGGGCGCACTGGTGACCACCGCCAGCGCGCGCGCCAACGGCACACCGCTGCCATCCTGCGACCACTTCAGTGCCAGGCTCAGCAGCAGTTCCAGCCCGGTGGCGCCGGGTTCGGCCTCGGCAAAGGGCAGGGTTTTGGCGTCTTCATCGACGGGGTTGTGGTCGGAGACCAGCGCGTCGATGGTGCCGTCCAGCAGGGCCGCGCGCAGCGCATCGCGGTCGCGCTGCTGGCGCAGCGGCGGCAACAGGCGCGCACGGCTGTCAAAAAAGCCGATGTCGTTTTCCGTCAGGTGCAGCGAGTTGATGCTCACGTCGCAGGTCACGTGCAGCCCCTCGGCCTTGGCGCGGCGCACCAGTTCGACCCCAGCGGCGCTGCTGAGGCGGCACAGGTGTACGCGCGCACCGGTGGTCTTGAGCAGCTCGAAGATGGTGTGCAGGGCAATGGTTTCTGCCGCCACCGGAATGCCCGACAGCCCCAGCCGCGTGGCCAGCGCACCACTGGCAGCCACGCCCTTGCCCAAGTGCAGCTCTTGCGGGCGCAGCCAGACGGTATAGCCAAAGGTGGCTGCGTATTGCAGCGTGCGTTGCAGCACCTGGGTGCTGGCCAGCGGCACCTCGGCCTGGCCAAAGCCGACGCAGCCCGACTCGGTCAGCTCGGCCATCTCGGTCAGCACCTCGCCGGCCAGGCCGCGCGTGAGTGCGCCCAGCGGAAACAGGCGCGCCTGGTGCAGTTTTTCTGCGCGGAATTTGAGCATCTCGACCAGGCCGGGCTCGTCGAGCACAGGGTCGGTGTCGGGCGGGCAGACCAGGCTGGTCACGCCCCCGGCCACGGCGGCGGCCATTTCGGATTCGAGCATGCCCTCGTGCTCGTGGCCGGGCTCACGCAGGCGCGCAGCCAGGTCCACCAGCCCCGGCAGCACGAGGCAGCCGCTGGCATCCAGGGTGCGGTTGGGCGCAAACTCGGGCGGCACGCGCCCCACGCCGACGATGCGGCCCGCCGCCAGGGCCAGGTCGCACACCTGGTCAAGCCCGCTGGCCGGGTCGATCACGCGGCCGTTCTGGATCAGTATTTTCATTTTTTAAGCCAAATTGGCCGCTAGCGCTTATGCAGAAAGCGCGAGCAGCTATGTTTTTAATAGCAAATCAGGCTTCGTTGCCAGCGACGATGGACATCACCGCCATGCGCACGGCGATGCCAAAAGTGACCTGCGGCAAGATCACCGACTGCGGGCCATCGACCACTGCCGAGTCGATCTCGACGCCCCGGTTGATGGGGCCGGGGTGCATGACGATGGCGTCGGGCTTGGCCAGGCGCAGTTTTTCGGGCGTCAGGCCAAAGCTCTTGAAATACTCCTGGCTCGACGGCAGCAGCGCACCGCTCATGCGCTCGTTTTGCAGGCGCAGCATGATGACCACGTCAGCGTCCTTGATGCCCTCTTCAAGCGTGTGGCACACGCGCACGCCCATCTGCGCCATGTCCGACGGCACCAGCGTGCGCGGGCCCACCACGCGCACTTCAGCACAGCCCAGCGTGGTCAGGCCGTGGATGTCCGAGCGCGCCACGCGCGAGTGCAGCACGTCGCCAACGATGGCCACGGTGAGGTTGCTGAAGTCTTTTTTGTAGTGGCGGATGGTGTACATGTCCAGCAGCCCCTGCGTGGGGTGGGCATGGCGCCCGTCGCCGGCGTTGATGACGTGCACATGCGGCGCCACATGCTGGGCAATCAGGTAGGGCGCGCCCGACTCGCTGTGGCGCACCACGAACAAATCCGCCGCCATGGCCGAGAGGTTGGCGATGGTGTCCAGCAAGGATTCGCCCTTGGCCGCCGAGCTGCGCGCGATATCGAGGTTGAGCACGTCAGCGGACAAGCGCTTGGCGGCGATCTCGAAGGTGGTGCGCGTGCGCGTGCTGTTCTCGAAGAACAGGTTGAACACGCTTTTGCCGCGCAACAGCGGCACCTTCTTGACCTCGCGGTCGTTGACGGACACGAAATTGGCAGCGGTGTCGAGGATGTGCGTGACGATGTCGCGCGGCAGGCCCTCGATGGACAGCAGGTGGATCAGCTCGCCGTGGCGGTTGAGTTGGGGGTTGCGCTGGTGCAGCACGGCTTCAGACCTCTTTGACTTGGAAATGGAAATGGCCGCTGTCGGTTCGCGCCAGCGCCAGCGATTGCGTGGCCGGCAGTGCCACACGGGCAGCGGCAAAGTCGGCCTGGATGGGCAGCTCGCGCCCGCCCCGGTCAACCAGCACTGCCAGGCGCACGCGCGCCGGGCGGCCGTAGTCATACAGCTCGTTGAGCACGGCGCGCACGGTGCGGCCGGTGTAGAGCACATCGTCGAGCACCAGGATGTCAGCGCCGTTCACGTCAAAGGGCAGGCTGGTCTGGGCGCTGGCGGCCAGACCGCGCTGGGCAAAGTCGTCGCGGTGCATGGCCGATGACAGCACGCCGGGTGCGCCGTCCAGGCCCAGGTCTTGTTGCAGCCGCTCAGCCAGCCAGGCGCCGCCCGAGGCAATGCCTGCCAGATGTGTTTGCGGGCCGCGCAGCGCACGCACGCCACGCAGCAGCTCGGTGTACAGGGCCTGGGCGTCCAGAACCAGGCTGCCCGCGCCCACGGAAGAATGTGCCGTCATGAAAGACTCCTCAAAAACTGTTCCAGGATGATGCAGGCCGATGCCGCATCGGCATCTTTGGCACCGCCAGCGATGGCCTCGGTGGTGCTGTAGCGCTCATCGACTTCAAACACCTGCAAGCCAAAACGGCCGCGCAACTGCCGCCCGAACTTGAGCGCGCGCGCGGTGTTCTCATGGCTGGCGCCGTCGGGGTGGTAAGGCACGCCGATCACCAGCGCGTCGGGCTGCCACTCGGCAATGCGCTGGGCCACCTGGGCAAAGCGCGCATCGCCTTCAGCCCGGATGGTGGCCTGCGGGCTGGCCGTGCCCAGCATGCGGTTACCCACCGCCACGCCCGTGCGCTTGAGGCCAAAATCAAAAGCCAGAAAGGTGTGGAAATGCGCAGGAACCAGCGGCGGCGATGCCGACGCCGCTGTCATGCGCGCCCCGCCTGGGGCGACAGACGCCAGGCTTGCAACCCCAGCAACTCCAAGGCGCTGTCGTAGCGTTGGTCTACCGGGGTATCAAAAATCAGGGAAACATCGGCCCCCACCGTCAGCCAGCTGTTTTCTGCCAACTCGGACTCCAGCTGGCCCTCGCCCCACGAGGCGTAGCCCAGCGTGACCAGAACGCGCCGGGGCCCGGCGCCGGTGGACAAGGCTTCGAGCACATCTTTGGAGGTAGTCATGTCCAGGCCACCGGGGACGTGCATGGTGGAGCTGTAGGCAGATTCGTCGGCGGGGGCGTCGGCGCTGCGCATGGGGTCGTGCAAGACAAAGCCCCGGTCGGTCTGAACGGGCCCGCCCAGAAACACAGGCGCATCGGCCAGATCGTCACGGCGCAAAGACAAGTCCACCTTGTCGAGCAGGCCTTTGAGGCTGAGGTCAGTGGGTTTGTTGATGATCAGGCCCAAGGCACCACGCTCGCTGTGTTCACACAGGTACACAACGCTGCGTGCGAACGAGTCGTCTTGCATGCCCGGCATTGCGATCAGGAAATGGTGCGTCAGGTTAATGGGCGCAAAATCGGTGGACATATGGCCCAATTTTAACGGTGAACATGCAAGCCCCTGACACGGTAGGCCTCGTCTGGTTCCGACGCGACCTGCGCACCCAAGACCACGCCGCACTGCACCACGCGCTGCGCCAATGCGCGCAAGTGCATTGTGTTTTTGTCTTTGACCGCGAGATTCTCGATCCCCTGGAGCGCACTGACCGGCGGGTGGAGTTCATCCGCGAATGCCTGGTGGCGCTGGACCAGGATGTACGCGCACTCAGCGGCCATGACAGCGCGGGCCTCATCGTGCGCCACGGCGTGGCCAGCGAAGAGCTGCCCGCACTGGCCCACGCACTGGGCGCCCACGCAGTGTTCACCCACCACGACGACGAGCCCCAGGCACTGGCACGCGATGCGCGCGTGCGCACGGCGCTGGCCTTGCAAGGCAAAGCATTCCACACCTTCAAAGACCACACCATTTTTGAACGCAACGAGCTGCTGACCCAAAGTGGCGGGCCTTACACCGTGTTCACACCGTACAAAAATGCCTGGCTGCGCAAGGTGGATGCAGCGCGCCTGGCGCCCTGGCCGGTGGAGCCTTTTGCAGCCGCACTGGCACCCCGCCCGGACTGGGCTTGTACGCACGTGCCCAGTCTGGCCGCGCTAGGCTTTGCCCCGGCCGGGTTGGCCACGCTGCCACTGCCCACCGGCAGCCGGGGAGCACAACAGCTGTTCGATGATTTTTTGCAGCGCATTGACCGCTACGACAGCGCACGGGACTTTCCAGCCATCAAGGGCCCCAGCTACCTGAGTACGCACCTGCGCTTTGGCACCATCTCCATCCGCACACTGGCGCGCACGGCGCACGCTTTGACCACCGTTGGCAACACGGGCGCAGCCACCTGGTTGAGCGAACTGATCTGGCGCGATTTTTATTTTCAGGTGCTGGCCAACTACCCGCAAGTGGTGGAACGCAGTTTCAGGCCCGCTTACGATGCCATCGTCTGGGAGTCAGGCCCAGCAGCCGAGGCCCTGTTTGCCGCCTGGTGCGAAGGCCGCACCGGCTACCCACTGGTGGACGCGGCCATGGCGCAAATCAACCAGACGGGTTACATGCACAACCGCCTGCGCATGGTGGTGGCCAGCTTCTTGACCAAAGACCTGGGACTGGACTGGCGCTGGGGCGAGCGCTACTTTGCGCAAAAGCTCAACGACTATGACCTGGCTGCCAACAACGGTGGCTGGCAATGGGCCAGCTCCAGTGGCTGCGATGCGCAGCCGTATTTCCGCATATTCAACCCAGTGACGCAAAGCCAGAAGTTTGATCCCGAGGGCAAGTTCATTCGCCGCTACCTGCCACAGCTGGCCGGACTGCCCACCGCCGCACTGCACGCGCCCTGGCTGGCCAGACCGCTGGAGTTGCAAGCCGCTGGCATCACCCTGGGCGAGCACTACCCCCGGCCCATCGTGGACCACGAACAAGCTCGCCAACGCACGCTGCTGCGCTATGCGGTGGTGAAGGCTGAACGGTAGAGCACAACACAGCAGGCGCGCCCGCACCCGGCTGGCCACAGCCGGGGCCAGGCTCAGGCTGCTACGGCCTCAGTGGTCAAGCGGGCGTAGTGCTGCACCAGACTGAGCAGTTCCTCATCGGAGTAAGGCTTGCCCAGGTAGTGGTTCACACCCAGCTCCATGGCATGTTCGCGGTGCTTCTCCGCAATGCGCGAAGTGATCATGATGATGGGCAAATCGCGCAAAGCTTCATCGCCACGGATGTTGCGCGCCAGATCAAAGCCATCCATGCGCGGCATTTCAATGTCTGACAGCACGACGGTGGGACGCTCTTCCTGCAAACGCTCCAGTGCCTGCAAGCCGTCGGCGGCCAGCGCGACACGGTAGCCTTCGCGCTGGAGCAGGCGCTGCGTGACGCGGCGCACGGTGATGGAGTCATCCACCACCAGCACCAGCGGAACCTGGCTGGCAGAAACGGATGGTGTAGCCCCCCCCACGCGCCCGGCGTCCGCAGAAGCGGCGGTGGGCAGCACCACGGCAGGGGCGCTCAAGGCCGCAGCACGCACCTGATCGCCATACACCGTGGACAACGCCACCGGGTTGTAAATCAGCACCACGGCACCAGAGGCCAGCACCGACATGCCCGCCAAGCCCGGCAGGCGCGCCAACTGTGGCCCCAGGTTCTTCACCACCACTTCCTGGTTGCCCAGCACTTCATCGACGTGCATGGCCACCCGCTGCGACGCACTGCGAAACACCACCACAGGCCGCGTCTTGCCCGCAGGTTCCTGGCTGTGGCGCGAAGCCTGCAAAAGGCCACCAGCCCAGTAAAACGGCACTTTCTCTGCCGCCACATCAAAAGTGCCGCTGCGATACGCCTGCTCCAGATCGGCCGCTGGCGTGCGACGCACCACCTCCACCAAATTGGCGGGCACGCCAAAAGACAAATCGCCTGCGCGCAGCATCACCACCTGCGTCACGGCTGTGGTCAGGGGGAGCACCATGCGGAATGCCGTTCCCTGACCAGCCTGCGTGGTGGTTTCAATGCGTCCGCCCAACGCCTTGATTTCAGAGCGCACAACATCCATGCCAATGCCACGCCCGGCAATGCCGGTGACCGCAGTGACGGTGGTGAAACCAGGCATGAAGATCAAATTGGCTGCCTGGGCGTCATCCACCTCCGCGTCGGGAGCAATCAACCCCTGCTCCAGCGCCTTGGCGCGGATGCGGGCCAGATTCAGGCCAGCGCCATCGTCACGGAACTCCACCGATACGTCGTTGCCCTCGTGGCGCAACGCCACCGCAATCGTGCCCACTGGAGGCTTGCCCATGGCAGCACGCTCTTCAGGACTTTCAATACCGTGGGCGACACAGTTGCGCAGCAAATGCTCAAAAGCAGGGGTCATGCGATCCAGAACACCCCGGTCCATTTCAATGGAACCACCGGTGATATCGAGCTTGATCTGTTTGCCCATCTCCTTGGAGGACTGGCGAACCACAGCGTACAGACGCTCAGCGATCCCCTCGAACTCCACCATGCGGGTGCGCAACAGATCACGCTGCAATTCACGCGCCTGGCGCCCCTGGGCAATCAAGTCGTCCTCGGCACCATCCATGGCGCGCTGCAAGTTGCGCTGCACAGTAGCCACGTCGTTGACCGACTCGGCCATCATGCGGGTCAATTCCTGCACACGGGTGAAGCGGTCAAACTCCAGCGGATCAAACCCGGCTGCCGAATCCTTGGCCAACGCCAGACGCGACTGCATCTGTGACTCCGACTGCATTTCAATATCGCGCAACTGCTGGCGCAACTTGTCCAGGTTGACGGACATATCGCCAAGAGAGCTCTTGAACTGCCCCAGCCGCGCCTCCAGCCGCGAGCGCGTAATCATCACCTCGCCAGCCTGATTGACCAGCCTGTCAAGCAACTGCGCCCGCACACGCACCGATTGGTGTGCCGCCGTGCGCAGTGGCGCCAATTGCACAGCCCCCTGCAAACGCGGCATCCCAGTGATGGGCGTCGCCACTTGCATGGCCGTGCCACCTGCGGCGGCAGGCTCTGGCACGGGTGCAACCACCACGGCTTCCGCTGGCGCCTGGGCGCTGATGGAGCGCAGGGCATCAAAGTTTGCCTGCAAAGCATCGAGCTGACCGAGCAAGGGCTCCAGGTGCTCAACACCCACAGTTTCCATGTCCAGCTGCTCAATCGCAGACTCAAGGCGGTGCGCCATTTCCCCCAAACGCATGGCACCAGCCAGACGGGAACTGCCTTTGAGCGTGTGCAAAGAACGCAGCACTTCATTGCGCGCACCCAAGTTGTCTGGCCGTGCAGACCACTGGCGTAGCGCAGCCCCCAGGCGGGGCAACAACTCTGCGGCTTCGTCCTCGAAAATGGGGAATAGATCGGGATCAATGACATCCAGAACGTCAATGTCATCGTCCACATCTTGCGGCGCCGCCTTCACCGCAGTATGGTCCGCGCTAGGGACCAGCCCTGAAGTTGGAATATCAGGCACCGGAACCAGAGCGGCTATTGTTGGCTCTGGCTCTGGCTCTGGCTCTGCTACCAACAGCTCTGCGGCGGCGCGGGCACGCTCAGCTTGCATTTCGGCCTCGTAAGCCTCTTCCTGCGCAGCCAACTCTTCCAGCGCAGCCAGCGCATCCTCCAACGGGGGGGTCAATGTGTTGGCCACCTCCGTCTGAAGAATCTGCCGCAGCGCATCCTGCACCTGCACGTTGGCCTGCTTAAGAAAGCCAGCGGCAAACTGGTGCAGAAGCCGGCGAATATCCTCAGCAGCATCTATAAACACCTGCGCCTGCGCAGGCTCCCCACAGGACTGTAGTTGCACATGGGAGAGTGCGTGCTCCAGCAACCTGGCCGTCTCGGACAAAGCCATGAAGCCCACGGTGGCAGAGCTGCCTGCCAGGGAGTGCGCCAAAGCAACCGCCGTATTGGGCAGTGGCTCATGCAGCTCCAGCGACCACTCTTGGAGCGAAACTGCCAGCCGACGCGACCATTCATCCGCCTCGTTGAGGTACACGTTGTAGAGCGGTATCCCAATACGCAGTGTGCCGATGACTTTGACAGCATCCTCCAACGGAGCGGGCATCGAGTCCTGTGCAGGCGCAGTGTTTTCGGGTGGTACCAGTTGTGGCTCAGCAGCCGCTTGCAGCTCCATTTCCGGCTGTACTGCCAAAGGTGCCACCGATGCCTCAACGGTAAGCTCTGGCTCTGGCTCTGGCTCTGGCTCTGGCTCTGGCTCTGGCTCTGGCTCTGGCTCTGGCTCTGGCTCTGGCTCTGGCTCTGGCTCTGGCTCTGCAACGGCGCCTGCCGCCAAAGTGGACTCCGGAGCAACTACTTCTGCGAAGGACACCTCTGGCACAGCCAGCTTCTCAGGTTCCTGCGCCATCTCTGGCTCGGCCACAGCGACTGTCTCAAAGGCAGTCTCCGGAACAGCTTCCTGTGGAGCGAAGGGTTCTTCGGGTGCAGCCAGCGCTTCAGGCTCAAATGCCACTTCCGGCGGCAACGCAGGCGCCACCTCCAACTCGCTCACAACCGCATCTGGCCAAGCAAGCGGTAGTTCGAGCAGGTTTCCTTCTGCCACTACCTGCTCAGGTGCAATTTCTTCAGGTGTAATCTCTTGCGCTGGAGACTCCAGACTGTTGGCAGGCTCAGCAAACGCTTCAACGCTGGGCTCCCAACCAAAATCTTCCGGCAGCAATACCGGCAAAGGCTCTGAACCCACCAACAACGGTGGAGCTTCCACCACAGGCTGCACTTCGGGCAGCGGCTCGGTCATATCCAGCGCCGTAGTGAACTCGGCAAAATCAATCTCTTCAGCAGGTGCTTGCACAAAGGCCGTATCCGCAGTGGACAGTGCCTCTGGCGCTGCCGGCTCGGGCATGACGTCAAACGGAACGTTCCATGCATCGTCCGCCACCTCGATGGCCCCCACGGAATGACCATCTGCTGTCGCAGGAACAACCTCTTGGTTCGTCTCCTCGGGCAAGGCAGGCATACCTGCCAACTGCTCGATGGCGAACTCGTGCTGCACGCTGGGCGACTCCAGCGACAAGGAAGCATCCAGCGGTAACGAGGGCTCCTCTGGCACCGCCACTGGCGCTGGCGCTGGCGCTGGCGCTGGCGCCAAGATAGCGTCCGGCGCAGACACACCAGGCAAAACCAATGGCAAAACCGTACCCGTCTGGCGCATGGCATCGGCAGACGCACGGAAGGCCTCTGCATGCCAAACGCCAAAATCGCCACCACTGGCAATGTCTTCCGCCCAGCGGCCAAAACCTTGCAAGGCATCCTGCGCCAACTGCAACAAAGGTGGCTGCATGGGCTTTTGCTCTGCCAGCCAGGCATTGAGCAGTTGCTCCATCGACCAGGCAGCCTCGCCAAACTCGTTCAATCCCACCATGCGGGAGCTGCCTTTGAGCGTATGAAACGCGCGCCGCAGCGTGGTCTGCTCACTCAGGTCGCCTGGCGCACGGTGCAGTTGTTGGACTGCGCCCAGCCCCTGGACCACCACCTCGCGCGCTTCCTCCAGGAATACCTCCAGCAGTTCATCATCCACGTCCAGGCGCGGTACTGACACCGGCTGAGGCATAGGTGGTGCCACGGGTGCAGGCACGGGCATTGGGGCCTGCGCCAGACTCAGTGACTCAACAGGCAGATCGGTTGGCCCTGTAGCAACTTCCAGCGGCGCAGAAGCCTGGGCCACGGGCACGTCAGACACTGCGGGCATGACCGGTGCCGCAGGCACAATGGATGCAGCCGGTGCAACAGGCACTGGTGCAGGCGCCAAAGCCGGTACAGGCTCCACGGCAGGTGTACGCGCCACGACCTCGGGCAACGGCGTTGGCGCACGCTCCTGGGCCACGTGCTCCACTTCTTCGGGCTCGTCAGTGGCACGCGCGCGGGTACGCCCCATCAGGGAACGCAACTCGCCCAACTCCTCGTCATAGACAAACAGCTTGCGCGCCAAGGTACGCTGGTAGCTGAGCATGTCGATCAGAAACCCCAGCGCTCCCAGGCTATTACCCAGTTTCTCGAAGGTTTGGCTGCGCTCATCGGCCCCTTGCACTTCGTTGATCAGCAACCGCTCCACCGTGTCGCGCATGCGAACCACGGCCATGGATGCTTGATCCAGGCCCAGCACAGACAACACACCCCGCATCTGCGCCAACTGCCCGGGAACCACTTTCAGCGGACTGGTGTCCTCTGGCTTGCGGAAGAACTGGTCCATCGACCGCTCGGCCTCGCCCAGCGTAACGCGCAGTTCATCCACCACACTGCCCATGGTCTGGTGATCGCTGACACGCCGGTACAGCTCCTCCATCCAGGGCTCCAACGGCTCAGGCTCAGCTCCCGCACGCACACTGTCGAGACGCTCGGCCAGGCGATTGGCCCGGTGGGTCATGTGTTCGTCCGCAGTGTCCAGCTCCTCAAAAGCAGCCTGTAGGTAGAGCACAGACGTCGCCACTTCCATGGCCAGCGCCGCAGAGGGGGGCTCAGCCGACCGGATCGTGGCATCCAGCGCCCTGGTCATGGCCTGCGCCAAACTCTCGCTGTTGCGATGGAGCTTGCGCAGCGAGTCACATACCAGGCTGAACTGATCCGCCGCAGGTTTGAGTTTGTTGCGGTCTCCCCCTGCCAACGCTGACCAGGTTTCTGTGGCGGTGGCAATTCGCTTGCGGGCTTGCGCCAGAACCACGGGATCAAAGCGACCAAAACGGCGCTCCTCATAATCCACCGGCGCAAAGCGATCCAGGGCAAAGGCACCCCGCACCGCCTGCAATGCAGGGGCTTGCCCAGCATCGGTGTGGCGCGCCTGAGCACAGAAAAAGAGCAGATCTTGCACCAGCCGGTCGCCCACGGCAGGGTCGCCTTTGGCCAACGTGGCGTACTGCATGAGCACACGCGAGGCCACTCGCTTCACGTACAGATCCGTGACAAACAATCCCTGCGCAAATGCCTCAAAAAATCCAGCGCAAATCTTCCAGAATGCTCGCGGCTGCTTTTCAGACTGCGCAGCCGCCAGCCCCAGAGAAAGATTGCGCAAATCACGGGCAGCGTCCGGGCTGCCCTCTTTAACGATCTTCAGCACGGCCTGATCAAGCCGGGCACGGGCCTCAACGCCATACGCCACCGGAGCAGTATCTACCGCCGTTGCAGGCTCACGAAAACGCCGCTCCGCAGGCCACAGGTCGGCCGGATGAACGCGGTCTACACCGGCCAGGGCCTGCACATCGCGGTACTGCGGAAACAGCGCTACAGCAGACACCGTTTTGCCGGTGAGCACGCTGTCCAGGTATTCACTGAGCGCAAAACTGGCACGCTCCAATACTGCGGCGGCTTCGTCTGTGCACAGCTCAGGGCGCTGCACATACCGCTGAACAGCGGACTCCATGGCCCGCAAGACCAAGGCGGGTGCGGCCATACCCACCATCTCCAGCGCACCGCTGGCCTGGTGCAATTGCTGGCGCGCCATGCGCAGGGAGCTGGCGTCCAGCGCCGCCAGATCAGACTCCTGGGCTACCTCGGCATCGTGGACAAAGCGGCGCAAAGACTTGACGGCAGCGTCCAGCGACTTGCGCAGTTCATCAAGCACCCAGGCCAACGGCCCCAGGTCCTGCTCGCCGTGGCTTGCGTCTGTCGGCAGTGTGTTGTCGACATCAATAGATGACATGGATTCGTCCCCGGCCGCACAGAGCCATTTCGTTGTTCGTAGCGTCAGGCAATCTTGAACCGGGCCACCGACTGGCGCAGTTCCTCTGCCATATGAGAAAGTTCGCGCACCTGCTGGGCGGTGGTGCGGGTACCCTCACCGGTCTGTTCTGTCACGGCAAAAATGTGCTGGATGTTCTCAGCCACTTCGTTGGCCAGCGTGGCCTCGCTGGAAGTGGAGGAAGAAATCTGCTCAATCAGCTCCGCCAGGCGGCGCGACACCTGGTCAATCTCGGAGAGTGCGGTACCGGCGCTGTCAGACAGGCGCGCGCCTTCCACCACACCCTGTGTAGAGCGCTCCATAGCGGCCACGGCATCTTGCGTGTCAGTCTGAATGGCCTTCACCAGCGCAGAAATCTGGCGCGTCGCATCGGCAGAACGTTCGGCCAGTCGCTGCACTTCTTCGGCCACCACCGAGAAGCCGCGACCGGCTTCACCGGCGGATGCAGCCTGAATGGCGGCATTCAGGGCCAGCACGTTGGTTTGCTCGGTAATGTCAGAAATCAGCTCGGTGATTTCACCAATCTCTTGCGACGACTCGCCCAGGCGTTTGATCCGCTTGGAGGTGTCCTGGATCTGGTCACGGATGGAGTTCATGCCGCCAATGGCATCCTGCACAGCCTTCAGGCCGGAGTCGGCTGCTTGCAGCGACTGGCGCGCCACCGTAGCGGACTCTTGCGCCTGCACAGACACCTCATTGATGCGGGTGGCCATTTCCAGCACAGAGCGGCCGGTTTCACGGATCTCGCGCAACTGCTCTGTCGAGGCGGCCAACAGCTCGGTGGAGGTGCTATCGACCTGCGCTGTCGTTTGTGCCACGCGGGTTACCGTGTTTTGCACGCTGCCCACCAGCACGCGCAGCTCTTCCACCGTGTAGTTGACCGAGTCGGCGATAGCGCCGGTAATGTCTTCAGTCACAGTGGCTTCTTGTGTCAGGTCGCCCTCAGCTACCGATTGCAGCTCGTTCATCAAACGCAAAATGGCTGCCTGGTTGGCATCGTTGATACGCTTGGCTTCTTGCTCTTGGCGCTGGGCATCCTTGTTTTGCAGTTCAGCGGCCTGCTGGCGGTGGCGGCTGTCAAGCAGCTGAACCCGGGAAATGCCCACACCGCACAGCAGCACAAACATACCGGCCAATACCAGCGCGGCCAGCTGCCCAGCGCCCATACCTGTCTGAGCCGACAACTTGGTCTGGAGTGCCTCCATCTGGCGGCGCAGAGGTTCACTGTCGCCAATGATGGCGGTCTGCGCTTCACGGGCCGACACCAATCCCTGCAAGTTGCCCAGAATGGCGCTGGCCTGTGTACGGGTTTGCTCATAGAGCTTGATCAGCGCTTGCAACTGTTCACGCGTTTGACCGTCTTTGGTGGAAGCCAAGCGCAGATCGGGGCTGCCATCGAGCAGGCCCTGGGCAATTTCCTTGAAAGAGTTCAAATCCTTGCCCAACAGGAACACGGCTTCCGGGCTTACACCCTCCGTGGTCTGAAATTCGTTGGCTGACTTGCCGATACGCTGCGTCAGCATCACCAGCTGGCCAGCCGCTGAAATCTCGGAAGCGGGGGCATTTTGCTGCAACTTCAGGGACGAAATGGTTTCTGCAATTTCCAGCAAATCCGAAGACTGGCGGTTGATGGTGCGCAGCGCATCGCCTACCTGGGTCAGAATTTTTTGTTGCCCCATCACAACCGCTGCATTGCGGTCAGCCCGCTCCACCAGCGGCGCAATTGCCTCCAGCTCCGGCTGAAATGATTCGCCCAATGCCTGCACACCCAGTTCTGTATCACCCGAATTGAGCGCTCGCACGTTGCGCGCCAGCACCCCGGCACTTTCAACCACATCAGGAAATGCCTGCGCACTGCCCACCAGCGCCTGCGATACCGATTTGGCCAAGCGCTGCGACTGCATCAGCGACTGTCCCGTAGCTGCCAGTTGCTGCGCCGCACGGTCAGACTGCTTGAGCACCCAGCCGGCGATCAACGCCACTACCACCACACCAATCGTCAGCAAAATGAGCAAGCGCCGCTGGTGACTGGCTGCTGCGGCCTTGCCCAACAGGGGCAGCTCGATAAACTCTGCGCCAGCCCCCCCCTGGGGGGCACGCCCATCTTCTCCAGGGTAGCCCTGCACACTGTTCAAGGCATCGCCATGGAAAGCCTCTCGCAGCGCAACGCCGTCGAGCGTAGAGCCCGCCAATGAATCCTGGCTCAACGCTACATCGGCAAGCGCATCCTGTTTTTCAGTCTGGCGACCGAACAGTTTTCCGAGTTGTTTGACGACGGACATGTGCAACCTTAAAGAAAGATTCAAGCGCTGATGCTTAAAAATGTGGGATGTTGTGCCAGAAGCTGCAGGTTCAGCTCCTGCCAGCGGGCACCGCTGGCGTCCAGGTAGACCGAGCCAAAGAAAGAGGGCGCATCCGGCGCAGGCGGCTCGGATGAGACAAAGGCATCCACACCGCGCAAACCTGCCAGGCGATCGACCAGCAAAGCGACGTTGACTTCCAGTGCCGTATTGAGGGCCAGCAAGCTGGCTTCGGCAAGTTTCTGCTCAGTGCGCACAGGAGAGTCGCCCAGCAGCACGGCAAGATCCACCACGCCAGACAACCCGCCGCGCAAGTTGGCCACACCCAGAAACCACTTCTGGGTATACGGAACAGGTTGAACGGCACCCCAGGGGAATATCTCTCCGGAATGCCCCAGCGGCAACAAATACGACTTTGCGCCAGCCTCCACAGCCAGCCAGGAGGACACAGAAAGCGCCTCGCTTTTGGCTGCCTGCAAGCGGTTGGCAAGTCGGGCTTGGAGATCTCTGAGGGCTTCTCTGTTAGCCATAAAAGACGCCGGACCGTCAGTTCAACGCGTCAATTCTGGCTTGCAACTCAACCGGATCCACAGGTTTAGTGATGTACCCGCGTGCGCCTTGGCGCATACCCCATACCCGGTCAGTTTCCTGATTTTTGCTGGTGCACATGATGATGGGCACATCTGCATACTGTGGATCGCGGGAAATAGCACGGGTCAATTGAAAACCATTTTGTCCTGGCATTACCACATCCATCAGGATCAAATCTGGCTTTTCTTCTGCCAAACGCCGAAAAGCCTCTTCTGCATTTTCTGCGGTGCGCACCTGCATACCTTTTTTGTGCAGCAAATCGCTCAAAAACATCAATTCGGTTTTTGAATCGTCAACGACCAGTACTTTATGGATGGGCATTACATCGCTCCTTGATCGGGATTACCAAACTGCTGCACGGCCTGCAACAGCTGGTCTTTGGTGAAAGGTTTGGTGAGATATTCTTGGCAGCCGACCATGCGCCCGCGCGCTTTGTCAAATACGCCATCTTTGGACGAAAGCATAACTACCGGGGTGTGCGAGAAACGAGCGTTTCGCTTGATGATGGCCACCGTCTGGTAGCCATCGAGTTTGGGCATCAGAATGTCGCAAAAAATCAACTGCGGGTGGTAATCATTGATTTTGGCCAAGGCATCAAAACCATCGTCGGCCAATAACACTTCGTGTCCGCCCTGCTTGAGAAAAATCTCTGCGCTGCGGCGGATGGTATTACTGTCATCCACCACGAGCACTTTGAAAGTTGCGCCATTTGTAGTCAATTGTCACTGCTCCCGATGGGAAAATAAGCAATGCAGCCAAGCCGCATCAAATCTGAACCATCTCGAAGTCTTCTTTGCGGGCACCACACTCGGGACAAGTCCAGTTCATGGGAACCTGTGCCCAAGGGGTATTGGGAGCTATGCCGTGTTCAGGCGAGCCCGCCGCTTCGTCATAAATCCATCCACAAATCAAACACATCCAAGTTTTAGGGTCTGTCACAGCTTAAAGGGCCTTCACGTAGAATGCAACGATTGTATCTAGTCACCTCTGCGGGTTGCAGTTTCTACACCACCCCTTGCTGAAACGGGTTCATGACACCACCTTCCCACCCAGAGAGCGACGCACCGCCACCGGTGCAACCCACGCACCCCGCCTGCGTCATGGTGATCAACGCCAGCGATCCCAGCGGTGCTGGAGGCCTGACGGCAGACATCGCCACCATGGCCTCTGTGGGCGCACACCCGGTCGCGGTGGTCACGGGCGCTTATGTGCGCGATACCAGCGCCATCTTTGACCACTACAGCTTTGACGACGAAGCTGTTACAGAGCAAGCCCGTACCGCGCTGGAAGACCTGCCGGTGCAAATCATCAAAGTGGGCTTTGTCGGCACCCCCGAAAACATCAGTGCCATTGCCGAGCTGACCACCGATTACCCCGAGCTACCCGTCATCAGCTACATGCCTAACCTGTCGTGGTGGCAAGAGGATCTGATTGACCAGTACCTGGACGCCTTTGCCGAGCTGCTTTTGCCGCAAACCACTGTGTTGGTTGGAAACCACAGCACCCTGTGGCGCTGGCTGCTCCCTGACTGGAACCACGAGCGCAGTCCCAGCGCCCGCGACATTGCCGCCGCCGCTGCACAAAAAGGCACGCCCTACACCCTGGTCACCGGCATCCCGCTGCCTGAGCAGTTTGTGGAAAACGTCCTGGCCTCGCCCGAGGCCGTGCTGGGCAGCGGCCGCTTCGAGCTGTTCGATGGCGTATTCACCGGCGCGGGCGAGACCCTGTCAGCCGCCCTGACCGCGCTGCTGGCCTGCGGCAGCGATCTGGGCGAGGCCTGCGCCGAGGCCCTGGGCTACCTCGACCACACCCTGGAAAACGGTTTCCGCCCTGGCATGGGCCACCTCATTCCCGACCGCATGTTCTGGGCTGCGCCCGACGATGCGGACGAGCCCTCGCCCGAAGGCGACACCACCGATGTGCCGTCCATCGACGGCTTTGTCCTCCCTCCCCATGACACCCAGCACTGACCGCAACCTCCCCCTGTTCGAACGCGCCAAGGCCGTCATTCCCGGCGGCGTCAACTCGCCCGTGCGCGCCTTCAAGGCCGTGGGCGGCACGCCGCGCTTCATTGAGCGCGCGCAAGGTGCCTATATGTGGGATGCCAACGGCCAGCGCTTCATCGACTACATCGGCTCCTGGGGGCCGATGATTCTGGGCCACGGCCACCCCGCCGTGCTCGAAGCGGTGCAAAAGGCGGCGCTGGAGGGCTTCTCGTTCGGTGCCCCCACCGAGCGCGAGGTCGAGCTGGCCGAGGCCATCATCGACCTGGTGCCGTCCATCGAAATGGTGCGCCTGGTCAGCTCGGGCACCGAGGCGGGCATGAGCGCCATCCGCCTGGCGCGCGGCGCCACCGGACGCAACAAGATCGTCAAGTTCGAGGGCTGCTACCACGGCCACGCCGACGCGCTGCTGGTCAAGGCCGGCTCGGGCCTGGCCACGTTTGGCAACGCCACCAGCGCCGGTGTGCCCGCCGAAGTGGTGCAGCACACGGTGGTGCTGGAATACAACAACGTGCAGCAGCTCGAAGAAGCCTTTGCGCTGCACGGTGCCGACATTGCCTGCGTGATGATCGAGCCCATCGCGGGCAACATGAACTTTGTGCGCGCCAGCGTGCCCTTCGTCAAGCGCTGCCGCGAGCTGTGTACGCAGCACGGCGCGCTGTTCGTGTTCGATGAGGTCATGAACGGCTTTCGCGTGGCGCTGGGCGGCGCGCAAAGCGTGTATGCGCGCGACATTCCGGGCTTTGAGCCGGACATCACGGTCATGGGCAAGGTCATTGGCGGTGGGATGCCGCTGGCGGCCTTTGGCGGCAAGCGCGCGGTGATGGAGCACATGGCGCCACTGGGCAGCGTCTACCAGGCGGGCACGCTGAGCGGCAACCCCGTGGCCACGGCCTGCGGGCTGGCCACGCTGCGCGAGATCCGCCAGCCCGGTTTCTTCGAGGCCCTGTCGGCCAGCACCCGCACCCTGGTCGATGGCCTGGTGGCCGCTGCCGCTGCCGAGGGCGTGCCCTTCAGCGCCGACTGCGAGGGTGGCATGTTCGGCTTTTTCCTGCTGCCCACGCTGCCGCAGAACTACGCCACTGTCATGCAAAGCGACGGCGCGCGCTTCAACCGGCTGTTCCACGGCCTGCTCGATCGCGGCGTGTACATTGCCCCGGCGCTGTACGAGGCCGGTTTTGTCAGCGCAGCGCACACGCCGCAAGACATTGCCGAGACCATCTCCATCGCCCGCGACGTGTTCAAATCACTCGCAAATTGATAGCTGCTTGCGCCCGCCAGTAAAGCGCTAGCGGCCAAAAACACTAAAAATACCGCCACCACCCTGGCGGCTTTCCTTTTGCCGCCCTGACTGCCCATGCTTGCTGCACTGAAGTTCTGTTTTGCCACGCTGGTGCTGGTGCTCAACACCCTGTCCCTGTGCGCCCTGATGGTGCCGTTCGCGCTGATCAAGCTGCTGCTGCCGTTCACGCCGGTGCGCCGCCTGACCGACCGCGTGCTCAACAAGATTCCCGAGGGCTGGATTGCCATCAACAGCTTCTGGCTGGGCGCCGTCAACCGTGGCCGCTGGCAGGTGTCGGGCCTGGAGGGCCTGCGCCGCGACGGCTGGTACCTGGTCACCTGCAACCACCAAAGCTGGGTGGACATTGTGGTGGTGCAGCGCGTGCTGAATCAGCGCATTCCCATGCTCAAGTTCTTCCTGAAAAAAGAGCTGATTTATGTGCCCGTGCTGGGCCTGGCCTGGTGGGCGCTGGACTTTCCGTTCATGCGCCGGGGCGGCGGCGGTGGCAGCGCCCGCAAAGACCTGCGCGATGCGCGCGCCGCCTGCGAGAAATTTCGCCTGCTGCCCACTTCGGTGACCAGCTTTGCTGAGGGCACACGCTTCACCGCCGCCAAGCACGCCAGCCAGCAGTCGCCCTACCAGCACCTGCTGCAACCCAAGGCGGGCGGCATGGCGATGGCCCTGGGCACCATGGGCGAGCTGTTCCACGGCCTGGTCGATGTGACCATCGTGTACCCCGACAAGGTGCCCACTTTTGTCGATGCGCTGTGCGGACGCCTGGGCGATGTGGTGGTGCTGGTGCAAGAGCGCCCCATTCCGCCCGAGCTGCTCAAGGCCAACGCCAAACAGCGCGCACTGCTGCAAGACTGGCTCGATGGCGTCTGGCAAGACAAAGACCGCGCCATCGCGCAGGTGCTGGCCCAGCGCAGCGCGGGCCGCGCCTGAGCGCAAGCGGCGTTGGCAGCGCGCCGCAAAAGCGCTTGATTTGATAGCTGCTTGCGCTTTATCAGCGCGGCTTTCAGCCTGTTTTTACCCTATAAATCCGCAGCCAATTACGGCCCAGGGGCTGTGGCGTCCTGCGGCTGCTCGGCCCAGAGCACGGCGCGGTCACGGCCCGTGTTCTTGGCTTGGTACAAGGCGGCATCGGCCTGCTCAAACAGCAGGGCAATGCCTTGCGCTGGGGCGCTGTTTTCCGGGTACAGGCAGGTGGCGCCCACGCTGATGGTGACGCAGTGGCGCACCGGGCTGGTCAGGTGCTCCAGCGCCAGCGCGCGCACGGTGGCGCACAGGCGCTGCGCAGTGACCCGGGCCTGGGCGCTGTCGGCGTCGGGCAGCAGCACGGCAAACTCCTCGCCGCCGTAGCGGGCCACCAATTCGCCCTGGCGCTGCGTGGCCGTGGCCAGGGCGGCGGCCACCTGTTGCAGGCAGTGGTCGCCGCCCACGTGGCCGTAGTGGTCGTTGTAGGCCTTGAAGTGGTCGATGTCGATCATCAACAGGGCCAGCGGGCGGCGGCGCTGCTGGGCCTGGGCCCAGGCCAGCGGCAGCGCTTCGTCCAGCGCGCGGCGGTTGGCCAGCTGGGTCAGGGGGTCCAGGCGCACCTGCTCTTCCAGCGTGTGGCGGTAGCGGTCGAGCTGCTCTTCGGACTGGCGCCGCTCGGTGATGTCTTGCACCGTGCCGGTCATGCGCAGGGTGTTTTGCTGCGGGTCCATGGCGTACTCGCCCCACACCTGCACCCAGCGCTCTTGCTGATCGCAGGTGCGCACAATACGGTACTGCGTGTGCAGCGGGCTGCACTGCTGCAAGGCTTGCCGGTGAACCTGCATCACTTCGGCACGGTTTTCGGGGTGCAGCATGGCCACCCACTGCCGCAACGTCATGCGCTCTTGCGGCGGCAGACCGAAGATGGCGCTGGCCATGCTGGACATGAAAAACTCTTCGCTGCGGGCGTAGTAGGCAAAGTAGCCCACGCGGGCCGCTTTTTGCGCGCTGTCGAGCCAGTGCAGGCTGTATTGCAGCTCGTTTCTCAGCGCCTGCTCGCGCCGCCGGGCCTGCCATTGCCAGCCCGCAAAGGCGCTGCCGCCCAGCAGCAGCAGCAGGCTGGCCAGCAGCGCCATGCCCATCCATTCGTTGCGCTGGGCCTGGGCCAGGGCTTCGTCCTGATCCACCTTGGCCACCAGAATCCAGGGCGTATCGCGCACGGTGCTGGCAAAGGCCAGCACGGGTCTGCCCCGGTAGTCCACACCGTGCAGGATGCCGCGCTCGCCGTGGGCCGCCTGCACGGCCACGTCCAGGGGCGCGTCGTCCATGATTTGGCGCATGTCCTGGGGTGCGGCATCGCCCAGGCGCGGCGGGATCAGGTACTGCACCCAAGGGCCTTCGCGGCGCACCAGCAGCGATTCAGCCGACCGGTTGCTGTTGGGCAGCGTTTCCAGCAGGGGCGCCAGGCGGGCCTGGGCGTGCAGTACCAACCAGATGGCGCCCAGCGGCCCGTTGTCGGGGCCATAGATCGGGGCCAGCACGCCAAAGAACGGGAACGCAAACGCCGCGCTGCGGTGCAGCTCCACGCCCACGGGCTGGGCCGAGTCCAGGGCGCGGCGCAGGGCCTGGGTTTCTGGCGGGTCCAGGGTACGCTGCGGCGCGCCGGGCTCTGGCGCGCGGGCCTGGCTGGCCGAGTCCAGCCGCACCACACCCCGGGTATCGACAAAGAAAGCGGCGGTGTAGCGCAGGTTTTCTTCCAGACTGCGCAAGCGCTCTTGCAAGATGCTGGTCTGCTCCGGGGTGGGGGCGGCCGCCCAGTGGGCCACGGCATCCATCAGCAGGGGGTCGTTGGTGAGGTCGGCGGCATCGCCCAGGTGGCGCACCCGCCAGTCGGCAATGTTGGCGGCCTGCAGTTGGCTGACGGCCCGCAGCGCCGTCTCGACCTGGTGGCGGTAGGTTTCCACCCGCTGCTGGTAGGCCTGCCACACGCGCGCGCCCACCAGCAGCAACAGGGCCAGCAAAATGGCAGCCAACAACCAGCGCCGCCACAGGCGTGGCAGCCAGCGAGAAAAGAGGGGCGCAATGGGCATGGGGCGGCAGCGGGCGAAAGCAAGCCGAAGGTGAATGCAACCCAGCGGGCGAAACGTGACAGATTGTGAATATGTCACACTTTGCATAGGATTTTCCGAAGCGCCACGGCAATTCCATGCGTTGTTTCAACCCTTTCTGCCAGCTTACAGCCCGACCGCCATGCACCACTTCTCTCCCGACCGCCGTGCCCACCTGGGGCAATGGGCTGCCTTGGCTGGCAGTGCGCTGTGTGCCAGCCAGGCTGCGGCCCAATCCCCGGCGGGCAGCGTGGCCCCGGAGCGCAAAGTCACCATCTACCTGAGTCTGGAGCCCGAGAGCCTGGACCCGACCATGGCCGCCTCGGCCTCGGTGGGCGAGGTGGTGCACTACAACGTCCTGGAGGGGCTGACCCGCATTGAGGAGGACGGCAGCATCTCGCCGCTGCTGGCGCAGTCGTGGTCGGTCGATGAAAGCCAGCGCCGCTACACCTTTGCGCTGCGCCCGTATGTGCGCTTTCATGATGGCGCGCCCCTGGACGCGCAGGCCGTGCGCTTCAGCTTTGAGCGGGCGATGGCCCCCGAATCGACCAACAAAGCGCGCAAAGCCCTGTTTGACAACCTGGCCGACATCGCCACGCCCAACACCCACACCGTGGTGCTGACGCTGCGCCACCCCGACCCGCACCTGCTGTTCCGCCTGGGCGAGGCCACCGCCGTCATCCTGCACCCCGACAGCGCTGCGCACGCCGCCACCGCCCCCGTGGGCACCGGCCCCTACCGCTTGCAGCAGCGCCGCACCGGGCACAGCGTCACCCTGGTGAGAGCGCAGGGCCAGGGCCGGTCGCAGGCGGCCACTATCGAGCAGGTGGTGTTCCGCTTCGTTCAGGGGCGCGAAGCCCTGGCAGCGCTGCTCAGGAGCGGCGAGATCGACCTGTTCTTCCACTACGCGGCGCAAAACCTGCACGGCGTAGAGGCCGACAGCCGCTACCAACTGCTGCTGGGCTCATCCAGCGGCAAAGGCATGCTGGCGCTGAACCACCGCCGCGCGCCGCTGGGCGATGTGCGCGTGCGCCGCGCCATCACCCATGCCATCGACCGCGAGGGCTTTATCCGCCAGGTGCTCCAGGGACGCGGCACGGTCATTGGCAGCCACTTCGGCCCCTCGGATGCGGGCTACCTGCACCTGGCCGGCCTCTACCCCCACGACCCCGCACACGCCCGGGCGCTGCTGCGCGAGGCCGGGGTGGTGGCGCCGCTGCGCCTGGAGCTGGCCCTGCCGCCGCCATCCTACGCCCGCATCGGCGGCGAGTTCGTGGCCGAGCAGCTGGCGCGCGTGGGCATCCAAGTGCAGCTGAAAAACCTGGAATGGGGCCAGTGGCTGGCCGGGCCGTTCAAGGGCGATTTCGACATGACGCTGATCAACCATGTCGAGCCGATGGACTACTTCATCTACACCGATCCGCAGTACTACTTTGGCTACGACAGCGCCGACTTCCGCGCCCTGGTGCAGCGCTACGCCCAGGCAGTCCAGCCACGCGAACGCCAGCGCCTGTTCGGCCAGTTGCAGCGCCACCTGGCACAAGACGCGGTGAACGCCTGGATTTTTGCCCCACAAATCGACGTGGTGCGGCGCAAGGGCCTGCGCGGGGTGTGGATGGACTACCCGATTTTTGTCCACGACGTGTCCGCCATGTCGTGGAATTGAGCTATTGATTTGATAGCTGCTTTCGCTCACCACAACTGGCTTTCAGCCTGTTTTTACCTTTAAAACCGGCACCCCCCACACCGCACAGCCGCCCCCGGGTCGGGCGCAAAAAAAGCGGCTCCAGGCCGCTTTTTTCTTGCGTGCGGCGGCTGTGCAGCCGCCGGGCACCTTGCTCAGTGGCGGAAGTGGCGCACGCCGGTGAACACCATGGCCACGCCGCGCTCGTTGGCGGCGTCAATCACCTCCTGGTCGCGCATGGAGCCGCCAGGCTGGGCGATGCAGGTGGCACCCGCGTCCACCACCACATCGAGGCCGTCGCGGAAGGGGAAGAAGGCATCGCTGGCCACCACGGTGCCTTGCAGGCTCAGCTTGGCCGCTTCGGCCTTGATGCTGGCGATGCGCGCCGAATCCAGGCGGCTCATCTGGCCCGCGCCCACGCCCATGGTCATGCCGTTCTTGCAGAAGACGATGGCGTTGCTCTTGACGTACTTGGCCACCGTCCAGGCGAACAGCAGGTCTTGCAGCTCTTCGGGCGTGGGCTGCTTGGCAGTCACCACCTTCAGGTCAGCCAGCGCCAGCTCGTGGGTGTCGGCGGTTTGCACCAGCAGGCCCGAGCCCACGCGCTTGGTTTCGATGGCGTTGCGCACGGCGCCGTAGTTCTCGGGCAGGTCAATCTGCATCAGGCGCACGTTGACCTTGGACTTAAAGATTTCCAGCGCCTCAGGCGTGAAGCCGGGCGCCATCAGCACCTCGACAAACTGCTTGGCAATTTGCTGGGCCGCTGCGCCATCGACCACGCGGTTGAAGGCGATGATGCCGCCAAAGGCGCTGGTCGGGTCGGTCTGGAAAGCCTTGGAGTACGCCTCCAGCGGGTGCGCGCCCACGGCCACGCCGCAGGGGTTGGCGTGCTTGACGATGACGCAGGCCGGGGCTTCAAAGCTCTTGACGCATTCCCAGGCCGCATCGGCATCGGCGATGTTGTTGTACGACAGCTCTTTGCCCTGCAACTGCACGCCGGTGGCCAGCGAGCCCACGGCGGGGTTGAGGTCGCGGTACCAGACAGCTTGCTGGTGGGCGTTTTCGCCGTAGCGCAGGTCTTGCAGCTTGGTGGCAAACATGTTGGCCTGGCTGGGGAAGGCGGACATGGCGGGCACGTAGTCTTCGGCCTGCTTGTCGGCGTCGAACTGCACGCTGGAGAGGTAGTTGCTGATGGCGCCGTCGTACTGCGCAATGCGGTTGAACGCCGCTGCCGACAGGGCAAAGCGCAGCTGGTCAGACAGCTTGCCCGCCGCCTGCAACTCGGCCAGCACGGCGGGGTATTGGCCCGCGTCGGTCACCACGCCCACGTCTTGCCAGTTTTTGGCGGCGCTGCGCACCATGGCGGGGCCGCCGATGTCGATGTTTTCGATGGCATCGGCCAGCGTGCAGCCGTGCTTGGCCACGGTGGCTTCAAACGGGTAGAGGTTGACCACCAGCAGGTCGATGGTGTCAATGCCGTGCTCGGCCAGCGCGGCCATGTGCGCGGGCAGGCTGCGGCGCGCCAGCAGGCCGCCGTGCACCTTGGGGTGCAGGGTTTTGACGCGGCCATCGAGCATTTCCGGGAAGCCGGTGACATCGGCCACTTCGGTCACGGGCAGGCCCGCATCGGCCAGCAGCTTGGCGGTGCCGCCGGTGGACAAGAGCTTGATGCCCAGCGCGTGCAGGGCCTGGGCAAATTCAACGATGCCGGTTTTGTCAGAGACAGAAAGAAGTGCGTTCATGGGGAGGTTGCGGTGGGTTGGGGTGGGTAATCAATACAAAATAGGCTTCTAGCCCTTGCGTGGTGCATGCTAGCAGCTATCAATCAAGGAGCAAATCAGCCCCCATGGCGCTTACAGCAGCTGGTGCTCGACCAGCTTTTTGCGCAGGGTGTTGCGGTTCAGGCCCAGCCATTCGGCGGCGCGCGACTGGTTGTTCTCGGCCTGCTGCATCACCACTTCGAGCATGGGTTTTTCGACCAGGCGCAGCACCATGGCGTACACCCCATCGGGCGACTCGCCGCCCAGGTCGTGAAAGTAGTCTTGCAGGCTTTCGCGCACGCAGTCTTCAATGTGTTGTTTGCTCATGCACTGGGTTCCTCGGTTACGTCTTGGAGGGGTTCGGTGGTGCCGGTGGCGGCGGGCAGGCGCTCCATCTGGTCGCCCAGGGCGTCCAGGTAGTGGGCCACGGCCTGCCACTGGGCGTCGCACGTCTCCAGGGTGTTGATGTGTTGGCGCAGCGCCTCGCCACCGGGCAGCGCGCGCACGTACCAGGCGATGTGCTTGCGCGCCGTGCGCACGCCGGTGTAGGCGCCGTACAGGCTGTAATGGTCTTGCAGGTGCTCCAGCAGCAGCGCGCGCACCTCGGCCACACGCGGCGGGGGCAGGTGCTCGCCGGTGGCCAGAAAGTGGCCAATCTCGCGGAATATCCACGGCCTGCCCTGCGCGGCGCGGCCCACCATGATGGCGTCGGCGCCGGTGGCGACCAGCACCTCGCGGGCTTTTTCGGGGCTGGTGATGTCGCCGTTGGCCACCACGGGCACGCGCACGGCCTGTTTGACGGCGGCGATGGTGTCGTACTCGGCCAAGCCTTTGTAGCCCTGCTCGCGGGTGCGGCCATGCACCGTGAGCATCTGGATGCCCACGGCCTCAAACTGCCGCGCCAGCGCCACTGCGTTTTTGTGCTCCTGGCTCCAGCCGGTGCGCATCTTCAGCGTGACGGGCACGCCGCGCGGCGCGCAGGCGTTCACCACGGCGGCGGCAATCTCCACCGCCAGCGCCTCGTTCTGCATCAGCGCCGAGCCGGCCCATTTGTTGCACACCTTTTTGGCCGGGCAGCCCATGTTGATGTCGATGATCTGCGCGCCGCGCTCGACGTTGTAGAGCGCGGCCTCGGCCATCATGGGTGCGTCGGTGCCCGCGATTTGCACGGCAATCGGGCCGGGTTCGCCCTCGTGGTTGGCGCGGCGGCTGGTTTTCAGGCTGTTCCAGAGGTCTTTGCGCGAGGTGACCATCTCGCTGACCGCATAGCCCGCGCCCAGCGCCCGGCACAGCTGGCGAAATGGCCGGTCTGTGACACCGGCCATGGGCGCAGCGAACAGGCGGTTCGCCAAGGGAATGGGGCCGATGTGCATGGGTCAGGGAGGGCGCAGGGGGCTTGCTGAAAAAAGAGGCGGCATTGTACCTGCACAAAATTTGGGCACTGACCGGGCGTACCCGCCGCTGCCGCCCACCCGGCCCGGATCAGGCCAGCGCGCCGCCTACGGCTTCGGGGCGCACCGGTGCAACAGCGCCAGGCGCGCAGTGCCGGTGCCCGTCATGGCGTGGCGGTCTGGCGCTGGCGGGCCATGTGCGCCAGGTAGGCCAGCAGATCGTCGAGTTCAGCGTCGCTGATCTGCTCGGGGCCAAAGCCGGGCATGAGCTGGGTGGGCCAGTGGCGCACGCTGGCAGGGTTGCGCACCAGCTGGCGCAGGGCCTGGGGCTGGAAGTATTCGGTCGGGTTCATGGGCAGGTTCAAGTCGGGGCCGACCTGGGCGTCGCCGCCGCCATTCATGCGGTGGCAGACCATGCACTGCACCACAAACAGCGACTGGCCCCGGCGCAGGTGGTCGCCCGCAGGCACCTGCGCGGCCACGGCGATCTGCGGCCAGCGCTTGTCGGGGGCGGCGCGCACGTTCAGCCGCGCCACGGCATAGGGCCACTGCTCGCTGCGCACGCCCGCGTTCTGCGGCCAGACGATGTAGAACGGCCCGGCGCTGGCGGCCTTGCCCGGCAGCGCAGGCCAAGGGGCGCCGTCGGGCTCGATGGCCAGCCAGGGCTGGGGCTGGCCGGGCGACTGCGCCAGCACCAGGGCGCCGGGCAACTGCGCGACAAAGCCATCGGTGGCCACGGCCTCCAATGTGTCGCTCGGGCCCAGGCCCAGCTCGCGCAGCACCACGGCCAGCGGCACGGCGCGGTAGCGCATGGGGCGCTGGTAGGCCACATCGCCGGGCACGGCGATGTCCTGGGCCTGGGGGTGGCGGGCCAGCGCAGCGCCGTCCAGTTGGCGCGGGCCGTTGGCACCGTCCAGCGCCAAGGTGGCGGCCTGGGCCAGGCCCGCCAGCCCGGCCAGCAACATGGCAACACCGGCCAGGGCGCTGCGCTGCAACCAGGCGGCAGCGCGCAGGCGCCAGTGGGTGCCGTTCAGGGGGTGGTTGGGAGACTGCATCGTGGTGGCCTGGTGTGGTTACGGTTGAATGTGCGCGCCTGCCCAACGGCGGCTGCGGCATGGGCGGTGGTGGTGCTGGGCCAGCGACTGGGGCGAGGCCTGCGGCTCAGCGCACGGCAAAGTCAAAGTAGCGGTCGGTGTGGGGCTCGGGGTCGAGGGTGTAGTGCCACCACTCTTCGGGCAGGTTGCGAAAACCGTGCTGCGCCAGCAGGGTGCGCAGCCAGCGCCGGTTGTGCTGCACGTCGGGCGAGAGGTGGGGGTTATCGGTGTGCGAGCGCGCATCGAACAGGTCAAACGGCGATCCCATGTCCACCTCCTGGCCATCGGCCAGCGGGCCGCGCACCACCTTGGAGGCGCGCAGGCCATCGACCACCACCAGCGTCAGATCCACCGTGCTGCCGCGGCTGTGGCCGGACTTTTCAGCGATGTAGCCGCGCTGGAACAGCTCGGTTTTGGGCACCGCCGGGTAGTAGCCGGGCTTGGTTTTCTGGTCAGACAGGTCGCTGCCCCAGCGCACAAAGTCGTTGACAGCAGTTTGCGGGCGGTAGCAGTCAAACACCTTGATGGTGAGCCCCAGGGGGCGCACCTGCGCCTGAGCGGCCTGCACGGCGCGCGCTGCGGGTTCGCTCAGGATGCAGGCCGGGGCCTGGTAACCCGCCACGGGACGACCGATGAAGTTGTTGCTGCCGTGGTAGCGCATGTCTTGCTGCACATCAGGCGCTACGGCGTGCAGGTAGACAAACCCTGACGGCAAGGCACTGTCCTGGCGCTCGCCCCCCGCAGGTGCTGCGCAGCCCGCCAGCAACGTGGCCAGCAGCAAGGCCGCTGCCGGGCCTGCCAGTCTGCCCACCTGCTGGCCCGACACCGCCACTGCACCCATGGCCGTGTCTGCCGCACGGCCCACTGCGGCGCTGTCCATCGCCTCACCGACGGCCTGTGCCGTGGCCCGATCCCGGCCTGGTTGTTGCGCTGCCCTGAAATGCCACATGCCTGCTCTCCTGATGCGGGTTACACAAAGCCGCAAAAGATACCGGATTGCCCTGCGGCTGCCTAGAATTTTCTGCCCGGCGAGGGCACTGCGCCCTGCCGTGCCGCCAGCGGGGGCCAGCGGATGGAGGCGGGCACAGTGCGCACTACACTCGCGCCCACCATGGAAATCTGGCTGCACCACCTCCTGAGCCTGCTGGCCCTGCCGCAATACGGCCTGAGCACGGTATTTGTCGTGGCATTTATCTCGGCCACGCTGCTGCCCCTGGGTTCCGAGCCTGCGGTGTTCGGGCTGGTGCAGCTCAATCCGGAGCTGTTCTGGCCAGCGATTGCGGTGGCCACGCTGGGCAACACGCTGGGCGGCGCGGTGAGCTGGTGGATGGGCCTGGGCGCGCACAAAGCCTGGGACGCCGCGCGCCGACGCCGCCGCGCGGGCCAGGCCGATGCCGCAGACGCCGCACCAGTCCGCGAACTGAGCCGCACCGAACGCCGCGTGCGCGTGTGGCTGCGCCGCTGGGGGCCCAAGACCTGCCTGCTGAGCTGGCTGCCCGTGGTGGGCGACCCGCTGTGCGCCGTGGCGGGCTGGCTCAAGCTGCCGTTCTGGCCCTGCCTGGGTTACATGGCGGTGGGCAAGTTCTTCCGCTACCTGACGATGACGACGGCGCTGCTGCACCTGTGGCCCTACCTGGGCTGGGGCTGACAGGGCAAAGGGCAGTATATTGGCCAGGCCAAAATACAAGTCAAATCGGTCTGTAGCGCACGCCAATATTGCGCAAAAAGCTATATTTTTAATAGCAAATTATGACCCAACGCGCTGTGTCTATCCACCGGCGGCGGGCAGCAGCGCGGCCCAGTCCACGGCTTGCGAGGTGTCCACCGTAAGGGCCAGCGCCTGCTCGGCGGCGTCCAGCGGCTCGCGGCGCTGCAGTTGCGCCTCCAGCACCGCCAGCGTCGCCTCCGAGGCGTTGCCGCCTTTGCGCAGGCGGCGTTCTACGCGCTCGCGCAGCACAGCCACCGGGGCATCAAAAGACAGGATGCGGCAGGGCACCTGCTGCTGCGCCGCCAGCGCCACGAACTGCGCCCGGTGCGCGCGCGCCAAAAAGGTGGCATCGACCAGCACCGGGAAACCTGCATCCAGCACCTGCGCGGCCAGCGCCGCCAGGTGGTCGTAGGTGCGCTGCGTGGCGTCTGGCGTGTAGATGCCGCCGGGCACCACGCCCGCGCTGGTGGCGGCGGGCGCCAGGCCAAATAGGCGCTTGCGCTCGACATCGGCGCGCAGGCGCACCACGCCGCGCTCGGCAGCCAGGCGCGCGCTGTGGCGGCTTTTGCCCGAACCCGAGACGCCATGCACCAACCACAGCCAGCGCGCGCGCGGCCGACTGAGCTGCTGCGCCAGCGCCAGGTAGCACTGCACCTGCGCCAGGCTGTCGGCGCGCGCGGCCTCGTCACTTGCCTGCGCCAGCCGCAGCCCGGCCACCATGGCACGCACCAGGGCGCGGTACACCACATACCAGGGCAGCAGCGCCAGAGCGGCGACATCGCCCGCATGCTCCAGCCAGGCGTTCAGAAAATGCCAGGCCAGATCGGGGCGGCCCTGGGCCTGCAAGTCCATGGCCAGAAAGGCGATGTCGGCCACGGTGTCGATCCAGCGCAGCGCCTCGCTGAACTCGATGGCGTCGAACAGCTGCGGCTGGCCGCCGATCAGCACCAGGTTGTTCAGGTGCAGGTCGCCATGGCATTCGCGCACGCAGCCGCTGGCCTGGCGCTGCGCCATCAGCGGCGCCAGGCGCTGGCCCTCTTGCTGCGTCCAGCGCTGCAAACCGGCCAGGACGGCACGGTCGGCCTCGGGCAGGGGCACTGTGGCCAGGGCGTCGAAGTTGGCCTGCGCCTGCTGGCGCACCAGCGCGGCGCTGCCCCAGGCGCTGCCTGCGGGGGCCACGGCGGCAGCAGCGTGGAACTGCGCCACCTGATGCGCCAGCGCGTCCAGGTGGGCGGTGGTGAGCGTGCCAGCGGCCAGTTGCCGGGCCAGCAACTGGTCATCGGCAAAGCGCTGCATCTGCACGCCGTAGTCGAGCACTTCGGCGCCTTGCTCCAGCGCCTCCAGCGGCACCAGGCGCGGCGCCTGCGCCGGGCCGAGCACGGCCACCACTGCCTCGTAAATGCCGGGCGCCGTGCGGCGGTTGATGCGCAGCTCTTCCAGACAGGCCGCGCGGCGCTGGGCCAGCGTGCTGAAGTCCAGAAACCCCAGGTTCAGGGGTTTCTTGAACTTGTAGGCGCGGCCAGCGGCCAGCACCACCCAGGAGATATGGGTTTCGATGCACTGCGCCGCAGCATCCAGGGCGGCGGGGCCGTGCAGCAGCGGCGCCAGCCAGGCGGGGTTGGGCAGTGGGGTGGGGGGCATGGGCAGTCCAGGGAGAAAAAATCAAAGGGGCGGGTGAAATACTCTTGATTTGATAGCTGCTAGCGCTTATCCAGTAAGCGATAGAGGCACTTTTTATATAAATAGTAGCGCCAGCCGATCAACGGCCGCTGTGCGGATCATGGCGCGCGCAGGGCGACGCGTGCGCCATCGGTGAGCGTGGACGGCGGGTACACCACCACCGGATCGCCCGCTTGCAGGCCTTCCTTCACCCAGGCGTGCGTGCTGCCGCGCGCCTCCAGCGCCACGGGCACACGCCGGGCGCGGCCTTCGCGCACCACGAACACGGCCATGCGCTGGGCGGCGTCCGCCTCCATGCCAGCCGCAGGCGCCGCTGCACCGGGCAGCGGAAACAGCGCGCTCAGCGGCACCAGCGTGGCGTTGTCGGCCTCGCGCGTGAGCACGCGCACCACCACGCGGTAGCCGTCGCCCAGGGCGGCCCATTGCGCGCTCGGGCTGCTCAGGTCGATGAGCACGTTCACGCGCTGCTCTTCCACGCCCAGCGCCGAGACCTTGGTGAACGCACCGGGCTCGACGCTGCGCACGCGCCCGTGCAGCACGCCGGGGCCGCCCCAGCGCTCGATGCGCACCGGCGCGCCGGGGCGCGCTTGCAGGGCGTCGGTGGTCAGCAGCGGCGCCACCACTTCGAGGCGCGTGGTGTCGCCCAGCTCCAGCAGCAGCGCGCCCAGCGCCACCAGGCCCTCGCTGGCCTGCGCCACGCGCAGCACGCGGCCCGAGACGGGTGCGCGCACCTCGAAGGCGCCGGGTGCGGCGGGGCGGACGGGACTGGCGGCGCTGGCCGGGCGGCGCACCAGCTCCAGCGCGGCGCGGGCCTGGGCGGCGTCAAAGCGCGCGGCCTGCTGGTCTTGCTGCGCGGCGGCGGCATCGGCCTGTGCCACGCGCACGGCCAGGCGCTGCTCGTCCAGTCGCGTGGGCGCGACAAAGCCCTGCTGCGCCAGCGGTTCGTTGCGGCGCAGCTCGATCTGTGCCTGGGCCAGCGCCGCCTGGCTGCGCTGCAAACGCGCCCCCGCCGCCTGCACCCGCGCCTGGGCGGCGTCCACGCGGGCCTGCTGCTCGCGCAGGCTGCGCTCGTCCAAGAGCGCGGGCAGCGCCGGGGTCAGCCGCGCCAGCACCTCGCCCGCCTGCACCGCGTCGCCCTCGCGCAGCACGATGCGCTCCAGCCGCCCGGCCAGCGGGGCCGAGACGCTATAGCGGTCACGCAGCCGGGTCTTGGCGTCTTCGTCGATGCCGGCCTCGAAACGGCCCTGCGCCACCGTCGCCACTTCAACGCCGATGGGCCGGGGCGCAAACGCCCAGGCCAGCAGCGCCGCCAGCACCAGCACTGTGGCGCCCCCGTAGATTGCTGTTTTTTTCTGCATTGCCGCTCCTTGCCTATTCGCGCGTCTTGAGCGCGGCCACCATGTCCAGCCGGTCGATCTGGCGGCGCACCACCAGCGCGCTGGCCACGCCCGCCGCCACCACACACAGCCCGGCCCAGGCGTAGGTGGCGCTGCTGACCACCACCGGAAACAAAAACTGGTCGTTCTTCAGCAGTCCCACCACCAGGTGGATCAGCCCCCAGCCCAGCGCCATGCCCAGTGGCAGGGCGATGGCGATGCCGATGGCCAGTTCGCCCAGCAGCAGCGCCGACACCTCGCCGCGCGTAAAGCCCAGCACGCGCAGGCTGGCCAGCTCCCAGGTGCGCTCGGCCAGCGCGATGCGTGCGTTGTTGTAAACCACGCCCACGGCAATCACCGCCGCGAACAGCGTCAGGATGGTGCTCATGATGCGCACGTTGCGCGCGCTCACGTCCTGCATGTTGCGCAACAGCGTGGCCTTGCTGAAGGCACCGGCCACGCGCGGCAGCGCCTTGGTGGCCTGCAAAAAGCGCGCCTCCGCGCCCGGCTCCAGCGCCACGGCGAACTGCGAGGCCACGTCGCCCTCTTGCAGCCAGCGGTTGAGCGTGGCGCGCTGCACGTAGGCGTTCAGGCCCATCATCTCGCGCACGGTGGCCTGCACCGGCACTTGCAAGCTGCGCTGGCGCCCCTCCAGCACCTGCAACTGCACCACATCGCCCACGCGGATGCCCAGCTTGTCGGCCAGCCGGTCGGTCAGCAGCAGGCCGGTGTGCGGCGTGGGGCTTTGGTGGCCGTCCACGTCGATGGTGCGCTGCAATTGCGCACCGGGCTGCACGCCTTGCAGGCCCACGCGCTCGCTGCGGTGGCCGTGGGTGATGCGCACCGGCACGTTGCGCTGGGGCTCCACCGCCACCACGCCGGGCAGGCGCGCCAGTTGCAGGGTGGCCAGCGCATCGACCGGGTCGGCCATCCACACGGTCACATCGCTGCGCATGGCCAGGTGAAAGCTGGTATCAACGATGTGGTCGATGGCGTCGCGAAAAAAATTGCCCATGACCACGATGGCCACCGCCGCCGCCGTGCCGCCGATGGTGAGCGTGGTGCGCAGGGGCCGGCGCTCCATGTTGCGCAGCACCATGCGCAGGCTGGCCGGCAGGCCGCGCACGCCCAGGCGCTCCAGCAGCGTGCGCCGGTAGCGGCCCGGGGCGGGCGCGCGCATGGCCTCGGCCGGGGCCAGGCGCACCGTGGCGCCCACAGCGCTGAGCGTGCCCAGCAGCGCCGTGGCGCTGGTGGCGCCCGCACCCACCAGCACCAGCCAGAGCGCGATGCGGTGCTCGAACACCGGAAAGCGGAAGAACTCGGCGTACAGCCCCGTCAGCAGCGTGCCCAGCCAGTCGCCCAGCCACACGCCCAGCGCCAGCCCCGCCAGCACGATCACCGCCACCAGCTTAAGGTAATGCGCGGCAATGGCCGCGTTGGCATAGCCCAGCGCCTTGAGCGCGGCGATCTGCTCGCGCTGCGTGGCCACCAGGCGCGACAACACCACGTGCAGCAAAAACGCCGCCACGGCCAGAAAGATGGCGGGCAGCACCGTGCCCATCACGCGCTGCTCCTTGATCTCGTTGTCCAGCATGGTGTGCGAGGCCTGGTCGGCGCGGCCATGCGCGTCTTGTCCGCCGTAGGGCGCCAGCAGGCGCGAGAGCGCGTCCAGCACCGCCGGTTCGCTGGCCTGGGGCGCCAGCTTGATGGCCACATGGTTGAACGCGCCCTGCATGTCGTAGGCGGCGGCCAGCGCCTCGCGGTCCACCCAGAACACGCCGAAGCCGCGCAGATCGGGCATTCCGGCCAGACCGGCAAAGATGTATTCGGGCGACAGCGCCGTGCCCACGATGCGCAGCTGGCGCTGCTTGCCGTTGACCAGCGCCGTCAACTCATCACCCGGGCGCAGGCCGCGCACGCTGGCAAAGCCCTCGGACACCAGCGCCTCGATGGCCGTGTCGCTGCGCCCCTGCCCCGCGCCCGCTGGCGCCAGCGCGCGGCCCGTGCGCACCGTGACCAGGTTCATGCGCGGCGGCTGGCGCAAATCGACGCCGATGAGCTGGCCCAGGATGGGGTCGGCCACGGTGGCCATTTCCACGCGCACCACCTGCTCCACCGTGACCTGCACATCGGCCACGCCGGGCACGGCGCGCAGCACCTCGGCCAGCGCCAGCGGCGCGCGCTTGACCACGGCAAACACATCGGCAAAGTGGCCCTGGGCATAAAACTGGTCGCGCGCCAGCGCCAGCGAATCCACCGCCGACAGGCTGGTGATGAAGCCGCCCAGCCCGCTGGCCACCACCAGCGCAATGGTCAGCGCCTGGCTCCAGAGGCGGCGCAGGTCGCGCAGCAGCTTGCGGTCGAGGGCTCTCATGGCGTTGTGCCAGCGGGCCGCCCCCAGGCCCAAAGCGCCCCCTCGGAGGGCAGCAAACCACACGCAGTAGGCGAGCGTGGGGGCGATGGACTCACCACGACAGCTCCGACGGCGCCAGCCGCTGCGCATTGCGCTCGGTGCGCGCGATGGTGCCGTCGGCCAGGTACACCACGCGATCGGCCATGGCGGCGATGGCGGCGTTGTGCGTGATGACCACCGCCGTGGTGCCCAGCTCGGCGTTGATGCGCGCGATCACCTCCAGCACCATCTTGCCGGTCTGGTAATCCAGCGCGCCGGTGGGCTCATCGCACAGCAGCACCTCGGGTCGCTTGACGATGGCGCGCGCAATGGCCACGCGCTGCTGCTCGCCGCCCGAGAGCTGGGACGGGAAATGGTGCTGGCGCGCCGTCAGCCCCACCAGCGCAATCGCCTCGTCGATGGGCATGGGGTGTGGCGCGATGTCGGTCACCAGCGCCAGGTTCTCGCGCACCGTGAGGCTGGGGATGAGGTTGTAGAACTGGAACACGAAGCCCACATGCTCGCGCCGGTAGGCCGTCAGCTCGGCCTCGCTGGCGCCAGTCAGGCGGTGGTCGGCAAACCAGACCTCGCCGCTGGTGGGCACGTCCAGCCCGCCCAGGATGTTGAGCAGCGTGGACTTGCCGCTGCCCGAGGCGCCCAGCAGCACGATGAACTCGCCGCGCACGATGTCCAGGTCCACGCCGTGCAACGCCCGCACCTCGACATCGCCGGTGCGGTAGGTCTTGCACAGACCCCGGGCGCGGAATACGACCGGCGCGCTGGTGGCGCTGGCAGCAGACTCTGGCGTCGGCATGGGCGCAGGAGTGGGCGCGGGTGCAGGGGTGGCGGGGCGGTGCATGGGCTGGGGCGGCGTAAAACCCCAGTGTGGGCGCGGGCCAGCGCGTTGGTCAACCGGCGCACGCGCACTTTGCGCGCCATGGGCCCTGAGATTTGCTACCAAAAAGATAGCTTGTGGCGCTTACTGCATAAGCCCTGGAGGCAGAAAACACTGTGACTTCTCATCCCTCACCCGCGCCCCAGAAACAAAAAACCCCATCGCCCGTACCGGGGGATGGGGTGCTGGCCGGACCGCCCAGGGCGGCGCGGGGTCAGACGTTGAACGAAAACGTCATGCCAAGGCCTCGATAACAGCCTGCGGATTGCGCTCAATCACGTTCAGCAGCACCAGCGCCGGGCCGTGCGGAGTGCGGTCGCCGCGCTCCCAGTGCCGCAGGGTTGCCGTGGAAAAACCGAAGCGGGCGGCGAACTGTTCCTGCGTCATGCCGACCTTGGCACGCACGGCCTTCACGTCGATGGCGCGCGGGCGATGCACGCGCACGCCGCGCTCGTCGCCCTGGGCGTGGGCAATGGCCTCTTGCAGGCCTTGCTTGATGCTCTCGAATGCAGTGCTCATGGTGTCTTTCCTCTCCAGATTTCGACCAACACATCAACCAAGCTGGCCAGGTCATTGCGCTCGGCCTTGGTCAGGTTGGCCTTGTCGCCCTTGGCGAACAACGTCAACAAATACAGCGGCATGAGGTCATCGTGGTAGTAGTAGATGACACGCACACCACCACTCTTGCCTTGACCACCACGCCGCCAGCGCAGCTTGCGTACCCCGCCCGTCCCCTCCATGACATCTCCGGCCTTTGGGTGATCAGCCAGGTAGTTGATCAAGTCTTGGCGCTCTTCCGTGCTCAATAGCTTGTCGGCCAGCCGGGTATAGCTGGGCAGCTCGGCGATACCGTGCAAGGCTTCATTCATGAACCATCGTAATCCATTGGATTAGTTTTGCCAAAAACAAAAAGGACAGCCTTTGGGCCTACCCTGCTTCACAAGGCGCGCAAGAACGGTAGCTGGCGTGCATGTGCCCCGCCACGCGGCAACAGAACTCACCGATGCGACAGGCCGCTTTCGACCCAATGCAGACATTCGCTAACGGCTGATTTATTAATTAGAAACAAAACGACTTGAAATATTTCTGATTACCCGGATGTTGTCTTGATGAAACTGACCGACATGAGAAAGCTCAGTCCTGCG
>NZ_SLXH01000030.1 GCF_004341365.1 Simplicispira metamorpha | reverse complement strand
TGCAGAAATCGCCCAAAAAGGTGCAGCAGTTTTTTGGGAAGGATTCTGTCAAATATGCCGCTTGATTCAAGTTGTTTTATTTCTAGTCAATAAGCGCCAGAGGCCATTTTGACCACATATTCAACGGTGGCCGCTTCATGCGGCAGGGGGCCGAAGTTGTAGGCACCGGCACGCTGCGGCTGCTGCCACAGCACCTCGGCCAGGTGCAGGTAGGCGGCCAGGGGTTCGAGCACATGCTGCCAGGGGCGCGTGGCCTGGGGGTGGCGGATGTTCAAGGTGACGCCCTGCTGCCAGGCGCGCACGGCGTCGGGGAGCAGGCGGTCTTGCGACCAATCGCCGCCACCAATCACGTTGCCCGCGCGCGCCGTGGCCACGGCCACGCCCTGCGCGGCCAGGAAGCTGTCGCGGTAGCTGGCGGCCACCAGCTCGGCGGCGGCTTTGCTGGCACTGTAGGGGTCGTGCCCGCCCAGCGGATCGTCTTCGCGGTAGGGGTAGGCCCATTCACGGTTGCGATAGACCTTGTCGGTGGTGACCACCACGGCCACGCGCACGCGGGGCTGGCCGCGCAAGGCGTCCAGCACATGGGCGGTGCCCATCACGTTGGTGGCAAAGGTGTCCAGCGGCGCTGCATAGCCGGGGCGCACCAGGGCCTGGGCGGCCAGGTGCAGCACGATGTCAGGGGGCGCAGCCTGCACCAGCGCGGCCACGGCAGCGCCATCGCGCACATCGCAGACATGGCTGTCCATGCCCTGCGACACTCCGGCCAGCGTGAACAGCGCCGGGGTGGTGGCTGGCGCCAGCGCCAAGCCTGTGACCTGGGCGCCCAGGCGCTGCAACCACAGCGCCAACCAGGCGCCCTTGAAGCCGGTGTGGCCCGTGAGCAGCACGCGCTTGCCGCGCCAGAAAGAGGGGTCGGGGTACATCACGGCTTACCAGGTCTTCCAGGGGGCCTGGCCCGATTGCCACAGCTCTTCGAGCAGGTTTTTCTCGCGCAGGGTGTCCATGGGCTGCCAGAAACCGCTGTGTTCAAAGGCTTGCAGTTGGCCTTGTGCGGCCAGGGCGATCATGGGCTCTGCCTCCCAGCTGGTCTGGTCGCTGGCCACCAGCTCCAGCACTTCGGGCTGCAACACAAAAAAGCCGCCGTTGATGAGACCGCCATCGCCCCGGGGCTTCTCGGTGAAGGCGTTGACGCTACTGCCGTCTATTTGCAGTGCGCCATAACGCCCGGGGGGCTGCACGGCGGCCACGGTGGCCAGTTTGCCGTGGGCACGGTGGAAGGCAAATTCCGCCGTCAGGTCGATATCGGCCACGCCATCGCCGTAGGTGAAGGCAAAAGACTCGCCCGGTGTGAGGTAGTCGCGCACCCGGCGCAGGCGCCCCCCCGTCAAGGTGCTTTCGCCCGTATCCACCAGCGTCACGCGCCAGGGCTCGGCGTGGCGGCGGTGCACTTCCATGCGGTTCTGGGCCATGTCAAACGTCACGTCCGACATGTGCAGAAAGTAATTGGCGAAATACTCCTTGATGACATAGCCCTTGTAGCCCAGGCAGATGATGAAATCGTTGACGCCATGCGCGGCATACATCTTCATGATGTGCCACAGGATGGGGCGCCCGCCGATTTCAATCATCGGCTTGGGGCGCAGGTGCGATTCTTCAGAGATGCGGGTACCCAGGCCACCGGCCAGGATGACTGCTTTCATGGGCGGGCTCCCTCGGGGTGGGTCTCGGCCCATTTCTGGAACATGGCGAAATAGGCATCTTCCACGTCGCGGGCAAAACCGGACTCGTCCATCACTGCGCTGGCCTGCATTTCTTGGCGCAGCCCGGCACGAATAGTGGCCAGTGCAGGCAAATCGCTGGCCAGTGCCACCAGTTTGTCAACGTACTCATCCTCAGAATGTGCAATCCATTCGGGCCGCCCCAAACCCGTCAGCACCGATGCTCCCAGCGTGCCCATGCTGGGAGTGCCAGCCAAAGTCACAAAGGGGAGCCCCATATAGAGAGACTCGAGCAGTGTGGTACCTGAGTTTTGCGGAAAACAGTCGAGGGCGATGTCCATGCCACGCAGTACATCCCAAGGCGGACTCTGGTAACCAATCTCCAGACGCTCGCGTGCAATACCCAGGTCTTCAAACCGCTGTAGCCACAACTCACGCGTTTGGGGGTGACTGAAGTTATTGCTGTTGATTGCGAGATGTGAATTGGGCACCTGATTCAGCAAACGCGCCCACGCTGCGATCAGCCGCTGGTTAAGCCGCATAGCCCGTGTCAGCGTACCGAAGGTGACGTATCCACGCTCCAGGGCAGGCAGTGCATTGACTTCCCCGGGATACCCCAATGGGCGATAAACAAAAGCAGCACGCGGCAAGCGCCACGGCGTTTCAGAAAACAGAGATTCACACCCGACAGGTGCCGTAGCTGCGTCAGTGAGGTAGTAGTCAATGGCGGTGAGCCCGGTGGTGTAGCCAGAGTCCAACCAATGCAAAGATACCGGCGCCGGTTTTCGCGCAAAGGCACCCAATCGGTGGCCTCTGGTCTGGCCTGCAATATCGATCAGCACATCAATCTGGTCATGGCGAATCAGGGCAGCCAACTGGTCATCAGAGATGCCTTTGGTGTCACGCCAGTGCTCGAAATACGTGCGATAGCGATCGGTCACCACATCTTCCAGCTCGTACTGCTCGGCATAGGCAAACAGCTCTACACGCTCATGGTCGTGCTGGGCCAGCAAAGGCTCGAGGAACATGACACAGGAATGGGTGCGGAACACTGGCGCCACGTAGCCCACACGCAAACGCCGCGCTGTAGAGCGGTCGTTGGTATGCGCCCTCCAATGCTTATGGAAGGGTTCGGCAAAACGCCGGTTGAATTCCTGATAAGCGGCAAACCGCTCATAAGGATCCATTTCGGGTATGCAATTGATCACAAACAAAAGCGTACTGTGCGCACTGGGATCTTGCGGATCGACCTCAATAGCCTGACGCAACGCCGCTATCGACTCGTGCATATGCCCTTGGTCTTTCAGCAAAATACCCAATCCGACATAGGCATTGACCAAGTCTGGCTTGAGGGCAATGGCTTTTCTGATGCATTGCTCAGCTTCAATGAAGCGATTCATCTCGGTGAGCAAAAGACTGTAGTTCAACAAAACCCCGACGTTATGGCCCTCAATCTCCAGCGCACTGCGGTAAGCGCGCTCAGCTGCTTCAAGACGCGCTTGGCCGCGCATGACAATGCCCAAGTTAAACCAGGCTTGCATGAAACCCGGCGCTTTGTGCAAGGCACGGCGCAACAGTACTTCCGCTTGAACCAACTCACCCCGAGCAGCCAACAACAGGCCGTAATTGCTCAAAATGTCGATGTCTGTCGGATCGCGCTCCAGAACTTTGAGCATGTAGGGTTCGGCTTTTTCCCGCTGGCCTAAGCGCATCAAAGCGGCACCCAAAGACTTGTAGCCCAGATTGCTGGCCGGAAATTGTTTGACCAATTTGCGCCCTAGCGTGACCACCTCATTGAATTTTTCTTCGTTGTAAAGGCGGGTGATCTCGTCCTTGAGCTTGGCTGGTGGCTCACGCCCAATGCGCACAGACGCTTTCTTCTGGGCTGCATGGGCTACCAAACGCTCGACCAGTTCACCAGCTGCATCGCCCGCCAGGCCCGCACGGCGGGCATCCTCCAAAATATCGGTGGCCAAGGCATACTCATTGGCCAACATCAACGCATCCACCAGACTGACCCAATAGTGATAGCCCCGGGGGTTCGCCTGTAATGCGCGCTGAAAGAAAGGAATGGCCTCCAGCGGGCTGCCCTGCTCCACCAAAATGGCGCCCAGGTTGTGGTTGGCATCGGCATGCTCCGGCAACAAGCGAAGCACCACCTGATACAGCATGGCCGCCTGCTCCCAGTCTTTGGCATGATGGCACTGCAGTGCCAAATCCATGGTCTGCCGCAAAACTTCCGCTGCTTCGGCGGACAGTTGATCTTCCAACGAAGGGTCGCGCGCAGGCACAACAGTAATTTGATTCATGAGAAAGCAGCGCAGGCGCGAAAAGCCAAGATGCCCAAGAATACCCCCGCATTGCGCCCTGCACACGGCGTCAATCACATGAAAAAAGGGGGATTCACAAGGTTCTTGGACAATTGCAGCAATAGCAATCCGATACATTTAGCGCTACCGTCGCCTGCAACCCGCCACCACAGCACCTCTGGTTTTCACACAGCATGCCCGTCATCATTGGTTATTTAGTCAGCCTCGTTTGCGTCTTTGGCGTGTTCATCATGCACGGCGGCAACATTGGCGTGGTGCTGAAGGCACTGCCATTTGAAATGGCCACCATCGGTGGTGCGGCTTTTGGCGCATTCATCATCAACAACCAGCCCAAGGTACTCAAGGCCACCATGAAGGCCATGGGCACCTTGCTCAAGGGCTCCAAATACACCAAAGCGCGCTATCTGGAGCTGATGGCCATGCTCTACGAAATTCTGCAAAAAGCGCGCAAAGAAGGTCTGATGGCCATCGAAGGCGACGTGGAAGCACCACACGAATCCGAGCTGTTCAAGAAATTCCCTACTGTGGGCTCTGACCACCATGTGGTCGAGTTCACCACCGACTACCTGCGCATGATGGTGTCGGGCAACCTCAACGCCCACGAAATCGAAGCCCTGATGGACAACGAAATCGAAACCCACCACCAGGAGGCACACGCCCCGGTGGCGGCCATGGCGCGCCTGGCAGGCGGCCTGCCTGCTTTCGGTATCGTGGCGGCGGTGCTGGGGGTGGTGAACACCATGGGCTCGGTGGGCCAACCACCGGCGGTGTTGGGTGGGATGGTGGGCTCGGCGCTGGTGGGTACTTTCCTGGGGATTTTGCTGGCCTACGCTTTCGTCGAGCCCCTTGGTGGCCTGATGGAGCAAAAGGCAGACGACGCAGCCAAAGAGTTGCTGTGTATCAAATGCACGCTGCTGGCCAGCATGCAGGGCTACAACCCGGCTACTGCCATTGAGTTTGGCCGCAAGGTGCTGTTCTCGACCGAGCGCCCCAGCTTCCTGGAGCTGGAAGAGTACGTGCGCGGCAAAAAATAAGCGGCAACCATGGCCACCGAAAAAAAGCTCCAGCCGATCATCATCAAGCGCGTCAAGAAGGGCGGCCATGCCGTCCATGGCGGCGCTTGGAAGATCGCTTACGCCGACTTCATGACTGCCATGATGGCGTTCTTTTTGCTGATGTGGCTGCTGGGCTCCACGGCGCAGGGCGAATTGCAGGGCATTGCCGACTACTTCAATTCACCCATGAAGGTGGCCATGTCCGGTGGTTCGGGGGCAGGCAACAGCTCCAGCGTGATTCCGGGCGGCGGCAATGACCTGAGCAAGGTACATGGCCAGGTCAAGCGCTCGGACTCCGATGAAAACACCCAGCGCAAAACCAGCGCAGAGCAAGCCCGTGCAGAGCAGGCTCGCCAGGATGCAGAACGGATCAAGGCACTGCGGGCAAAGATCGATGCCATCATCACCCAAAGCCCACGCCTGAACGAATACAAATCCCAGATCCGCATTGATGTCACACCAGATGGCCTGCAAATCCAGATCGTGGATGACCAGAACCGCCCCATGTTTGACAGCGGCAGCGCACTGGTCAAGCCTTACATGCGCGACATCCTGCATGCGATTGGGGCATCCCTCAGTGGCGTAGAGAGCCGCATCAGCCTGGCAGGCCACACCGATGCAGTGCCTTATGGCAACAGCGACCGAGGCTACAGCAACTGGGAGCTGTCCGCCGACCGGGCCAATGCCTCGCGCCGGGAGCTGGTGACTTCAGGCATGCCCGATGCCAAACTGGCGCGCGTGGTGGGCCTGGCTGACAGCGATTTGATGGAGCCCGATAATCCGCGCGCACCAGCCAACCGGCGCATCACCATCACGGTGCTGACACGCGAGGCCGAAGAAAGATTGCTGAGTAAAAGCGCGCTTATCCTCCCCACGGCACAATTGCCCAATGAAAAGCAGGAAAATCCCCCCGCTGGTGGTGCCAAGCCATAAACAGGCACTACCCACCTACCCCATGACAGCAAATACAGTAATTTCCGACCGAAAGGGTCTCACGTGTCTTCTGCCCTTCGCTTCCTGATCGTCGATGACTTCTCCACGATGCGCCGCATCGTGCGCAACCTGCTCAAGGAAAGCGGGTTTTCCGATGCCGATGAGGCAGAGGATGGTGTGGTCGCCTTGCACAAGCTGCGCAACAGCAAGTTCGATTTCGTGGTCACTGATATCAACATGCCCAATATGAATGGCTTTCAGCTGCTGGCAGAAGTAAAGAGCGACGAAAAGCTCAAGCATCTGCCAGTGTTGATGGTCACTGCTGAGGCGCGCAAAGAAGATATCGTGGCTGCGGCGCAGGCCGGCGCTGCCGGCTATATCGTCAAACCCTTCACCAAGGCCACACTGGAAGAAAAGGTCAACCTGATCATCAAAAAGCAGGGGCTGTGAGCCACGCCACCATGGACACCAGCAACACTCCTGCGCCTGCCGCACCTGTGACACCTGTTCCGGTCGATGTTCACCAGCGAATAGGGATGCTGACCCGCCAGCTCCATGATTCCCTGAACGGACTGGGCTATGCCGACAAACTGCGCAGCAGCATGAGCGAGCTGCCCGATGCGCAAAGTCGCCTGTCGTACATCGCACGACTGACAGGGGCGGCTGCCGAAAAGGTGCTGAGTCGCGTGGAGCAGGCCAAGTCCCAAAACGACCATCTGGCTGCTGAAACACGCCGGGTCACTACCGCGCTGGTCAAAGATCCCGTGGCGGCAGTGGCCAAGGGGGAGATCATGAATTTCCTCAATGACGTGGAGAAGATTGCCCAGACCTCGGATGAGCACCTGACCGAGATCATGATGGCCCAGGACTTTCATGACCTGACGGGCCAGGTGATTGCCCGCGTGGTGACGCTGGCCGCCACCATTGAAGAGCAACTGGTGCAGTTGGTGATTGACACCGCACCGCCCGGTGTCGCTCCCATGCCCGTAGAAGTGCCGCACGAACATCTGGCGGGCCCGGTGGTTGACCCGGAGAAAACACCCGATGTCGTTACCAACCAGTCCCAAGTGGACGACCTGTTGGCCAGCTTGGGTTTTTAACAATAAGAGCGGCCCATAGGCCGCTTTTCAGGCTTTAGATTTCGTACCCGCTCACGACAATGGCATGACCTATTACGTCATGCCATCATGGAATCGAGCCAAGACCGCGATCTTCCCGCTACCGAGCGAAAGCTCCAGAAAGCCCGCACCGACGGGCAAGCGGCACGCTCGCGCGACTTGTCCCACCTGGCCATCTTGGGCATGGGGGGCGTCAGCATGCTGGTCTTGGCACCACAGCTGCTGGACCGCATCCAACTGGAGATGAGCCACCAGTTGCTGTTTGACGCGACCACGGTACGCACACCCACGAATATGCTGGTACGCCTGCAAGCCATGGTGCTGGTAGGGCTGGTGGCCAGTGCCCTTTTTGCCTTGCTGACCAGTGCCGCAGCCTTGATCAGCGCCGTGGGCGCAGGCGGCTGGGTATGGAGCTTTAAGCCCATCACGCCGCAATTCAACCGCCTGAACCCACTCTCGGGCGCGGCCAATCTGTTTTCCAAACAACAAATGACCAACGTGGCCAAGATGGTGCTGATGACCACCATCCTCACGTTCGTGGCCTGGAAATACATGGGCAACAGCATTGAGGAGATGGCTGCACTGGTGTTGCAACCATCGCCAGTGGCCATCCGCTATGTGGCCAACTGGTTGGCCGGGGGCATGGCCATGCTGCTGCTGGTGGTTTTTTTGACGGCGCTGATCGATGTACCGCTGCAGCTGTTCTTCTTCAAGTCGCGTTTGAAGATGTCGCACCAGGAAGTCAAGCAAGAGCACAAGGAATCCGATGGCAACCCGCAAATCAAGGGCCGCCAGCGCCAGCGCCAGCGCGAGATTGCCGATGGCGCCAGCGTCACTGCCGTACCCAAGGCCGACTTTGTGGTGATGAACCCCACCCACTATGCCGTGGCGCTGAAGTACGACGACACCATGAGCGCTCCCCAGGTGATCTCCAAAGGCACCGACCTGATCGCCATGAAGATTCGCGACCTGGCCAACAGCCACGGTGTGCCGGTACTGCAGTCGCCCATGTTGGCCCGCGCACTGTACGCACACGCAGAACTTGACCAACCCATTCCGGCCACGCTGTACACGGCTGTGGCCCAGGTGCTGGCTTACGTATACCGACTCAAGGCGGCCATGCGTGGCGAAGGCCGTATGCCCGATGCGCAGCCTGACCCGTACGTCCCGCCTGAACTCGACCCCCTGAACCGCACCACACCACAAGGCAACCAGCCATGAACATTTCCATGAACTCCGCACGGCAATGGGCGGGCAGTAATGCCTCTGCAGTCCAGGGCCTGTCTGCACCGCTGCTGGTGGTGGCCATTCTGGCGCTGATGGTGTTGCCCATTCCGGCCTGGATGCTGGACGTGTTCTTCACCATCAACATTGCCGTGGCCCTGATGGTGATGATGGTGGCAGCCTACATGCTCAAGCCACTGGACTTTGCTGCGTTTCCGTCAGTGCTGCTGCTGACCACGTTAATGCGCCTGTCGCTGAACGTGGCCTCTACGCGGGTGGTGCTGCTGGAAGGCCACACCGGCCCTGGCGCTGCGGGCGCAGTGATTGAGGCCTTTGGCCACTTTTTGATTGGCGGCAACTTTGCCGTGGGTCTGATCGTTTTTGCGATTTTGGTGGTGATCAACTTCATCGTGATCACCAAGGGCGCCGAGCGCATTGCCGAGGTCTCGGCACGCTTTACCCTGGACGCCATGCCCGGCAAGCAAATGGCTGTGGATGCCGACCTGAACGCGGGCCTGATTGATGAAAAAGAAGCTAAGCGCCGCCGCCTGGAAGTGGCTGAAGAAGCCAACTTCTTTGGCTCCATGGACGGCGCCTCCAAATTTGTGCGCGGCGACGCGGTGGCCGGCATTCTGATCTTGCTGATCAACATCGTGGGCGGCTTTGTCATTGGTATGGTTCAGCACGGCCTGTCGGCCAGCAAAGCAGCTGACATCTACATTCTGATGGCCGTGGGCGATGCGCTGGTGGCGCAGATTCCGGGGTTGCTGATTTCGGTGGCCGCCGCCATGGTGATTTCGCGCGTGGGCAAGGACTCGGACATGGGTCAGCAGATTGTTCACCAACTGTTCATGTCGCCGCGCGTACTGGGCGTAACGGCAGGCATTCTGATTTTGCTGGGCGTGATTCCGGGCATGCCGCATGTGGTGTTTCTGGGCATTGGTTCGGTACTGGGCTACCTGGCCTGGGTACTGATGCAGCGCGCCAAGGCACCTGTGCAAGAAGAAGCTCCCGCAGCCGCCCCCACTGGCGACGGCGATGCCACCTGGGACGACCTGCAACCGGTCGATCTGCTGGGCCTGGAACTGGGCTACCGTCTGATTGCACTGGTGGACAAAAACCGCCAGGGCGACTTGCTGACCCGCATCAAAGGCGTGCGGCGCAAGTTTGCCCAGGAAGTCGGCTTTTTGCCGCCCCCGGTGCATGTGCGCGACAACCTGGAGCTCAAGCCCAGCGCCTACCGCCTGACGCTGCGCGGTGTGGTCGTCGGCGAGGGCGAGGCCTTCCCCGGCATGTTCCTGGCCATCAACCCGGGCGGCATCTCGACCCCACTGATTGGCACACCCACCACCGATCCGGCCTTTGGTTTGCCCGCGCACTGGATCGACGAACAGCAAAAAGAAGCGGCGCAAATGGCAGGCTTTACCGTCGTTGATTCGGAAACCGTGATGGCGACACATTTGTCACACTTGATGCAAGTTCAGGCCACCAAGTTGCTGAGTCGCACAGAGACCCAACAGCTGGTGGAACACGTTGCCAAGCTGGCGCCCAAATTGATAGAAGAGGTGATCCCGAAAATGGTTTCGATCACGACGTTCCAAAAAGTGCTGCAGTTGCTGCTGGAGGAGTCGGTGCATATCCGTGACATCCGCACCATCATCGAGACGCTGGCCGAGCACGCAGGCAACACAGCCGACCCACAAGAGCTGGCACGGCGCGTTCGCATCGCCCTGTCGCCCGCCATCGTGCAGCAAATTTATGGCCCGACACGCGAATTGAGCGTGATTGCCATCGAGCCCGGCCTGGAGCGCCTGCTGGTGCAAGCCCTGGGCAACCCCGCAGGCCCGGCGCTGGACCCCGGTGTGGCAGATATCCTGACGCAAAGGGCAGCCGAGGTGGCACTGAAGCAGGAAGAGATCGGCCTGCCCGCCTGCCTGCTCGTGCCCGACGCCATCCGCAGCGCCATCTCACGCCTGGTACGCCGCATGGCACCACGCCTGCAAGTGCTGGGGCACAGCGAAATTCCTGAAACACACACCATCCGCATTGGGCCCGTCCTCAAAGGAGCATCGGCATGAACATCAAACGCTTTTACGCAGCCACCGCCCGTGAGGCACTGGCCAAGGCGCGCATGACCTTTGGGGACGGCACGCTGATTTTGTCCAACCGCCCCACACCCGACGGTGTGGAAGTGGTGGCGACGGCAGAAGAGTCGCTGAGCTCGTCTTTGGAGCGCGCAGACGACCTGCCCCTGTCGGCACCGGCGCCAGCACCGGAGGCATTCAAAGAAGCCTTCAAGCCAGCGCCCCAGCCCGCGGCACGTCCCCAGGCCAGCCCTGCACACACAGCCAGCGTGTCCGAGCGCAATCCGGTGCATGAAGACACCGAGCAATTGGCCATGAGCACGCTGTCGTTCCAAGACTATGTGCGTGAACGCATGCTGCGTCGGCGCCACGAGGCACTGCAAGGCAACGCCCCCGCCGAAGCACAGCAGCCTCTGCGCCGCGACCCGCGCGAGACCCGTGCCCCGCTGGCGCCCCTGGGCCAGCCAGCGCCGCTGTATGCCGCACCGGAGTACGCCCATGAACACCACCATCCAGCCACCACCATGCACCAGCCGGCGCTGCAAGTTCGCCGCGATCCGGCACCGGCCTTGATGCCGACGCCTGCGGTCAACGAACAAGGGCTGTTCCAGGAGCTGCAGTCCATGAAGGATCTGATTGAAGATCGCTTCAACACACTGTCCTGGCTGGGACAAGCCCGCCAGAACCCGATCCAGTCCAACCTGATGCTCAAGCTGATCCGCTCGGGCTACTCGCCCGCACTGGCACGCACGGTACTGGAACGCCTGCCCGACGATCTGGGTGCAGGCGAGGCCGTGCGTTGGCTGATGGGCGTACTGGAGCGCAACCTCAAAACCGATGCTGGCACACGTCCGCTGTACGACGAAGGCGGGGTGTATGCACTGGTAGGCGCCACTGGCGTGGGCAAAACTACCACCACCGCCAAGCTGGCAGCGCTGTGCGCCCGTATCCATGGCCCCTCCAGCGTAGGGCTGATCACACTGGACACCTACCGCGTGGGTGCCCACGACCAGTTGCGCACCTACGGCCGCATGCTGGGTGTAGTGGCTCACCTGGCACACGACCAGGCAGCCCTGCAAGACCTGCTGGGCCTGCTCAGCGGCAAAAAGATGGTGTTGATAGACACCGCAGGGGTGGCCCCCCGCGATCCACGCAAGCGCGACATGCTTGATGTGCTGGATCTGCCCCATATCAAGCGGCTGCTGGTGCTCAACGCAGGCAGCCATGGCGATACCCTGGATGATGTGCTCACTGCCTTCAAGACCACCGGGTCGCAGCAAGCCATCTTGTCCAAGGTGGACGAGGCCGTCAAACTCGGCCCTCCACTGGATGCGCTGATCCGCCACCAGATGGTGCTGCGCGGTGTCACCAATGGCCAGCGCGTCCCCGAAGACTGGGAAGCGGCCGATGCCAACAAGCTGGTGGGCATGTCCATGCGCTCGCCTGCACGCTCGGCATTCGACCCCAAAGAAACAGAGTTGAACTTCTTCTTCTCACGAACCACGGAGCATGTCTCCGACAGGGGGCTGATCCATGCTTGAGAACAGTTTTCACCAAGGTACGGGCTTGCACTGCAACCGACCACAGGATGAGTTGCGCTTGTTGGTCGTGGCCAGCCGGGAAGATGCACGGCAAACGCAGGAAACCTTGTGGCAGGTCTGCGCGCACCTCCAGCGCTTGGGCTACCCCGTGGTGGTGCTGGATGCCACCGCCGTCGAAACAGACCGCACCCCGGGACTGTTGCAATTATTGACGCACTCGCCCTGGGACAACGGCGGCCAGCCACATGCCAACGCCAACACATCGACACTGACCGTAGTGCCTGCTGCACTGGGTTTGCTGACACTGGTCAACACCGCCCAGCGCAAAGGCCTGCCACTGCAAACCCTTGAGCCTCTGGAGCCTATCTTCCGGCGCTACGCGGTCGTAGTGTTGCACGCCCCGCTGGAGTTACTGACCTCGCCCTTGCTGGCGGGTAGCCCGGCCATGCCACTGCTGATCACGCACCCGGGCAAAACAGAGCTGGTCGAGTGCTACCGCCAACTCAAGCACCTGGCTATTCATGCCGGACTGACAGGCATGGTGGCTTACATGGCGCCGTCGGATGATGCCGCCGCGCAAGACCAGGCCCGGGAAAACATCCAGGCCCTGGAGCGCTGCGCGGCGCACCACCTGGGACAACGCCTGCGCGCTACGCTGCTACATGAAGACCGCGCCCAAGACATGCAACGCCTGGCGTTGCTGCTCCTGGAAAACGCGGGCACCATCACCGCCCCGGCGCCGGTGTCTTGGCCACTCAACCCGCTGGCAAGCTCGGCCATCTACGCGCCTTTTGTCCAAAGCCACTGAAGTGATGTACACCGCCAAAGGCCAGCTTGATCGCGACGCCCTGATTCGCCAGTACCTGCCACTGGTGCGGCGTCTGGCAAACCACATGATCGCCAAACTGCCACCCAACGTGGAGTTGGACGATCTGGTTCAGGTCGGCATGATCGGGCTGACCGAAGCGTTGTCGCGTTATGAAGCCACCCAAGGCGTGCAGTTCGAGACTTTCGCCACGCAGCGCATTCGTGGCGCCATGCTGGACGAACTGCGCGAAGGCGACTGGATGTCACGCAGTTCGCGCAAAAGCCAGAAAGACATTGAGCGTGCGGTGCAACGGCTGGAGCAAAAGCTGGGCCGCAGCCCGCTGGAATCAGAGATTGCCCAAGAAATGGAGATGAGCCTGTCGGACTACCAGTCGCTGCTGGGCAAGGTGCGCGGCACACAGCTGGTGTACCTGGAAGATATGGCGCATGGCGAGGGCGATGATGGCGAGGGCTTTCTGGAGCGCCACCTAGCAGACACAGGCACAGATCCGGTGAACTTGCTGCGTGACCAGCGGCTGCGCACCGCCCTGGTCAGTGCCATCCATACCTTGCCCGAGCGTGAGCAATACATCATGGGCATGTACTACGAGCACGACATGAACCTCAAGGAAATCGCTGCGGTACTGGGCGTGACCGAATCGCGCGTGTGCCAACTGCACAGCCAGTCGATTGCGCGATTGCGCGCCAAAATGCGGACACACTGAGCACCTGCCTGCTCCATCAAAAAAGGCCAGTCGCCCACAGCGACTGGCCTTTGTTTATACAACCCGCCCGTATCAACCTGCGGCGCTGTAAATGCGTGCTGCGCCAGGAACACCCGCAGAAAACCCCAGGCCCGGGGCATAGGTGGGAGCGCTCTCAGCGGGGGGCAACAGCACCTCCGCTTGGCGATCTGCCACAGCGGCCAAGCGTGCCAGGCTGTCACGGTGAATGGACAGTGTGGCATGAATCTGCTGAATCCGGCGCTGTAGTGGCTCGGACAGAACCTGCCCCTGAAGCCCGCCTAAGGCGGCCACAAAATCAATGGCGACCTGGCGCATCTGCTCACTGCACGTCTGCAATGCAAAAGGATCGGGCGCCAACAACGCCGCAGACAACTCTTGCAACTGTGCCTCTACGGCCACCAGCGCATGCTCCAGAAAAGAGGGGGAAGAACGCATCATGGGAATAGGCTCAGACGGGTAGTAAAACAAAAAGAGAAACTGCCACCGCCAGCGCTACGCGTCGTGCCGCCCCATGCGAGAGAGCACTTCTTGCGCGTTGGAGAGCAACTTGTCTGCAATGGCAGAGGCATCAATGCGGAACGTGCCTGCGTCAATGGCAGCACGCATGGCTTTAACGCGGGCCGCATCAAAATCTCCCGCAGCACGGCCTGGTGGTTCCAGATCGCGGGCGCTGCGCGAAAAAGTGACAGTGCTGGGCGCACGGCTGGCCGAAGCGGCTGGAGCGCTTTTGGCAAGCCCGTCAGCAGCCGATGCAGCAGCCTGGGCCTGCTTGGCAGACCCTGAGTGCACTACGGTGCCGGGCAACTCGGGTTGGTGTCCTATCTTTATCACTTTGTCCTCCACCGCCTCTTGGATTGCGAGGCGTCAGTGCCTTGTTATCGGCCTGTGGGGGTCGGACTTTAGCGCCCAAGTGAATCTGTTACAGAGAGACATCTACGGTGCCGTTCTCGCTCACCACACCCGTGACGGTCTTGCCATTGGCCATGCGCACACGCACCGTCTCGCCGACCGCCCCTGCGGCCATGGCCTGGCCTGCGGCGCTGATCGCAAAACCAGGCCCTTGGGACACCACACGCACCTGGGCACCGGCCTGAAACAGGCGTGGTGCCCGCAGCATGGACTGGCGCAACGCCTGGCCGGCCTGCAACGAGCGCGCAGCCACCTGGCCCACCCATTGCTCCGGATCAGCCACCACAGAAGCTTGCTCTGCGGCCCAGTCCACCTCCGTCTGCACCGCATCGGCCTGCGACAACACCGCTCCCGAGGCCACGCTGCCGGTCAGTACCCAGGCTGGGCCATACGCCTTGACGGTGATGGGTAAAAACACGTTCCAGCGCGCGGGCCCGGCCACACAGCGCAACCCCAGACGAGAGCGCCCCCACAGCCGGGTACCCGCAGGCAAATAAGGCTCTACACGCTCACATGGCGCCAAGCGCAGACGGGGGTCCAATGCCCCCACAGCCACCTCCATGCGCAGCACCGAAGCGGCAGCAGCCGGGCTGCTTTGCAATGCCTGCTCAATCCAGTGCTGGGTGAACTGCTCCAGGTTTTGCTGCGTTTGCGCCTGCACGGCTGGCACACCGCACAGCACGGCCAGACAAGCCAGCGCACGCCGCAGCCCCGAGCGCAAAGGTAAGCGCCGGGATGGCAACGGGGTGGAAAAAGCGTTTTCTTGCATGGCAAACCTCCAAAAAATGCACGGCAACGCCCGCGCGCGCAGCAGGCAAGGCGATGGCATGGCCCCACCACTATCGCAGTGGCCGCAAAAACCGATGGGGCGAACTGCGCGCCAAAGCCCGCGCTCTTCACGCTTTAGCAAACCGGGGGCTTTTTCATAATTGCCCACAGGCCAAAGCCACCCCCAGCGGACGGCAACGGCACACCATGAACCCACGGCAAGAGGCGCAGCCATGATCAACAAGATGACCGAGCGACTGGAATTCCAGGGCAACGCACTGCTGCTGCGTGCCGAGCGCCAGCGCACCATCGCCAGCAACATTGCCAACGCCGACACGCCGGGCTACGTGGCCCGTGATTTCCATTTCGCCAACGCACTGCGCGAGGCCACCGAAGGCAGCAAACGCCTGGGGGACACGCGCATGGCGCTGGCCCCCGTCACCCACACCAGCCATGCCCCCCTGCCCACGGTAGAGATCGGCAACACCCGCACCGGCACGAACCCCGCCGCCATGGGCTATGCCGTACAGACGCAACCCAGCCTGGACAACAACACCGTAGACCTGGACCGCGAGCGCGCCAACTCGGTTGATAACGCCGTGCGCTACGAAGCCGCGCTGCGCTTCATCAACGGCACCGCCAAAACCATGCTCAGTGCCATCCAGGGCCAGTAACCCGACCACAGGAGCCGCACCATGTCGATGTTTTCCATTTTCAACGTCTCGGGCAGCGCCATCAGTGCGCAGTCGCAGCGTCTCAACGTGGTGGCCAGCAACCTGGCCAACGTGGACGCCGTGGCCGGCCCCGACGGCAAAGCCTACAAAGCCCGCCAGGTCGTATTCCAGACTGCGCCCATGGGCGCCGACAGCGCCGCAGGTGTGCGCGTCAGCACCATCCAGGAAAGCAACACACCCGGCAAACGCATACACGATCCCAGCCACCCGCTGGCCGACGCCGAGGGCTATGTCTCGCACTCCAACGTGAACGCCGTCGAGGAAATGGTCAACATGATTTCGGCCTCGCGCTCCTACCAGAACAACGTCGAGGTCATGAACACAGCCAAGTCGCTGCTGCTCAAGACCCTGCAAATGGGCCAATAAGGCCCGCCCCTGAAAGCGCACCGCCATGACGACCGCCATCACCAATAACACCGCCGCTGCCAGCGCGGGCAACACCGCCACACGCGATGTCAACGCCAACGACGCGGCGGCATCACAAGACCGTTTCCTCAAGTTGTTGGTCGCCCAACTCAACAACCAGGATCCGATGAATCCGCTGGACAACGCGCAAATGACCTCGCAAATCGCGCAGATCAATACCGTGACCGGCATCCAGCAGCTCAACGACACCGTCAAGGGCCTGGCCAGCCAGTTTGCCTCGCAGCAACTGATGCAGGCCACCGGCATGGTGGGCCGCCAGGTGCTGGTAGAGGGCGACTCCCTGGTGCTGGACACCGAAGCGGACAAGGCTTACGGCGCACTCGATCTGGCAGGCCCCGCCTCCAGCGTCAAAGTGCAGGTGCTGGACGCCAACGGCAAAGAGCTGGGCGTGGTCGATCTGGGCTCGCTCAAGGAAGGGCGCTACAACTTTGCCTGGGACGCCTCCAAGTACGAGGGCGAAGGCGGGCTGCGCTTCAAGGTGATGGCCACCAACGGCAACACCGCCGTGGACAGCACGCCGCTGTCCATCGACCAAATCTCTGCCGTGAGCCTGAGCAACGGCGCACTGCAACTGGAACTGGCGCGCGGCGGCACCACCACCCAGTCGGGCCTCAAGGCCATTCTTTAATTCGACTCGCCCTCTTTTCAGGAGCACACCATGGGTTTTCAACAAGGTCTCTCGGGTCTGAACGCTGCCAGCAGAAATCTGGACGTGATCGGCAACAACATCGCCAACGCCAATACCACCGGCTTTAAAAGCTCGCGCGCCGAGTTTGCCGACATGGTGGCTGCCTCCATGGGCGCCGCCGGTGGCCGCAGCAACGGCATCGGCGTCGAAGTGGCTGCCGTGGCCCAGCAATTCTCCCAGGGCAGCCTGACCGTCACGGGCAACAACCTCGATCTGGCGATCAACGGCAACGGTTTCTTCAAGGTGCAGCAGCCCGACGGCTCGGCCGCCTACACCCGCGCGGGCAACTTCAAGCTCGACAAAGTGGGTGACCTGGTCACCAACGACGGCTCGCACGTGATGGGCTACAAGGTCGATCCGGCCACCGGCGTCGCGGGCACAGAGGCCGTGCCACTGAGCTTTCCGGTGGGCACGCCGATTGGCGCCCAGCAAACCACCAGTATCACGGCCAGCTTCAACCTGGATGCGCGGGCCAAGGATGCGGCGGGCATTGCCGCAGACCCAGCGGCCACGCCGCCCGTGGCCGCTGTGGCTCCCACACCGCGCTCCACCTACGGCACCTCCGTCAACGTGTTTGACAGCCAGGGCGTGGCCACGCCAGTGAACCTGTACTTCGTCAAAACAGCCGAGCCCAATACCTGGGAGGTGTACACCTCGCTGGATGAAACCCTGGAGCCGCCCGGCAGCCCCAAGCACACCATCACTTTCAACGAGAAGGGCGAGATCGTGGCCGATAGCGCCAAACTCACCCTGGAAGTGACCCCCAGCGCCAATCCCAACACCGATGCGCCCGGCCCCTTCGAGGTGGAGATTGATTTTGGCAAAGCCACCCAGTTCGGCAACAAATTTGCTGTCTCTGACCTCCAACAAGACGGCTATGGCGCGGGCGAGCTGACCAACATCAACGTTGCCAACGACGGCACCATCGTGGCCAGCTACTCCAACGGCGTGACCCGTGCCGAGGCGCAAGTGGCGCTGGCCAACTTCCGCAACCCGCAGGGCCTGACACCCGTGGGCGGCAACAACTGGGTCGAATCGTTTGAATCGGGCCCGTCCATTCTGGGCAAGCCTGGCGATGGCAACTTTGGCGGGCTGCGCTCAGGAGCGCTGGAAGAGTCCAACGTCGATCTCACCGCCGAGCTGGTCAACATGATGACCGCCCAGCGCGCCTACCAGGCCAACGCCCAGACCATCAAGACGCAAGACCAGGTGATGTCCACCATCGTCAACCTGCGTTGATCACCCCGCTAGCCCTGACACTGGAAATTCGCCATGGACCGCATCATCTACACCTCCATGACCGGCGCCAACGCGGCTGCCCACCGGCAGGCGGTGCTGTCACACAACCTGGCCAATGCCTCCACGCAGGGTTTTCGCGCCGAGATGTCCACCTTCCGCTCGGTGCCGCTGCAAGGCTCGGGCTCGACCACGCGCGTGTTTGCGCTGGAGGCCACGTCGGGCCACTCCGAGGTCTCCGGCCCGGTCACGCGCACCGGGCGCAACCTGGACGCCATGGCCATGGGCAATGCCTGGTTTGCTGTGCAGGGGCTCGATGGCACCGAGGCCTACACCCGCAACGGTGGCTTTGAAGTGACCCAGGCAGGCCAGCTGGTCACAGGCAACGGCCTGCCCGTGCTGTCGGACGGCGGTGGCCCCATCGACGTGCCACAAGGCGCCGAAGTCTCGCTGGGCTCGGACGGCACCATCACTGCCCGCACCGCTGGCCAGCCCCCGGCCACGCTGGGCCGCCTGAAACTGGCCACCCCCGGCGCCGACGATCCGCTCAAGCGCGGCGACGACGGATTGTTCCGTGCCACCTCCGGCAACCCCATTCCCAACGACGCCAATGCCCGGATGCTGGCAGGCGCCGTCGAAGGCTCCAACGTCAACGCGGTGGAAACCATGGTCGGCATGATCGCCGCCTCGCGCCAGTTCGAGCAGCAAATGCGCCTGCTGCAAACCGCTGAAACCAACGACAAGACCGCCAGCCAGCTGCTGAGCATGAACGGCTAAAGCGCACCGCGCCCCAGCCCAAAGGAACCGCCATGATCAACTCCCTGTGGATTGCCAAGACCGGCATGGAAGCCCAGCAGACCCAGCTGGACGTCATCTCGCACAACCTGGCCAACGTCTCGACCACCGGCTTCAAGCGCAACAACGCCGTCTTTGAAGACCTGATTTACCAAAACCTGCGCCAGGTGGGTGCCAATACCACCGAGCAAAACCAGCTGCCCACCGGCCTGCACCTGGGCCTGGGTGTGCGCACCGTGGCCACCAGCCGCAACTTCACGCAAGGCAGCCTGCAGCAATCGAACAACAACCTGGACGTGGCCATCAACGGCAACGGCTTTTTTGGCGTGACCATGCCCGATGGCACCATCGGCTACACCCGCGACGGCTCCTTCCAGCTCGATGCGCAGGGCCGCCTGACCACCTCCAGCGGCCTGCCCGTGGCCAACGGCATCACCATTCCGCCCGGCACCACGGCGGTGAGCATCAGTGCCGATGGCGCGGTGTCTGCCCTGCTGCCAGGCAACCCGGCACCCCAGCCGATGGGACAGCTGGCCATGTCCAGCTTCATCAACCCGGCCGGTCTGGAACCCATTGGGCAAAACCTGTTCAAGGAATCGGCGGCCTCGGGCCAGCCCCAGGAAGGCACGCCCGGCACCAATGGCCTGGGCGTGATCAAGCAAGGCTATCTGGAGACTTCCAACGTCAACGTGGTGCAGGAGCTGGTGACCATGATCCAGACCCAGCGCGCCTACGAGATGAACTCCAAAGCCATCTCCACCTCCGACCAGATGCTGGCCAAGCTCTCGCAGCTTTGAGCCGATCACGCACCCCGAGGATTTGCGCCATGCCAGCCACCGCCCCGTTTCTCCCCGCCCGCCCTTTGTTGGGTCGGCGCGCCCGCACCGGCGCCTGGAGCGCTGCCCTGGCGCTGCTGTGCAGCGGCTGCGCCAGCCTCTCGCCCCCGCCGCCGGTGGATATCCTGCCCACCACACCGCCCCCCATTGCCACGCTGCCACGCACCGTGGGCCCGGCCACGGGCGGCTTGTTCCACAGCGCCAGCTACCGCCCCGCGTTTGAAGACCGGCGCGCGCGCATGGTGGGCGACAGCGTGACGGTACAGATCGTGGAAAACGTCACGGCCAAACAGACCTCCACCTCCACCATTGACCGCCAATCGGGCATCGAGGCGGGCATCACGGCCCTGCCCTTCCTGAACAGCCGCACCCTGACCGACAAGACCAAGGTGGGCGCCGAGTCGAGCAACAACTTCTCCGGCAAGGGCGGCACCGAAAGCGCCAACACCTTCACTGGCTCCATCACTGCCACCGTCATCGACGTGCTGCCCAACGGCCACCTGGTGGTGGCGGGCGAGAAGCAGATCGGCGTGAACCACAACGTCGATGTGCTGCGTTTCTCGGGCACGGTCGATCCGCGCTCGCTGCTGCCGGGCAGCATCGTGGCCTCGACGCAAATGGCCAATGTGCGCATCGAGTCGCGCGGGCGCGGTGCCCAGGCCGAAGTGCAGGCCATGGGCTGGCTGGGCCGGTTCTTCAACAGCGTGGCGCCGTTCTGAGCGCGCTGGACACCGCTGCCAATTACTACTTTTTTGATAGCTGCTAGCGCACATCCAGCAAGGGCTGGAGGCACTTTTTCTATCTAACACTGATTGCACACTACCAAGGAGCCTCCTGATGAACGCTTTGACCAAACCCCTGGCCTGCGCCGTGGCCCTGCTGGCCTCGGCCTTTGTCAGCACCGGCTACGCCCAAACCACGCCAGCGCCCTACAAATATTCAGTGACGTTGGGCATCACCACGCCCAAGGCGTCGGCAGCCGACCTGGCCACCAAAGACAAGACCCTGCCTGCGGGCGTTGACTTCTCGCCGTGCAATGCCGCAGCCAACATGGACCAATTGGCCTTCACCATCAAGTACGACGCAGGCAAGCTGGCCGCCGACCTGAAAAACGTCTATGTGATCTTCTCCCACCCCGACACCGGCCTGACCGCTGGCGCCAAGCCCTACCTGGCACTGGTGCGGGACAAGCTGACGACAGACACCCAGTTCAAGCCCTACGCCACGGCCGCAGGCATCCAGGCCACAGACACCTACGCGGCAGCGGCCAGCAACCTGGGCTACGCCCAGACCGAAGTCATTCTGGGCGGCAACATTCCGCTGGAAGGGTTGTCTTCGGGGCTGTGGCTGGTCACGGCCATCATTGGCGACGGCGCCAACTTTGACGACCCCGCCACCTGGAGCGCATGGGACAGCAAGCCCTTCATGCTGCGCAAGCCCTGGAAGGGCACCGCCGCCGACACCTGCCTGTGATCTGGCGGTAGCCACGAGCTACTAAAACAATAGCTAAAAGCGCCCGCTCATCGGGCGCTTTTGCCGTTTTTGGCTTGTAAAAAACTGGCCACAACAGCCGCCGCGCGCAGCCCCAGAAGGCACACCAGGGCACCCGCCAGCGCAGGCAATTGGCGGGTAATTGCGCCGCTTTTCCGGCATTCCCGCAAGGGGCACCGATTCCACAATTGGTGCCATGAAAACTGTCTTTGCCCCCCCCTTGGCCCAGCGCATGGCCGCACCGCGTTGGCTGTGCGTACTCATGCTGGCCCTGTGTACGGCCCTGCCGGCGCAGGCCCTGCGCTTGAAGGAAGTGGCGGCGGTGCAAGGCGTGCGCACCAACCAGCTCACCGGCTACGGCCTGGTGGTCGGCCTCGATGGCACGGGCGACCAAACCACGCAAATGCCCTACACCACGCAGGCCATGCAGAACTACCTGCAACAAATGGGCATCAGCCTGCCGCCCGGCGCCACCGGGCAGTTGCAGCTCAAAAACGTGGCCGCGGTCATCGTCACGGCGCAGTTGCCCGCCTTTGCCCAACCCGGCCAGATGATTGATGTGAGCGTGTCCTCGATGGGCAACGCCAAGTCGCTCAAGGGCGGCACGCTGATCGTCACCCCCCTGCGCGGCGCCGATGGCGAGATTTACGCCCTGGCCCAGGGCAACGTGGTGATTGCTGGCGCTGGCGCAGCCGCTGGCGGCAGCAAGGTGCAAATCAACCACCTCAGCGCCGGGCGCATTCCGCAGGGCGCGCAGGTCGAGCGTGCCGTGCCCACGCCACTGCACGACAGCGACTTCATCACCCTGGGCCTGAACAGCTCCGACTTCCAGACCGCGCGCCGCGTGGCCCAGGCCATCAACACCCGCATGGGCGGCAACCGCGCTACCGCGCTGGACGGGCGCACCGTGCAGGTGCAAGCGCCCAGCAACCCCGGCGAGCGGGTGGGCTTCCTTGCCGACCTGGAAGAGCTGCCCATTGAAACCAGCGCACCCTCGGCCAAGGTGGTCATCAATGCGCGCACCGGCTCGGTGGTGCTCAACCAGGCCGTGACGCTGGGCCCCTGCGCCATTGCCCACGGCAACCTCTCGATCACCATCAAATCCACGCCCGTCATCAGCCAGCCCAACCCGCTGTCCCAAGGCCAGACGGTGGTGACGCAAAAGAGCGACATCACCATCACCCAGGAGCCGGGAAACATCATCCAGATGCCCGCCTCGCCACAGCTGTCGGACGTGGTGCGCACCCTCAACCAGCTGGGCGCCACGCCGCAAGACCTGCTGGCCATCCTGCAAGCCATCAAAGCCGCCGGCGCGCTCAACGCCGAACTGGAGGTGATCTGACCATGGCCCTCTCCCTCACACCCTCATCTTCGGGCGCCTCGCTGGGCACCACCACGGCCAGCAACGCCCTGGCCGCCGATGTCCGCTCGCTCAACCAGCTCAAGTACGACGCGGGCGCCAACAACCCTGCCGCCACCAAAGAGGCAGCCAAGCAGTTCGAGTCGCTGTTCATGCGCGAGATGATCAAGAGCATGCGCGAGGCGACCATGAAGTCCGGCCTGCTCGAAGGCGCACAGGGCGACCTGGGCACCGAGCTGCTCGACCAACAGCTGTCGGTGAGCATGTCGGGCCTGCCCGGCGGCCTCTCGGAGGCCATCTCGCGCCAGTTGTCGCTGCAAATGGGCGGCGCCCCGGCCCCGGTGGTGTCAGCACCCTCGACCCTGAGCCTGGCGCGCACCAGCCAAGTGACCGCTGCCGCCCGCACCAGCGCTGCCGACCCCGCCAGCGCCGCAGCCGCCAACGGCCCGGCCCCCAAAGGACGCGACGACTTTGTGCAGTTCCATGAAACCGCCGCCGAGCGCGTGGCCAAGGAAAGCGGCATCCCGGCGGCCTACATGCTGGGCCAGGCCGGCCACGAAACGGGCTGGGGCAAGAGCGAAATCCGCCACAGCGATGGCAGCAACTCGTTCAACCTGTTCGGCATCAAGGCGGGCAAGGGCTGGACGGGCAAGGTGGCCGAAATCACCACCACCGAATACATCGACGGCAAGGCCCAGAAGGTAAGCGCCAAGTTCCGCGCCTACGACTCCTACGAGGACTCGTTCCGCGACTACGCCAAGTTGATCAACCAGAGCCCGCGCTACGAACAGGCGCGCGCCCAGACCGGCTCTGCCGAGGCCTACGCCAGCGCACTGCAAAAGGCGGGCTACGCCACCGATCCGGCCTATGCCCGCAAGCTCAGCGGCGCCATCCAGAGTGCGTTGCGCGTGCAGCGCGACCAAGCCTAAGCCCCCTGCCCGATACCGAGGAAATACACCATGAGTCTTTTGAACGTCGGCTCGCGCGCACTGCTGGCCAACCAGGCAGCCATCCAGACGGCTGGCAACAACATCGCCAACGTCAACACCACAGGCTATTCGCGCCAGAACGTGGTGCTGGCCACCATGCCAGGCCAGCTCACTGGGGGCGGCTACATCGGCAAAGGTGTGGACATCCAGACCGTGCTGCGCAACCACAGCGACCTGCTCACCCGCCAGGCCAACGCGGCGGCGGCCACCGATGCAGGCGACAGCGCCCGCCTGGAGCGCCTCAAGCAATTGCAAGACGTGTTCAGCGGCGGCGCTGCCGGGCTGGGCTCGGCCATCAACGACATGATGAACGCGTTCTCGGACGTGGTCAGCTCGCCCACCGACCTGACCGCGCGCGGCGTGGTGCTGACCCGCATCGACGAAACCGCCCGGCGCATGCGCGACGGCGCTGGCCGCATCGAAGAGATTGAACTGGCCGTGGCCGAGCAGCTCAAGGGCGCCGTGAACGTGGTGAACAACCTGGCGCGCGACCTGGCCCAGGTGAACCAGGAGATCGTGCGCGCCCGGGGCAATGGCCAAGCGCCCAACGACCTGCTTGACCGCCGCGACCAGCTCACGCGCGAGATCAACAAATATGTGCAGACCACCCAGGTGGCTGCGGACGATGGCTCGGTGAGCGTGTTTGTGGGTGCCAGCCAGCCGCTGGTGCTGGGTGGCACGGCGGCATCACTGGCCATTGGCGACCCGCAAGACTTTGGCTCGGGCAGCGGCCAAAAAAAGCTGCTGTTCATCCCGGCCAATGCCACTGCGGCGCAGGCCATCGAAATGAACGACAGCATGCTCGGCGGTGGCCAGGTGGCGGGCCTGCTGCGCTTTCAGAACGGCGATCTGGCCGAAGGCCGCAACCTGCTGGGCCGCATGGCCGTGGCCATCAGCGAAGCGCTCAATAGCCAAAACAAACTGGGCCTGACGCTGGACGGCAAGCCCGGCGAGAACCTGTTCAAAACCATCACGCTGGCCAACGCCGTGCCGGGCAACAAAAACACGTCCGGCGCCAAGATGGGCGTGGAAGTGGCCGATGCCAGCAAGCTGCAAGCTTCCAGCTACAGCTTCACTTTCACGGGCGCTGACTCGGGCACCGTGACGCGCCAGTCCGATGGCAAGATTTTTCCCTTCGCCAACATGGGCGAACTCAACGCCCTCATGCTGGGCCAGGGACTGCGACTGACAGACGGTGCCGCCCCTCCCGCCACACCGGGCGCTTTTGCTGGCGCTACCGACAAAGACCAATTCCTGCTCACCCCCCTGCAAGGCGTGGCCAGCCAGATGCAGTCGGTGCAATCGTCACCACGCCAACTGGCTGCGGCCAACCCCGTCAATGCCAAGATGGGCGCGGCCAACGATGGCTCGCTGCAATTGGTCAGCCTCAAGGCCACTGGAAAAACATGGGATGCGGCGCTGGGCCAAGTGGTCAACACGGGCGCCTTGACGCTGCCACCCTCGCCGGTTCCACCGGCCACGGGCGCAGGTGTCACGCTCACGTTCAACACCACCGCAGCAGGCACCACATTCACCTTGGCGGGCAACACTGCGACCCCCATCGACATGTCGGCCACGCCGCCCAAAGAGATGACGGCGCCCTACGAATACATCCCGGGCAAGCGCATCAGCATCGACGGCTGGGAAATCACCCTGCAAGGCTCGCCCAAAACGGGCGACACCGTCACCGTAGGCAACGCTGCTGACCCACAGTACGGCGACTTCTACCAGCGCGATGCCGGCAACGCCAGTGCGCTAATGGCCCTGCGCGACGCCAAGATGTTCGACGGCGCCTCGCTGGCCGACGGTTTTGCCGGTGCCATGGCCCAGGTGGGCACGCGCACGCAAAGCGCAAAGTTTGCTGCCACGCTGTCATCCACCATCGCCGCCAACCTGGAGCGCGAGCGCGCCGCCGTCTCGGGCGTGAACCTGGACGAAGAGGCCGCCCGCCTGATCCAGTACCAACAGGCCTACCAGGCCTCGGCCAAGATGATCCAGATCGCGCAGAACATCTTTGACAACCTGATCCAGAGCGTTGGCCGCTAAAGCCGCCGCCGCAGCACCCACCCGGAGTCCGCCATGAGCAACACCCTCTACCGCCTCGGCACAGCCAGCCAGTACGACAGCGCACTGCGCAACATCAGCCAGCGCCAGACCGACCTGTCCAATCTGCAAGAGAACCTGACCTCGGGCAAGCGCGTGGTGCGGGCCAGCGACGACCCGGTGGGCGCCGCCCAGGCCGAACGCGCGCTCACCCGCCTCTCGCGCATCCAGACCGAGCAGCGCGCGCTTGACCAGCAACGCAACTCGATTGCCCAGGCCGAATCCTCGCTGGGCGACGCCGTCAAGCTGGGCCAGGACATCCGCGAGCTGCTGGTATCGGCAGGCAATGCCAGCCAGGTGCCCAGCGACCGGCGCACCACGGCCAACCAGCTGCAAAGCCTGCGCGACCAGCTGTTCACCATCGCCAGCCGCAAAGACACCAACGGCCAGCCGCTGTTCAGTGCCCTGGGCAGTGCGCTGTCGCCGCTGCTGGGGCCACAGTCGGCCACGTTTGACTACCAGTTCAATGGTTTGGCTGGGCAGGCCGCCGCCGGAGAGGCCAGCATTCCGCTGGTGCTCGATGGCGATGCCGCCTTCAGTTTCCAGCCCCAACGCGATGGCGCCTACCACGCGGGCATCAGCAATGCCGCCGTACCGCCCAACCCCCTCAATGGCCGGCAATTGATTGCCAGCGCCGTGACAGCGGTCAACGCCGCCGATGTGCAGCTCGATGCCAACGGCAACGGCAACACCTACCAGGTCGTTTTCAAGAACGCCGGGCCAGGTGCCAGCCCCAACACCAGCACCGTCACCTACAACATCATCAACACCACGACGGGGGTGAGTTCGCCCGACGTGGTCGTGCCGGACTTTCCCAACGACAAGCCCCTGAAAATCGAGATTTCAGAAGCCACCACGCCCGGCGCTTTTGTTCCGGGCCTGAAGTTCAGCATCACCGCCACGCCCACCAAGGCGGTGGACGGCACCGTAACCCTCTCGCCCGCCAACGGCGACACCATCACCCTCGAGCCCAGCAGCAGCATCTTCAGCGTGCTGGACCGCGCCATTGCCGAGATCGGCAGTGCCAACAACAGCAATGCCGCTGTGCAGGCCGTGGGCCAGGCGCTGGGCAACCTGGACAAGGGGCTGGACCGCATCCACAACGTGCGCGGCTACGCGGGCGAGTTGCTCAACCGGGCTGACCGCATCACGGGCGACCAGAGCCAGCGCTCCATCCAGCTCGAAGATGACCGCAAGCGCGCCGAAGACCTCGATATGATCCAGGGCTTCTCCGACTTCCAGAACCAGCAAGTCGGCTACGAGGCAGCACTGAAGTCCTACTCTATGGTGCAGAAGCTGTCCCTGTTCAACTACATCGCCTGATTTTTCGCCATGGTGCAATCCGTTCTGGGCAGCCTCACACTGGGTTACCGCGCACTGTGGGGCCGCTCGCGCGCGTTGGCAGGCGTGCAGTTGTACGTGGCCCAGGCCGATGCCAGCGCGGCGGTGGATACCCCGCACCTGCTGCGCACGCTGCGCGAAATGTGGGGCGAACATTCACCGCCCCTGCTGCTGTCGCCGCAATCGCGCCAGCTGCTGCTGGACTTGCTGCAATACGCCCAACCCGGCGGCCCCGATATTGAAGTGCGCGGCCAGTGGCTGGCAGGCTCAGAAATTTTCAGCATGGTGCGCGCAGCCCATGCGCGCGGCCTGCGCCTGGTCTGGCGCGGCGACCTGACCGACCTGCCCGAACAGGACGTGGCCCGCTGCTTCAGCCACAGCCTGCTGAGCCTGCAACCCGAGGTGGCCCTCGCCGCCCTGCGCGCGGGCGCCCAGCGCAGCCCCGTGCTGCCCGGGCAGATGTACGAGGGCATTGCCAGCCGCACCGTGATGGCGCACTGCCTGGACCAGCGCAATGCGCTGTCGCTGGCTGGCTGGCCCACCGAAGACGTGCTCTACAGCCTGCGCCACGAAACGCCCCAGCCCGGCCACGCCACCATCTACAAGCTGATGAAGGCAATTGACGCCGAGCAGTCGCTGGAGATTTTTGAAGACATCCTGGCCGAAGACCCGCTGCTGGCCTACCGCTTCATGACCTACACCAACTCGGCCGCGCTGGGCCTGCGCACGGGCATCGACTCGCTGCGCCGGGGGTTGGTGATGATGGGCTATGGCTCCATCCAGCGCTGGCTGGGCGACCAGCTGCCCCACGCCAGCACCGAGCCCGATTTGCAGCCCGTGTACCAGTCCATGGTGCTGCGCGCGCGCGTCACCGAGCGGCTGCTGGACGCGGGCGTCGAGAACGAGCTGCGCCGCGAGATTTACCTGTGCGGCCTGTTCTCGCAGCTCGACTTGCTGCTGCGCGAGCCACTGAGCAACATCTTGCTGCGCCTGCCGCTGTCCGAGCGCATCCACGACGCCGCCGTGCTGCACACCGGCCCCTACGCGCCCAGCCTGCAACTGGCCTGCGCGCTGGAGAGCGATGACGCCAGCGCCGTGCGCCAGCTGTGCGAAGAGCACGAGCTGCGCGCCGAAGACGTCAACCGCGCCCTGCTGCGCGCGCTGGCCGACCTGCACGTGGCCCGCCTGCAAAGGTAAGCAGCGCCCGGCCCGGCGGTTTTGTCCCCGGCATCAGCGCGAACGGCTCTGCGCCACCACGCGCTGGAACACGCGCCAGAACGCCGCATCCTGCGTGGTCGTGAAGTTGATGCGCATCAGCGTGCACGGCTGGCGGCTGGCATGGAACAGCGCGCCGGGCGCCAGCAGATAGCCCTCGTCCAACATGCGCTGGGCCAGCATGTCGGTGTCCACGCCCGTCTCCACCCAGCCGAACATGCCTGCGGGCTCGGCGGCAAAGCTGCAACCGGCCTCCAGCGCCAGCTGCACGCTGCGGGCACGCGCCTGGGCCAGGCGCAGGCGCATGCGCTCGGCGTGGCGGCGCAGTTGGCCTTGGTCTATGCACAGTGCCAGCGCTTTTTCCAGAATGGACGGCGTGGTCAGCGTGGACAGCAGCTTGGTATCGAGCAGGCGCTCGACCAGATCGGGCGGTGCGGCCAGGTAGCCCACGCGCCAGTTGGGTGCCAGGATTTTGGCAAACCCGCTGACGTAGATGGTGCGGCGCAGGCCATCGAGCGCCGTCAGGCGCGTGGCATGGACCGGGGCCAGGTGGCTGTAGGTGTCGTCCTCAACGATGTGGAAATCGTGCTGCTGGGCCAATTGCAGCACCTGGTGCGCGCTGCCCGGCGTCAGGCAGTAGCCCGTGGGGTTGTGCAGCACGCTCACACTCACGAACAGCTTGGGCGCGTACACCTCGCAGTAGCGCGCCATCACGTCCAGGTCGGGCCCCTGGGGGCCACGCGGCACCGGCAGCACGCGCGCGCCCAGGGCATCGAGCCGGGCAAACTCCACCGACCAGCCCGGCTCCTCCACCATCACCGGGTCGCCCGCCTTGAGCAAGGTGCGGCTGACGATGTCCAACGCGTGCGTGGCGCCCACCGTGGTCATGATGTGCGCGGGGCGGGCGGGCACATTCAGCTCGGCCAGGCGGCGCGCCAGCACGTTGCGCAGGTCGGCATCGCCCAGGGGCTCGCCGTAGCTCAGGGAGCCGTCTTGCAGCGCGCGGCTGCCCGTGACCTTGCGCACGGCGGCAGGCATGAAGCGCGCCTCTTGCAGCCACTGCGGCGGAAACACCCCAGCGCCGGGCTGGGGCTTGCTGGAGGCCTGGTGGAACATGCCCCGGATCAGCGCCGTGGCGTTGATGTGTGAGCCCGAGGGCAGCGGCCCTGCCTCTGCCGCAGCGGGGGCGCCCTCAGATGCTATGTTTTCAGTAGCTGCTTGCGCTTGCCCCGCAAGGGCTGGAGGCGTTTTTTGCCCTATATCGCGGACATAAAAGCCCCGCTGGCGGCGCGCCTCGACCAGGCCCTGGGCCAGCAACTGATCGTAGGCGGCCACCACGGTGTAGGGGCTCACGCCCTGCTGGCGCGCGCATTCGCGCACCGAGGGCAGGCGCGCGCCTACGGGCAGCAAGCGGGCGCGGATGCGCTCGGCAAAGCGCTCGGCCAGTTGTTCGGTCAGGGTGCGGTGGGCGGTGCGGGTGAGCATGGCGGGGCAGGTGGTGGGCGGCAAAGGGGCTGCGCAACTGTGCCGATGCAGGCACCAGCACAGTGGGTGTGATTGTCAGAAAAACTGTACTGCCACTGTAGCGGAATCGCCCCTACAGTGGCCCGGTACTTCACCTTTTCTGAGCGCCCCACTCCATGCCTTTTGTCGAATTCACCGCCCTGCTGGCACTGGCCACGGCCATGAGCTTCACGCCCGGCCCCAACACCACGCTCTCGACCGCGCTGGCCGCCAACCGGGGGCTGCGCCCCGCCATGCGCTTTGTCTGCGCCGTGCCCGTGGGCTGGACGGCGCTGCTGCTGCTGTGCGCGGGCGGCGTGGGCGCCGTGGTGGTGGCGGTGCCGGCGCTGCGCTGGGGCATCAAGGCCGTGGGCATTGCCTACCTGCTGTGGCTGGCCTTCAAGCTCAGCGGTAGCAGCCGCCTGAGCGAGGCCGACGCCGCGCGGCTGAACGTGGGCTTCTGGCAGGGCGCGGCGCTGCAATTCGTCAACATCAAAGCCTGGCTGCTGGCGCTGACCATCGTGGCCGGCTGGGTGGCCGGGCGCGAAGACAGCCTGCAACGCCTGGCCGTGGTGCTGCCGGTGATGGTGGTGTTTGCCTTCTCCAGCAACCTGACCTATGCCGCCGTCGGTGCGCTCTTGCGCCAGTGGCTGGCGCAGGGACAGCGCCTGCTGTGGTTCAACCGCGCCATGGCGCTGGTGCTGGTGGCCACCGCCGCCTGGATGGCGCTGGCCTGAGCCTGGGCCATTTCACCGCCCCGCTCACCCGTTCAACCGCTCACCCGTTCGTTTCGTTCGCTCTGTTTCCTCCGCTGTCCTGCCATTTCTTGTCCCCATTCACTGCCTGCTGCCACACCATGACTGCCTCTTCCACCACTTCCTCTGTCCGCCCCACCAGCCCCCCGCGCATGTCCGCCGAAGTGCGTGGCCTGGCGCTGGGCTTGCTGGGTGTCGCCATTTTTGCCGTCACGCTGCCAATGACCCGGCTGGCCGTGGGCACGCCCGAAGCGCCCGGCATGTCGGGCGTGTTCGTGGCCATGGGGCGCGCGGCGCTGGCCGGCGTGCTGTCGGCGCTGCTGCTGCTGGCGCAGCGCGCCCCCTGGCCAGCGCGCAGCGACTGGCCAGCGCTGGCCCTCACGGCGATGGGCGTGGTGTTCGGTTTTCCGCTGCTGACCTCCATCGCCATGCGCTATGTCAGCGGCGTACACGCCAGCGTGCTCGTCGGTGTGCTGCCGCTGGCCACCGCTGCCGTGGGGGCGCTCTTGCACCGCCAGCGCCCGTCTGCCGGGTTCTGGGCCTGCGCGCTGCTGGGCACGGGGCTGGTGGTGCTGTTTGCGCTGCTGCAATCGGGTGGCACGGGGCTGTCGCTGCACCTGGCCGACATGCTGCTGCTGGCCGCAATGGCCTGCGGCGCCATGGGCTATGCCTATGGCGGTCGGCTGTCGCAGCGCATGCGCGCAGACCGCGTGATCTGCTGGGCGCTGGTGCTGTCGCTGCCCCTGTCGCTGCCGCTGGCCGCGCTGACGTGGCCCGCAGCGCCGCAAAGCACCGCCGCCTGGGGTGCGCTGGGCTATGTAGCCGTGTTTTCGATGTGGCTGGGCTTTTTTGCCTGGTACCGGGGCCTGGCGCTGGGCGGCACGGTGCGCGTCAGCCAGGTGCAACTGGTGCAGCCTTTTCTGGGCATGCTGGTAGCGGTGCCGCTGCTGGGCGAACGGCTTGATGCCATGAGCGTGGGCTTTGGCCTGGCCGTAATGGCCACGGTGCTGATCGGGCGGCGCATGCCGGTGCGCGCACCCACCGCAGCGCACTGAATGCCCCTGGCCACAACCCGTCCGAGTCGCCCCGCAGCACCCGCCTGCGCCGCACAATCGCCCCCCTTTCCCCTTTTTTTGCGCCAGAACTTCTGGCGCCCCCACCCTGGAGTGCAATTGGCATGACGAACTGGACCCTGGCGGCACGCGCCGCCAAGATGAACCCCTCCGCAATCCGCGAAATCCTCAAGCTCACTGACAAGCCCGGCATCATCAGCCTGGCCGGTGGCCTGCCCGCGCCGCAGACCTTTCCGCTCGACGCCTTCACCGCCGCCTGCAACACCGTCATGGCGCGCGACGGCGCCGCCGCCCTGCAATACGCCACCAGCGAAGGCTTTGCGCCGCTGCGGCGCGCCGTGGCCGACATGCTGCCCTGGGCCGTGGACCCCGACCAGGTGCTGATCACCACCGGCTCGCAGCAGGCGCTGGACTTGATCGGCAAGGTGCTGCTGGACAAAGACAGCCGCATGCTGGTCGAAACCCCCACCTACCTGGGCGCGCTGCAAGCCTTTGCACCGCAGGAGCCCATCGCCGTGGGCGTGGCCAGCGACGACGACGGCATCCTGGTGGACGACTTTGCCGCCAAGGCAGGCACCGGCGCCGACAAAGCCCGCCTGGCCTACGTGCTGCCCAACTTCCAGAATCCCACGGGCCGCACCATGACCGAAGCGCGCCGCGCCGCGCTGGTGGCCAAGGCCGCCGAGCTGGGCATTCCGCTGATCGAGGACAACCCCTACGGCGAGCTGTGGTTTGGCGAAGCCCCGCCCGCCCCCCTGACGGCGCGCAACCCCGACGGCTGCATCTACATGGGCTCGTTCTCCAAGGTGCTGGCGCCGGGCCTGCGCATCGGCTTTCTGGTGGCGCCCAAGGCCATCTACCCCAAGCTGCTGCAGGCCAAGCAGGCCGCTGACCTGCACACGCCGGGCTTCAACCAGCGCGTGGTGGCTGAAGTGATTCAGGGCGACTTTCTGGCGCGCCACGTGCCCACCATCCGCGCCCTCTACCAGCGCCAGCGCGACACCATGCTGGCTGCGCTAGAGCGCGAAATGGCGGGCCTGGATGTGACCTGGACACGCCCGGCGGGCGGCATGTTCCTGTGGCTGCGCCTGCCTGCGGGCATGGACGCCCAGGCCCTGCTGCCCACTGCCGTAGAGCGCAACGTGGCCTTTGTGCCCGGCGCACCGTTTTACGCCACCGAGGCCGACGCGCGCACCCTGCGCCTGTCGTACGTGACGGCATCGAGCGCGCAGATCGACACCGCCATCGCCGCGCTGGCCGAGGCCATCCGCGCCCAGGCCCAGGGGTAAAGCCATGCGCCTGCGCCCCTTCCAACAGGTGGACGTGTTCACCGCCACCGCCTACCGTGGCAACCCGCTGGCCGTGGTGCTCGATGGCAGCGGCCTGAGCACCGAGGCCATGCAGCAGTTCACCGACTGGACGAACCTGTCGGAGGCCACCTTTGTGCTGCCGCCCACGCCCGAGGGGCGCGCCACCGGGGCCGACTACCGCGTGCGCATCTTCTGCCCCGGGCGCGAGCTGCCCTTTGCCGGCCACCCCACGCTGGGCACCTGCCATGCCTGGCTGCAAACGGGCGGCCAGCCCCAGGTGGCGGGCCGGGTGGTGCAGGAATGCGGTGTGGGCCTGGTCACGCTGCGGCGCGACGGCGAGCGGCTGGCCTTTGCCGCGCCCCCGTTGATCCAAAGCGGCCCGCTGCCCGAAGCCGATGTGCAGCTGATTGCACGCGGCCTGGGCGTGGCGCGCAGCGACGTGGTGGCCCACGCCTGGTGCGACAACGGCCCGCGCTGGCGCGGCGTGCTGCTGCGCAGTGCCGCGCAGGTGCTGGCGCTGCAACCCGACGGCGCCGTGCTGGCCGGGCTGGACGTGGGCGTGGTGGGGCCGCGCGGCAAGGTCGGCGTGGTGGGCGCCACCGATGCGGCCACCGACTCGGCCACCGGCGATGAAGCCATCGCCTTCGAGGTACGCGCCTTTCTGCCCGGCCACAGCGGCCTGATGGAAGACCCCGTGACCGGCAGCCTCAACGCCGCGCTGGCGCAGTGGCTCATCGGCGCCGGTCTGGCCCCTGCGCGCTACATCGCCAGCCAGGGCACCGCCCTGGGCCGCGCCGGGCGCGTGCATGTGCAGCAGGACGGCGCCGACATCTGGGTGGGCGGCCACACCGCCACCTGCATCAGCGGCACCGTGCGGCTGTAAAAAACAAGCCAAAACTGCCTTGAACGCGCACGCAGCAAGCGCTACCAGCTATCAAAACAGGAGTTTATCCATGCCCCTTCCCACCCTGGCCGACATCGAAGCCGCCGCCCACGTCGTGTACCGCGACTTTGCCGCCACGCCGCAATACCGCTGGGCACTGCTGAGCGAACGCCTGGGCACCGACTGCTGGCTCAAGCACGAGAACCACACGCCCGTGGGCGCATTCAAGATTCGCGGTGGGCTGACCTACTTTGACCAGCTCGCCCAGCGCGGTGCGCTGCCGCGCGAAGTGGTCAGCGCCACGCGCGGCAACCACGGCCAGAGCATGGGCTGGGCCGCGCGCCGCCACGCCGTAGCCTGCACCATCGTCGTGCCGCGCGGCAACTCCACCGAAAAGAACGCCGCCATGCGCGCCCTGGGCGTCACCCTGGTCGAGCACGGCGACGATTTCCAGGCCGCGCGCGAGCACGCCATGCAGCTGGCCCAGGAGCGCGGCGCGCACATGGTGCCCAGCTTCCACCCCGACTTGCTGCGCGGCGTGGCCACCTATTGGTGGGAGTTTTTGCGCGCCGTGCCGCAGCTCGATGTGGTGTATGTGCCCATCGGCCAGGGCTCGGGCGCGTGCGCGGCCATTGCCGCCAAGCAGGCGCTGCAACACCCCGTGCGCGTGGTGGGCGTGGTCAGCAGCCATGCCACCACCTACGCCGACTCCATCGCAGCGGGCCGCGTGGTCGAGGCCCCCGTCAGCACCGAGCTGGCCGACGGCATGGCCTGCCGCGTGGCCGACCAGGCAGCGCTCCACATCCTGGCGCCGCACCTCGATCACCTGGTGCAGGTCAGCGATGCCGAGGTGGCCGCCGCCATGCGCGCCATTTACACCGACACGCACAACCTGGCCGAAGGCGCGGGTGCTGCCGCGCTGGCGGCGGCGCTGCAAGAGCGCGACGCGCTGCGCGGCCAGGCCGTGGGGCTGGCGCTCACGGGGGGCAATGTCGATGCGGGCGTGTTTGCGCAGGTTCTGGCCACCGGCTGATACCGCGCGCCCACCCTACCCCTGCGCAGGCCGCGCGACCACGGTGGACAAGGGCAGCTGGTGCAGCTCTTGCAGCAGTTGCACCAGCGCCTGCGCAGCGGCATCGACCACGCTGCGGCCTTTGTCCGCGCTGGCGGCAGCGGCGTTGCCCACGGCGCCTGCGCTGTGGTAGTCCTGCATGGCCCAGCCCATCTTGGCGCTTTTGCCGTTGCCCAGCAGGGCGTAGCGCTCGGCGCGGTCTTGCGAGGTGGAGCGGAAGTTTTGTGCCTGCGCCATGCACACGGTCTGGGGTGCCAGGTGCAGCATCATCGACGTTTCAATCTCGCCGCCGTGGATGCCAAAGCGGTGTTCCTCGGCACTGAACTGGCCCGCCACCGCCTCGGGCAGCGGCAGGCTGAACCAGCTGGCGCTGTAGACCAGCAGGCCGCAGCGCTGGCGCAGCTCGCGCGCCACGATGTCCATCACGCTGACCTGGCCGCCGTGGCCGTTGAGCAGCAGCAGCTTTTGGATGCCCGCGCGGGCCACGCACTGGCCCAGCTCCGTCCACAGCGCGATCAGCGTGGCGGGCGTGAGCGTGAGCGTGCCGGCAAAAGCGGTGTGCTCGGTGCTCAGGCCCACCACCTGCGGCGGCAAAAACAGCACGGGCAGCTCTGCGGGCAGCCGGGGCAGGGCAGCGTCGATCACGCCCTGGAGCAGCGTGGCGTCCACCGACAGCGGCAGGTGCGGCCCGTGCTGCTCGATGGCGGCCACGGGCAGCACGGCCACGATGTCGGCAGCCGCACCACTGGCCTGCCAGCGGGCAAAGTCGCGCGTGCTGCACTCGGCCCAGAAGCGCGTGGGCAAGGGCGCAGGCGCGGCGCTGGCAGGCGCAGCAGGGGATGGCGCGTTGGCAGCAGCCTGGGCAGGGGCGGCAACAAGGGCAGCAGAAGCGGCAAAAGCCGCAGGGGCGGGCGGTGCAGTGGTCATGGCGACGATGGTAGTAGGCCGCGCGCCACTACCATCGCCGGAACCAAAGCCGCCCCCCGCGCTCCCACCTTGCGACCATGCAGCCACACTCCACCTCCTTCTTTGCACGCCTTCTGGGCGCTCTTTTTTTTATAGCTGCTTGCGCCCTGTCCACGGGCGCCAGGGCACAATTTGGCACCAACCCGGCCCCAGCCACCGGCAGCGTGGTCAGCACGCCCCATGTGCGCGCCGAACTCATCGCCCATGCGCCCGAGGGCGTGGCGCCGGGCCAGCCGGTGTGGCTGGGCTTGCAGCTCACGCACCAGCCGCACTGGCACACCTATTGGAAAAACCCCGGCGACTCGGGCCTGCCCACGGCCCTGAACTGGCAGCTGCCTGCCGGTCTGGACGTGGGCGAGGTGGCCTGGCCAGTGCCGCAAAAAATTCGCGTCGGCACGTTGGCCAATTACGGCTACGAGGGCCAGGTGCTGCTGGCCGTGCCGCTGCAAGTGTCGGGCGCGTTCAAGCCGCCGCTGGTGGGCAGTGCCGCGCAAACGCTGGAAGTGCGCCTGCACGCCACTTGGCTGGTGTGCCGCGTCGAGTGCATCCCCGAAGAAGGCAGTTTTGTGCTGCAACTGCCCCTGCGCGGCTCCACGGCGCTGCACGGTACAGCGTTTGCCCAGAGTCTGGCGGCCCAACCACAGGCGCTGCCAGGCGAGGGCACCGTGCGCGCCGAGGGCGATCGCCTGCACATCCGCGTGACCGGCCTGCCCGCTGCGGCGCGCGGCCAGATGCTGGAGCTGCTGCCCGAAACCCCCGCCGTGCTGCTGCACGCGGCAGAAGCGGGCAAAGACTGGACGCAAACCTGGCAAGGCGATGTCTGGACGGCCACTGTGCCGCTCTCGCCCGAGCGCGGTGACAGCACGGCCACCTTGCCGCTGGTGCTGGCGCTGGCCGATGGCGCCGCGTCCACGGCCAGCACGGACACGCAGGCCAGCGCGCGCGCCTGGCGCACCGTGGCCACCGTGACCGCACCGTGGACGCAGGCCGCCCCGCGCGCCGAGGTATCGCCCGCGCTGGCCGCTGCGCTGGCGGCCAACCAGGCCGCAGCGCAGGCGGCACAGGCCGGGGCCACGTCCACGGCGCTGCCCGGCGCCAGTGCCTCGGCCAGTGGCTTGCTGGCGGCGCTGCTGGGCGGGCTGATCGGCGGGCTGCTGCTCAACCTCATGCCCTGCGTGTTTCCGGTGCTGGCCATCAAGGTGATCGGCTTTGCCCGCCACGGCAGCCACCGGCGCGCCCACCGGCTGGCGGGCCTGGCCTATACCGCAGGCGTGGTGCTGTCGTTTGTGGCGCTGGGCGGTTTGCTGCTGGCGCTGCGCGCAGCGGGCGAGCAGCTGGGCTGGGGCTTTCAGCTGCAATCGCCTGGGGTGGTGGCAGCGCTGGCGGCGCTGTTCACGCTGCTGGGGCTGAATCTGGCGGGGGTGTTCGAGTTTGGCCAGTTTGCCCCCGGGCGCCTGGCCACGTTGCAGGCCCGCCACCCGGCGGCCGATGCTTTCTTGTCGGGCATGCTGGCCGTGGCCATTGCCTCGCCCTGCACGGCGCCGTTCATGGGCGCATCGCTGGGCTTTGCCATCGAGATGCCCGCCGTGCAGGCGCTGGCCGTGTTTGCTGCGCTGGGCGTGGGCATGGCCCTGCCCTACTTGGCGGCCAGCTGGCTGCCCGGTGTGGCGCGCGCACTGCCGCGCCCGGGGCCGTGGATGGCCACCTTCCGCCACGCCATGGCGTTTCCGATGTTTGCCACGGTGGTCTGGCTGGTCTGGGTGCTGGGCCAGCAAAGCGGCATCGATGGCGCCAGTGCGCTGCTGGCGCTGCTGGTGGCGGGCAGCGCGGTGGTGTGGTCGCTCACGCTGCGCGGGCGCGCACGCTGGGCGATTGCTTCTGTATTGATAGCATTCAGCGCATGGCTGGCGGGCGCTATCGGCCAAAACATCACCCAACCCGCAGAGCAGGCCCTGCTGGCCACAGCGCCCGGCACGGATGCAGGCACCAGCGCAGGTAACGGCGCAGGCAGCGACCGCAGTATCGGCACAGGCACTGGCAGCCACAGCGGCACGGGCACGGACGGCCCCAGCCCCGCCAGCGCCCGCTGGCAACCGTGGTCGGCGGGGCGCGTGGCCGATCTGCTGGCGGACGGCCAGCCGGTGTTTGTCGATTTCACCGCCGCCTGGTGCGTGACCTGCCAATACAACAAGCGCACCACGCTGGCCGATGCCGACGTGCTGGCCCGCTTTGCCACGCACCGCGTCGCTTTGCTGCGCGCCGACTGGACGCGCCGCGATCCGGCCATCACGGCCGCGCTGGCGCAGCTGGGGCGCAGCGGCGTGCCGGTGTATGTGCTCTACGCCCCAGGCCGTGCACCCGTGGTGATGACCGAAATCATCCACCCCGGCGATGTGTACAAGGCGCTGGCGGCGCTGTAACCTGCACCGGCCAGCCGCCCACCCGCGCGCTGGCCGCACCGCCGCGTGGCCAGCGCGCCCCAGCGCCCCGGCGCCCCTTGCTGCGCACGGCCTCTGCTCGGCCTGTGCGCGTTTTTCCACCGCTGTTTTCATCCCCACCATGCCCCACACCAGCCCCGATACCGACACGCAAGCCATCCTGCACAGCCTGCGCGACTGCCGCACCATCGCCGTCGTCGGCCTCTCGCCCAAGGCGCACCGCGACAGCCACCATGTGGCCGAGTACCTGCAACAGCAGGGCTACCGCATCGTGCCCGTCAACCCACAGGCCACGGAGATTTTGGGTGAGCGCTGCTGGCCCTCGCTGACCGAAGCGGCGCAGCACGAGCGCATCGACATGGTGGACGTGTTCCGCAACAGCGCCGATGTGCCGCCCATTGCCGACGAGGCCATCGCCATCGGCGCGCGCGCGCTGTGGTTGCAACTGGGCGTGCGCCACGACGAGGCCGCCGCGCGCGCCCGCGCCGCCGGGCTGCTGGTGGTGCAAGAGCGCTGCACGCTGGTAGAGCACCGGCGGCTGCAAGCGGCCGGGCAACTGCCGGACGCCTGATTGCCGCACAACGTCAATCCTTGAGCGCAGGCTGCTGCGGCAGCAACTGGGTGTAGCCACGCACCAGCCAGACCAGGCGCTCAAACACCGTGGTGGCACCGAACAGCGCCGCCAGCGTGGTCTGGCTGGCGTGGGCGGCTTCTTGCAGCGCTTTCTGGCGCAACTGGCTCATGGTGTCAGAGCGGTCGCTGGCCAGCGCCTGCAACAGTGCCAAGTCCTGGGCGGCGCAGGTCTGGGCACCATCGTGCAGGGTCAGCAGCAAAAAGTGCATGGCCTCGCCCATGCGCTGCACCACAGCCTGCACCGGCCCTCCAACGCTGTCCAGCGCGCGGGTGGCTTGCAGGCTTTCATCGAGCTGCACCAGGCCATCGCGCAGGTCGTGCAGCAAGCGGTTGCGGGCCTGCAAGTTCAGCATCCGGTCCAGCCCCTGCCTATCCTGGCCGTTGTGCATCAGCACGGCCAAAAACTCATCGACCTTGCCCGCCACCGCGCGGTCGCCCACGCGCACGGCCACTGGGGCCACACCGCGCGCGGCGTCGATGTGGCTGAGGTAATCGGGCAAATGGCCCAGCAGCCGCAGCTGCTCTTTCTCGACCAGATCGAGGGCGGTTTCGGCGTCGTCCAGCGCCTGCTCATACAGGTACTGGGGCTGGGACAAGGTCTCTTGCACGCTGGGCGGCGAGAGCTGGTGCAGCCAGCGCACCAGCCGCTGGCCCAGCACCGTCACGGCCAGGGCGCCCACCACCTGGTAAAGCAAAAAGACCCAGGCCGCTTGCAGCGACACCTGCTCCGACACCTGGCGCACCAAGGCCAACACCAGCGGCACGCCCAGGGCGTGCTCCAGCACCAGCAGCAGCACCATCAACAGAGCCGCAATCAATTTGAAACCGATTTGCAGCAGCGCCAACTGGCGGCCTGTGCCGTGCAGGTTGGTCGTCATCAGCCACAGGCTGGCCGCCGACCCCGCACCAGCGCCGTAAATGACGATGGCGGTTTGCTCCATGCTGAGCAGGCCGATGTGCGTCATGGCCACGGCAATCACCGACACGGTGGCAGACGATTGCAGCACCAGCGTGATGGCCGCCCCCGCCAAAAACAACAGCACCCCGTACTGGCCCGCCAGTTGCAGCCACAAGCGCACCTCTTGCAGCTCGCGCAGGGGCGCCGCCCCGTTCTTGATGAACTGCAAGCCCAAAAACAGCAGGGCAATGCCCAGCAAAGCCCCGGCAGGGTGGCGCCAGCGGCTGGATTTTTCTACATCCAGGTAAAAGGCCAGCCCCACGCCACCCAGCAGCAACAGCACCGGGATGTGGATATCCACCGTGGCCACCAGCACCAGCGCCGAGGTACCCACATTGGCCCAGGTGACGATGGGGATGGCCTGGCGCACGCTGATCAACCCCGCCGCGTTCATGCTGGTGAGGATGAAGGTAACGGCATTGGTGCTCTGGGTCAGCGCACCGGCCACCACGCCCAGCAGCACACTCTGCCAGGGCCGCGCCACGGCCCGCGCCACCAGCAAGCGAAAACCGCGTCCTGACATCTGCTTGAAATGGCTGCCAATGAATTTGACGCCGACAAAAAACAGCCCCAGGCCGGCCAGCATGGCGCTGATCATCTCTGCCAGCATGGAGCACCTTGCAGAAGGGAGCAGACATAGAAAGGCGGCCGCACACAGGGGCGGCGCCGCGCAAGAAGGTGGCAGTGCATCCGAGAAAAAACGGCTGGCGAGGAGAAAAAAGCAGGTGGCCTGCGACAGCGTTCTATGTAACCGCGCTGTGTGTCAGTGGCGTGTCAACGGCTTTCGCCCTGCTGGCGCGCCACGGCCTGCCCCGAGCACACCAACGACACCCGTTGCAGGAGAAACATCTCCAGCGCCGGACTCAGGAAGAAGCCCACTTCCCAGGGGTTCTTCAGGATGAAGGAGCGGCGCACCTGCTCAAACAACGGGCAGCTGGCGGGCACCTGGTGGGCCTGCATTTCCATGATGGTGTAGTTCCATTCAATGGACTGCTCGAAGGTGAACTTGGCGCGCTCGTCAATCGTGAAAAAACAGCGCGGGTCGCGCCGCAGCTGCTGCACCTTGAAGCTGTCGGGCATGGAAATCAAAAACACGTCGTCTTGCGCCGTGGACAAGAACGCCAGCACCGTGGTGTGCGGCTGGCCCTGCGCCAGGGTGGTGAGCACGCCCACCTTGTTGTCATTGTCTTTGGGCTCCACGGGCGGGATGCTGTGCAGGGGGCTCAGGGGCAGGGCGCGTTCGGGGCGGCTGTCGGCGGGAAAGGCATAGCCCGGCGCCGTGAACCCATCGACCACCTTCACGCCGTGGATGAGCGCGTATTCCAGCGGCTCCAGCAGCACCCAGTTGTCTTCGGCGGCCAGCACCCGGCCTTTGTAGGAGGTGCGGTACACGCGCAGTTCGGCGTCCAGCTCATCGATGCCGGTGCGGTTGTCCAGGTGTACCGTTACCAGCGAACCCAGCGCCAGCGCGTGGCCGCGCGGGATAAAAATCTGGAGCTGGTTATTGCGTTTGGGATAGACCACGCCAATGTGGTGCACCACCCCGGTGCTTTGGTAGCTGGCCACAATGCCCAGCAGTTGTTCGTTCAGGTAGTCGCGCAAGGCCATGGTGCTCTCCGGTAGGGGCTGCGCCAGGGGGCGGCGAAGCGGCTGGAGCATCTTAGAACGTGTTCAAAGTCTTCCGGGATCATGAGAAGCTCGGGAAATGAGAAAGAGCTATCCAAGCGACATCAGCCATACACAATTCGAAGTCA
>NZ_SLXH01000029.1 GCF_004341365.1 Simplicispira metamorpha | reverse complement strand
CGCACGGCCTCTTCGACGGCGATTTCGTCAAAGGGGTTCATGCTCATCTTGACGTTGGCGATGTCCACACCCGTGTTGTCCGATTTGACGCGGACTTTCACGTTGTAGTCCACCACGCGCTTGACAGGGACCAAAACCTTCATTGCAGCGGCTCCTAGAGAGTTGATTGAATTGACGTTGACGTAAACCAAACCATTTTATGCCGCACCGCAGCACATCGGCTATGCATTTTCCCAAGGGTGGGTTCTGACAAAAAACGAACGGTCGTTCTTTTCTTGAATTATAGGCCAGCAGTGGCTACTTGCATTCACTCTGTGCCTTCGCGCGGCAGATCTGGGGTCTGCTGCGGCACAGCATTTTTCCAGGCTGCAGGCGTGGTCGGCTGCTCGCCCACCACATGCACAACGCGCTGCGGGTACGGAATGTCAATGCCATGGACTTGCAGCGAACGCAGAATCGCCAAATTGATTTGTGAGCGCAGGCCCAGCAAACCGTTTTCGGGATCGGCAATCCAGAAACCTACGGTGAACTCCAGCCCATCGGCGCCAAACGCCGACAGCGAAACGCTGGGCGCAGGCTCACGCAGTACACGCTCGCTGGCCAGTGCCGCCTCAGACAACAACCGCATCACCAGATCGACATCGCTGCCATAGGCCACACTGACCACAGTGGAGTGCCACACGCGTGGATCGGCCAGCGAGAAGTTTTCTACCCGCTGGGTGATCAGCATTTCATTGGGCACGATGGATTCGCGTCCAATGCCCGAGCGGATCAGGGTGTAGCGGCCCGTGATGTCGGTAATGCGACCCTCAAAGCCATCGACGCGCACGTTGTCACCAATGCGCACACTGCGCTCGGCCAGGATGACAAAACCACTCACGTAGTTGGCGGCCAGTTTTTGCAACCCAAAGCCAATGCCCACGCCCACGGCCCCGCCCAGCACGGACAGCGCCGTCAGGTCTATGCCCACCACCGACAACGCGGTAATCAGGCCGACAAACAACAGCAGCGCGCGGGTGGCGTTGCTCAGCGCCTTGCGCACCGACAGCTCGCTGCCGGTGGCAGAGCGCAAAAACCGCGCTTCAATGCTCGATGAAATCCACAGGGTGGCGATCAGCACGGCTGCCGCCGTGACCAATCCTTCGATCATGGTGCGCACCGACATGGTGGTGCCGCCCACTTTCCAGGTGATGTCGTCCAGGTCTTGCAACACCAGCGGCAACAAGCCCGTGACCCACAGCACCATGGCCAGCCAGGCCAGCCACGACAGCGTGCGCTCTATGGGCCGCACCCAGGGCGACTGCGGAAACGCCGCCTGCAACACCTTGACGCCCACGCGGATCACCACCAGCGCCACCAGCACCGGAATGGCGACCTTGAACGCGGCCACCGCAATCCATTGCAGCAACACAGCCTGCGCCAGGTACACCAGCCCCAGCAGCGTGAGTGGAAACAGCACGCCATCGAGCACCTTGCGGCCAAACAGGATGGAGCGCGAATCGCCCCTGTGCAGCGCCTGCCGCAGCCCCGACACCACCAGCCAGGCCAGCACAGTGCAACCGGCCAGGGTGCCCAGCTCAATCAACACCGTGGGATGCAGGAACGACTGGAACCAGCGCCCCACATCGTCAAACATCGGGGCGTTTTTACCCTGGGCCATCACGCCTTCCAGGAAGGACGGCGTTTTTCAGCAAATGCCTGCGCGCCTTCTTGCGCAGCCGCATCCATCATGTTGGCGGCCATGGTCTGGCCCGCCAACTGGTACGCCGCGCCCATGCCCAGCTCGCGCTGCTGGTACACCAGGGCCTTGCCCATGGCCACGGCCACGCGGGGTTTATCGAGGATGGACTGGACGAGTTGCTCCACCTCAGCGGACAGGTTCGCGGCAGGTACCACCCGGTTGAGCAGGCCTTGCGCCAGCGCGGTGGGCGCGTCAATGAAGTCGCCGGTCAACAGCATTTCCATGGCGCGCTTGGCCGGTACGTTGCGCACCAAGGGCACGCTGGGCGTGGCGCAAAACAGGCCGTAGTGGATGCCGCTGGTGGCAAAAGTGGCGTGCTCTGCGGCCACTGCCAGGTCGCACTGGGCCACCAGCTGACAACCCGCTGCCGTGGCCATGCCCTGCACCTGGGCAATCACTGGCACGGGCAGCTGGTGGATGCTGAGCATCACGCGGCTGCACTGGGAAAACAGGCGCTGGTACCAGGCCAGATCGGGGTGGGCCGCCATTTCTTTGAGGTTGTGACCGGCACAAAACGCCTTGCCCTGCGCCGCCAGCACCACCACGCGCGCTGACTCATCGCGGGCTACATCGTCCAGCGCCTGTTGTAGCGCCGCCAGCATCTCGCCACCCAGGGCATTGAAGCGTGCCGGGTCGTTCAGGGTCAGGGTGACTACGCCGCGCGCATCGCGCTGCACATGCAGCGGTGCCGCCTGATCGGCGCCAGAGGTGTCAGGTGTCATGGTGTTTCAAGAAGCTGATAGCAAAAAAGCAGCGCAAAGCGCTGCCGAAAATGGGCACGGCCCGCGCCTGCATCACAGGTCGGCCAGCACCCGCAGGTGCGCCTCGACGCTGCGCGCCAGGGCGCTGGGCATGTAGCCGCCTTCCAGGCACGAAACGATACGGCCTTTGGAGAAACGCCGGGCCACGTCCACAATGCGGTGCGTGATCCAGGCGTAATCTTGCTCGACCAAGCCCAATTGGCCCATGTCGTCTTCGCGGTGGGCGTCAAAACCGGCGCTGATGAAGATCATCTCGGGCTCGAAGGCCTCCAGGCGCGGCATCCAGGTCATCTCGATGATTTCGCGCACATCCATGCCGCGCGTGTAAGCGGCCACGGGCACGTTGAGCATGTTGGAAGCCGGGTTCTGGTCGCCGCTGTACGGGAAGAACGGGTGCTGAAAAAAGCTCACCATCAGCGCGCGATCGTCGCCCGCCAGGATGTCCTCGGTGCCGTTGCCGTGGTGTACGTCAAAGTCGATCACGGCCACGCGTTGCAGGTTGTAGCGTTGCAGCGCGTACTTGGCGGCAATGGCCACGTTGTTGAAGAAGCAAAACCCCATGGCCTTGTCGCGGCAGGCGTGGTGGCCAGGCGGGCGCACGGCGCAAAAGGCGTTGCTGATCTCGCCTGCCATCACGGCGTCGGTGGCGGCCAGGGCGGCACCGGCAGAGCGCAGCGCAGCCTTCCAGGTGTGTACGTTGATGGAGGTGTCGGGATCGACCTGGGTATGGCTGGGGCCGCCCGCCTCAACTTCTTCGCGCAGCCAATCGGTCAGGCCGCGCAGGGACGCAATGTGCAAGCGGCCATGGGCCAGCTCGATATCGGCCAGCGCGGCTTCGGGGGCCTCATAACGCTCCAGGGCGTCGCCCAGGCCCGTGATCAGCAAGCGGTCTTCAATGGCGTCCAGCCGTTCGGGGCACTCCGGGTGCCCCGGCCCCATTTCGTGTTTCCAACAATCGCGGTGTGTGAAATAGCCCGTCTTGCTCACAGTCTTGCCTCCATCGGTCATTTTTTTCGGATAACGTCACGCCATGCATGCACAGCACAAAATCAAATCGCTTTTGGATCAGCTTAACACGGTGATTGTGGGCAAAAACGCTCGCGTACAAGACTGCGTAGCCTGCCTGCTGGCGGGCGGACACCTGCTGATCGAGGACGTTCCGGGGGTGGGCAAAACCACGCTGTCGCACGCGCTGGCCCATGCGTTCGGGCTGCAGTTTGCGCGCGTGCAGTTCACTGCCGACCTCATGCCCAGCGACCTGATCGGCGTGTCGGTGTATGAGCGCGGCAAAGAGGCTTTTGTGTTCCACCCCGGCCCGGTGTTCACGCAGGTGCTGCTGGCCGACGAGATCAACCGCGCCAGCCCCAAAACGCAAAGCGCCCTGCTCGAAGCCATGGAAGAAAAGCAGGTCTCGGTGGAGGGCGAAACCCGCGCCCTGCCGCAGCCCTTCTTCGTGATTGCCACGCAAAACCCGCAAGACCAGCTGGGCACCTATGCGCTGCCCGAGTCGCAGCTCGATCGCTTTTTGATGCGCATCTCGCTGGGCTACCCCGACCGCGCTGCCGAGCGCCTGCTGCTGGCGGGCACCGACCGGCGCGACATGGTGGGCTCCATGCTGCCGCAGCTCTCGGGCGATGAGCTGGCGCAGCTACAACGGCAGGTGCTGGCCATCCACACCGCCGAGCCGCTGTTGAATTACGTGCAAGACCTGATTGCCGCCACGCGCTCGGGCCGCTGGTTTGTGCAGGGCTTGTCGCCGCGCGCGGGCATTGCACTGGTGCGTGCAGCCAAGGCACAGGCGTTGATCAGCGGGCGCGATTACGTAGCGCCCGACGATGTGCAGGCCATCATCGCCCAGACCATCGCCCACCGCCTGGTGCCCGTAGGCAGCGCAGGCCGGGGTGCGGTCGAACAAGTGCGCGCCATGGTGGACGCTGTTCCCCTGCCGTGAGCACACGGCCCATGCACCCAGCCAGCGCCGCCACCGCCCCCCTGCGCACACCGCACGCCACCCGCACCGCGCCAACCGGGGTCGCCCGCCGCCCACTCAGTGCCCTGCGCCAGCGCTTTGACCGCTGGTGGCAAGCGCGCCTGCCGCTGACCGACACCACGCTGCTGACCCAGCGCAACGTCTATATCCTGCCCACCGGCCCGGGCTGGATGCTGGCGCTGACGCTGCTGGTGCTGCTGATTGCGTCCATCAACTTCCAGCTCAACCTGGGCTACCTGCTCACGTTTTTGCTGGCTGGCAGCGCCGTGGTGGGCATGCACATCTGCCATGCCACGCTACGCGGCCTGACGCTGCACCTGGCGCCGCCCGAGCCCCAGTTTCTGGGCCACAGCACGCTGCTGCAAGTGCAACTGGCCAGCGAGCGGCGCAGCCCGCGCTTTGGCATTGCGCTGGCCGTGCATGGCAGCGGCCACTGGGCCTGGACGGACGTGCCCGCCCAGGGCAACGCGCAGGTGGAAGTGGCTTTCACGCCCACGCGCCGGGGGTTGCACCGCGTGCCCACGCTCACGGCGGAGACGCGCTTTCCGCTGGGCACCTTCCGCGTCTGGACGGTGTGGCGCCCGGCCGCGCAGGTGCTGGTGTACCCCGCCCCCGAGGCTGGTGCCCCGCCGCTGCCGCCGGGCACACCGCACCCCGGTGGCGCAGGCAGCGCCTCCAGCCAGGGCGCGGGCGAGTTTGAAGGCGTGCGCGCCTACCGCCGGGGCGACCCGCTGCAACTGGTGGTCTGGAAAAAAGCCGCGCAGGCCCTGGCCAGCGGCAGCGACGCGCTGGTCAGCCGCGACGCCCAGCACACCCAGCGCCACGCCCTGTGGCTCTCGCCCGAGCGCACCGGCCTGTCCGACCCCGAAGCGCGCATCTCGCGCCTGACCGCCTGGGTGCTGCAAGCCGACCGGCTGGGCCTGGACTACGGCCTGCGCCTGCCCGGCACCGAGATCGCCCAGGGCAGTGGCGCCGCCCAGCGCCAGCGCTGCCTCGAAGCGCTGGCACTGTGCTGAACAGCCCCATCCCCAGATGAAGCATGAAAATGGCCTCTAGCCCCCGTCAGATAAGCGCAAGAAGATATTTATTTAATAGCAAATCGCAGGGCGCATGCTGCCAGCAACGCCCTCGCCTGCCCCGCCCCGCCGCCAGCGCTGGCGGCCCCCGCCTGCACCGCCTGCCATGAGCCTGCGCCAGACCCTTGCCAGCCTGCCGCGTGATGCGCGCGACACGCTGTTCCTGCTCGCCGTGATTGCCTGGGTGATTGCGCCGCAGGCGGGCCACCTGCCACTGTGGACCAGCGCGCTGGCCGCTGGCCTGCTGCTGTGGCGCGGCTGGCTGGCCTGGACGGCCCGGCCCCTGCCCCACCGCTGGGTGCTGCTGGCCCTGCTGGCCCTGGCCGTGGGCGCCACGCTGGTCACCCACCGCACCATCCTGGGCCGCGAAGCGGGGGTGGCGCTGGTCGTGGTGCTGCTGGCCCTGAAAACGCTGGAGGCCCGCGCCCGGCGCGATGCCCTGGTGATTTTCTTTCTGGGCTTTTTCACCATGCTCAGCAACTTCTTCTTCTCGCAATCGCTGCCCACTGCCGTGGCCATGCTGATCGCGCTGCTGGGGCTGCTGACGGCGCTGGTCAACGCGCACATGCCGGTGGGGCGCCCGCCGCTGGCGCAATCGCTGCGCACGGCGGGCACCATGGCGCTGCTGGGCGCACCCATCATGCTGGCGCTGTTTGTGCTGTTTCCGCGCATGGCGCCGCTGTGGGGCATGCCGGGCGACACCCTGAGCGCTCGCAGCGGCCTCTCGGGCAGCATGCAGGTGGGCAGCATTGCGCAACTGGCGCTGGACGACAGCGTGGCCCTGCGCGTGCGGTTCGAAGGCCCGGGCAATGCCGCGCCGCCGCAGTCGCAGCTGTACTTTCGCGGGCCGGTGCTGTCGCAATTTGACGGGCGCGAGTGGCAGGCCACCACGCTGCCCGGCGCCCTCAACTGGTCAGGCCGCATGGCACCACCCGCTGATTTGCAGGTGCAGGGCGAACCCGTGCGCTACGCCGTCACCCTGGAGCCGCAAAAACGCCCCTGGCTGATGGTGCTGGACGCCACGCCCGACAAGCCCACCCTCACCGGCATGGGCGCCTTCATGACACCCGAGCTGCAATGGCTCAGCACCCGCCCGCTCACCGACGTGGTGCGCTACAGCGCCGTGAGCTACCCGCAGTTTCGCCACGGCCCACAGCGCTCCACGGCGCAGCTGCGCGCCCTGACCGATTTGCCGCCTGGCTTCAACCCCCGTACCCTGGCGCTGGCACAAGAGCTGCGCGCCAGCCCCGCCGTGGCCAGCGGCGGCACGCTGGCGCTGATTGACGCAGCATTGCAGCGCCTGCGCACCGGCGGCTACCAGTACACGCTGGAGCCCGGCGTGTACGGCGAACACACCGCCGACGAGTTCTGGTTCGACCGCAAAGCAGGCTTTTGCGAGCACATCGCCTCGGCCTTTGTGGTGCTGATGCGTGCGGCGGGTGCGCCGGCGCGCATCGTCACCGGCTACCAGGGCGGCGAGCGCAACCCGGTCGATGGCTACTGGACGGTGCGCCAAAGCGATGCCCACGCCTGGGCCGAGGTCTGGGCTCCTGAGCGCGGCTGGGTGCGGGTAGACCCCACGGGCGCCGTGTCGCCGGGCCGCATCGGGCAGTTTCAGCGCTTGCAGGCGCCGCGCGGCGTGCTGGGCGAGGCCATGGGCGCCATGATCAGCCCCGGCATGGCCCAGCGCCTGCGCGCCACCTGGGAAGCCCTGAACAACCACTGGAACCAGTGGGTGCTGAACTACACGCAAAGCCGCCAGCTCGATTTGCTTAAAGCATTGGGGTTTGAATCGCCCAGCTGGCAAGACCTGGTGCGCGCCCTGGCGGGCCTGGTGGGCGCAGCCGCCCTCATCGGTGCGCTCTGGACGCTGTGGGAGCGCCGCCAGCACGACCCCTGGCTGCGCCTGCTGGCCCAGGTGCGCCAGCGCCTGGCCCGCGCCGGGCTCACGCTGCCCGACAGCACCCCGCCGCGCACCCTGGCCGCCCAGGCCCGCGCCCACTTTGGCCCCAGCGCCGACGCCCTGTGCGCCTGGCTGCTGCAATGGGAACAATCGCGCTATGCCCCCGGCAGCGCCAGCACCACCCACCTTGCCGCACTGCGGCGCCAGCTGCGCACCCTGCGCTGGCCCTAGTGCCGTGTCAATGCCCAACTGTCGGTTTGCACTCGTCCTCGCCACGCAGCGCGGCGTTGCAGTCCTTGTCCATGCCCCAGCATGGGCTGCGGCCTGCGCCTTGCGCTGCGCGCCGATGACTTTGTGCAATCCCGCCAGTTGGGCATTGACACGACACTAGCTCCGCCCCCCCCTGATGATGAAAGCCATGCTCAAACCCCTCTCTCTCGCTCTTTTTTTGATAGCTGGTAGCGCCCTGTCCACGGGCGCTATGGCCCAAAAGGCTTCTAAAAACCCACCCCCCAGCGCCGCCAGCCGCACCGTGCAAGGCAGCACGCCCTACGCCCAGCGCCCCGACGCCATGCAGTTTGCCGACGACCTGGCCGTGCGGCGCGACCTCGACCCCGAATGGGTGCGCGCCACGCTGGGCCAGGCGCGCTTTCTGGCGCAAGTGCCCAAGCTGGTGCTGCCGCCCACGCAGGGCACGGCCAAGAACTGGGCCGCTTACAAAAGCCGCTTTGTCGAGCCGATCCGCATCCGCGCGGGCGTGCGCTTCTGGCAAAAAAACAGCGCCGCCCTGGCCCGGGCCGAGCGCGAGTACGGCGTGCCCGCCGACATCATCGTCGGCATCATTGGCGTGGAAACCATCTACGGCCAGCAGATGGGCAACTTCCGCGTGATCGATGCGCTGGCCACGCTGGCCTTTGACTTTCCTGATGCGCACCCGCGCGCGCAGGCCCGCAGCGAATTCTTCCGGCGCGAGCTGGAGCAGTTCTTGAGCCTGGTCCAGCGCAACGGCACCGACCCCTTTGCGCCGCGCGGCAGCTACGCCGGGGCCATGGGCCTGGGCCAATTCATGCCGTCGAGCTGGGCGCGCTACGCCGTCGATGGCAATGGCGATGGCCAGATCGACCTGTTTGGCAGCGCTGAAGACGCCATCGCCTCGGTGGCCAACTACTTCATCGCCCACGGCTGGACGTCGGGCATGCCCACGCACTACGCCGTCAGTTTTGACCCGGCAGGCGCCGACATGGACACCCTGCTGGCGCCCGACATCCTGCCCACCTTCAGCGCCGCCAGCATGGCCGCCAAAGGCGCCATCGTGCAAGGCACAGGCGCCCAGCACAGCGGCCCGCTGGCCCTGGTAGAGCTGCAAAACGGCGATGGCGCCCCCAGCTACGTGGCCGGCACCGAGAACTTCTACGCCATCACGCGCTACAACTGGTCAAGCTACTACGCCCTGGCGGTGATCGAGCTGGGCCAGGCCGTGGCGCAGGCCAGGGCGGGCGCCCGTTAGCGGGTGGCGGGCGCATTCATCGCAACGACACAGGGGCTGCGGATAATGGACGCCATCTGACCGCAAGATCGTCTTGCCCGCCAGCACCTACACACCGCTTTTCATGCACACAACGTCCCCGCTACAGGTTTCTGCCACCCCCACCGGCCCCACGCGGATCCAGACCGAGATCAACGACGCCATAGGCACCATCACCCTCGACCACCCCAGCAAGCGCAACGCTTTGTCCGAGCAGATGGTGCAAGAGATCATCCAGGCGCTGCACCAGTTCAAGGCCCAGGGCGTGCGCGTCACCGTGATCCGCGCGGCGCCCGGCGCCAGGGTGTGGTCGGCGGGCCACGATGTGAGCGAGCTGCCTGAAGGCGGCCAAGACCCGCTGAGCTGGCAAGACTCGCTGCGCACCGTGATCCGCGAGGTGGAGCTGTTTCCGGGCCCCGTGGTGGCGCTGATTGAAGGCGGCGTCTGGGGCGGCGCCTGCGAGCTGGTGTTTGCCTGCGACATGGTGATTGCCACACCCGAAGCCACCTTTGCCGCCACACCGGCCAAACTGGGCGTGCCCTACAACGTCACCGGCCTGCTCACTTTTCTGAACGTGGCGCCGCCGCACATCGCCAAAGAAATGCTCTTCACCGGCAGCCCCATGAGCGCCGCCCGGCTGGAGCGCCAGGGCGTGATCAACGCGGTGGTGCCGTCAGAACACATCACGGCCCATGTGTTTGACATGGCCCGCACCATCGCCCACAACGCCCCGCTGGCCGTGGGCGTGATGAAAGAGCAGCTGCGCATTCTGTCCAGCGCCAACGCCGTCTCGGCCAACGACTTTGAGCGCATCCAGAGCCTGCGCCGCGTGGTCTACAACAGCCACGACTACGCCGAGGGCATTCAGGCGTTCAAACAAAAGCGCCCGCCGCATTACCAGGGCGACTGAGCGCCCGGCTGCGGCACGGCGCACCTCCGGCCCTCTGGCCTTGATGCAAGCCAAATAAGCCGCCAACCCTTGCACAGCAAGCGCCAACAGCTATCAAACCAGGAGCAAAATCAGCGACCCAGCCTCAAAATCGCTGCATGTTGCAGCTGTGCGGCTGCTGGGTTTTGGCCGCTGGAATATCGCGCACCACCCGGAAACCGTAGCCCGAGCCTTCGACGTCAAACCTCACGCCCGGCTGGCCCTGCTTGTCCATCACGCCCACCACCAGCGGCTGCTGGAACTGGTGGTCGGCGGCGCGCATGGCACCGCTGCGCCCGGCCAGCTGCACGCTGGCTTGCTCCATCTGGCGGGCCACGGCCACGGTGTCCAGGCTGCCCGCGCGGGTGATGGACTGCGCCAGCGTCTCTACCATCAGCTGCATGCGCATGTGGACGTAATCGTCCTGCGGCTTGGGAAAGCGCTCACGGAACGACTGGTAGAACGCCTCGCTTTGCGCGCCCGGCACGTTGGGCAGCCAGTCGGCCACGGCCACCACCTTGCCCACGCCCGCATCGCCAATGGCCGCCGGGGCCCCCAGGGCGTTGCCGTAGAAGGTGTAGAAGCTGCCATCAAAACCCACCTCGCGCGCGGCCTTGACCAGCAGCGTCAAATCATTGCCCCAGTTGCCCGTGACCACGGCCTGCGCGCCACTGGCCTTGATCTTGACGGCGTAGGGCGCAAAGTCTTTGACGCGGCCCACGGGGTGCAGCTCGTCGCCCACCACGGCCACATCGGGGCGCTGGGCGGCCAGCTGTTTTTTGGCCTCGCGCAGCACGGCCTGGCCAAAGCTGTAGTCCTGGCCAATCAGGTACACGCTTTTCAGGGCCTTGTCCTCGCGCACCACTTCCATCAGGGCGGCCATGCGCATGTCGGCGTGGGCGTCAAAGCGAAAGTGCCAGAAGCTGCACTTTTCGTTGGTCAGGATGGGATCGACGGCGGAGTAGTTCAAAAACAGCACGCGCTTGCCCGGCTCGCGCTCGTTGTGTTTGTTGATGGCGTCCAGCAGCGCCGCCGCCGTGGCCGATGAGTTGCCCTGCATGACCACGCGGGCGCCGTCATCAATGGCCGCGCGCAGGGCCGACAGGGCCTCTTCGTTCTGGCCCTTGCTGTCGTAGCGCTGCACGGCCAGTGGCCGCGCGCCGCCCGCAGCGGCAGGCAAGGCCACGCCGCCGCGTGCATTCACCCGCTCGGTGGCCCAGAAGATGTTGCGAAACACCGCCTCGCCCGTGTTGGCAAACGGCCCCGAAAGGCTCTCGATCAGCGCCAGCTTGATGGGTGCGCCAGCGCTGGCCGCAGCGCCGGGGCGGGCCGCAGGCGCTTGCGCACTGGCCAGCGTGGGCACAGCGGCCAGGCTCAGGGCTGACAGCACAGCGGCCACGCTGGCGCGCAGCGGCGTGGCAAAGGGCCACAAGGAGACACGAAGGGAGTAGTTCATAAAAAAGACTTTCTTGGCCATCGCAGCCAAACAACCCCAGGGCGCGGGGCGATACAACACAACACGGCCCACCTGCCGCCAATGCAGCAGGCGGGCACCCGGCGATGGTAGCCACGCACGCAGTGTCGTTTCGGGCCAATCGGGTGACGATTTGTGGCGCCGTGCGCAGCGCCAGGGCCTCAGGCCTGCGCTAACATGGCTTTTCCGACCGCTCACCACTGGGGCAGACCGTGCCAACGCCCCGGGCCTTGGCACGGCTCTGGCCCCACCTTGCCATGGATTCAATGGACACCCTCTCTGCCGCACACGCCACCTTGCTGGTCAGCGCTCTGCTGGAGTGCTTTGTGGCCTCGGGCTGGCTACTGGCTGCGGCCATGCTGCCGCGCTTTCGCGTTGCCACCCTGCACTGGGCGGCCTTCTCGTTGCTGGTGGGCCTGGCCTTCTTCGGCTACCTGAGCAGCAGCCACTGGCCTGGGGTGCCGGTGTATGCCATCGGCAACATGCTGATGGTAGGGGCGCTTGCGCTGCAAGCGCGGGGGCTGCAACTGGAGGCAGGACAAACGCCCGCTGACCGGGTGTTCATCACCGTGCTGGCCCTGGCCGCGCTGGTGCAGGGTGCCTGGCTGGGGCCAGAGCAATCGGTCTGGCGCATTGTCGCCACCTCTTTGTTGCTCAGCGGCCTGTGCGCCTGGAACTGCGTGACCGTGCTGCGCTGCATCCACCAGAAAAACGCCCAGGCGCCCCAGGCACCCCGGGCGCTGGGGGTGGTGTTGAGTGCGCCCTTTGCCCTGGCCAGCATGGTGTTTGCCCTGCGCGCCAGCACCGTGCTGCTGGCGCCTGAGCGCTTGATGGGCAACGCGCGACCCGACCAGTCCATCAGCATGCCGGGCGCGCTGGTGTGGTTGTTCATTTCGCTGTGCATGGCCCTGGCGCTGCTGGGCCTGGTGGTCTACCAGCTCCAGCGCCAGCTCAGCCAGGCGGCCACGCACGACACCCTGACCGGCCTGCCCAACCGCCGCGCCGCCGACGAGTTTCTGACCCAGGCAGCGCTGCACGCCCAGCGCCACCGCACGCCCCTGTCGGTGCTGATGATCGACATCGACTTCTTCAAGAAAGTGAACGACCAGCACGGCCACGCGGGCGGCGACCAGGTGCTGCGCACCCTGGCCCGGTTGCTGAAAAACCGCGCCCGTGCTTCTGACCTGGTCACTCGCTGGGGCGGTGAAGAATTTCTGATGCTGCTGCCCGACACCCCACTGGACGGTGCCCGCGACATGGCCGAGCAACTGCGCCTGGCCGTGCAAAACAGCCCGTTTCACTGGCAGCAGCACAACGTGCCCATCACCATCAGCGTGGGCGCCGCCACCTGGAACAGCGGCCCCTTTCTGGCCAACGTGCTGATTGCCGATGCCGACAGCGCCCTCTACCGCGCCAAAAACACGGGCCGCAACCGGGTCTGCGTGGCCAGCGAGGTGGCGGCGGCGCCGGGCAAATAGGTTGCACCAGAAAAAAGCTATTTTTTTGATAGCTGCTTGCGCCCACTCCTATTGGGCTAGAGCCACTTTTGACTCAAAAATCACTCATGGCGCAGGGCATCGATGGGATCCATGCGCGCAGCGCGCCGGGCGGGAAAGTAGCCAAACACCACGCCGATGCCCGCCGAGAATACAAACGACAGCACATTCACGCCGGGGCTGAACAAATAGGGCACGTCCATCACCCCGGCCAGCACCACCGAAGCGCCGGTGGCCAGCACGATGCCGATCAGCCCACCCAGCGCCGCCAGCACCACGGCCTCTATCAAAAATTGCAGCAGCACCTCGCGCTCCAGGGCACCGATGGCCAGGCGCAGGCCAATCTCGCGGGTGCGCTCGGTCACGCTGACCAGCATGATGTTCATGATGCCGATGCCGCCCACCAGCAGGCTGACGGCGGCCACGGCGCCCAGCAGCATGGTCATGACCTTGGTGGTGCCCGAGAGGGTGTCGGCCAGCTGCTTGGTATCGAGCACGCTGAAGTTGTTCTCATCGGCCTGCGCCAGCTTGCGCCGCTCACGCAGCAGCTCGGTCAGGCTGGCCTTGACGCGCTCGGGATCGCTGCCGTCCTGCATGGACACCAGCAGCGTGTTGACGCGGGTGTTGCCGGTCACGCGCCGGTGCAGCGTGTTCAGCGGGATCAGCACGGTGTCATCCTGGTCGTTGCCAAACGCACCCTGGCCTTTGGCGCCCAGCACGCCCACCACTTCGCACGAAAAAGCCCGCACGCGCATCTGGGCGCCCACCGGGTCTTGCGTGCCGAACAGCTCGCGCCGCACCGTCTCGCCAATCAGGCACACGGCGGCGCCTGCGCGCAGTTCGTCGGTGGTGAACTCGCGCCCAGTGCGCACCGTCCAGTTGCCCGTTTGCAGCCAGGTGTTGGTGCTGCCGATGATGCTGGTGCTCCAGTTGCGGCCACCGGCCACCACGGTGCCGCTGGAGCGGGCCTCGGGGGCCACGGCCAGCACGCCGCCAATTTGCTGGGCAATGGCCTGCGCATCCGATTCTTTGAAGGCCGGTGCGCCGCCACCGCCGCCCGGCCCCATGCGCTGGCCCGGGCGCACTTGCAGCAAGTTGGTGCCCAAACCAGAAATCTGGTTCTGCACCGCCATGGTGGCGCCGTTGCCCAACGTGACCATGGTGATGACGGCGCTGACGCCAATGACGATGCCCAAAATGGTCAAAAACGAGCGCATCAGGTTGCGCCGGATAGAGCGCAGCGCCAGCAGCAAGGTGTTAAGCCACATCAGGAGACCTCCACGGGGTGGGGGTTGGGCGCGTCGCTATCGACCACGCCATCGACAAAGCGCACGATGCGCCGGGCATACGCGGCCATGTCGGCCTCGTGCGTGACCATGAGCACGGTGATGCCCTGGTCGCGGTTGAGCCGCCAGAGCAGCTCCATGATTTCATGGCTGCGCTGGGTGTCGAGGTTGCCGGTGGGCTCATCGGCCAGTAGCACGGCGGGCTGGGTGACGATGGCGCGCGCAATGGCCACGCGCTGCTGCTGGCCCCCCGACAGCTCGGCGGGCGTGTGGTGCTCCCAGCCCTTGAGGCCGACAGCGTCGAGCGCGCGCGCGGCGGCGCCGTGGCGCTTGCTGGCGCTCTCGCCCCGGTACAGCAGCGGCAGCTCGACGTTTTCTTGCGCCGACGTGCGCGCCAGCAGGTTGAAGCCCTGAAACACAAAGCCGAAGTAGCGCCGTCGCAAGAGCGCGCGCTGGTCGCGCGTGAGCGACTCGACATGCTCGCCCAGGAACAAATACTCGCCTGTGGTGGGGCGATCGAGGCAACCGAGCATGTTCATGGCCGTGGACTTGCCCGAGCCGCTGGGGCCCATGATGGCCACGAAGTCGCTGCGCGCAATGTCCAGGTTCACGCCTTTGAGCGCCTGAAAGGCCAGCGCGCCCTCGCCATAGACCTTGGTCACACCGCGCAGGCGGATCAGCGGCTGCTCGGGGGTGGCGCTGGTGGGGCTGCGGGCGGCGTTGGTTGCAGCACTGAGGGCAGCGCTGGCGGCGGTGCTGTGGCTGGTGCTCATGGTGCAGCGCCAGCGGCGCGCTGGTCGGTGATGACGGCCATGCCGGGCTGCAACTGCTCGCCGCTGACCTCGGTCATGCGGCCATCGCTGATGCCCACCGTGACGGTGATGGGCTGCGCCGCCCCATCCTGGAGCACCCAGAGCTGGCGGGTTTTGCCCTGGGCGGCGCCCTTGTCGGCGTTGCCGGCGCCACGGCGCGCGCCCGTGCGGGGCATGCGCGGCATGAGCTGCGACATGATGCCGCCGCCCGATGCCGCCGCAGCCGGGCCCGCACCCGCTGGCGTGGCAGGCGTAAAGCGCAGCGCCGTGTTGGGCACCAGCAGCACGTCGTTTCTCTCGGTGGAGGTGATGGTGGCCGCCGCCGTCATGCCCGGGCGCAGGCTAAGGTCGGTGTTGTCCACCTGCAGCCAGGAGATGTAGGTGACCACGTTGTCGGTCTTGGTCGAGCCGTAGGCCACGCGGGTGATCTTGGCTGGGTACTGGCGCGAGGGGTAGGCGCTGACCGTGAAACTGGCCTTTTGCCCCACCTGCACCACGCCCACATCGGCCTCATCCACATTCACCTGCAACTGCAGTTGGGTCAGGTCTTCGGCCACGGTGAACAAGGTCACGGCTTGCAGCGATGCGGCCACGGCGTTGCCCGGGTCCACGGTGCGCGACAGCACCACACCGTCGATGGGCGAGCGGATGGATGCCTTGGACAAGTTGGTCTCGTCGGTGGACAGCGCGGCTTTGGCGTCTTCGACGCTGGCGCGGGCGCTGGCCTCATCGGCCAAGGCGCGCTCCAGGGCGGCGCGGCCCGCATCCAGTTCGGCTGCCGAGGGCACTTTGCCGCCCGACAGGCGCGCCACTTCCTCCAGCCGCCCCAGACCGGCGCGGGCTTCTTTGGTGGTGGCGTTGGCCTGCGCCAGGCGGGCGTGGGCGGCGGCCAGCGAAGCGCGCGAGCGCAGCACCTGCGCCGACAGCTTGGCCGTGTCCAGCTCCACCAGCACCTGGCCTTTTTTGACCTGGTCGTTCACGTCCACGCGCACGCTGCGCACCGTGCCCGAGAGTTCGCTGCCAATGTTGACCGAGCGCGTGGGCTGCAACGTGCCATTGGCCGACACCGTGAGCGTGAGATTGCCCCGGCGCACCTCTTCGGTCACATAGCGCGGCGCGGCGTTGGCGCGCTGCTGCGCCTGCCAGTAATAGCCCCCGCCTGCGGCCAACAACACGCCCGCCACACCCACCCAGAGCACCGGGCGCTGCCACCAGCGGCGTGTGGCCTGCGCGCCCAGCAGGGCGTCCAGGCCAGCGCCCGGCGGGCTGGAGGCCTTGCTGGGTGCAGGGTTGGCGGCAGGGGCAGCAGGGGTATTTTTGTCAGGTTCGGTCATGGCAAGCGTTCCAGGGGCACGAAAGGGGGAGGCTGCGCGGTGCAAGCCCGCACAGCGGTGGCATCACAAAGGCGACCAGCCGCCGCCCAGTGCCTTGTACAGGCGCACATGGTCGGCAGCGACACTGGCGGCGGTGCTGGCCACGCCGTCTTGGGTGGAGAGCAGCGTGCGCTGGGTTTCCAGCAGCGACTGGAAGTCGATCAGGCCGCTGCGGTAGCGGTGCTGCGCCAGCAGTGCGGCGTTGCCAGCGGCCTGCGCAGCCTCTTGCAGGCGCAGCAGCCGTTCGCGGTCGCCGCGCAGGGCGACCAGGGCATCTTCCACCTCTTGCAGCGCAGTGAGCACAGTGGCTTCGTAGTGGGTGCGCGCCTGCTCCAGGGTGGCTTCTTGCACGCGCACCTGGGCACGGGCCGCGCCGCCATCGAGCAGCGGCACCGAGACGCTGCCCAGCAGCGCCGCCGCCACCGAGGCGCCGTTGGTCAGCGCGCCCAGCGTGAGCGCACTCAGCCCCACCGAGCCACCCAGCCGAAAACTGGGGTAGCGCGCCGCATCGGCCTGCGCCAGCCGCGACAGGGCGGCAGCAATGCGCTCTTCGGCCACGCGCACATCGGGGCGCTGGCGCAGGGTTTCAGCGGGAATGGCCAGCGCCAAATCCGGCGGCGGCTGGGGCACGGGGCGCTCGCTGGCCAGCAGTGCGTCCAGCGCGCCGGGCGCCTGGCCCGTCAGCACCGCCAGGCTGTGGCGCGACTGGGCCAGCGCGGCTTGCAGCTGCGGAATTTGCGCCGCTGTTTGTTGCGTGTTGGCACGCGCCTGCTCCAGCACCAGCGAGGTGGCCAGTCCGGCTTGCACGCGCCAGTCGGTCAGTTGCAGCGTTTCTTGCTGGCTGGCCAGGTTGCGCTGGGCAATGGCCAGGCGCTCTTGCTGGCTGCGCAGGGTGATGTAGTTGAGCGCCACTTCAGCGGCCAGCGACACCTGCGCCCCAGCCAGCGATGCAGCAGCAGCGCGGGCATCGGCCACGCTGGCGTCCACACCGCTTTGCAGGCGACCGAACAGATCGGGCTCCCAGCTGGCGTCCAGCCCCGCCTGAAAACTGTTGCCCGTGCTGCCGCTGGCGCGTCGGCGCTGGGCCGAACCCGAGGCATCCAGGCTGGGCTGCAACGCGGCGCCCTGCACATCGGCCTGCGCCCGTGCCTGGCGCAGCGCGGCCTGGGCCTGGCGCACATCGGTATTGGCCTGCAAAGCCTGTGTGACCAGATCGGCCAGCACCGGGTCGCCCAGGCGCAGCCACCACTGGGCCAGCGGTGTGGGCTGGGGTGCGGTAGCCACCGAGGCGCTGTGCGCTGTGGATGGGGCCACTGCGGCGGCGCCGGGTTGCGCTGCGGGTACGGAATTGGACGCGCTGGCCAGGGCCAGATCAGCCGCCTGCGTCCAGGCTGCGGGCACATCCACACCAGGCGCTACTGCCTGCGGTGCGGGCGCCAGCGCGGCGCAGCCCGACAGCGCGGTCAACACCGCCATGGCCAATGCGCTGCGGCCTGCCAGAAAGCCCGCACGGGTTGGAGAAAAAGAAAAAGTCATGGATTGCGCTGCCCACCATTGCGATGCATTTGATTGTGCAGGCTGTGTGCAGCGCGCCCATGCCGCCTTGGTGAATGCACGGTAAAGCCACAGGGGATGTGGCCCGGCACCCGGTCAGCGCGGCGCCTGTTGCGCCTCCAGCGCATCCAGTGGCCAGCGCGGCTTGACATCAAAGGCATAGTCGCAGCGCGCCTGCTGCTGGCCCGACTGCAAGCGCATGGCGGCGGCCATGGCAATCATGGCGCCGTTGTCGGTACACAAATGCAGCTCGGGGTAATGCACACGCACGCGCTGCTTGGCACAGGCGGCATTGAGCTGCTCGCGCAGCAGGCGGTTGGCGCCCACACCCCCGGCCACCACGATGCGCTGCAAGCCTGTTTCTCTCAAAGCGGTGAGGGATTTTTTCACCAGCACATCGACGATGGCGGCCTGCGTGCTGGCGGCCAGATCGGCCTTGCGCGCCTCCAGGTCGTCGCCCAGTTTTTTGGCCTGTGTCATGACGGCGGTTTTCAGGCCGGCAAAAGAAAAATCGAGGTTGCCGCTGTGCAACAGTGGGCGCGGCAGCTTGAAGGCCAGCGGGTCGCCCTGTTCGGCCAGGCGCGACAGGGCTGGCCCGCCGGGGTAGCTCAGGCCCATGAGCTTGGCGGATTTGTCGAACGCCTCGCCGGCAGCGTCATCAATGGTTTCGCCCAGAATTTCGTAGCGGCCTACGCCATCCACACGCATGAGTTGGGTGTGCCCGCCCGACACCAGCAGCGCCACAAACGGAAACTCCGGCGGGTCAGCACTCAAAAAGGGCGAGAGCAAATGCCCTTCCAGGTGGTGTACGCCCAGCACCGGTTTGCCCAGCGCCGCACCCAGCGCACAGGCCACGCCCGCCCCCACCAGCAGCGCCCCGGCCAGGCCGGGGCCGCGCGTGTAGGCCACCACATCCACCTCGGCCAGGGTGTGGCCCGACTCGGCCATCACGGCCTGGGTCAGTGGCAGCACGCGGCGGATGTGGTCGCGGCTGGCCAGCTCGGGCACCACACCGCCATAGGCCTGGTGCATGTCGATCTGGCTGTGCAGCGCGTGCGCCAGCAGCGTGGGCACGTCAGCGCCCGTGCTGCGCACCAAAGCGACGCCGGTCTCGTCGCACGAAGATTCAATTCCGAGGATCAGCAAACTCATGGCGCGCAGTGTAGGGCTGTGCGCCCTAACCGCGCTGGCCGGTGATGTAGTGCTCCAGCTGCTCGATGATGAATTTTTGCTCCGAGATGATGTCTTTGACCAGATCGCCAATCGACACCAGGCCCAGCAACTGGCCCGCATCGTCCACCACGGGCAGGTGGCGCAGGCGGTTTTCGGTCATCAGGGCCATGCACTCCTGGCAAGAGTGCGTGGGCTGCACATACATGACGGCACGGGTCATCACATCGCGCACCCGCGTGTCGGCAGAGGTACGCCCCAGCAGGGCGATTTTTCGGGCGTAATCGCGCTCGGTGATGATGCCCACGATGGCGCCCGCCTCCATCACCAGCAAGGCACCGATGTGCTTGTCGGCCATCTGCTTGAGCGCGTCAAAAACCGACTCCGTGGGAGCAATCGAATGAACGGCTGCATCGGCCTTGGTCTTGAGAATTTCAGCAACGGTGGTCATGGACTTATCTCCCCCGAAAAACATGCACATGCACCGCCACAGTGTGTGCCAAGTTGCCCAGACCACGCAAGCCACTGCACATGCACGTTTGCCCCAAGCCGGGGACACCAGAGTGTCGATACTGAAACACTTGGCTTACCAGTGCGGGGTGTCGCCAAGCCCGCGCCAGGCCTACAGTGAAAAGCACTGGCAGCGCCTTTTGGCAGGGTGGCCGCCAGCGACCGCTTCACCACAGCGCCGGAAACACCGGCGCTGTGGTCGGGGGGCGGAAATGTCTTGTCGCACACCATCCATAAAGGAAGCTGCCATGAATACCGCACACACCCTCTGCGCCGCGCTGGCCGTCTGTGCCAGCGTAGGCGTCCAAGCCCAGACCCCCGCCGCAGGCGATGTTTACGGCCTGAACTTCGATGCCAATGCGGTCTCGACGCGCAGCCGGACCGAAGTACAGGCAGAAGCCGTTCAGGCGCTGCCGCATTTCAAAGACTTCGCCCCCGACGAGGCCCAGACAGCCGCATCGGTCTTGAGCCGTGAAGCCGTACAGGCCGAAGCCGAAACCGCCCTGCGCACACACACCCTGGACACCAGCCCGTAAACCACGGCCAGCGCCCACCAAAGGCGCTGCCTGGAACGGCTGGCCCGCATATAGCCGCGCGTTATGAAGATTGGCCGACAATCGCAGCCCGATTGCACAACCTCTTCACGCTTCACACCCATGGGCATCAGCCAGTACATCAAGGAAATCGGGCGCGGCCCGCGCGGGGCGCGCCCCCTCACCCGCGCCCAGGCGGCAGATTTGCTGGGCCAGGTGCTCGACGGCGGTGTGACCGATCTGGAAATCGGCGCCTTCTGCCTGGCCATGCGCATCAAGGGCGAGACGGCCCCCGAGATGGCGGGCTTTCTCGACGCCACCCACCAGCGCCTGGCCCGACTGCCCGCTAGCGACCGCCCGCTGGTCGTGCTGCCCAGCTACAACGGCGCGCGCAAGCTGCCGGTGCTGACGCCGCTGCTGGCGCTGTTGCTGGCGCGAGAAGGGTTGCCCGTGCTGCTGCACGGCATGCGCACCGAAGCACGGCGGGTTTTGGCATCCGATGTGCTTGTAGCCCTTGGTACACCTGCGCTAAAAGCTCCTGAAAAGATAGCAAGTGGCTGTGTCGCGCACATCACCACGGCCACGCTGCACCCCGGCCTGGCACGGCTGCTGGCCGCGCGCGAGGTGATTGGCCTGCGCAACCCCGGCCACAGCCTGGTCAAGCTGATCAATCCCTGCGCAGGCGCCGCCGTGGTGGTCAGCAGCTACACCCACCCCGAATACTTCGACATGCTGCACGCCACCTTCGGCCTGCTGGGCACCACGGCACTGCTCTCACGCGGGCTGGAGGGCGAAAGCGCTGCCGACCCGCGCCGCTCGCCGCGCTACGACGCTTTTGTGGCGGGCACGCACCAGCTGCTGGACGAACAGCAGCCCGGCACCGCCAGCGAGGTGCCCGGCCTGCCCAGCGCCATTGACGTGGACAGCACCGCCCGCTACACCCGCGATGTGCTGGAAGGCCGCCTGCCCGTGCCCGCCGCGCTGGCGCAGCAAATGCAACACATCGTGCGGCTGGCCCAGCGGGCCGCACCGGGCCAGCCAGGTGCCGCCGCCTGACCGCAAAACCGCACCAAGGCCACCTACGCACCCACACACCACTACGCCACCACGCACGCGCCCAGCCGCCCCCCCGGCGCGGCACGCACCTTGAACCACCCCGCACCACCTTGTCTGCCCCACCATGACGACGACCCAGCCCCCCTCCTCCACCGCGACCACCGCCGCCGCCAGCACACCAGGCACCTGCACCTTGGTCGGTGCCGGCCCGGGCGACCCCGAGCTGCTGACGATCAAGGCGCTCAAAGCCATCCAGAGCGCCACCGTGCTGCTGGTGGACGATCTGGTGAGCGATGCCATCGTCGCCCATGCCGCACCCAGCGCGCGCGTGGTGTACGTGGGCAAACGCGGCGGCTGCAAAAGCACGCCCCAGGCGTTCATTGAAAAACTCATGCTCACCGCCGTGCGCGAGGGCGAACAGGTGGTGCGCCTCAAGGGCGGCGACCCGTTCATTTTTGGCCGTGGCGGCGAGGAGGTGGAGCACCTGCGCGCCCAGGGCGTGCAAGTGCGCGTCATCAACGGCATCACCGCCGGGCTGGCAGGCATGACAGCGCTGGGCGTGCCGCTGACGCACCGCGCCCACGCCCACGGCGTGGTCTTCGTCACCGGCCACGCCAAACCCGGGGCAGCGGGCACCGACTGGCGCCAGCTGGCCGCCACCGCCCGCGACGCGCGGCTCACGCTGGTGATTTACATGGGCGTCAGCGGCGCCGCGCACATCCAGCAGGAATTGCTCTCGGGTCTGGACGCCAGCGTGCCCGTGGCCATCATCCAGAACGCCAGCCTGCCCACGCAGCGCCATGCCGTCACTACGCTGGGCGCGCTGCACACCACCATAGAGCGTGAACAGCTGGCCAGCCCCAGCGTGATCGTGGTGGGCGATGTGTTGCAAGGACTGGCAGCGGCGGCGCAGGAGGCACCGGCCCAGGCGCGCACGGCCTGAAACCATCGCGCCCCCCCCGCTTCGCCCGCCAGCCAAGTGCGTCAGGCGGGCTCCCATGGGGGGTTCATCGCCGCAGCGCCGGTAGCGCCACCCCTTGGCACGCCAGGCAGGCACGGCCTCGGGCAGCGCCCCCGCGCACGTCAGGCAGGCACTGCCTCGACCATCGCCGCCATGGACGCTGTGCGCACCTGCTCAAAACGCTGGGCCAGTTCCTTGCGCAATGCCTTGCGCAGCAGGGCGGCATCCCAGCGGCGCTTTTCGTCGGCGGTAGTGGGGTGCAACCGGGGCACGGCCACCGGCTTGCGGTCTTCGTCCACCGCCACCATCGTGAAAAAACAGCTGTTGACATGGCGCACCACCTGGGAGCGGATGTCCTCGGCCACCACCTTCACGCCCACTTCCATGGACGAGGTGCCGGTGTAGTTCACGCTGGCCAGAAACGTCACCAGTTCGCCCACATGGATGGGCTGCAAAAACATCACCTGGTCCACGCTCAGCGTGACCACGTAGCAGGTAGAAAAACGGCTGGCGCAGGAGTACGCCACCTGGTCCAGCAGCTTGAGGATGGCCCCGCCATGCACGTTGCCGGAGAAATTGGCCATATCGGGGGACATCAGCACGGTCATGCTGAGTTGGTGCGAAGGAATATTCATGCGCGCCATTGTAGAAATCGCCCCCGCTGCGCCAGCGCAGGCCGCCCCAGGCCCAGCGCCTACACTGGCGCGCATGTTTTCCTTCGATACCGTCATCATCGGGGCCGGCGCTGCCGGTCTTTTTTGCGCCGCCCAGGCGGGCCAGCGCGGCCTGAAAGTGCTGCTCATCGACCACGCCGACAAAGTGGCCGAAAAAATCCGCATCTCCGGCGGCGGGCGCTGCAACTTCACCAACCGCGATCTGGACGCCAGCGCGCCGCACAAGCACTTTGTCAGCCAGAACCCGCAGTTTTGTCGCTCGGCGCTGTCGCGCTACACGCCGCAGGACTTCATTGCGCTGGTGCAAAAGCACGGCATTGCCTTCCACGAAAAGCACAAAGGCCAGCTGTTTGCCGACCGCTCTGCCGAAGACATCATCGCCATGCTGCTGGCCGAATGCGCGCTGGGCCAGGTCGAGCGCTGGCAGCCTTGCAGCGTCAAAAATATAGCGTTTTTGGCCTCTGGGGCAGACGGGATGAGCGCAAGCAGCTATCAAATTGATACCGATCGGGGCCCCGTGCAGGCGCGCAGCGTGGTGGTGGCCACGGGTGGCCTGTCCATCCCCAAGATCGGCGCCAGCGATTTGGGCTATCGGCTGGCCCAGCAGTTCGGCATCCCGCTGGTCGAGCGCCGCCCCGGGCTGGTGCCGCTCACGTTTGACGGCGCGGCCTGGGCGCCCTACGCGCAGCTGGCCGGGCTGGCGCTGCCGGTGCAGATCAGCACGGGGGCCAAAAAAACCCGCATGGCGTTTGACGAAGACCTGCTGTTCACGCACCGGGGCCTGTCGGGCCCGGCGGTGCTGCAAATTTCCAGCTACTGGCAAGACGGCGCACCGCTCAGCATCCACCTGGCGCCGGGCGTGGATTGGCCCGCCGTGCTGGCACAGGCCAAGGCACGCTCGCGCAAACTGATTGCCAACGAGCTGGCCCAGTGGGTGCCCAGCCGCCTGGCCGATGCCTGGGCCGGGCAAGACGCCGACTGGCAGCGCCCCATCGCCGAAGCCTCCGACAAAGCCCTGGCGCGGCTGGCCGAACGCCTGGCCCGCTGGGAGATCACGCCCACCGGCACCGAGGGCTACAAAAAGGCCGAAGTCACGCTGGGCGGCATCGACACGCGCGCGCTGTCCTCGCAAACCATGGAGGCGCGGCAGCAGCCGGGGCTGTACTTCATTGGCGAGGTGGTCGATGTGACCGGCTGGCTGGGCGGCTACAACTTCCAGTGGGCCTGGGCCAGCGCTGCAGCCTGTGCGCAAGCGCTGGCGGCGCCTGCGGCTTGATGGCGGCGGCACAAACGCTATAATGCTCGGCTTTGCTGGCATCGCCCCGTCGGCCAAATACTAGTTACAGACGGGGACAACCGCCGCGCAAGGTCTTGAGGCCCGATCTCCCCAAGACCCTCTGCGGGCAATATTTTGGAAAACATTAGCTAATGACCACTATCCGCGTAAAAGAAAACGAACCCTTTGACGTTGCTCTGCGCCGCTTCAAGCGCACCATCGAAAAGCTGGGCCTGCTGACCGACCTGCGTGCCCGCGAGTTCTACGAAAAGCCCACCGCCGAGCGCAAGCGCAAGAAGGCTGCTGCCGTCAAGCGCCACTACAAGCGCGTGCGCAGCATGCAGCTGCCCAAGAAGATGTACTGATCACCGGATTCCAGGCCCGCTTGGAACCCCAACCCGCGCTAGGGACGCCAAGCGCGGGTTTTCTGTTTTTCGGGTTTGCAAAAAGCCTTTCTGGCGTCGTTGCATCGCCTTGCCGCAGTTGAACTACTGTCTGCGGCGCTGCGCCTGGCCAGAAAGACTTTGTGCAAACCCTTTGCCTCTCTTATCGAAAAGGAAGCCGCCATGAGCCTCAAAGATCAGATCACCGAAGACATGAAAACCGCCATGCGCGCCAAAGACAGCGAGCGCCTGGGCACCATCCGCCTGCTGCTGGCTGCCATGAAGCAAAAAGAAGTCGATGAGCGCGTGGTGCTGGACGATGCCGCCGTGGTTGCCATCGTGGACAAGCTGGTCAAGCAGCGCAAAGACAGCATTGCCGCCTTTGAACAAGCCGCGCGCCACGACCTGGCCGACAAGGAAAAGAGCGAAATGGCCGTGCTGCAAACCTACCTGCCCCAGCGCATGTCAGCCGAAGAAACCCAGGCCGCCGTGCAGGCCATCGTGGCCGAGCTGGGCGCCAAAGGCCCCGGCGACATGGGCAAAGTAATGGGTGTGGTCAAGACGCGCCTGGCGGGCAAGGCCGACATGGGCCAGGTGTCTGCCGCCGTGAAGGCTGCGCTGGCAGGCTGAGAAATAGCTATCAAAAAAATAGCTGCTCGCGCTTGCTTGGCAAGCGCTGGCAGCTATTTTTGTATGTAAAACCAATTACAGATATTGCCGGGAAATCAGGCCTTTGGAGGCATCCGGCATGGCCGTGACGTGCAGCATGCCATCGGGGCGCCAGCACATCTCACCCGGCACAGCAGGCGTGCCATTCGACAAGAAAACCGCAGCGCGCTCCTTGAACTGGCCTTGCCCGTCGTAAATCTGCACCAGGTGCTGCCCCCGATCGGACACGTACACATAGCCGCTGCGGTCAATGGCAATGCCCTCTGGGTTGAGCATCTGCCCCGGTTGGCTGCCCAGCGCACCATAGGTGCGAACGACCTCGCCCTGGCGCGTGAAAACCACCACCCGGCCATTGCCGCTGTCCACCACATGCAAAAGGCCCTCGGCATCGAAAGCCATGCTCTCGGGGTAATTGAGGCCCTCGCCCTCGGTGCCAAATTGGCCCATGCTGCGCTGCCACTGGCCATTGCCATCGAATACCTGCACCCGATGGTGAAGCGGATCGCAAAAATACAGCAACTGGTCTGGCCCCACCACAGGCTCGTGGACGAATGAGAAATCGTCACGGTCTGGCCCGGCTTCACCAAATTGGGTCAGCAAAGCGCCCTGGCGATCGAGCACGATGATGCGGCTGTTGCCAAAGTCAGCCACGTAAATGCGCTCGCCCAAAGTCACCGCACCCGAGGGCCAGTTCAGCGTGCCCACCGAGGTGCCTGCGCCGTCAAAAGTCCACTTCAGTTGGTTGGAGCTGTCGTAAAAACGCACCCAGTTGTTTTCTGGCGACCATTCGATGGCATTGCCAGCGTCGTCGTAGTGCAGATTGCGCACATCCGCGCGCAAATGGGCTGTCTGGGCACCGTCACTGCCGCCACAGCCGGTCACGACTGCACTGGCCAAAACGGAGATGGCGCCCCCCAACCTGAGTAGTGCTCTGCGTTGCATAAATAAATCCTCTTTGTGAGCCGGAGCGACGACTTGGCATGCACCCATATTTTTCAGCACACGCTGCAATCAACCCGCCACTGAATTTCATATGGCCTGCAGCCATTTATGCCAGTGATTTCTTGAATATGGGATCGGATTGAAATAGAAATGCCCAAAGCGCCGGTCAATGGTTTTATTAATCTTCGCGGCTTGGGAAAATTCCAGAAACGCAAATGTAGTAATGCCCCCCAGGTTGGGTGCCATCCACAGGGCTTTTGCCACGCAAGTCGGGAAGGGCAAAAGTGGTGCGACCATCACCACCATAGTTGGGCCCCAGCAGGGCGAACAGTGCCTGATAGCGGTTGATAGGCAGCAACCTGCCATCGCACAGCATAAAACCACGGGGTGTGAAATTAAAAGCGAAGCAACACACTTCACCCAAGTAGTATTCCATGATGTTATTCCTGTGAATTTCAATACAGCGCCACAAAACGTGGCAAAACCAAAGTCACGGGAGCCCCAATACTTCTTGCGTCGATTTTGTGTAAAAGCCGCCCGTGCTAAAGCTTTTTACTTGGGGCCAGCAAGGATCGTCAAGCAAAATTTGTCGGGCAGAAAAAAGGCCCCTGTTCTTCAGGGGCCCAGGTCTATTTGGCGTAAAGCATCAACTGCCTGCCACCTTCATCCGGTTAATGAGCAGCGAGCCCACGGTTTTGGCGCCGTGGTTGTAGGCATCGGCACCCACGGCTTCAATGCCTTTGAGCATGTCGCGCAGGTTGCCGGCGATGGTGATTTCATGCACCGGAAAGGCGATCTCGCCGTTCTCTACCCAAAAGCCGCTGGCGCCGCGCGAATAGTCGCCGGTGACGTAGTTCACGCCCTGGCCCATCAGCTCGATCACGAACAGGCCCGTGCCCAGCTTCTTCAGCATGGCCGTGAGGTCGTCCCCGGCCTTGGTGCGCCGCGAGGTCAGCACCAGGTTGTGCGAGCCGCCTGCGTTGCCCGTGGTGCGCATGCCCAGCTTGCGCGCCGAGTAGCTGCTGAGGAAATAGCCCTCGACGCGGCCCGCATCCACCACCTTGCGCGCGGCCACGCGCACGCCTTCTTCGTCAAACGGCGAGCTGCCCTTGCCGCGCAGGATGAACGGGTCTTCCAGGATGTCGATGTGCTTGGGAAAAACCTGCTTGCCCAGCGAGTCGAGCAAGAACGTGCTCTTGCGGTAGAGCGCACCGCCACTGACGGCCTGCACAAAACCGCCCAGCAGCCCGGCGGCCAGATTGGACTCAAACAGCACCGGGCATTCGGTGGTGGCGATTTTGCGTGCGCCCAGGCGGCTCAGGGCGCGCTGGGCAGCGTAGCGGCCCACGGCGGCGGGCGATGCCAGCTCCGTGGCACTGCGCTGCGAGCTGTACCAGGCATCGCGCTGCATGTCGGCGTTGCGGCCTGGCAAGGCGGCAATGGGCGCCACCGACAGGCTGTGCCGCGAGGTGGCATAGCCACCGCGAAAGCCGTGCGTGTGCGCGCTGAAAAAATGGCTTTGCTGCGCCGACACGCCCGCGCCTTCGCTGTTGGTGATGCGTTTGTGCGTGGCAAAGGCGGCGGCCTCGCACTCGATGGCGATGCGCGCGGCCTCTTCGCTGGTCAAGGCCCAGGGGTGGAACAAATCCAGATCGCGGTGGGACTCGGGCGGGGCGATGTCGGCCTCGGCGGGCAAACCGGCCACCGGGTCTTCGGCGGTGAAGCGGGCGATGTCGTAGGCCGCCTGCACGGTGCGCTCAATGGCGGCGGGCGAGAAGTCTGACGTGCTGGCATTGCCGCGCCGGTGGCCCAGGTACACGGTGATGCCCAGGGACTTGTCGCGGTTGCGCTCCACAGTTTCGAGCTCGCCCTTGCGCACGTTCACCGACAGGCCGCAGCCCTCGGAGGCTTCGGCACCGGCATCGGTGGCGCCCACTTTTTTGGCGTGGGCCAGGGCGCTATCGACGAGGTCTTCAAAGAACGCGCGGCTGTAGCTGAAACCGCTGTCAGCGGCACTCACGCGCTCGGGATGCTGGGGGGAAGGTGCGGTCGCTGGAGCGGCGCGGCGGGTGCGGAGTGCGGCAGGGCGTGTTGATTTCATGGCGCGGCTATGATACTTGCGCGCGCCCCCAGCTCTGTACGAGCGGGGGCGCTGGCGTTGGGCCCTGCCCCCGTGGCCGCCACACGCCTCCCAAACGCCCTCACCTCCCGGATTTCACCATGTCACGCAAACCCAAAAAAGGCTACTTTGTGCGCGGCCAGTTTGTTGCCGAAGGCAGCGAAATGGACATCGCGCTCAAAGCCGAACTCAAAGGCACGCCCGATGCGAGCCGCACCGACCTCAAGCGCGAAAGCGACGAACTGCAAGACCTGGGCAAAGAGCTTTTGAGCCTGCGCGCTGACCTGTTCGCCCGCATCGGCCTGCCCGACAAACTGGTCGAGGCGCTGGCCGAGGCGCGGCGCATCACCAACTTTGAAGGCAAGCGCCGCCAGATGCAGTACGTGGGCAAGCTCATGCGCAAGCTCGATGACGACACCGTGGCCGCCGTGCGCACCGCCCTGCAAGAGCAGCGCAGCGGCTCGGCCGCCGACAAGCTGGCGCTGCACCTGGCCGAGCAGTGGCGCGACCGCCTCATCGCCGAGGACAGCGCCCAGGCCGAATGGATTGCCCACCACCCCGGCACCGACATCCAGCAGCTGCGCGCGCTGATCCGCCAGGCGCGCAAAGACGCCCCCGGCGCACACGATGCCACCGTGGCCCAGTCGCAAGGGCTGGCACCGCGCAAGGGCCGCGCCTACCGTGAGCTGTTTGTGCTGGTGCGCACCCAGTTGGGTGGCCCTGACGATGCCGATGGCAACGAGGCGCCGCAGGAGGATGGCGATGTTTGAGGCCGTCAAGATCGGCATCGTCTCGGTCAGCGACCGCGCCAGCAGCGGTATTTATGCCGACCAGGGCCTGCCCGCGCTGCAAGACTGGCTCACACGCGCGCTGCACAACCCCATCACCTTCGAGGCGCGGCTGATTGCCGACGAGCAAGCCACCATCAGCGCCACGCTGCTCGAACTGGTGGCTGCCGGTTGCAGCCTGGTGCTGACCACAGGCGGCACCGGCCCGGCCCTGCGCGACGTGACGCCCGAAGCCACGCTGGCCGTGGCACACAAAGAGATGCCTGGTTTTGGCGAACAGATGCGCCAGATCAGCCTGAAGTTTGTGCCCACGGCCATCCTCTCGCGCCAGGTGGCCGTCATCCGCGACCAGTGCCTGATCGTCAACCTGCCCGGCCAGCCCAAGGCGATTGCCGAGACGCTGGAGGGCCTCAAAAGCGCCGACGGCGCGCAGCTGGTGCCGGGCATTTTTGCCGCCGTGCCCTACTGCATCGACCTGATTGGCGGGCCGTACCTGGAAACGCACGAGGCCGTGTGCAAGGCCTTCCGGCCCAAGCAGGCGCAGCGCCCGGCGCGCACCTGAGCCTTGGCGTGCAGTTCCCAGAAAAATAACAGCCAAATCAGGCCTCAGCGCCCACAGAATAAGCGCTAGCAGCTACCAAATCAGGAGTAAAAAAGAGGGCTACTGCAAAGTAGCCCTCTTTTTTTGTGGGTGCGCGCAGGCGATCAGAAACCGCGCAGTTCGGCCCATTCTTCAAAGGGCGCGCGGCTGGCCTGCAAGGTGTTGATGGGCGCTTGCGTGTCCTCAAAGCCCAGCGCCACACCCACGGCCACGCTGTAGTTGGCGGGCAGGCCCAGGTGGGCGGCCAGGGCGCCGTCGTAGCGGCGCCAGAAGCCCTGGGCGCAGGTGGCCAGGCCGTTTTCCACGGCCAGCAGCATCAGCGATTGCAGGTAAATGCCCAAATCCATCCACTGCGGCAGGCCCATGCGCTGGTCGACGCAAATGAACAAGCCCACGGGGGCGCCAAAGAACTCGGCGTTTTTGCCCAGCTGTTCCAGCCGCGCGGCTTTGTCATCGCGCGGAATGCCGATGCTGCGGTAGAGGTCTTCGCCATTGGCAAAGCGGCGCGTGCGGTAGGGCTCCCACAGATCGGGCGGGTACGACAGGCTGTTGGCATACGCCTCGGGCTGCGCCTGGGCAACGGCTTGCAGCGTCTGCGCCAGGGGTTCGCCAGTCAAAGCCAGCACGCGCCAGGGTTGCAGGTTGCCGCCCGAGGCAGCGCGCGCAGCGCCCTCCATGAGCGCGCGCACGGTATCGGCGCTGGGGGCCTGGGGCAAAAAGGCGCGCACAGAGCGGCGCTGCTGCAAGGCGTGGAACACATCCATCGGTACGGTCTCCAGAAGGTTTGACGGGGCTGGAAATGGTAGGGGCAGCAGCGGCACGGGCCTGTCGCGGGCGCTACCGCTGGCCGCTCTACTTGTCGATCAGGGCGTTGAACTTGTCGGCGGCAAAGTTTTCGTGGCGGGCGGCGTCGCCGGGCACACAGTTGCCAGGCTGGGGCGTGGAGGAGAGCTTTTCAATGGCCTGCCACAAGAGCGCAATCTGGTGCTCCTGCGCCCCCGCGCTGTCAATCAGGCCGCGCAGGGCCTGCGAGAGCGGGTCGTCGTTTTGCGTCACGCCGTAGGCAGAGAAGCCCATTTTGGAGGCTGCCTCCTCGCGCCGCGCGTCGGACTCGGCCTGGATGATGCGCGCCGGGTTGCCCACGGCGGTGGCGCCCGCCGGCACGGGTTTGGTGACGACGGCGTTGCTGCCCACCTTGGCGCCATCGCCCACCGTGAAGCCGCCCAGCACCTTGGCGCCCGCGCCCACGATGACGTTGCTGCCCAGCGTGGGGTGGCGCTTGGCGCCCTTGTACAGCGAGGTGCCACCCAACGTAACGCCGTGGTAGATGGTGCAGCCGGGGCCGATTTCGGCGGTTTCGCCAATCACCACGCCCATGCCGTGGTCGATGAACACGCAGGGGGCAATTTTGGCGCCGGGGTGTATTTCAATGCCGGTGAGCCAGCGCGAGGTGTGCGAGATAAAGCGCCCCAGCCATTTGAAGCCGTGCGTCCAGCACCAGTGGGCGCGCCGGTGCAGCACCAGGGCGTGCAGGCCGGGATAGCAGGTGAGCACCTCCCAGCTGCTGCGGGCGGCGGGGTCGCGCTCAAGGATGCACTGGATGTCGGAGCGCAGGCGGGTGAACATGGGGCGAAACAGCAGTGCAAAAGGAAAAGCAGTTTAGTGCTTTGCCTGCGCCGCCTCGATCATGGCTTTGGCAACACCGCGCAGGATGTGGATTTCTTCGGTCTGCAATTGCGCGCGGTTGAACAGCTGGTTCAGGCGTGGCATGAGTTTTTTCGGCGCCGCCGGGTCGAGAAAACCAATCTGCACCAGCGCCTGCTCCCAATGCGCCAGCATGCCCGCGACCTGGGCGGCATCGGCGCGCACCACGGCGGGCGCGGGGGCCACCGGGGCCGCATCCGGCAGTGCAAAACCGCCCAGCGCCTGGCGCCATTCGTAGGCAATCACCTGGATGGCCGCTGCCAGGTTGAGCGAGCCAAAACCGGGGTTGGTAGGAATTTGCAGCGCCACGTGGCAGCGGTACACGTCTTCATTGGCCATGCCGAAACGCTCGCAGCCAAACAGGAAAGCCACGCCGGTTTCTGCGGAGGTGGCAGCGCCATCGCCCAGCGCAGAATTTTCAGTGTTTTTGGCCTCCAGCCCTTGCGCAGTGGGCGCGAGCAGCTCTCTTTTCAGGAGCGATTCAAAATGCGCGCGTGGTGCCGAGGTGGGTGGCCCAAAGTCGCGCGGGGTCATGGCGGTGGCGCACAGGTGGCTCATGCCGTCGAGCGCTTCGTCCAGCGTGGCGACGATGCGCGCGTTGTGCAGCACGTCCAGCGCACCGCTGGCGCGCTGTATGGTTTCTTCACGCCGCAGCACATTGGGCCAGCGCGGCGCCACCAGCACCAGGTCATCAAAGCCCATGGTTTTCAGGGCGCGGGCGGCAGCGCCAACGTTGCCAGCGTGGCTGGTCTGGATCAGGATGAAGCGGGTTTTCATGGCGGCAGGAAGAAGCAGGAAAAGCGCGGACGCGGCGGCATGGGTAAAATTGCGGCCCCATTGTCGCAGCCCGCATCGCCAGGCTGCGACTTCCCTCGTTCCTGGTCCGCGTGCCTGCCTGCTACCGTGCGGGCGCGCTCACATCACAATTTATGTCGTCCAATCTGCACCCCATGCTCAACGTGGCCATCAAGGCTGCCCGCGCCGCCGGCGCTCTCATCAACCGCGCGGCCCTGGACGTGGAGGCAGTGCGTATCTCGCAAAAGCAGATCAACGACTTTGTCACCGAAGTCGATCACGCCAGCGAAAAAGCCATCATCGAGACGCTGCTGACGGCCTACCCCGGCCACGGCATCCTGGCCGAAGAATCGGGCAGCGAGTATGGCGCCAAGGATTCCGAGTTTGTCTGGGTCATCGATCCGCTGGACGGCACCACCAACTTCATCCACGGCTTTCCGGTCTATTGCGTCAGCATTGCGCTGGCCGTGCGCGGCAAGGTCGAGCAGGCGGTGGTCTATGACCCCTCGCGCAACGACCTGTTCACCGCTACCAAGGGGCGCGGCGCCTACCTGAACGAGCGCCGCATCCGCGTGAGCAAGCGCACGCAGCTCAAGGACAGCCTGATTTCTACCGGCTTTCCGTTCCGCCCCGGCGACAACTTCCAGAATTACCTGCGCATGATGGCCGACGTCATGCCCCGCACGGCGGGCCTGCGCCGCCCCGGCGCTGCGGCGCTCGACCTGGCTTACGTGGCAGCAGGCTTTACCGAAGGCTTTTTTGAAACCGGCCTGTCGATCTGGGACGTGGCAGCGGGCTCGCTGCTGGTGACCGAGGCCGGTGGCCTGGTGGGCAACTTCACGGGCGAATCGGATTTTTTGGAGCAGCAAGAGTGCCTGGCTGGCTGCCCACGCATTTACGGCCAGCTGGTGCCGATTCTGGGCAAATACAGCAAGTTTGCCGGTGCCGGCGAGAAGGCCGCGCTGCGCCAAGCCGCCCCGTTGCAGGGCAGCGATGCCCCCGCAGCCCCCACAGAAACAGCGCCCGCTGCCGACGCAGCCAGCGCCAGCCCTGTGGCACCAGCACAAGACGCACCGTTCTGAACCGCGCGGCACAAGTCGCAGCGCGGCGGCCCTAACGCAGCTTGTGCTGCGTTTGCAGCAGTTCGCCGCTTTCTTCGGCCCAGACGTCGGTGCGCGGGCGCAGGGCCGGAAACGCCTGGTAATGGTCTTCAGCCAGCGCATCCAGAGCAAAAAACACGTCGACCGGAAAGCCCTTGCGAGCGCCGTCGCGTGTATCGCGCAGCAGCGTGTTCATGTAGTGGCCAAACTCCGGGTTGCCCCACAGTGTTTGCAGCTTGTCTCCAATGCGCGGAAAAGCGCTGTGAATGATTTTGAAATGGGTGTTTTCAGTGAGCATGCCCAGAACTGTACCCATGAAGCCGCTGCACAGGCCAGCCCTGATTGCGCAGTACCCCTACGGCAGCACGGTTACACCGGGTCGGGGTAATTGCGGGCAATGCGGCGAAAGTCTTCGGCAATGTCGATGAAAGCATCGACGATGTCGGGGTCAAACTGGCTGCCCCGGCCCTTGACGAGGGTGGTGCAGGCCTGCTCATGGGTCAGTACCGCAGGCCGGTACACACGCGGGTGGATGAGGGCGTCGTACACGTCGGCCAGTGCCATGAGGCGCGCGGCCACAGGGATAGCGTCACCGGCCAGGTTCTCCGGGTAGCCTGTGCCGTCCCAGCGCTCGTGGTGGCTGTAGGCAATGTCTTTGGCCACACTCAAAAAACGCACCCGCATGCCCAGGCGCCGCTCAGCCCCTTCGATGGCTTTGCGGCCCAGGGCGGCATGCTCTTTCATGCGCTCAAACTCCTCCAGCTCCAGCGGCCCGGGCTTGAGCAGGATGCGGTCAGGAATGCCGATCTTGCCGATGTCGTGCAATGGCACCGACTTGTAGAGCAATTCAATCATGCGTTCGTTGAGCACGCTTTCAAAGCGCGGGTGCGCGCGCAAACGCTCGGCCAGGGCTTTGACGTAGAGCTGGGTGCGGCGGATGTGGTTGCCGGTTTCGTCATCGCGCGTCTCGGCCAGCGAGGCCATGGCCATGATGGTGACATCCTGGATGGCCTGCACCTCCAGGGTGCGCAGCGCCACCTCGCGCTCCAGGTAGGCGCTTTTGTCGCGCAAGAAATCGGTGGTGGCTTTCAGGGCCAGGTGGGTCTGCACCCGCGCCAGCACGATGGGCGGGCTCACGGGCTTGGTGATGTAGTCCACCGCACCCAGTGCCAATCCGAAGCGCTCGTCTTCCATATCGGAGCGCGCCGTCAGAAAAATAACAGGGATGCCTTGCGTGGCCTCGCGCGCCTTGAGCTGGCGACAGACTTCGTAGCCGTCCATGCCGGGCATCATGATGTCCAGCAGCACCAGGTCGGGGGCGGGTTCAGTCTGTGCAATTTTCAATGCGCGTTCGCCATTGGGCGCTACCTTGACACGGTAGCGCCCCTTGAGCAGCTCAGCCATCAGCACAAGGTTATCGGGCGTATCGTCCACTACCAGAACAGTGGGCAACGCCAACTCCCGCTGCCCAGCGGGCGTACAGGTGACAGATTCATGTTCCATGGTGTGGCTCCCTGTCCTTGGATTTTTTGCTGCCCCGCAGCCTGACTCAGTGTTGCGGTTCCGCGCTGGTTTCAGTGCCTGCTTCAGCGGCAGGTTCCACCCCCTGTTCGGCGCCTTGTACTGCCGCACTCGCCCTGTCCGGCGCCGTGCCATCGAGCAAGCCCAGGGCGGTACCGAAATCAAAGTGCTCCGTGGCCACCTGCAATGCCGCCAGCGCTGTGCCCAGCGCAGGGCGCAGCAGGGCGGTGTTCTGGCGCAGGTGTTCCAGTGCTTCGGGGTCGTCCTGTTGCAGCAGGCTGCGCAAGTGCTGCAAGGCTGCGCGCGCATCGCCTGGTGCGGCTGCATCGGCGGCGGCGCTGGTGGCGGTGGTTGCGGGCGGATCTGCGGCCACGGCGGTGCGGGCATGCCAGGCGGCCAGTGGCTGCACCAAGGCATCGCTGCGTTCTTGCAGCTGTGCCAGCAAGGGGGCGATATCTGCTGCGGAGGCACCGCTGTCCGCTGCCGCGCGCAGGGCATCTTCTAGCTGGGCAGCGCTTTCTTGCAGCGCTGCTGCGCCTATGGTGGCGGCCAGACCGCGCAAGGTGTGCGCCTGGCGCAAGGCCAACGCCATGTCGCTCCCCGCCCAGGCCTGCGCGATGGTGGCGGCGGTGTGCGCCTGGTTTTGCACAAACCGGTGCAGCATGTCGGCATACAGCGCGGGGCGCCCCATGGCGTGGCGCAGGCCTTGGGCCATGTCCAGCCCAGGGATAGGCGGCGGCAGCGCGCTGTCCACGGAGGCAACCGCCAGGGCGCTGGGCAGATCAGCCCCTTGCCCGTGGGTGTAGCCTGGGCGCGGTGCAATCCAGTGCTGTAGCGCCTGCCACAACCGGGCAGGCTCTATGGGCTTGGCCAGGTGCTCGTTCATGCCGGCGTCCAGGCAACGCTGGCGGTCGGCCTCCAGCGCATTGGCGGTCATGGCGACGATGGGCAAGGTGGCAAAGCGGGGATCGGCGCGCAGCTGGCGCGTGGCCTCCAGCCCGTCCATGACCGGCATCTGCATGTCCATCAGCACCAGGTCGTAAGACTGGCGCTGCACCTGCTGCACGGCCATGTGGCCGTCACTGGCCAAATCCACCTGCACGCCCGCTGCCTGCAACAGCTCCTGGGCCACCTGCTGGTTGAGCGCGTTGTCCTCTACCAACAACACACGCGCACCATGCAATGCCGGCGCAGCCACCACCTGCGCACGGGCGGGCGCACTGGGCAGGGCCAAGGCGGCATCGCTGGCCAGCGCCTGCACCAGGGTATCGAACAGGACAGAGGCGCCCACCGGTTTGATCAGCACATCGGCAATGCCCTGCACCTGGGCAGAGCGCATCACGTCCTCACGGCCAAAGGCAGTCACCAGAACCAGGCGCGGCAGTTCGGCCAGGCCCAGGCCGCCCATGCGACGCGCCAGCTCCAGCCCGTCCATTTCGGGCATTTGCCAGTCCAGCAAGACCAGGGAAAACGGCTGCCCGGCGGCACTGGCACGGCGCAGCACGGCCAGCGCCAATGCACCCGAATGCGCTTGCTCCACCACAAAGCCCATGGACTGCAGCATCTCAGCCAGTACCGTAGCCGCGTTGGGGTTGTCGTCCACCACCAGCACACGGCGTCCGCGCAGATCAGGCGGTGGCAGCAGCACACGCGCCGGTGCACCCCGTGCCAGCGGCACCGTCAACCAGAAGGTCGAGCCCTTCCCCACCTGGCTGGATACGCCCACGCTGCCCCCCATGAGTTCGGCCAGGCTCTTGCTGATGGCCAGGCCCAGCCCCGTGCCACCGTATTTGCGGGTGGTGGAGGCATCGGCCTGCTGAAAGCTCTGGAACAACTGCGCCATCTGTGCGGGCGTCAGGCCGATGCCGGTATCGCGCACCTCAAAGCGCAGCACCACCTGCGCTACGTCTTGTTCTTGCACCCGCACGGCGATGCCGATCTCGCCACGCTCGGTGAACTTGATGGCGTTGTTGGCATAGTTGATCAAAATCTGCCCCAGGCGCAGCGCATCACCCACCAGATTGGTGGGCACGTCCGGGGCCACATCGCAAATCAGCTCCAACCCCTGAACCGATGCCTTGTGGCCCACCACATCCACCACCCCCGCCAGCACCTGGTCTAGCACAAACGGTTGCAAATCGACGCGCAGCTTGCCCGCCTCAATGCGAGAGACGTCGAGGATGTCGTTGATCACACCCATCAGGTGGCGACCAGCCTGGTCGATCTTGCTGACGTAGTCGTGCTGGCGCTGCGTCAGCCCTGACTGCAGCGCCAGATGGGACATGCCGATGATGGCGTTCATCGGCGTGCGAATCTCGTGGCTCATGTTGGCCAGGAAGTTGGACTTGAGCACGGTGGTTTCTTCTGCCAGCTCTTTGGCGCGGCGCAAAGCCTGCTCGGCGCGCTGGCGCTCGGTGATGTCCACCAGCACACCAATCACGCCCCCCAGGCTGCCATCAGGGCGGCCAAAGCCCTGCAACCAATACAGCGTGTGGTGTATCTGCCCGTCGGCATACGGCATGGCCACTTCACGGTGTATGGGCGCGCCCCCACTGTGCAGGGCGGCCTCCACGTCGGCCTGGAACTGCACACGTTCGACTTCAGGCAGTTGGGGGCGCTCCAGCACGGTCTGGCCCAGCAAGTCCCCGGGCTGCAATCCGAACACCTGGGCATAGGCCCGGTTGAAGCCCAGGTAGCGACCCTGCGCATCTTTGTAAAACACCGGCATGGGAATGGTGTCGATCAGCACCTGCTGGAACAGCACCTGGGCGGCCACACGCTCTTGCAGCTCTTTTTGCTCCTGGATGTCCACGTTCACGCCCACCATGCGCTCGGCCACGCCATCGGCATTGCGGAAAATACGGGCCGCACACAAAAACCAGCGCAGCCCGCCTTGCGTGCGCTCCATGCGCCAGGTGTCGCGGAAATCGGTTTGCTGGCCCGCCAGTGCAGCGTCCATGCGTGCCAGTGCGCCCACGCTGTCTTCGGGAGCAAGGCGGCGCAACCAGGTGGCGCGCCAGTCGTCAAACACGCGTTCACTGATGCCGTCTTTGTCGGCCAGCTTTTGCGTCCAGAGGGCGCGCGCGCTGCGCAGGTCAATATCGAAGACACCGATCTTGCCCGCCTCCTGGGCCAGTTCCAGGCGTTCACGGGCCTGGCGCATGGCCACCTCAACGCATCGGGCTTCGGTGACATCGTCAATCACCCAGATCGCTGCGCGGCTACAGCCCTGGATGTGGACACGGCGTCCGGACAGGCGCGCCTCAAAACTGCTGCCGTTCAGGCGTTGCAGCGTCCAGTCCAGGCGCACCGGCTGGCCACTGTCGAACAACGGCTCCACCTGTGCAGAGAACGCAGCGTGCTGCTCCAGACTGCCAAAGAGCACGCTGGTGCGCTGGCCCGCTGCCTGCGCTGATCCCAGACCCACCAGAGCAGCAAAAGCCGGATTGAACTTGCGCATGGCGCCATCACAGACCAACAGCACAGGGGGAGCGTTGTCAAAAATAGCGTTTTGCTCTTCAAGCAGCTCCTGAAGACGGGACTCGCTGGCGCGCAGCTCTTGCTGCTCGCGCAAGCGCTCGGTCACATCCTGGTGCAAGCCAACCAGGGCAATACACACCCCCTGGCGGTTCAGCACGGGCAGGATGGTGGACTCATCGTGGTATTGCGTGCCATCGCGGCGGCAGTTGGTGAAATGCCCTTTCCAGGGCCTCCCCGCCACCAGGGTGGCCCACATGTCGTGGTACGTGTGCGCTGGCGTCTGCCCGCTGGACAGCATCGAGGGCTTGCACCCACGCACTTCTTGCAAGCTATAGCCGGTATTGCGCTCAAACTCGGGGTTCACCCAGTCGATCACGCCCCGGGCATCGGTCACCACGACGGCCAGCGGGCTGTTTTCCAGGGCAGCGCCCAGCACACCCAGGCGCTCCAGTGTGGCGGCCATGCGCTGGCGACCCGAAAGCAGCGCCAACAGCAAAAATCCCGGAACAACCAGCAGTGCAAAGGCCGCAGCGCCATAACGCAGGCTGTCCGCAGGCGCCAGCACCTGGCTGATGTTGTCGAGCATCACCAAAGTCCAGGCACCGGCGGGATCACCCCAATCCAGATCACGCTGTTGCACGGTGTGTGCCAGGCCGTCGAGCAGCACTTCGGTGGCCGTGGGCGAAAACGGCAGCGCTGAAGCCACGCCGTTGTCAAACGAGCGGCCAAACTGGGCCAGCGCACCAATGGCATCGATGCGACTTTGCGTCAGGGGCGGCGCCACGGCATAAAGCCACTCCGGGCGCGTGGCAGCCACCGCCACGCCCTGGGGCGACAGCAGCAACAAAGGACTGCCGACCTGGGCGATCAGCGCATCCAGCGGCGCCAGGGACAGTCGCAGCACCACGGTTCCCAGCATCGGTGCGGCCAGCGCATGGTCGGCGCGCACCGGCGCAGCCACATACAAACCGCGCTCGTGGCTGTGTGTACCCACAGCGGCCTGCACCGTCAGGTGCGTGCGCGCCGCCAACTCCAGGCGCCGCAAAAAAGGCGCACTGCCATCAAACACCTGGGCACCTTCCGCATCCTGCGCCAGGATGCGGCCTTGCGCATCCAGCACATGGATGCTTTCAGCGGCAAAACGTGCCCGTGCCGCAGACAGCATCACTGCCACGGCGGGCTCATCGACAGACAGCAACCCCTGCACCAGCAGTTTGAGCACGGGCTCGTCGGCAGCCATGTTGAGCAACTTGTCTTTGACCAACCCCTGGGGGGTCTGCACAGCTAGCGCATGGACCGCCAGTTCCAGCACCTGTGCGCGTGCGGTATGGCGCTCGTGCAGACGCTGGTCGCGCGCCAGGTACACCGCCAGCACTGCGCCCAAAAGCGACACCAGCAGCACCATGGCGACGCCCCGCACACTGAGGTCGCGCGGCTCTGAGTCCTTGCGCATCAGCACGCCAAAACACCCATTGGCACAGCCACCTGCACAGGCGAGCACTCAGGCGTGCAGCAGAACATCCATGTCCTCCGCAGAACCAGGCCGACCAAACAGGTAACCCTGAAACTGCTCACAGCCGTGCAAACGCAAAAATCCGAGCTGGCCGGTGGTCTCCACCCCCTCGGCCACCACCGCCAAATCCAGGCTTTGCGCCAGCGCCAAGATGGTGCGCACGATAGCGGCGTCATTGGGGTCGGTGAGCACATCGCGCACAAAGCTCTGGTCAATCTTCACCTGGTCCAGCGGCAGGCGCTTGAGGTAGCTCAGGCTGGAATAGCCGGTGCCAAAGTCGTCCAGGGCAAAGCCCACGCCATGGCGTTTGAGCTGCCCCATGCGCTCAATCGTGCATTCCAGGTCGCCCAGCAGCATGCTTTCGGTCAGCTCTATTTTGAGTCGGCGCGGGTTGGCACCGCTGGCTTGCAGGGTTTGCAACACCTCGGCGACAAAGCCGGGCTGGCGAAACTGGCGCGCACTCACATTCACGGCCAGGCTCAGGTGGGCGGCCTGTGGGTCGCGTGCCCAGCGCACCAGCTGCGCGCAGGCCACTTGGAGGATGTGCCGCCCCAGCGGCAGGATCAGGCCGGTCTGCTCGGCCAGCGGAATGAATTCGGCAGGGCTGATAAACCCCCGCACGGGATGGCGCCAACGCGCCAATGCTTCGGCCCCCTGCACGCGGCCACGGGCATCCACCACCGGCTGGTAGTGAACAAACAGCTCGTTGCCTGCCAGGCCCTGGCGCAAATCGGCCTCCAGACTGGCGCGCGCCAGCAAGGCGGCCTGCATGGCCGGATCAAAAAACCGCTGCGTATTGCGCCCCGCTGCCTTGGCCTGGTACATGGCCAGGTCAGCGCGCTTGAGCAGTTCATCAACGCTGTGGCGCTCCTGCCCAAACAGCGCAATACCGATGCTGGGGGTGCTGTAGTGGGGCTGACCAGCCAGCGCATAGGGAATGTTGAGGGCCGCCAGCAGTTTGTCTGCCACGAACTCGGCCTCTACCACGGCCTGGGCCAGCCCGCTGGACAGACCGTCCAGCATGACGACGAACTCGTCACCACCAAAGCGCGCCACCGTATCCACCTCGCGCACCGTCTGCACCAGGCGCGCGGCCACCTGGGTCAGCAGCAGGTCGCCCACGTCGTGACCCAAGGTGTCATTGAGGTCTTTGAAGTTGTCCAGGTCAATGAACAGCAGGGCACCGTGGCGTTGGTGGCGCAAACACACCGACATGGCATGTTGCAGGCGCTCCAGCAGCAAACGGCGGTTGGGCAGGCCAGTCAGTGCATCGTAAAAAGCGAGTCGCTCAATTTCCTGTTCGGTCTGCTTGCGCTTGGTGATGTCGATGGTGTAACCATGCAGCAGCAAACCACCATCGGCCTCCGCCTGCGGCACCGCGCTGGTCATGTGCCAGCGCACACTGCCATCGTCGGACAGTACGCGGTATTCGCGCTGCCAGGGGTGCAAATCGCAGGCCGATTGATCAATGGCACTGCGCAACATGTCCATATCCTGGGGGTGAACCTGCTGCTGCAATGCACTCAGCTCATTCTTGATGTCAGGGCGCAGGCCCATCAGGTCGTGCACCGCATCGCTGACGTAAGGAAGGCTGGCAGTGCCATCGGGGTGGATGCGGTACTGGTAGATGAACCCCGGAATGCGGCTGGCAATGCGCTGGATAAAACCCAGCTGCTCGCGCAGTTGGCTGGTGGCCAGGTGCTCGTCGGTCACGTCCAGCACCACGCCCAACTCCACGGGGTTTCCATCCACCCCGCCCAAACTGCGCACCTGCATGCGCAACCAGCGCACCTGGCCATCGGGGCGGCGCCAGCGGCATTCCAGTTCGGTGCCGTCCATGCGCTCACGCGCAGCCAGAAAAGCGGGCAAGTCCTCCGGCAAGATGCCACAGCCATCCTGCCCAAAACTCAGCGACTCCTGTACGGGCAGGCCGGCAATGTGGCACAGGCCTGGCGAACACTGCGCTGCCATGGCCTGCGCACCAGCGTGGCGCCACCAGTACCCGGCGCACGCCAGCCCTTCCATGGCCTGAAAAATCTGCGCCTGCTCACACAACTGGCGCTGCGCGGCAGCCAGCGCGTGCTGCGTCTGCGCCAACGCCTCGCGCAGCTCCTGCACGCTGAGTCCATCGCCGTTCAACACAGACGCCGGACGTGCCATATCCGCAGCGGACAACGCACGATCACCGAAGGGGAAAGGGCCTGCATTCAGGTCAGACGGAGTCACGATGGCTTTGAAACCTCTTGCAAAAATGGACGCTGCAACGCGGGCAATGCAACCATAGTATGTCAAGAAGTAACAAAAAAATAGAGATTTCCCCCGCAAAAAAAGCCCACTGCTACAGTCCACGCCTCATTTCAGCCGACCCGCGTATGCCTGACACGCTCTCCCCCCACACTCCCATGATGCAGCAGTACCTGGCCCTGAAGGCGGGGTACCCCGACACGCTACTGCTCTACCGCATGGGCGATTTTTACGAGCTGTTCTGGCAAGACGCCGAAAAAGCCGCGCGCCTTCTGGACATCACGCTGACCCAGCGCGGCCAGTCGGCGGGCCAGCCGGTGGTGATGGCGGGCGTGCCGTTTCATGCACTGGAGACGTACCTGGCCCGGCTGATCAAGCTGGGCGAATCGGTGGCCATTGCCGAGCAGGTGGGCGAGGTCGGCGCCAACAAAGGCCCGGTCGAGCGCCAGGTGGTGCGCGTGGTCACGCCCGGCACCCTGACCGATGCCGAGCTGCTGCACGACAAAACCGAATCGCTGCTGCTGGCCGTCCACCAAGGCCCGCGTGCGCGCTGCGGCCTGGCCTGGATGAGCGTGACCCAGGGTGTGGTCTATCTGGCCGAATGCGCTGCCGACGAGTTGAGCGCCTGGCTGGCGCGCACCACGCCCAGCGAGCTGCTCTACAGCGCTGGCAGCACCGAACGCTTTGAGCAGCAGCTGCTGGGCCTGCGCCACAACGCCACCCTGGCCTGCCCCTTGAGCCCCCGGCCCGACTGGCAGTTTGATGCTGCCCTGGGCGAGCGCAAGCTGCTCGAACACCTGGGCGCCGCCAGCCTGCACGCCTGGCAGGCACACGACCTGCCCCAGGCCCACGCCGCCGCCGCCGCACTGCTGGAATACGCCCAGCACACGCAAGGCCGTCCGCTCACCCACATCCACAGCGTGCAGGTGCAGCGCGCCGATGAACTCATCCACCTGCCTGCCAGCACCCGGCGCAACCTGGAGCTGGTGAAAACCCTGCGCGGCGAGGATGCGCCCACGCTCTTGTCGCTGCTGGACACCTGCATGACCGGTATGGGCAGCCGCCTGCTCAAAACCTGGCTGCTCACGCCCCGGCGCGAGCGCACCGAGGCGCGCCAGCGGCTGGCCGCCACCGCTGCACTGCGTGGCCAGGGCAGTGGCGGGCCGTGGCAGGCGCTGCGCGCAGCGCTCAAGGGCGTGGCCGACGTGGAGCGCATCACCGCCCGCATCGCCCTGCGCCAGGTGCGCCCGCGCGAGCTGGTGGCGCTGTGCAAAACGCTACAAAAATCAGAGCTACTAGCGCACGACACGCAAGGGTTTGAGCCCTATTTGGCACAAATATTGACCGATTTGCAGCCACCTGCCGCAGCCACTGCTCTGCTGCAACGCGCCATCACCGAAGAGCCCGCAGCGCTGGTGCGCGACGGCGGTGTCATCGCCACCGGCTTTGATGCCGAGCTCGATGAGCTGCGCGCCATCCAGACCGACTGCGACGCCTTTTTGCTCGACCTCGAAACCCGCGAAAAAGCGCGCACCGGCATCACCAACCTGCGCGTGCAATTCAACAAGGTGCATGGCTTTTACATCGAAGTCACACAAGGTCAGGCCAGCAAAGTACCCGACGACTACCGCCGCCGCCAGACCCTGAAAAACGCCGAGCGCTTCATCACTCCCGAACTCAAGGCGTTTGAGGACAAAGCCTTGTCGGCCAACGAGCGCGCACTGGCGCGCGAAAAGTGGCTGTACGAACAAGTGCTCGATCAGTTGCAAACCCATGTGCCCGCGCTGACCCGATTGGCCAGCGCGCTGGCCACGCTGGACGTGCTGTGCTGCCTGGCCGAGCGCGCCTTGACTTTGGGCTGGTGCGCGCCGCAGTTTGTGCCCGAGCCGTGCATCGACATCGAGGCCGGTCGCCACCCGGTGGTGGAGGCGCGGCTGGCCGAGACGTCCAGCGGCGCCTTCATCGCCAACCACACGCGATTGAGCCTGAACACGCGCATGCAGATCATCACTGGCCCCAACATGGGCGGCAAATCGACCTACATGCGCCAGGTGGCGCTGATCGTGCTGCTGGCCAGCATGGGCAGCCATGTGCCCGCCAGCAGCTGCCGCCTGGGGCCGATTGACGCCATCCACACCCGCATCGGTGCGGCCGATGACCTGGCCAACGCGCAATCGACCTTCATGCTGGAGATGACCGAGGCGGCACAAATCCTGCACGCTGCCACGCCGCACAGCCTGGTACTGATGGACGAGATTGGCCGCGGCACCTCTACCTTTGATGGTCTGGCGCTGGCCAGCGGTATTGCCACGCACCTGCACGACAAGACCCGCGCCTTCACGCTGTTTGCCACGCATTACTTTGAACTGACCGAGCTGCCCGCCACCGCGCGCCACGCCGTCAACATGCACGTCAGCGCCGCAGAAACCACGCAACACGGCGGCGACATTGTGTTTCTGCACGAAATCCAGAGCGGCCCGGCCAGCCGCAGCTACGGCATTCAGGTGGCCAAACTGGCAGGCGTGCCCACAGCAGTGTTGCACCACGCCCGCCAGGCCCTGGCGGCACTGGAGGCGCGTGCCAGCGCCGACCAGGCCCAGGTGGACTTGTTTGCCGCCCCCCCTGAACCCGAGCAGGGCACCAGCCCCAGCGCACTGGAGGCGGCACTGGCAACCCTCCAGCCCGACCAGATGAGCCCACGCGAGGCGCTGGACGCGCTCTACCAGCTCAAAGCGTTGCACGCGCGCACCAACGCACCGCCGTGATGTGGCCGCTGCGGGGGTGGTGGCGGCACACGCCAGTAAGATGTAACAAGCAACAACAACTAAGACACCCCGATGACTTCCCCCATCGCTCACGCAGAACAGCGCGCCGACAACAGCGGCTTTTTTGAATACCACGGCATCTGGGCGCCCGGCGTGCGGGCCTTTCGCAACCTGCGCTTCAACACCAAGGCGGCCATCATCTCGCTGGCTTTCATGCTGCCCATGCTGACGCTGGTGGGCTGGCTGCTGAAAACCGAACTGGACAGCGCCATGCAGTCGCACATGGACGCCACGCGCCAGCATGTCGAAATCGGCCACGGCATACTCGCTTGGGCACACGCCCAGGAAACCAGCGGCAAGCTGCCCCGCGAGCAGGCGCAGCAACTGGCGCGCGAGGCCATCTCCCAGCTGCGTTACGACAAGCAAGAGTATTTCTGGATCAACGACATGCAGCCGCGCGTGGTCATGCACCCCACGCGCCCGGAGCTCAATGGCAAAGATGTCAGCGACCTCAAAGACCCCAACGGCCTGGCCTTGTTCAAGGCGTTCACCAACACCGTGCGCCAACAGGGCAAGGGTTTTGTCAACTACCAGTGGCCCAAGCCCGGCAGCAGCGCCCCCGTGGACAAAATCTCTTACGTACAGGGCTTTGAGCCCTGGGGCTGGGTGATTGGCACGGGCATCTACATCGATGAAGTGCACAACGACTTCATGCACCAGCTGCGCATCGCGGGCGTGGGTGTGCTGTTCACCCTGCTGGTGGGCGGCTACCTGTTTTTGAGCTTTTACCGCGTGATGGACGGCGGCCTGAAAGAAACGCGCCGCCACCTGCGCGCCATGACCTCGGGCGACCTGACCACATCGCCCTCGCCCTGGGGCCATGACGAAGCGGCCCAGCTCATGAGCGAACTGCGCGCCATGCAGGACGCGCTGCGCACCATGGTGCTGCGGGTGCGCCACTCCAGCGATGAGATCGTGCACTCGGCCAGCGAAATCGCCAGCGGCGCACTGGATTTGTCACGGCGCACCGAGCACACGGCCAGCAACCTGGAAGAGTCGGCAGCCTCGATGGAGGAAATCACCGCCACCGTCCACAGCGGCGCAGAAAACACCCAGGAAGCTTCGCAGATGGCCCGCCACAACGCGGAAGTGGCCAGCGACGGCGGGCGTGTCATGCGCGAAGTGGTGGAAACCATGGAGGGCATCCGCGCCTCCTCGGCCCAGATCGGGGACATCATCGCCACCATTGACGGCATTGCTTTCCAGACCAACATCCTGGCGCTCAACGCGGCCGTCGAGGCTGCCCGCGCGGGCGAACAGGGCCGGGGTTTTGCCGTGGTGGCCTCCGAGGTGCGCAGCCTGGCTGGACGCAGCGCCGCAGCCGCCAAAGAAATCAAAACACTGATCGACAGCAGTGTGCGGCAGGTGGAAACGGGCACGGGCATCGTGCGCAAAGCGGGCACGACCATCGAAGACATCGTGGCCTCGTCGCAACGCGTGAACGAACTGCTCAGCGAAGTAGCCACCGGTGCGCGCGAGCAAAACCAGGGCATCAGCCAGATTGGCGAGGCCGTGCAAGAACTCGACCGCATGACGCAGCAAAACGCCGCGCTGGTCGAAGAAACCGCCGCCGCCGCATCGGCCATGCAAAACCAGGCCAACCACCTGGCCGAAGAAGTGGCGCGCTTCAAGCTGCCCGCGGGCTCACGCCTGGCCCTGCAAGACAGTGCAGCACAAAGCGCTCCCGGTGCCGACTTTGACTTCGACAAAGCCATCGAAGCGCACCGCCAGTGGAAAGTGAAGCTGCGCTCGGCCATCGCCCAGCACGAAAAGCTCGATGCCGACACCATTTGCCGCGACGACCGCTGCCCGCTGGGCCAGTGGCTGCACGGCAGCGGCGGCCAGCGCTGGGGCACGCGCCCGTTGTTCACACAGCTGCTGGCCAAGCACGCGGATTTCCACCAATCGGCCGGCTCGGTGGCGCGCAAAATCAACGCAGGCCAATACGCCGATGCAGAAAAACTGATCGGCTCGGGTTCGCACTTCTCCGATATTTCTCTGGAAGTGACCACGCTGCTGAGCACCGCCAAGCGCGGGCTGTAACACCCGAGAGTTTCGACCCCCGCCACGGCGCTGCCCACCCAGGGCAGCGCTTTGTGACTTCCTGAGGACTGTCCCATGACCACCACCCCTTCCCCCGCTTTCAGCACCTGTGATTTTTGCGACACGTTCAAGAACGATGCCAGCGGCGCCTTCCGCGTATTGCCCCCGGTATGGCGGGACTTTGGCGGCATCAGCGCCTTCAGCGGCCCGGTCAGCACCGTGCAGTGCTTTGAAGACAACTCGCTGGTCAAGGCCGCCGTCGATTCGCCCGGCCTGGGACGCGTACTGGTGGTCGATGGCGGCGGCTCGCTGCGCCGGGCACTGGTAGGCGGCAACCTGGCCGCAGCGGCCGCGCGCAATGGCTGGGCCGGGCTGGTGGTGGACGGCTGCGTGCGTGACGTGGCCGAGCTGGCCGCCAGCGCTGTCGGCATCCGCGCCCTGGCGGCCATGCCCCTGCCCACCGAAAAACGCGGCCAGGGCCAGCGTGACAGCGCTGTGCAAATCCAGGGCGTGTGGGTACGCCCGGGCGACTGGCTGTATGCCGACGCCGACGGCATCGTCGTCAGCAGCACGGCTCTGCGCTGAAACACGCACAGGCATCGCACCATGACCACCACGCTGGTTTTTTCGCACGGCAACAGCTTTCCGGCGGGCACCTACCGGCTGCTGCTGGAGCAACTGCGCACGCGCGGTTTTGACGTCTGCGCTGTAGACCGCTTTGGCCACGACCCGCGCTACCCGGTCAGCAACAACTGGCCGCACCTGGTGCAGCAACTGGCCGACTTTGCGGCACAGCAGGTGCAGCGCACAGGTGCGCCGGTGTACCTGGTGGGGCACTCGCTGGGCGGTTTTTTGAGCCTGATGGCTGCGGCCCAGCACCCGGCGCTGGCGCGCGGCGTGCTGATGCTGGATTCACCCCTCATCAGCGGCTGGCGCGCCACCACGGTGGACATGGCCAAGCGCACGCGCGTGGTGGGCGCCGTCTCACCGGGGCGCATCAGCCGCCAGCGGCGCACCAGCTGGGCCAACCCCGCCGAAGCACTGGCGCACTTTGCCCAGAAAAAAGCCTTTGCCCGCTGGCACCCCGACATGCTGCAAGACTACGTCACCCACGGCCTGCACGATGACGGCACGGGCCGCTACACCCTGGCGTTTGACCGGGACGTGGAAACCGCCATCTACAACACCCTGCCGCACAACCTGGGCCCGCTGCTGCGCAAACACCCGTTGCGCTGCCCGGCGGCGTTCATCGGCGGGCGTGCATCGGTAGAAATGCGCCATGTGGGCATGGCCCTGACGCAGCGGGTGACGGCGGGACGCATCATGATGCTCGACGGCGGCCATCTGTTTCCGATGGAGCAACCCGTGGCCACGGCAGCGGCCATGGAGGCATCGCTGCTCAACCTGGCCACGCTGGGTTAAGGCACGCCCAGGGCCTGCCAGACGCGCATGCTGCGCCAGTTTGCGCTGCGTGTGCGCTTACAGCACGCCGCTCACCCGCAGGGCCGTAATGTGCGCAGCGTCCAGCCCCAGTTCGCGCAGCACCTCATCGGTGTGCTGGCCCAAAGCGGGTGGCGCGTAGCGCAGCACCGGTGGCGTCGCCGACAGGCGCAGCGGGCTGGCCACGCCCGCAATGCGGGCCACACCATCGCCTACCTCGCCTGCGGGCCAGCGCGGCTGCTCCACGCGCAGGCCGCGCGCCTTGACTTGGGCGTCATCAAACGCTTGGGCGATGTCGTTGATCGGGCCGCAGGGCACGGCCTTGTCTTCCAGCAGGGCAATCCAGTCGGCGGTGGTGCGCGTGCGCGTGATGGCTTCCATCGCCGGAATCAGCACGGCGCGGTGCTTGACACGCAGGGTATTGGTGGCAAAGCGCTCGTCCTGCGCCCATTGCGGCTGGCCCGCTGCCGCACAAAAACGCTGGAACTGGCCGTCGTTGCCAATGGCCAGCAGCATGGCGCCATCCAGCGTGGGAAAGTCTTGGTAGGGCGCCAGACTCGGGTGGCTATTGCCCTGGCGTGTGGGCGCCTGGCCCGTCGCCAGAAAACCCGCCGCCTGGTTGGCCAGAATGGCCATGCCCACGTCCAGCAGCGCCATGTCGATATGCTGGCCCTGACCAGTGCTGTGGCGCACATTCAGCGCCGCCAGAATGGCGCTGCTGGCATAGACACCCGTGAACAGATCAATCAGCGCCACGCCCACGCGCAGCCCGCCGCCGCCGGGTTCACTGTCGGGGCGGCCCGTGATGCTCATCATGCCGGTCATGGCCTGCACCATCAGGTCGTAGCCCGCGCGCTCGGCGTAGGGGCCGTCCTGGCCAAAGCCGGTGACTGAGCAATAAATCAGGCGCGGGTTGAGCGCGCGCAGGCTCTCGTGGTCCAGGCCGTACTGGGCCAGGCCGCCGACCTTGAAGTTCTCCACCACCACGTCTGCTTGCAGCGCCATCTGGCGGATGAGCTGCTGGCCGTCTTCCGTGGCCATGTCGATGGTGACGGAGCGCTTGTTGCGGTTGCACGCGGTGAAGTAGCTGGCCTGGGTGGTGTCGTTGCCGTTCTCGTCTTTCAAGAAGGGCGGGCCCCAGTGGCGCGTGTCATCGCCTGCGCCGGGGCGCTCGATCTTGACCACATCAGCGCCCAGGTCAGCCAGGATTTGCGTACACCAAGGGCCCGCCAGCACGCGCGACAGGTCCAGCACCTTCAGCCCCGCCAGTGCACCGGGGGTGGTTTCAGGGAATGGCGTCATAGTCAAAATCTTCCTCGGGAATGGCGTTGGCGGGCAGATTGAGCAGCGCGCTGCCCGTGCAGGTGCGTTGGCTGATCAGCTTGCCGCCCTGGCGCACGACCAGGCCCGTGCTGGACTGGGGCGCGTTGCCTTTGCCATCAAAGCGGGTGCGCACGGTGCGTTCGTACAGGATGTAGTCGGTGTTGCCGTTGCGAAAACGCAGGCGCGATTCGCCGCCGCCAGAAAAACCGGTGGCGCTGGCAAAGAAATGGCCCGCAACCGCACTGGGGCGGCTGGGGTATTGCAGCTCCACCTGGGCGGGGCTGCCAAAGCGGTATTGCAGTGTGCCTTTGCCCGGCGCCAGGTCGGGCGAAGCACAGACCGAGGCCGTTTTACCCCGGCTGTGGCAGTTGAACACGGCCACTTCCGGGGCGCTGCACAGCGTGGCTGGCGCCTGGGCGTGGGCGGCAGTGGCCGCCAGCGCGCCCAGGGCACAGGCCCAACCGGCGCGCAGCAGGGTGCGGATCGGGGGCATGGGCCGGGCCTGCGGGTCAGTTGGCGAAAGCGGCCATGCCCGTTTGCGCACGGCCCAGGATGAGCGCGTGTACGTCGTGCGTGCCTTCGTAGGTGTTGACCACCTCCAGGTTCACCAGGTGGCGGGCCACGCCGAACTCGTCGGAGATGCCGTTGCCTCCCATCATGTCGCGCGCCATGCGGGCGATGTCCAGCGATTTGCCACAGCTGTTGCGCTTGATGAGCGAGGTGATCTCGACCACGTTCTGGTGCTCATCCTTGAGGCGGCCCACGCGCAGGCAGCTTTGCAGGCCCAGGGCGATTTCGGTTTGCATGTCGGCCAGCTTTTTCTGGATGAGCTGGTTGGCGGCCAGGGGGCGGCCAAACTGCTTGCGGTCCATGGTGTATTGGCGTGCGGTGTGCCAGCAGAACTCGGCGGCGCCCAGGGCGCCCCAGGCGATGCCGTAGCGCGCGCTGTTCAGGCAGGTGAAGGGGCCTTTCAGGCCCTGCACTTCAGGGAAGGCGTTTTCTTCGGGCACGAACACGCTGTCCATCACGATCTCGCCGGTGATGCTGGCGCGCAGGCCCACCTTGCCGTGTATGGCCGGGGCAGACAGACCCTTCATGCCCTTTTCCAGCACAAAACCCCGGATAGGGCCGACAGCGCCGCCCTCGGACACTTCTTTGGCCCAGACCACGAACACATCGGCCACGGGGCTGTTGGTGATCCACATCTTGGCGCCCGAGAGCTGGTAGCCGCCCGCCACTTTCTGCGCGCGCGTGACCATGCTGCCGGGGTCAGAGCCGTGGTCGGGCTCGGTCAGGCCAAAGCAGCCGATCCACTCACCGCTGGCCAGCTTGGGCAGGTATTTTTGCTTTTGTGCTTCAGAGCCGAATTCAAAAATCGGCACCATCACCAGCGAACTTTGGACGCTGGCCATAGAGCGGTAGCCCGAATCGACGCGCTCGATCTCGCGGGCAATCAGGCCGTAGCTGACGTAGTTCAGGCCGGGGCCGCCGTACTGCTCAGGGATGGTCGGGCCCAGCAGGCCCAGCTCTCCCATCTCACGGAAGATGGTGGTGTCCATCTTCTCGTGGCGGAAAGCCTCCAGCACGCGCGGGGCCAGCTTGTCCTGGCAGTAAGCAGCGGCGGCCTCGCGCACCATGCGCTCTTCGTCGGTCAGTTGCTGGTCGAGCAAAAAGGGGTCGTCCCATTGGAAAGCAGAGCGGGCCATGGTGTGGTCTCCTGAAGAAAGTTGCAATGTAATGTGCCTAAAACGCATGAATATCAGGCTGGCCGCGATAGTAGCGCGCGTATTCATTGCCTTGCAAGCGATGATGCTGCATTCAGATATGAATATTTGTCATTTATGAAGAAATTTGCTGCCACAATGCAGCTTGACCGTCTGTTGTTGCCACCACGCCATGCGCCGCACCCTGCCCTCCACCCAAGCCCTGGCCTGCTTTGAAGCCGCCGCCCGCCACGAGAGCTACACGCGCGCCGCGCAAGAGCTGTCGCTGACGCAAAGCGCGGTGTCGCGGCAAATTCTGGCGCTGGAGGATTTTTTGGGCGTGGCGCTGTTCCGGCGCACCCGCCACGGCGTGGCGCTCACGCCCGCTGGCGCACACTACGCCCGCCAGGTAGGCCAGCGCTTGCAGGCCCTGGAGCGCGATACGCTGGACGTGATGGCCCACCAGGGCCACGGCGGCGCGCTGGCGCTGGCGGCGGTGCCCACCTTTGCCACGCGCTGGCTCATCCCCCGCCTGCCGCAGCTGGCCCAGCAGCACCCGGACATCGTGGTGCATATCGAAACGCGCACCCGGCCCTTTTTGTTTGCCGATACCGGTTTTGACGCCGCCCTGTACGCAGGCACCCCCGAGCAGGTGGCGCAGTGGCCCGGCACCCAGGCACAGTGGCTGATGCACGAAGACGTGGTGCCCGTGTGCAGCCCGCGCCTGCTCGAAGCCGCTGTGCAGCGCGGCCTGGGGCGCGCCTACCAGCCGGTGGCTGCGCAGGTGCTGGCCCAATTGCCGCTGCTACAGCAAAGCACCCGCCCCTACGGCTGGCGCCAGTGGTTCGATGCCATGGGCGTACACGCGCCCCACGCCCTGGACGGCCCGCGCTACGAGCTGTTCTCCATGATTGCCGTGGCCGCCACACACGGTCTGGGCGTGGCGCTGATGCCGCCCTTGCTGATCGAGGCCGAGCTGGCCCGGGGCGATCTGGTGGTGGCCTGCACCCAGCCCCTGCGCGGCGAACGCGGCTACTACCTCATCACTCCAGCGCAGACGCCGTCACCCGTTCTGGCCGCATTCAGTGCGTGGCTGGTCAGCGTGGCAGCGCCCGCACAGTCGTGAGAGGCACTGGTGCGGCCGCATGAGGGGTCGGCCCCTTGCGCTGCGCTGCAATTGCAGCACACTGGAGTGGCGAGATGCCCCCTTTTCAGGAGACTGCCATGAGCCAATACCACGCCCCCCAGTTCGATCCCACCGTGGATGAACTCGAAACCCTCAAGCAACTGGAGATGGGCCAGACCATCACCACACCCGATGCCCTCAAAGAGCACCTGTCGGGCCGCCTCTACGAGCGCGGCTTCATTGCCAAAGACGCTGCGGGCCACCTCACCATCACCCCCAGTGGCCGCGCGCTGATCAAAAGGCAATAAAGACCTGCGCCCTGGAGTCGGAATCGAATTTCCCTCTGTAGAAGTGCTGTTTTTGCGAAAAGTACCAACAAAAATACCAACAAAAAGAAAAGTGACCCCCTTGTGGGCGTAGTGCGACATATTCCGGGCGGCTGGCGCTGGTCGAAGTGGTGGGCTCCATGCCGTATGCGTTCGCGGTGAAGTCCAAGGGGGTGTCGTTTTGCCGCACGTACCCCGTCAACCTCGCCAAGGGGTCAGACTTGAAATCCAGCCCCTTGCCATCGAGGGCTGAAAATTCAGCCGTGGTGCCAGCATTTGCCAGCAGCACGGTGAATGGGCAGTGGTCGGTATCGATGGCTCAGTTTTGAGCCGTCGTCCGAAACCCGTGGGCAGGCGCACCCACTCGGATTTCAAATCTGGCTGGGCCTCGCGCGCACGCGCGTACTGTTCCGAAAACCCGGGGTGCGCAGTGGGCAGCAATGCTCGCTTGAACCATGACTTTTGATAACAGGCGGTGGCAACCATTGGCAACTTCATGCAGCCCTCGCGCGCACGCGCGTATTGGTTCCGAAAACTCGGGGCAGCCTTGTGCGGCTGGGGCTCTACGAAATTTCCGTAAGGCTGGCCGGTGGGGTGGTGTTTCTGCACCCCATAGCAAGGTGGCGGTGGTTCGGCGGTGGGGCCACCAAAAGCAGGCAAATCCCGGTTTGCCCCCCTGCGGACGAAAAGGTGCAGCCACCAGCGTGGCCCACCAAAATCAACCGGCTCAGTTTTCAGTCGGTCGGCTGCGCGGACTGCTCCATGTGGGACTCACCCCCCCCATCGTCCGGGCCGATGTTGCTTTTGCTCCCCCTGTTTTGGATTTGAATCTTAGCCCTCGTGGGCATACTCGCCATGATGAGCAGAGAAGAACGAGGCAGACAGGCGAAGTTGCTACCGTGCATCACATGGCTCCTAACATGGACATCACATTACCCTGATGGAGCTTGAACACCTCGGTCATTTTTTCCAATACGGCACGTTCGGCATCGCTGGGCTTGTTCTGCTTGTCGATGCGCGCGCGTACCTTGTCCCAAGCCGGGATAAAGTCCTCAGCCATGGCTCGCAATTCCATCAGCGTCTCTTTGAGGGCAAAGCCGCAGTCTTGGCAAAAGGCTTCCCAGGAGTGCAAGCCCACGGCGTCGAACGTCTCTTCGTCGCCAATAAAAAGCGCCAGTCCTGTGTCACCATAGGCGCGCACGCAGACCAGATCGTAGAAGGGTGCCAGCCGGTAGCCAGGCCGCCCGCCGTCGATCAGCACCGAGATATTTTTTGCGTGGGCGTCGGCATTGCCGATAAGGTAGTTGAACATCACCCAGCGCTGAAAGGCCAGCATGTCCTTGCCGCGCACTCCCAGCGCGCGCAGTGCGTTTGCCAGCTTGGCCAGACTGACAAGCGCGCCGGTGCGCTCATACTTCCAGCCTGAACCATGCCCCAGCAACTGGCAGCCATCGATCTGGTGCAAGCTCACGATGTCGCCATGCGCAGGCACTTCGCGGTCATAGCGCTCAATTACATACGCGGCTTCGGGCACGCGCAGCAGCCATATCTTGGGCACCGGTAGCTTGAGGGCACGCGCCAGCTCCATGCAGGCAAACTCGTTGATGGCGCTCGGCGCATAGCGTGCCTGGCGGATGTCGGGCTTGAGGATGTGGGTGGTGGGTGATTGCCCCACGCTGTCCCAGAACCTTCTGGTCCGGCTGTCAAAGCGCAGGCCGACCTTGTCTTGTGCCCCGGCCAGCGACATGGTGGCCTGCGCATTCGCCATCAGCAGCGGTACCTGTTCGCGCTGCGTGATGCGCTGGCTGAGTGCCTCGTGCGTGAGCAGCTCATAGGCTTGCTGCTGCGCGCGCACCTGGTTCTCGGGCAACAGGCTGAGCACGCCTGGAAGTTCCTTGCCCAAAGTGCCCAGCACATCGAAGGGCGAAGCATCGCGCAGATGAATGGCGGCCAGCACATCCTCCAGCACCTGGCCCTCGGGCAGCAGGTTCTCGAAGAAGTTCCGCACCAGCACGCCCTTGAATCGTTGCGACTCCAGTGCAAACTGCGGCGCCAGCACATAGCCGCCGGGCTGCTCCAGCCATTGCCGGTCGTACTCGAAGAAGAATTCGCCCGCCTCATGGCCGAACCAGCCCATTGGCCGCGCATTGGCCCACACGCGCAGGCGGATCATGCGGGGCCTGACCCTTCAGCGGCAGCCGCCTGGGTCGCCTGTGGCTCGTCGGACCAGCCTTCAGCTTGCAGGCTCAGGCCCAGGCCACGCATCAGCAGGAGTAGTTTGCCTAACGAGCAACGTGCGGGGTTGCTTTCCGCATCACGGATGAACGAGGTGCTGACATTGCACACCGCCGCAGCCTGCTCGCGCGAGAGCTTCTGACGCTTGCGCTCAGTCATCAGTTGACTGGCCAAAGTGGCAAGTGATTCGCTAGTGATGTTCATAAAGGTGTTCTTTTAGGAACATTTTTGGAGGTTTCCGTGTGATTATCCAGAAGGATTGTTCTTATGGGAACAGATTTTGCGCGATGCTATCGAGCACATGTTCAGTTTGGCTCCTTGGTTAAAATTAACGCCCTTACCGGGTCAATTCAATCAGAAATTGTTCAAAAACCCCAATTTTTGATCTTATGAGAACACATAAGTTTGATGCCAATTGGGAGGTTTCCTCATGCTGTCCCATTGCATTGCAAATGCTTGGGGCTGTGGGTGGTGAATCTCCCCCTCATAGGCAGGTTGGGTATCTATGCGGTAGGTCATGGATCAAAAGCTACCCATCTTCATCATGGATATGGTTGTCGTGCGCGGTGCACTGATCGGCCTGCCAGGCACAACCGCCAGCGCGGTCCAGCTCCCGCAAACGCCCGATTTCTTGTTTACCCCGCTGTTTACCAGTACCTTGTTTACGCGCTAACCACGGCGCTAACCTGCCAGCACAAACCTGCGCCAGCGCCCCCGATTCCGTGCGTACCAGCTTGCGTACCACCTCTTTGCGTACCGCCCAAGATGTAAAGTTTTGACAGGTTCACACGCCGCTTTCCGTGCGCACCAGACCGCGTACCGCATCCTTGCGCACCGTCCCGAAGGTAAGGTTTTGACAGGTTCCCGTGGAAACCCGCTTGGAAACCTGCGGCTGGAAACACCTGCGGAAAAGTGCGCTTTCGCTGTTAAGCAGGCTGTTAAGTGCTCTCCAGAAAAGTGCGGTTTCGTTGGTAACCGGCCTATTAACCATGCGCTGGTAACCATCCAGCAAATGCCTGATTCCTTGGATACCAGCGTGGATACCGCCACTGGAATGTAGAGTTTTGTCGGGGGAAATTCCCGCCACAAAGCAAAACCGACGCGGGGTCGGTCTGTGTTACGTCTTTTTGTGGTTTTGTTACGGACTCGGGAAACTACTTCCCCGCACCAAAGGCCAGAACCACCCCGGCCAGCAGCTTGGACAGCGCCAGCGTTTCCCGTTGCGTCAGGGTGGTCACGCTGGTGGCGCGGTTTGGTGCGATGTTTTCGACAGAATTTGCACCCTTTTCGAATTCGTCGCTCTGGCGGAAAGAAAAAGGGTAAGCCGCGCAACCATGCGCTTTCTCGTTGCGCGACAATCAATTGCCCGTTTCTGGTTCTAGTTCACTGCCGAATAGGCAGCTCAGAAAACTTCAAACCGTCGCTGCTCCTGCTGCGACCGGTTCACTGCCGAATAGGCAGCTCAGAAAATATCTGGTGGCGCCGTGCGCTGCGCAAAAAAGGTTCACTGCCGAATAGGCAGCTCAGAAATTGCGTGTGAACGGCACCCTGCGAACACCCGCGTTCACTGCCGAATAGGCAGCTCAGAAATGCGCTGGATAGAAGGCCGGGGCCTGTTTGCCGTTCACTGCCGAATAGGCAGCTCAGAAATGCGCAGGCAACACAGGCGGTTCAGGCCAGATGTTCACTGCCGAATAGGCAGCTCAGAAATTCCGCAGCGGCAGCTTGGATTTTTTCCTCATGTTCACTGCCGAATAGGCAGCTCAGAAATGACAGGCTTGGGAGCCAGACGAGAACCATTGATTCACTGCCGAATAGGCAGCTCAGAAAACTCGGCGATGGTTTCCATCAGCTTTTCCTCCGTTCACTGCCGAATAGGCAGCTCAGAAAAACGAACGTTGCGGACCACTTCGGCCTCAACGGTTCACTGCCGAATAGGCAGCTCAGAAAGCACCAGGAGCACCACCATGCACCTCACTGCCGTTCACTGCCGAATAGGCAGCTCAGAAAACCGCAGCCGCACTGCGCGACAACGCTGCCACGTTCACTGCCGAATAGGCAGCTCAGAAAATCTACGCCCACGGCATCCCTGACCTCAAGATGTTCACTGCCGAATAGGCAGCTCAGAAACTGGCTGGTGAAGTTGGAACGGGGCGAGTGCATGTTCACTGCCGAATAGGCAGCTCAGAAATGCAGCAGGGCCACTTTTTTGGCGTTGTCGATGTTCACTGCCGAATAGGCAGCTCAGAAAGATTGCAGCGATGCCACGCGGATCAACTGCTCCGTTCACTGCCGAATAGGCAGCTCAGAAATGTCAGCGTGGCAGAGTCGGTGCCGTGGCCGGGTTCACTGCCGAATAGGCAGCTCAGAAACTTTCCCACGCCTCTGCCCGTGCAGCCGCCCAGTTCACTGCCGAATAGGCAGCTCAGAAATCGCTGGCATGCAAGATGGCATTGCGGTGCATGTTCACTGCCGAATAGGCAGCTCAGAAAAGCATGCAGGCCATCTCGGCAGCCGCCACGGCGTTCACTGCCGAATAGGCAGCTCAGAAAGTTTCGCGCCCATTCCTTGCGATCCACGTCAAGTTCACTGCCGAATAGGCAGCTCAGAAAATTGCGAGGGAGATTTGCCCCACGAGCTCGGCGTTCACTGCCGAATAGGCAGCTCAGAAAACGAGGATGCGCCAATCCCGCCAGCCTGCCCAGTTCACTGCCGAATAGGCAGCTCAGAAAATACTCGCAACAAGTGGGCCTTGACCTGCGTTGTTCACTGCCGAATAGGCAGCTCAGAAAAGTTCCGTGCCGTCTTCGGCTTCAACTTCGGTGTTCACTGCCGAATAGGCAGCTCAGAAAATTTGCAAGCCTGTTTCTCTGTGTGAAAACTCGTTCACTGCCGCATAGGCAGCTCAGCAAGGAGCGCCCCCCACGGGCGCTGCTCTGGTGGTGCCCCCTGCAACCGGGGGTTGCACTGTGGCGTGACGGTGGAGCACCAGGGCATGGCCTGGTTCAGCGTCGCCCACCCATAGGCACCTGCTCCACAGCCCCGGTTGCCTTGTTGAAGCGGATCACGCTACCCATGCTGGTGCTGCCATCGAAGTTCTTGGTTGTGGGCGTGACCTGCACCCCCCATTCCGATGGCTGTGTCTGCCCCTGCATTTCCCGCAGCCGCTGCACGATGGCCTGCCGCTTGGCCGGGTCTTTCTCCTGCGCAATTTGCGCCTGCATGGCGCTGATGAGTGATGCGCCTTGGTTCTTGATCCCCTGCGTTTCTTGCTCCAAGCCGAACTTGTCGCGCGCCAGGCCCTGTGTCTGGCCAAAGCGGTTGTTCTGCCCCACCTCCTGCATCTGCGCCCGGGCCGTGGAGCCAGCCTGCTGCATGCCCTCGCGCTGGGTGGCCGCGTTCTCGCGCATGGCGGCTTGATCCATGCCCGGCTGCGCACCACGCGCTGCAAAGTCTGCGTTCTCCATCGCAGCGGCATAGGCCCGCTCAGGCGACACGCCCTTGTGCTGATCCCAGCGCCCACCATTGTTCATGATGGAGCTGGCCGACACCTGGGCATTGCGCAGCGCGTTCTGCGCTGACCAGCTGTTACCACTGTGGGCCACCTGGGGCGCGGCCATGCCGGGATGAAACCCAAGTCCTGGCTGCTCGGGAGCAGAAGCGCCTGCTGAACGGGGCTTGAAGCCAAGAGCCAAGTTCTCCGCTGCCGCCATGTTCTGTGCGCTGGGCAAACCACCCGGCTGCGCGCCAGCCAACGCCGCCCCGGCGCTGTCCCCATAGCTGTTGCCGTTGCGGTAAACACCAGGCATCACCTCGGTGCCAGACGGCGCATTGGCTGGCCCGGGCTGCTGCAAAGGCTTCGATGGCTCGGCCATGGACGGGTTAACCACGCCCCGCCCAGCGCCTGCGCCCGCTTGCGCACCGGGCGCTGTGGTGCTGGTAGGCGCTGGAGCTTGCGCAGGAGACTCGATGCCAAACAAACCACGGCCCACCCCCTTGGCACCCTCAAAGGCACTCGCAGCGCCGTCAATCAGCGGGTTCGTGAACATGCCCACCGTGCCCGCCACCGTTTTACCGACGGCCTCACCGTAATTGCCCTTGTTCCACGAATCCTTGATGCCCCGCCCAACCGACTCGTTGTTGTCCATGTACGAGAGCCCGGCAGACTGGGCGGCAGGGGGTGGGCTGGCTGCGGCCTGCGCTGGCGCGGGTGCCGGTGGCTTGGGCGGCTGCGCGCCAATCACGCGCTCAGCCCCGGCAGCGAAAGTGCCACTGGAGCCCAGCTCCTTGCCGGCGCCGCCATACACATTGGCCCCAGCGCTGGGACTGGCCTGGGGAAAGGCGTTGGTAGGCGAAACAGGCTTGGGCGCGGTGGGCGCAGCCGCCTGCACCTGCGTGACGGATCGGTCTGCGGCGGCGGCCGCAGCATCGCCAAAGCTGTTGCTCCGTGGCTGATCCTCTGGCGCACCGCCATTGGCAAAGAACATCTGCGGATGAAATCCCCTGGGCACATCCGCATTGACCGGCGCTGGCGTGTGCGTTGCCTGCACCACTTGGTTCAGCGCCTCTTTACCGCCCATGGCATGCACGGTGTCAGGCGGCAAGATGAACTCGCCCGGTGCCACCATGGCCGGAATAGAGTCCGGTGCCTGACGGCGACCAGGGTGAAATCCAAGTCCTGGCCCTTGCCCTGGCTCTTTCGCAGCAGCATCCGATGCCTGCCGCATTGCCCGATACTGCTCGGGGTGGAACCCAAGCCCCTCCCCTTTCGCGGCAGTGCCTCTCCCATTGTCCTTCTCGCGTGGCTTGAAACCAAACATAGCAGCTACCCCTTCGTGAATTGTTCCCCGAAGTCTCCCCGCGCACAGCGCCGCAGTAAAACCCTACAAGGGGGCGCCCATGTTCGGCGCTGCAACCTGGGGTTTCACCGGCACCAGGGCCAATCCCACAGCCTGCGGGAACTTGACTCCCGCCACTGGCGGAAGTTGAGCTGCGCGCCCAAAGCAAAAACCCGGCACGGGGCCGGGTCGGTGATGATCAGGTTTGAAATACAGCCAAGATTGCTGGGCCACCTCGGTGGCGCTCGTTTACGGTGGTGTGGCCGACTGGAATCGACCCAAAGCGGACCGCCGATAAGTTCAGCCCTTGGTCTCGAATTGGCCAAGCGTGATGCCATAGCCGCACTGAGCCCCAGTATTGAGAAAGTACTCCTTGTACCGTGAGAACAGTCCGCTTAAGTGCTCATCGATCTCCGCTTGGGTGTAGTCAACAGCATTTATGGTCTGAATATCGGCCGCTTTTGCCCGCTGCAAAGCGTCGTCGGCATTTGCGACATTGAAAACGACATTGAGGATACCTTCACCCTGCTGGTCGAGGAAAGGTGTCAGAGCACAATTGCGCTCCCGTCCAGGAATCGGGGCACATAGCTCGATACCCGCATTCCAGCTGATCGCGACTTCGATTCCAAACGGCTCGCCAGTCCAGTTGGCCTCATAAAAATGCGCGCCAAGCAGACCGGAGTAATAAGACTTCGACCTCTCTAGGTCGCGCACTGCCACGATGATGCGATTTACGCCGTTGACTGCCATTGCTGTACTCCCGTTGTTTCCTAGATTTAGACAACAAGCCAACTGCAGTTGTCAGATGGATAACTTGGAAGCGTATGTAGATCAACGGGCGTGCCATCGTCCATCTTGACGATGAAGTGCATAACTAATGGCTGCTTGTGGCCGAAAGCCGCCCACTGACGCACCTCGTCTGCAACCCCGGGTTGCACCAACCTACCCCACCAGGTTCTCCAGCACGGCATCCGTCTCGTTGCGGTCGAACATCTCGTGCGCGGCCATGTAGCGCAGCACGGCCTTGGCCTCGTCGCGGGTCTTGGGCCGGATGCTGGCCAGGCAGTGGGCCTCGATGTAGTGGCGCCGGGCACTGACCTCGGGCAGGTCGTCCCCCGCGTTGTCCCAGCCGTTGCGCAGGCGGTAGAGCGCATCCCAGAATTCCAGCTCGTGCAGGCAGTCGGCCAGGGTGTGCGGCGCCATGTCCTGGTGCTGGGCAAACGCGGCATTGGCCTGGGCCTGGTCGTACTCGCGCCAGCCCTTGGTGGCCACCGGCACCAGCGCCAGCGCATCCATGCAAAACCGCTCGGGCACAGTCTCGGCAAACACCGCCTGCTCACTGCCAAACCGGGCCAGTGCCTCGCGCTTGCGGGCCTGCTTGTCCAGCACCCGCTCGGCCAGCCCCTTGAGGTCGGCAAAGCCCATGCTGCCAAACACGGCGCGCATGGTGTTGCCGCCACTCTGGCGCATGAGGAAGTCCCCGTAGCGCTTTTCCAGCTCTTTGGCCGGGGTCTTGATGCGCTCGGCGGCCTGCATGGCCTTGGCAATCAGGGCGCCATCCCCCGTCTGCACGACCTGGCGCAGCCACAACACAGCATCCAAGTCCTTGTTCCCCGTGACGGCCACGGGCTGGGGCGGTGC